>JBGTBJ010000001.1:0-41035 GCA_041749395.1 Pirellulaceae bacterium
GCCTGCCGGAGCGTTTACGATTAGCCATCCTTGGCCCTTTGTGGATGATTGGTTTGGTGTGGTAACCTCCAATTTCCCGAAGGGCCTTTTTCGTTGCAATATCAATCCGGCTGCATGATCCGTTTCCCTAAAGTGCAGATCCAAAGGAAACAGCGCAATGCCTAATGCAGACGCGCAACCAATATTTGCCGTCCAGTTTTCAATCCAATCGTGACCACGATAACAGAAAAGAAACACTCCAATGGCACACATCGTTCCCACAAAGACGTCTCTAAGCCCCGTATGGTAATAGCTGCTGATGTTGTCTTGGAATGAAATGCCCAGCAGCCAGCCCCCGGGTCCTAACGCAATTGGCAGAAATAACCCGCTTACCCCGACTGCACGGCGGATGCCAATGTAAGACATCACCAGGGCATTGGTACGTTGCGGTAATGGTGGAAGCATACAACTTTGCTCTGCGCACTGAATTTCTGACCGAATGTTACGCCAGTTATACGTCGGATCGCGCTCGCAATAGTTGCTGAATCACTGAAAAATCCACCGGCTTGACCACGTGGTCATCGAATCCGGCTGCTAGTGCCTTTTCTCGATCGGTGGGTTGACCAAATCCCGTCATTGCAACCATGTAAACGGACTTCAGTGTATCCGATCCACGAACATATTTTGCTAGCTCGTATCCATTCATTCCAGGCATTGATATGTCTGAGAAGATGATATCCGGTGGAAAATCAACCATGGACTCAATCGCGGCCAAACCATTGTCAGCCGTTCGGACTTCTTGTTGGAGACCCTGTAACAGTCGTTGCATTACAAACGTGATCGCTCGCGTATCATCGACCACCAGCACACGAAAAGAACGAATCGGCCCCTTATCGACTTCGACAACCTCAGTATCGACAGGGATTGCGGCCCCCATGGCTATTGGCAACCGCACTGTGAAGCAGCTACCGCGGCCTTCACCTTCGCTTTCTGCCACGATAGTACCGTTGTGCAACTCGACAAAGTTGCGAACTAACGTCAAGCCAATGCCAAGACCCGACGACCCACGTTCGACCGTTTCAGCCACTTGAGAGAACATTTTGAAAACATCCTCAAGATTTTCGCGTTCGATTCCCATCCCTTCATCCTTGACACGAATCTCAGCAAAGTCGCCAACCCGATCGATCGTCAATTGAATAGCACCGCCTCGAGGTGAGAACTTTGAAGCATTGTTCAGCAAATTGGACACGACTTGCGAGATGCGAGTAGGATCGGCATACAAGCGCATTCCTTCGGCGTTATTATTTAATTGAAAAGATTGGCCATTGACATCCATGAATGGCCTGCTCGCTTCTACGGCCGAATCCACGATTTTCCCCAGTAACACGACTTCCTTACGTAACTCCACTTTGCCACGACTGATCCGAGAGATATCCATCAAGTCGTCGATTAGCCTCGCCATCTGTTCGACTTGCCGTTCAACCACATCAAGAAGTTCGTGAACATCTTCGTCCAAGGGTTCGCGACTGAGTAGCTGCACCGTGTTTTTAATTGGTGAAAGGGGGTTACGCAGTTCATGGGCAAGCGTTGCCAAAAAAGTAGTTTTGTTTCGGTCCGCCTCCGATAGCTCCGCCGCGAGTATCTTCAATTCATCTTCAGCCATTTTTCGTTCAGTTAGATTGCGGAGCACCTTGTTGTATCCCAGTAATTTTCCGTCGGCATCATGGACGGCTGTAGTAATTCCTGAGGCCCAAAACTGCTCGCCATCTTTTCGCTTCATCCATCGATCATCACTTGCATCTCCCTCCGCTCGAGCGACATCGAATTCCCGTTTCGCCGATCCGTCCACTGCAGACTCATTCAAAAAGATCGCGTCAATGACATCCAGTCCGATGAACTCTTCCTCAGTGAATCCGAGTACCTGTTCAACACCGCGGTTCCAAGTGGCCGCTTTAAGGTCGGGGCTAATTAAGAAGATCGCATAATCGCTTACTTGCTCTACGAAGACGGCCAATTGCCGATCGGTCATCAATTTTTCTTCTTGGGTCTTCTTGAGCCGCTCACGTTCGGCAACGTCGCGAATCACCATCACCATGCCGTCCGTGCTTTGATTGCGTCCCTTCAAGAGGGAACATTCAATTTCGACCGGCGTTTCCGATCCATGCGAAGAAACGGCAAGCGCCTCCACTCCGTGAATTCGATTCATTTTCCCTGCCAGCAATTGCTGGGCGGGTGATGGTATCTGCTCGCGTGTCGTCGCATCAAGCAGCGATACCTCACTCTCGACAGGTTTGCCCGACATCTGGGCGAGAGTCCTGCCGAGAAGAGTCTCCGCGATGGAATTGGCAAAGGTGATGTTGCCGTAACGGTCTGTCGATATCACCCCCTCACGGATACCACTAAGCGTCAGCAGTAACCTTTCACGCTCTGCGAAAATTTCGTCGGCTGCTTGTTCGGCCTTGGATCGGCTTCGGTAAACAAGATAAAACATCCCTGCAACAAGCGCCATCCCCGCCATTGTAGAAAACAATGTTGTCACAAACACATTGGTATTGATTTCAGCTGCTTCTGATTGCCTCTTGGCCAGAAGCGTACGCTCAGCTGAATGAAGTTCTTTTACCAGCGATCTTGCCTGATCCATTTGGCGTTTGCCCTCGACGGCAAGTGCCTTTAATTCAGCGACAGACAAATCGCGATCTCTTCGCTGCCGCACGGCCTTCGCAATTTCAAAGAGCGACTTTTCGGTGGCTTCACGAATTTTGGGAATCGTTGCTTTTTGTGCGACGCTATCAGCAGTCATTTCTTCAACAACAGCCAATTCCGTTAGTGCAATCCGACTGCCTCGTTCATAGGGCGTCAAAAATGCTTCGTCTCCAGTCAGCAAAAATCCACGCCCACCTGTTTCTGCGTCGATCAAAGCACCCTGGAAAGACTCAATCGTGTACATCGCTTCTTGAGTACGAGCGATCCATTGGTCGTGCTCACTTAGGCGACGAGTGTTTCGGAAAGACAGCCAACCGTTGATGATGAGGGCGATAATAGCAAACGAAACGAGAAGAGGTTCGTATCCTCGCTGCCGCTTCGCATTCAACGATATGGAAATTGTCATTGGGGCAGCGACCCTCATGTCGCGGCGCTCCGAGACGTACTAGGAGGTAAACGCAAGTTCGATTTAACGATATCGAGCCCCCCACGGTCTGATCTAACAATAAAACGACCGCAATTTGGTTGATTTGCGACCGCTCTGTTCGCTCGCCGACCATTCTGGTCATTTACAAACCCTGTAAGTGTCCACGGCTGGCTATATTTTAGAATGTCGATTGATCGAGTGCTTTTGACCGTATTAAACGAACTCGCATGGACCCTCACGCATTTCAAAGACGACCCCAAGCAAAGCGCCATAAACACGCTCAATCCCAGCACTAGCGGCAGCATTTTGACTATCATTTCCATTGGATGCACATAACTGCCTTCCTCTGTGGCAAGTCTCGTGTGTGGCAAGTCTCGTGCCACAGTGTGCCTAATCCTTTATTTTTGCTCGGTTTGATGCTCTTGGGCGCCAGGGCTATGCCGTTGGTATGTCTTTGCGACTGAATGCGATCAGCCCAACAATCCAACACAGCAACGCGACGACCAGCAATACAGTGCAGTGGGCGGATGGCCAAACTCCAGTTCGCACGATATCGACCGGACGAAAGTAGCTGAGTAAGCTCAAGAACTTGATTCGCTTGATCTCGTCCAAAAATGGTTCCAAAAAATTGAGAACCGAAGATAGGAACACGATCGCAATCACCAGGCCGATCGTTACGCTGCGTCTATTGAGCAAGCAACCGAACATCGACGTAATTCCGCCGATGGCCAAGTTGAGGCAGAGGAAATTGCATGCTGGCGCGATGTATCGCTTCAAATCGATTACTTCGCTCGTATCGACAAAGAAAGTTCCAATCCAAATTCCCAGTAGCGGCATAAAAGAAAGCAATGTGGCCGAAATCATCCACACCAAGGATGTTGAAACATAGACCTCGTAGCGATGGACGGGAAGGGTCAATAGTAAGTCGGCAGTACCTTGCTCGACTTCACCAACCGTCACACGAGTGGATGTAGCAATGATGACAGACCAAGCTAGCATCATCACCATTAGGTGAGTAAAGCAGGCAGCAAACAACACGCTAAGCGAAACTTCTCCGGAAACCTTTATCCCCAGGCTCATTTCGAACACTTTCTGCAAAAATGGGAATTTGGAAACAAACGATAGCAACTCGGTTCCCATGTGCTGCATCGCCCACACGAATAGCACGACAAACGCTACGAGCCCTATCGCCGCTGCCAATATCGACCAGCTACTTTCAAGTAGAGTTTTACGAAAAACGCCGTAGTTGAACATCTATTCGCACTTCTCCTCTAAGAATGGCTCAGATATTAACAACCGCTCAGTCACCTCGTGCTTTGACCCTGAGTAGTACGTCAAGAACAAATCACTGAGATCCGGTCGTTCAATGATTAGGTCGTCGATAGCCAAGCTTTGAACCCAATTCAGCAAGGATACGATCGGTCCGGACCAAGTACCAACAAACTTGCAACCTTCGCGTTCGATGATCTGCAAATGCGCAGGTACATCCGTGGGCATCGAAGCAGCTTGCTTGAAGACTAGGGTCACACGACGTAGGGCTCGTCCGCGCAGCACTTCGATGGATTGATATTCAACTATTTTGCCATCGCGCAAGATGATCACTTCATCGCAGAGCTTTTCAACCTCATGCAGCGAGTGGCTCGAAAACAACACCGACCGACCATCCTTGATGACATCCTTCAACTCGTCGAAGACCTGGGTTCTCATGAGTGGATCGAGCGCACTTGTAGGTTCGTCAAGGATGAGCAGTTCTGGTCTGTGCATGAGCGACTGAATAAGTCCGAGCTTTTGTCTCATTCCCGTCGAGTACTTACGAACGCTTCGATCGAGTGGCAATTCAAGTCGCTCGGCAAGCCGCTTGATTTCACGATCGCAATTTTTCCTACGCACCCTAGAAAAATATTTCAACGTCGCCTCACCCGTCATGTTCGGATAGAAATGGACGTCACCAGGAAGATAGCCCACCTCCGCTCGAATTGCTTTACCCGCAGTTTTGCAAGACATTCCAAAGATTTGGGCGGTACCGGACGTGGGCTCCAGCAACCCTAACAGAATCCGAATGGTCGTCGTTTTTCCCGCACCATTCGGCCCTAGGAAGCCAACCAACTTACCTGCCTGCACCGAGAGGTCAACATCATGCAGCACTCGATGACTACCATAGTTCTTGCAGAGCCGCAATGTATTGATAATCTGCATCGTTGACCGCTTTATGGATTCTTAGACTCTTGCTGCGTCATCGCATGACCTAACCGTTTCGACCACATGGCATTTTATACCAGAGCTCCATAATTAGTCACACCGGTAAACCACAAGCTATCCCCAATCGCCTTATTAGCCAGCCCATCATCAATAAATGACAAATCCGTACAAACCAGCGGCCAACCCTTCGCTGAATCAGAACTGCTCGACTGTTGCTGCATCAAGCAGGCTTCGCCGAATCTTTAGTCTGACGAACTTCGCTTTATTGATTGGTATTGCCATACTCTTTGAAATCTTGCGCGCTGAAGGGCAATTGTTAACGCTCACTATCGCCATCGTGATCCTCGCCGTCGGATTGGTTGCACATGGAGTCTATGCGCAATGGGTTCATACGCGAGTCACTGTGCCCGTCATCGTAATTCTGCTTCTTAATTCGATGCTTGTTGGAATGATGGCATCATCTAATGCTGCTGGAATTGATTGGAGCTTGTTACTTGAAATCCCCTTGACGATCCCTAAATCGATCCGCTTGGGAGCGGACGTATTCCAAAACATTTTTCTGATTGTGGCAAGCAGTTGTGCGATACTGATGACCGCTGCGCATTCCATTCGCCCAGGATGGCGAACTGCTATGCTGACATCCATTGGCCTGGGAATTTGGTATTCGGCGTCGCTGGTGATTATGGGCAGCGCCGGCTGACGTCCTCTCCGTGCGCGAGCTTCTTGCTGGAAATGCGATTCACATTTTTTGATTGTGCGCAAAATCAAGTAGGCTCTTCGAAAGCTACCAAGAACCTATTGTGAGCATCGAGTAAAACTCTCAAAATACCCCGTTGCCACCAAAGACAGCGACTAGCAGTGCGCGAATCTACAATGCTCAATGCCCGATCGATCCTCGTAATTTTCTCTTTGTCGATTTGCCTTTATTGGTGTCTATCGCGTAACTGCACAGCGCAAGAGAATGAAGCGCCACCATTTCGTGGCACTATCTTCGATTTTTCAGCTCTAATGAAGTCTTCCGATCCAACTACGTTTCAGGAACTTCGGTATATCGAGCGATCAGATCGGACTATGTTTGATCGTCGGATTGATCGATTTCAAAATTTTTCCGTCTTTGTTTTCGAAGCGACCCTCAGCGATCGCAAACCGATTGAAGTGGCAGTCAATCGTGAGTTCGGCTCCGAAGAGGTGGCTCGCAAACATGCTGAGTTCTATGCAGCCGCATTTGGCCGTCTGCCGCTGATGCTTCGCAAAGAAATCGATGCATTACACATCCAGGCTGGAAAGCAACTTTTTGGCGGTGGGCGAAACATTCTGATTCACACCGAACAAGGTGAAGATTACTCAAGCGATGGCATATTGGAAGAAACGCTCGGTCACGAAGCGGGGCATGCGCTTGACGAAAAAATGGCTAGGCATCCGGATTGGCTGAATGCCCAGAAGCTGGACGCCCGATTTATCTCCACCTACGCTCAAGAGAATCCGTATCGCGAGGATATTGCGGAATCTATCATTCCCTACTTTGCAGTGCGTTTTCGGCCTGAACGCATCACTGAAGAACAGTTGCAGACCATCACGAAAGCGATCCCAGCCCGAATCGATTATTTTAACTCGCTCAATCCAGAACGATTTCCGCAATAGAAGTTTAGGCATTTAGCCTCACACACCTTTCAAACAAGAAACTTTGGAGAGAACCGTGTCCACCAGTTCTAACATTTTCCAAGGCTGCATGCCTGCCCTGATGACTCCCTGCGATCGCGCGGGAAAGCCCCTTTTTGATGCTTTGGTATCCAAGGGTCAGGAGCTGATAAAAGCGGGGATGTCTGCCGTTATTTACTGTGGTTCGATGGGAGATTGGCCGTTGCTGACAGACGCGCAGCGGCAGGAAGGAGTTCAACGATTATCTGAAGCCGGTGTACCGGTGGTCGTAGGAACCGGTGCTCAGAATCCAGCCATTGCAGCAGCCCACGCAGCCCACGCTAGCAAGGTCGGCGCAGCGGGTTTAATGGTGATTCCTCGGGTACTTTCTCGCGGTTCTTCGCACGCAGCGCAGCGGCACCACTTTGCAGGTATTCTCAAAGCAGCCAATGGCCTACCTGCAGTCATTTACAACAGTCCGTATTACGGATTCGAGACCAAAGCGGATTTGTTTTTCAATTTGCGAGCCGAGTTTTCAAATCTCGTCGGCTTCAAAGAATTCGGCGGTGCCGACTCGCTGACCTATGCCGCGGAACACATCACAACCGGCCATCCAGAACTATCATTGATGGTGGGCGTCGATACGCAGGTATTCCACGGCATCGTACGCTGCGGAGCCATTGGTGCGATCACAGGCGTTGGCAACGCGTTACCCAAAGAAGTGCTCCGTCTGCTGGAACTTTGCCAACTGGCCGCAACAGGTAATGCGAAAGCGCGGCAATTAGCGTGGGAATTGAACGAAACGCTCGCAGTCCTTTCCAAATACGACGAAGGCCCCGATCTAGTGCTGTACTACAAGCATTTAATGGTGCTAGAAGGAAATACCGAGTATGAACATCACTTCAACAGTACGGATGCACTCAGTACGTCGCAACGCGCTTTTCTCGAATCTCAGTGGAAGCTGTTTCGAGCTTGGTGGGACAACTGGCCTGGCAAAGCTTGACGGCGAAATCGAAGTCATTGGCGAATGCAATAGAGGTGGTGTTCTCCTCGTACGAAGAGATCTCCACCTGCAATCGCCAGCGACGCACGAACTCCCTCATCGATTTTGTTGGTTCCAACAAGCTTGGGCTCTGCCCCCGCAGTAATCACCATCGTAGTCCCATGCAAATCCGTTACGAATACGTGGCGACCGTCCGACACGGGGGACGCATAGATATCTCCCAGCTCGCCTAGTCGCATGGGTCCGGGCGCTTCCGCTCCATCCTGCAGCTGAACTCGCGTCAGAATATTTTGATAATGAGCGAGAAAATAGACGCCATCGTTTACTAGTAGCAGTGAAGGAACATAGGGAGTTCCCCGTGTTCGAGACCAGAGCACCCGGTCGCTGCCCGTGATGTCTCCTTGAGCCCCAGCGAGCTTCAGTGCCAACATCTTGCGAATCTCATAACTACTGCCGACAACAAGAATTTCTTTTGACGAATCGTAGACAGGAGTAGCGACGATATTTGCAGATAAGCCTCCACACTCCCAAACAACATTCCCCGTGGTTAGATCGTAGCCGCGCACACGATTCGTTCCACAGACAATCACTTGCAGTTGACCGTCGACATCCACGATGAGCGGCGTGCTCCATGAGGTCACCTCGTCACGATCGCATCGCCAAAGCTCATGTCCGTCATGTCGGTTGAGAGCGACAATAAAGGATTGTTCTTCATGATCCCAGTTTACAATAAGTGTCTCACCGCGAAGAACTGGCGACGCTCCCTCACCATGACCATGCTTCGAGTGCATTTGACCAAAGTGCTTTTCCCAAATCACTTGGCCTTCGAAATCAAGACAGTACAAGCCGTGTGAACCAAACATGGCGTAGACATATTGATCGTCGACCAGGGGCGAAGCCGAGGCGAGGCTTGCACTGATATGACCACCTTCCAGGGGAAGTGCTTCGTGGACTACTTTTTCCCAAAGTATCCGACCATCATCACGTGCAACGCAAAACACAACAAATTGAAACTTGCTCGACACAGGCAAATTATCGTGCTCACCAGGACGCCCACTCATTCGAGGCACGAGTTTTTCGCCAATGGGAATTGCAGTGGTCACAAAAATGCGGTCGCCAAAAACAACCGGTGAGCTATTTGCATGCCCTGGAATAGCCGCCTTCCAAGCCACGTTCTTCCCTTCACTCCATTCCACAGGTGGTCCCGCCTCGCTCTGTCCGATAGCAACGCTCCCGGTACCGAGTGGACCGCGCCATTGAGGCCAATCATCCGTAGCACTCAGAAAGCTTGAACCAAACACCCCAACTAACAAACAAATACCCATGCTCTGCAAATTTGAAACTCGTACCACCATGATTCGCTACCTGGTTACTCGTGAAAAATGCGGCGTCGCTGGGCGTCGTTAGAAATATGGCTGTGGATCTGAAGCTGAGAGCTTGTATCATCGCCGTTGCCACGAACGGATACGATGAAGCGGTTGACATGGTTCATTCAAATGGCTGATTGAAATTGGACATCCTGCCGCCCACGCTCTAGAGGAAACGCTGGTCGTTCGATCACGAACGACTTTACGTATCGAAACAGTGGCCGAGACTATCGATTAACCGATGTCCACGGCCACGTTATCCATGATATTATCTCGTAACGACGAGCCGACAAAACTTTGCACCCGATTAGTGACGCTGTAATTCACCACCCAGCTTTAGTCTCGCTTCCAAAACGGCCTGTCGATCTTCGCCGTTGCTCTCCATCGGCTGCACTACTGGCATTTGGGGACCAGCAGTATTGTTGCTACTGGCTTGCACAGAATCGTAGAATCCACCTGACAACAGTGCAGTGACCAACGAGAGAGCTTGTGTAATTCGTGACATTGCAATTGATCCATTGGTTCAAAGATATGCGGTACCAATCCAGAGAAAGTACGCGTCAGCCACGCCTACTTAACGTGCCTGTCGCAAATTCGTAGCGTGATGATGCGCTGCAGACTTTTCGAAAAAGCCGCGTTCGGGATGCTGGTGACGATCAATCGAATTGCGGACATGGGCCGCTTGAGCAACTACTGATCCACACAACACAAAGGCCAAGGACGCTGCAATGGCCAAACTTCGAAAGTACTTTGACATCGGAAGTTCTTCACTTTCATACAGAACCGGAAAGACCATCTAGGCCCGCCTCGGGTCTTGAGTCCGCGATGATCTTGAAAGCTATACTCGCTGCACTTGATGTGCCAAATTGTCGCAGCAAGCAATCTGCCTGTTGAATTGCCCGTGTTTCATGATGCGGCAGTCGGGGGCGAAGTTGCGCAAGCTGTGCAAGCCACCGCACCTTGCATGCAGATATCCGCACTGGGGATCGCGATCTCCAGATTGCCCCCATTCCTTCCTATCCCCCCAAACTCACGTTTTATAGCGACTGGACTTCTAATGGCAGGCAAGGCATTTTCGTAGGTAGCGCGTCAAGTACTACTAACCTAATAGTAATGCTATTGTCGCGGCGAGCGGACAGCGGGTATGCTCCCCCCGGGAGCCTATAGGCAAAGCCGGAGCTACCGCCCCAAGATGGAACTTTGGAGACAACGGATTCAATCGTGAAGTACACATGATGTGGCCGAGTCGTTTATCCCTAAAGATCGCGACCGAACTTATTACGATAAATTTCGTCACGCTAACCGTGGTTACCCTCTTAATGATGGTGATTGGGGTGTTGCGTGAAGCGATCCGTCAGGGATTGACACCAGCGCTTGCACTTCAATTGATTCCTTACGCCATACCCAATGCATTGGTCTTCGCGACACCAGCCTCAACGCTTTACAGTGTTTGCGTTGTATTTGGTCGCATGTCTACAGCCAATGAATTAATTGCCTTGCAATCGGTCGGCATTCCGTCGTTTGTATGCGTACGACCAGCATTAGTAACAGCTTTACTCCTCAGTCTGTTGACCGTGTGGTTTGTGGACTTGGCTTTTGTTTGGGGCCACAAGGGTGTTGAGAACATCATCCTCAGCGCAGTGGATGAAGTTGCGTATAGCACCCTACGTCGTCAAGGGAGTTACAGTCACGGCAATTTTTCCATTGTCGTACACGAGGTGAAAGATCGCGTACTAATTAACCCCACGATTTCGTTTCAGCAGAGCAATTCCAAGACGATTGTGCTGACTGCCAAGGAAGCGCAATTGACGGTGGAAGAGCCCGACAACCATTTAGTGTTGTCCCTGGTCGATGGTGTCGCCACCTTCGGAGAAGGTGAATCGTTTCATTTCCGCGACCGAATTTCCTACACGATTCCGCTATTGAATGGGGACGAAAGTGATTTAACAACGGCGAATCCATCGCATTTGCCCTTGTCATTGATTCCCTTGGCCAACGTGGAATCGAAGCGCAAAGTGCAGTATCAAGAATCCATCATTGCTGCGAGAGCGGGATTTGATTTCATCTCGGCTCGATTCAGCGAAGCCGTCGATTCGAAGCACGTGGAGGAGTGGCAACAACTGCAGAAGCAGCGTCAAAGACTATTTCGGATTGCGGCGGAGTCCCATCGTCGTTGGGCCAGTGGTTTTAGTTGCTTTGCGTTTACCATATTGGGAATTCCGCTTGCAGTCATGTTGAAAACGTCTGACTACATGACCACTTTTGGAGTTTGCTTTGTACCGATACTCATTGTTTATTACCCGATATTCGCGCTAGGGTTAGATCTTGCTAAGAGCGGATCTTCTCCAGCCTATTTTCCTTGGCTCGCCAATTGCATCACCCTTTGTGCGGGGTTAATGCTCATGAAACGGGCCATCAATACTTAATCACTCGACACAGCCATCAACGCTACATACTCAGGTATCGAAAGTCTTCAACATGGAAGTTACAGCAGACTCTACCGCCAGAACCGATCGGAATCGGACTTCCTTCAAGAGTGATTCCAATGGAAAGGTGCCAAGCTTCTCATTGGTCATGCCTGCTTACAATGAGAGCGCGGGAATTGCTCATGCTATTCAAGAAGCGGACGAGGCGTTGTCAAAAATCACATCGGACTATGAAATCATCATTGTGGATGATGGTAGCCTCGATGACACAGCGAACATTGCTGAGCGGGCATCGCTGAAATTCCCCAGCGTAAGAGTATTGCGAGCCGAAAAGAACGTGGGTTATGGCGCAGCCATTCAGCGGGGCTTTCAGGCGGCCACCAAAGATGTCGTGGGATTTACCGATGCTGATTGTCAGTTCGAGTTAAGCGAACTTGCTCAAATGATCCCGCTTACCAAGCACTATGACCTAGTGTGCGGCTACCGTATCGATCGCCAGGATCCGTGGTTGAGAAAGGTCTACTCGGCGGGCTATAACAGCATCGTCCGGTTGTTACTTGGTACTCGTGTGAGAGATTGCGATTGTGCTCTCAAGATTTTTCGACGCGAAGTCATTCAGTCGATTCCAATGAATTCAAAAGGCTTCTTCTTTAATTCGGAGTTGTTGGCACAAGCGCGAATGATGAATTATTCGTTCGTCGAACTGGGAGTCACTCATCGCCCCAGAGTTCGAGGCACCAGCACCGTATCCATTAAGCAAATACTCCCAGTTTCCAAATCCATCGTCAACTTTTGGTGGAACAAAGTACTTTTTGCTAACAATGAATTGCCGGCAGAATTGGGACTGAAACGCTGGTCTTTGGGCCAGCAATTACTCGGCATTCTCTTGCTGATTGTAATCTCGGCGATCGTCTTGCTGCCAAATCTCAATTACCCGCTCTTCGAACCCGACGAAACTCGCTACACGCATATTGCACTGGAGATGCTGGAGCAGGGGGACTGGGTTACTCCTCGCCTAAGAGGTGAAGCCTATCTTGATAAGCCGCCGCTGCTGTATTGGATGTCGGCGCTCAGCATGCAAACCTTTGGTCCAAGTCCTGCCGCCGCGCGGCTACCGAGTATCATCAGTGCCTTCTTAACAGTGCTGCTCACTTACGTTCTTGGCAAAAGATTGATTGGTGACCAACCCGCTTGGTATGGTGCACTGGCCCTGGTCCTTTCCGGCGGATTTATGCTCTCGGGGCGATTCTTGTTGATGGACAGCCTGTTAACGCTGTGGACGACAGTGGCTTTGTTGGCTGGTGTTATTGCTCTATGCACACCAAACTTTAGCAAGCGCTGGTGGATCGTTGCTAGCATCGCTTGCGCTCTGGGTGTACTTACCAAAGGACCACTCGCTTTAGTCCTTTGCGTTCCACCCCTGTTAGCCTATCAATTACTCACAAAGACACATCGACGGCTGATCCTCAAACAGTATGCTTTCTTTGTGCTCCCTTCATTACTAATCACACTCCCGTGGTTCATTGCGGTTGCACAGGCCAATCCGAATTTTTCTGCCCATTTCTTCTGGCAGCATCACTTTGTTCGATTCACCAATGCCTTCAATCATCGCGAGCCTTGGTGGTATTACATTCCTATGGTGTTCGTGGGAATGTTTCCAGCATCGCTACTGATTCCACCGACCCTTGCGTTTGTACTCGGTCGAAATACGCAGAACCAACGCTTGAGAACACGCAACCTCGGATTTCTATTCGTTGGAACCGTTTGGCCAATATTTTTCTTCTCGCTGTCAACCTGCAAGCTGCCTACTTATATCTTGCCATCGATTCCCATGTTTAGCTTGCTGATTGGCTTCATGGTTAGCTGCACGGTCTTGAAACCTCAATTCGAGAATTCGATAACTCGCTTTTTGAAACCCTTCCCACAACGGGCCGTAATGATTGTTGTCGTTGCTTTGGTGGTTGTCGCAATTGTGGGCCTGAGGTTTGAAGAGGGACGGTCGGTGGGAACAGCCGTCGCCTTCGCCATCGCAGTGGGCATCGCGGGAATCGCTTATCGTTATTGGAATTCACCGCAAGCCTTCGCACCACGAAGTTGGGCATTTTCCGCTGCGGTAGGCTTAGCCGTCTCATGCTATGTCTTTGGAAAGTTCATTCCGGATTTTGCAACAGAGCGATCGGTGTTGCATCAGATCGCTACTCTGCGAGCGGAAAACAACAATCGACAGGTGGTGTTCTTAGGGCAACCTCCATTGGCAACGTCTCTCCATGTTCCACAGTCAGACTACGTATCCTTTTCAGAAGCGGACATCGAACAATTCTGGAACCATGTCGCCAATCGCGGAGAGTGCATTGTTGTCACGCCGGCAGACCGTACGGAAGTCGCGGACCTGGCTGGCAGTCATGAAGTACGGCTCAGCCCTGCGGACAAACAAGGACGAACTTTTGTTGCGTTTTCGCTTCGTCCTCTAAGCACCGATTCCACTATCCAGCGGTAGCGGCAAACCCATTCACGACAAAATGCCCATTGGTGTCATTGGGCATTAAATCCCTCGCACAGCAGTCAATTTATAGAGCGGCCCCAACTCCCGCGTCTGCAAGCCGCAGGCGTGCACAGGTGCACATATCGGCTCGCGTTTTCTAAGGAAATGGCCGTAAATATCAATCCCAGAGCATTCTCTGGGGACGTAATTTCGGCCTATTACAATTAGTTGATAGGGCAGCGAGTTCCTTAGAAGACGTTTCTTGATTGAAATTTTGATTTGGGTCGATAGGCTATAGAGCGGACTTATGGGTTATTCACTCCAGTCCAACCCTTCTGGGGTCAATTCCGCGACCCAATATCATTTGGTGTTTGAACCCGTTAATTCGTAGGCAGGCTGGGCTAGCAATGAGTAGTGATAAGAATCATCAACCTGAGAAAAGCAACCCTAAGCACAACCGTCAAACGCTAGCTTCCTATCGACGTACCAGATTGCGGGTCGAGTTGTTGGAAGGTCGCCGTTTGCTTGCAGGCGATACCCATGGCCCTGCAGGCGTGGACGTGATGTACAACTACTTTACGCCAGAAGAAATCGAAGCGCTAGAATCGGTTCCCTACGATTCGAATTTAAGTACCAAGACGCCTCCAGCTAACTATGACACAGGCGATAGTTTGAGTTCGCTGACGTTAGTGTTTGATTTTAAGAGTTCGAGTCAAGCGGATACGTCCGATATCTTTGGAAACATTATTTCCGACTTCGATGTGACATCGTATGGATTTGCAGCGGGCGACTTCGATCTCGTTGCTAATGCGGTGCTTGCCGAAATAAACGAAGACTATTTTAGCGAGTTGATTGGGACGGTCGCGGGACCTCCGGGACAAGAGCTTGATATCAATCTGATTATGGGCGATATCGGAACGGCACCTCCAGGTTATTCCGAGTACTACTTCATTCAAGTTGGCACGGGAGTCTCGGGACCACACACGGGTGGCGGGATATTAGGAGTTGCCGGTGGTAGTGTTGCGCGCAACTCGTCGGGCAGCGGTCCTAACAGTGGCATCCAGGTGGGCGATGTTATTGCATCCATCTTCACAGATATCATTGTCACGCTCTCAGGACTAACACCGGGTGACGCTTTAACATCCGGGAACCTCGCTGCAACCACGCAGGGCATCTCTGGAACCTCATCGCACGAAGCGGGCCATACTCTTTCACTATCCCATATAAATAAGGTCGGTTCAGTACAACCTTCGGGCGTGCCTGGTCCCGTCATGGGCACCGGCGCGATTGATTTGCCCAACGGCGATCGAATCAATGACCGCGAATTTTCATTGTCAGGGGTGGACGGTCAGAGTGGTAACGCGCCGCGGGCCCATGTGCAGCAGTTGGTTGATGCCATTGGTCTTCGCAACGTTCAGTCGGGCAATTTAGAAGCAGTCGCTCAGGCGGACGAAATATTCTATCAATCGAATAGCGACCAATTCATAACAGTGACCTATTCCGGTGGGCCTGGATTGGATGTTTCTGATCTTGGCACAGGGGACATTCGCGTCACGGGTCCCGGTAGCTACGACCAGATTGCCACCTTCGTTTCAGTCGATGTCAATTCGGATGGCACACCACGTGTGGCCACATATCGAACACCCGCGCCGCAGAACAGCTGGACTTCTAGCGCCAATGGTAACTACTCGATTGCCTTGCTTGACAATGAGGTGCGAGACGTCAATGGCGACCCCATTCCGGCAGGTGCCATCGGTTCGTTTGTTGTAGATATTCCTACTGATCTTGGCCCTGATGGTTTTGGCTATAAGGCTTCGGCAGCAACCTATTCCTTTCAGGACATCTCCACAACAGGCACATTGGTCCTGGACGGCGAAGATGACTCCTATTTCGCGTTGACTCCTGGAAATGGATTTAACTTTGATTTTTATGGTCAAAGCCAATCAACTTTTTTTGTTAGCAGCAATGGCTTGATTGCGTTTGATCAGTTCAATGCGGAGTATGCCAACACAGATTTGACAGTGGAGCCGACAACTCCTGCGATTGCCGTACTTTGGGACGACTTGGATGCGGCTCCCGGCGCAGGTGTTTATTGGAAATTGGTCGGTAGTGGTGACCAACAGCGATTGATTCTGCAGTGGGAGACAAACTACTTCTCTGCGACGGGCCCGATTTCATTCCAGGCCATTTTGAGCGAAGCTGATAACTCGATACGCATCAATTATCGCGACCTTAATGGTGGCTCATCTAACGCAAACGAAGGACTCTCCGCTAGCGTAGGAATTAAGAACACCGGTGAGCAGGGGGTAGAACGACTGCTTGCCAACTTCAATCAGAATTCCAATGGCTTTGTGGGAACATCACGTAGTCTATTGTTTCAAATTGTGAACCGTCCGCCGACTGACATCGAGCTCTCGAACGGTACCTTGCTAGAGAATCTCCCCATCGGTAGCGTCGTCGGTAATCTCAGTGCATTGGATGCTGATCTTGGTGAGACTTTCACCTATCAACTGGTCGCTGGTGCAGGAGACTGGGACAATGCGAACTTTGATATCGTTGGTGACGCATTGGTCAACACCGCAGTATTTGATTATGAGCAATTGCCGAATCAGCTAATACGAGTCGGAGTTACCGATTCGCTTGGAAACACTTTCGAGAAAGAGCTGACCATCAATATTGTTGATAGCCCAGAGCTTGAATCGATTGTCATTGCCGATAGTACAGACCAGCGCTCCCGTGTCGACCAATTGGTCGTTACATTTGATGGTCCTGTTGCGCTCGACGCGGGTGCCTTTGCGGTATCGCAACACGGTGGCGCAAATAGCTCTGTTGTAGTCAACGTGACGAGCTCGCTAGATGGGCAGGGTCGCACCGTGGCAACGCTCACCTTTGCCGGTCCTCTAACTCGTGGTAACGGAGCACTGCTTGATGGCAACTATCAGTTGTTAATCGATGCTACGAAAGTTTCCCGAAATGGTCTTAATCTCGACGGCAGCCAGAACGGGACCTCTGCCGACATCCTCTTCGGTGATGATGCCGCGGATAAGTTCTTTGCTCTCTTTGGCGACATCGATGGCAATCGCACGGTGGGGCTCAATGATTTCACTCTTTTCCGCAGTGCATTTGGAAAGCTGGCAGCCGACAGTGGCTACAGTCAGCTCTTTGACTTTGACGACGATGGTGCCATTGATCTGTCAGACTTTGCACAATTTCGATCTCGATTTGGGACCACATTAGGCTTTTAAGAGACGGGGATTTGATAGGATATCTTTGTCTGAACAGGCATTGGATTCTTCGCAAGGCGATAGTCGAAGTACCGGCACACCATAGAAACGTCGAGCGAGCCCCATGGATGATACGCAACCGATTTTGACGGCGCTAGCAATTATTGTATTGCTTGGCGTCGGAGGCCAATGGCTGGCTTGGCGATTGGGTCTGCCAGCCATTCTTATTCTTCTATCGCTGGGTTGTTTGTCGGGGTCTGTTTTTGGCTGGGTCCAACCGACAGAAGTGTTTGGCTCGCTTTTGCAACCAATGGTCTCTCTGGCCGTTGGTTTCATTCTGTTTGAAGGTGGACTGAACCTCAAACTTACTGACCTGTCGGCAATTTGGAGATCGTTGCTAGGCTTGCTCACCGTTGGGGTGCTGATCACATGGATCTGTGGTACGATGGCATCGCACTGGATCCTGGGCCTGCCGCTTAGCGTTTCCCTCGTTTTAGGAGCGGTCCTCACGGTAACTGGTCCAACGGTGATTGGACCTCTGTTACGAGAAATTCGACCCGCGGGAAAAGTGGGAATCGTGGCCAAGTGGGAAGGCATCGTGATTGATCCCATTGGCGCTACGCTGGCCGTGCTAGTCTTTGAAGCCACTGAGGAAATCCGCAATGCTGAATACGGTTCGGCGACCGTCAATGCACTCTTGGGATTCGGCACCACGGCACTCGCCGGTTGTTTGGTGGGGGCAATCAGCGGCTGGTTGTTAGTGGAAGCACTACGTCGGTTTTGGGTCCCCGATTATTTGCGAAACCCTATCTCGCTGATGTTCGTGGCTCTCGCTTTTATCGGTGCCGAGTTGCTACATCACGAAGCTGGCTTGGTTTCTGTTACCGTCATGGGGCTGTGGCTTGCCAATCAGAAGCACATTGACGTGCACTCCATTCTTGAATTCAAAGAGAGTATCACCGTTTTGTTGATCTCTCTGCTATTTATTGTGTTGTCGGCTCGCATACCCTTGCAGCAGCTTTCCAATCTTGGCTGGCGAGGCCTAGGATTTGCCGCAGTGATGATTTTTCTTGCCCGTCCTCTTTCCGTTTGGTTTTCGACATTTGGAAGCGGATTGACTGCTCGAGAGAAGATATTTCTCTCTTGGTTTGCGCCGCGCGGAATTGTGGCCGCGGCAGTCTCATCCGTTTTCGCAATTCGTATGGGAAATGAAGGCGCAGTCATTGCTCCAGCCGCCTTTATAGTGATTTTATCTACGGTTCTGATCTACGGACTGACTGCTGGCATGGTGGCAAGACGTCTTGGGCTCGCTGTTGCCGATCCCCAAGGGGTTCTCATTGCGGGAGCGAATACGGTTGCACGCTCAATTGGGGCAGCGTTAACGAAGGAAGGATTTTCCGTTGTGCTGGTCGACACGCGTTATGATTACACAGCGAAAGCCAGAGAAGCGTCCTTGCGCGTTCAATATGCGAATGTCTTATCTGATTATGTTATGGAGGAGATCGACTTCGGTGGACTGGGTAAATTCTTTGCACTAACTGCAAATGATCATGTAAATACGCTCGCCGCAGCTAAATTCCGTGAAGTCTTTGGAACGCGGAATGTCTATCAATTGGCCAATCGTTCGCAGCGTGAACGGTTCGATACGGGCAGCCGAAAAAGATTCGCCGGTCGAACTCTTTTTGCCGACGATCTCAATTATGCGGTTCTCGACAAAGCAATTGAGGAGGGGGCAGTTATCAAAGCGACCCATCTGACAAAACAATTCACTCTTGCCAATCTGCGTGAAGCACATCCCACAACACGCGTCTTGTTTATCGTCGGAGAAGATCGCTTTTCGGTAATCTCCTCGGATGTCGAACTGCCCAAAACGACAGCGGGACAAACCGTGGTTCATATCGTCCTATCACCCAACCTTTCGATTTCCACTCCTCCACCGACTGAGAAGCCAATCCAAGCCAAGAATTGACAAGTGGTTCGGATGTGGCTAACGTGCATGAACGGTTGGTGCTAACAATCCCCAATTTTTGCCCCAGTTTTTCGCTCTCCATTTTTTATACGCACCATGCGTTTCCCGAGTACCACAACAATGCTGCCCCGCACATTTCAGCATCTTATGCTGATGGTACTTCTCGTCCTTGGTGTACGGCCGGTTGCCCATTCGCACGATGCGTGTTCACAGACGCAGCAGGCGATTCAGGAACTGGAAAATCATATCGGCTGGTACCACACCAAAACGAAGGTGGCACTGGGAACCTTCCGCGAATGGCATGTTCATTGGGTCTTCCCAGGTTGTTTGGCGGGAAGCATGCCCAGTGATGAGGCAGTCGTTCAGAACGAGTGGAGCTCGTTTCAGTCGAATCTGGCCACTTGGGATGCTCCCATTCAGCAGGTCGCTCTGGAACGGTTTATGCCGCAACTCGCCCTGACGAAATTGCCGTTTCTAGTGTTAGATCCTAATCGCAGTCGGCAGTTTGTTGATCATCTGTCAAGCGAGCTTTCTTTGCCCGAACTCTTGGGCGTCATGCAGTGCTAGGTGCGCCTTTACGCGTTCCTCTTCTCGTACTTCATCCATCCATTTTACTTTCGCTCTGATGTTGTCGCATGCTTGCGCTGCCAACATCGAATCCTGCTCCATCGCTAATCGAAGCAGTGCGATAGAAACCTAATTTGGCCCTATACAAATTACCGCCCCTAAATCATGAACAATGCTCCTATCGGTCCTGACAGCGTTTCAAAATCGCTGACAAAACTGTGGTTCTTACCACTTGCCCTCCTCATAGCTGGTTCGACCGCCGGTGGCGCACTGGCAATGCGTTGGTATATCGGTTCTGTGCCGTCATTGAATGGAGCTGAGCCGCTCGCAGCAACGCGTGCTGCCAATTCAAAAACTAGCGCAGCCGCGCCAGAAACGGAAACCACCGTGATTGAATTGGCTGAAGATCTTTGGGACGTTTCAGGGATTGAATTTCAAACAGCCCAACGGTTGCCGTTCTCTAAGACCATTCAACTGACGGGCAAGGTATCACTCAACCTAGATCACATCGCTCATATCTATCCGATGGTTGAAGGTGCAGTGGACGCGGTCTCGGTGTCGCTGGGACAAAGCGTTAAGAAAGACGACTTGCTGGTCATCATTCATAGTCGAGAAATTGGCGAAGCCAAATTGCAGCTTTACCAGGCTCGCCTTCAACTTGAAATCGCTCAAGTCAAAGATCGCCTACAGTCGGACATTACTAAAAACGCCAGAGAGCTGATCAGCGAATTGCGTGAAAAGCGACAGATTTCGGAAATTGAGTCTCTCTTCCGCAATCGCGCCATGGGTGATTACCGCGAGCGATTACTGGCGGCTTATTCGAATTACTTGAAATCTCAGGCCGATGTGACTCGCTTGGAAACTGTTGCCGATAGTGGTGCTATCTCTGGCAAAACGCTCCTTAGCGCAGAAGCCAATCGCAACGCAGATCTTGCCACCTTTCAGTCTCGCATCGAACAAATTGAATATGAGATGGAAACGGCAGTACTATTATCTTCACAAGCAGTGAAAGAAGCCGATACCCGTGTTGCAGTCTGCTCGACCAGCCTGAGGATTCTCGGATGCAACGATGAAGACATTAGCGACGTCAATCCTTCGAAACAGGGCGAGTCCATTTCTCACTACCCGATCCGGGCTCCCTTTGATGGAACGGTGCTTAGCAAAGACGTTGTGCTTCGCGAACAAGTGCGACCCGACGTACTCGTGCTCAGTATTGCTGACCTCAGCACGGTTTGGATTACAACCGACATTTACGAAGAACACATTCCGTTATTGCACGATTTAGCAAACCAGTCGATTTCGATTCGCAACGAGATCTGGCCTGACCGCATATTCGAGGGGCGAGTTTTCTATACCGGCGAAGTCATGGACGAGAATACGCGCACGATCTCGATGCGCGCGGTCACGGATAATTCCGAACGACTTCTCAAACCAGGAATGTTTGTAACGGTGGAACTTGCCGCAGCACCTGAGGTGGATGCATTGCAAGTTCCCTTGAGTGCTATGCAAGAAGATCAAGGAAAAAAATTCGTGTTTGTTCACGGGAATGCTGACAAATTTGAACGTCGCGATGTCAATGTGGGACCCGCCAACAACTCCACTGTGGTTATCGAATCAGGTCTGGCAGAAGGAGAGTCTGTTGTCATTAAGGGCGGCTTCATCCTCAAATCAAGAATGCTCGCTGAGCTTCTAGGTGAGGAATAAACCATGATTAATCCAATAATTGACTGGTCGCTTAACAACCGTTTTATCGTAATGCTGCTGTCGTTAGTGATCTTGGGAGCTGGCGCATTCGCGGCGGCCACCATTCCCTTGGATGCGGTACCCGATCTGACGAATGTCCAAGTGCAAATCTTGACAAACTCGCCCGCCTTAGGGCCTGTAGAAGTCGAGCAATTCATTACGTTTCCTGTAGAGAATTCGATGAGCGGAGTACCGCGAGTCGACGAAATTCGCTCTATCAGCCGCTTTGGACTTTCTGCTGTGACCGTTGCCTTTGAAGAAGGCACCGACATCTACTGGGCTCGAAACCTAATCAACGAAAGACTCCTCAAGGCAAAAGAGAACATTCCTCCCGGGATGGGCACACCTGAATTGGGGCCGATCGCTACGGGGATGAGCGAGATCTATCAATTTGAAGTGCGCGCAGAAGAAGGAACGACTCACTCGCTAACCGAACTACGAACTATCCTAGATTGGCAAATTGCTTTTCAATTACGAAGCGTTCCTGGTGTCATTGAAATCAACACATTTGGTGGCGAACTCAAAACCTATGAAATCCAGGTCGATCCAAATAAGCTTCTTAACTATGGAATATCGCTAAGCCAGCTTTTCTCTGCACTGCAAGAAAACAATGGTAATGCAGGTGGCGGGTACATTGCCCATGGCGAGGAACAGCGACTGATTCGTGGTGAGGGCTTGGTTGGATCACTCGATGATATTCGCAAGATTGTCATCGACAGCCGCTCAGGAACACCCATTCGCGTCATGGATGTCGCCGATGTTCGCTTTGCACCCATGTTGCGTCAAGGTGCGGTCACGAGGGATGGAAATCGCGAAGCCGTGATCGGCATGGTCATGATGCTCATGGGTGGAAATTCGCGGCAAGTTGTCGCCGATGTAAAAGAGAAGATAGCCGAAATTAAAAAAACGCTTCCTAAAGGAGTTGTGATCGATACCTTCTATGATCGAACGGAATTGATCAGCAAGACGATTCACACGGTGGCGGAGAATATCGGTGTCGGTGTGATCTTAGTTATTGTCATGCTGTTTCTGCTGCTCGGTGACGTACGGGCCGGATTGATTGTGGCCGCTGCAATTCCTCTCTCAGCGATGTGCGCCCTTATTGCCATGAGATATGCGGGCGTATCAGCAAATTTGATGAGTCTAGGAGCCGTCGACTTTGGTGTCATCGTCGACGGTGCGGTCGTGATGATTGAGAACTGTGTTCGTCGTGCTGCCAGATACCAACGTGACCATGAGACCGATCATGTGCCGGAGGGTGTATATCGCGAGTCGGCCAAAGAAGTTGGCAAGCCTATTTTATTCGCGGGCATTATCGTGATCATCGTGTTCTTGCCAATTCTCTCTTTGCAAGGCATGGAAGGCAAGATGTTCCGGCCAATGGCTTTTACCTTCATGTCGGCCCTCACGGCGGCACTCATTTTATCTGTCACCGTGATGCCTGTGATGGCTTCACTTTTCTTAGCTCGCACGATTAAAGAACGAGACACATTCCTTGTTCGCTGGATTAAGACCTCTTATCAGCCAATGCTGGATTTTGCGATGCGAGCCCCCGCATTAATGCTAGGTGGCTCCGTGATCTTGTTCGCAGTAAGCATTTTCTTGGCTGCAGGATTTGGCGTCGAGTTTGTTCCCAAGTTGGATGAAGGTGATATTGCCATTCAGGCAACACGGCTTCCCAGTGTTTCGCTGGAAACATCGCTGGAAATGACGCGTGCTGCAGAACGATGCCTGCTGAAGTTTGCAGAAGTAGAAACAGTGATCTCGAAAACGGGGCGTCCTGAAATCGCCAACGACCCCATGGGTGTCTATCAAACGGACATTATTGTAAGGATGAAGCCCAACGACCAATGGCCCCAAGGATCAACCAAACCTGCGCTAATTGAAGCGATGCAAGCTGCTCTGGAAAAGGAAGTACCCGGCAATGCGTTCAGCTTTACTCAACCCATTGAATTGCGAGTTCAGGAATTGGTCGCCGGCGTTCGCTCTGATATTGGCTTAAGTTTGTATGGTGATGATCTCGATCTGTTGAAGCGAAAGGGGGACGAGTTGGTCACTGCGCTCAATAAAGTTCCCGGATCTGCTGACGTGCAAGCGCAACAAATTGCGGGACTCTCTTATATGAGAGTTATCGTCAAACGGGATGCATTGGCGCGCTATGGCATCAATACTCGTGATGTGCTCGATGCAATCAGCACTGTGGGTGGATATCCCATAGGTCAAGTCTTCGAGGGCCAACGTCGCTTTCCGATGCAAGTTCGTTTAAAACCCGAATGGCGAAAGTCCACAGAGCAACTCTTAGAGCTAAAAATTGATGACTCGCATGGGCGTCAAATCCCAATCTCGCAATTAGCAGATATTGTCTACGAGGATGGACCTGTCGAAATCAGCCGCGATTCCATTCGCCGACGATTGCTTGTCCAGTGCAATGTGCGAGGGCGAGACTTGGCTGGATTTGTTGCAGAGGCTCAACAGGTCGTGGATCAACAAGTTACGCTTCCGGCCGGCTACATGTTGCGTTGGGGCGGCCAATTTGAGAACCTGCAGGCAGCAAGCAAACGCTTAGCTATCGCAGTCCCTGTGGCACTGTTTCTAATTTTCGCGTTGTTATATATGACATTCAACTCCGTAAAACTGGCATTGTTGATCTATCTCAACGTTCCTATCGCAGCGACGGGCGGCATTCTCGCTCTCTGGCTGAGAGATATGCCATTTTCGATTTCCGCAGGCGTGGGTTTTATTGCGCTCTTTGGTATCGCAGTTATGAATGGTGTCGTGCTGATCGAGCATATTCGACACTTAAGACATGGCGGTGACTCGCAGAAAGAGGCAGTTGTCAACGGTGCCATGGACCGTCTCCGACCCGTTTTAATGACTGCCTCTTGCGGCGCTCTGGGGTTCGTTCCCATGGCAGTTTCGGCCAGTTCTGGCGCAGAAGTCCAGCGTCCTTTAGCCACAGTAGTCATTGGTGGTCTGATCACATCAACCATGCTAACTCTGTTAGTTCTGCCAACGATCTATCGTTGGTTTGAACCCAAGGAGGCACGTCCCGAACCCATCGATATGACTCCGTTTCAACACTAATGGATCGTCGGAAACGCAAGGGCTGACGTTCCACTCAGCCCTTGCTTGAAAGAAGTTCCTCAGGCGATTTTCCTTGCATAAACCGGTCGTCGTGAGTTCGACGGCATTCCTAAAATAGACGATCCAATGGTTCGCCAGGTGTGAGCCGGTGCGGACGACCTGTTTGGTCATGGACTTCAACAGCATGATTCAAACCAAAACGCCAATAAATGGTCGCAGCAATGTCGCCCGGTGTCACGGGATCTGTTGCTGGATAGCTCCCAAACTTGTCACTTGAACCGTATATAGCTCCACCCTGCACACCTCCTCCAGCTAGCAAAACCGAATAGCAATGAGGCCAATGATCACGCCCCGCACTCGCATTGATCGTAGGAGTGCGACCGAATTCACCCATTGCCACAATCAGAGTCGAATCCAATAAGCCGCGTTCATCCAAGTCACCGATAAGGGCGGCAAGCGATTGATCCGCAATCGGCAACAAAAATCTTTTATGCTGATTGGCGCAATTTGCATGTGCATCCCAATTTTGGCCTTGGGTCTTGCAATCATAAATATTGACGAACGGAACTCCTGCTTCGACAAGGCGCCTCGCCATCAATAGATTTTGCCCTCGCATCTGGCGAGCATAAGCCATTTCGCCACCACCTCCATTCACTTCGCCCTTGGCTTCGGGTGCAGTGTCAAATCCATAGCGTTCACGAACCTCCGTCGGCTCTTTGGTAATGTCCATCGCCTGACGAACTTTTTCGGACTCAAGTAAATGGAGCGCCTTATCATAAAAGGGTCTCATTACTGATGAAATTTTCGCTTCACCATTTAAGCGATCCAGTAAATCGCGTCTTTGGTCCAACCTGTGTAAGTCGACACCATCTCGCAATCGCAATGACTCAACCGGGTATATCTGTTGATTTGGATCGACATCGATTCGTAACGGATCGTAGTTGTTTCCTAAGAAGCCTCCACCCTGGCAAGGCGTGGGAACCACGTTATGAAAGACGTAGGGCAGGGCGGCAAAGGGAACTTCAACTTGACGCTCACGCATCAGATAGGCGACCGCACTTCCGTAACTGGGATAAAATTGCGGCAGGGGCGCGAATAACTCGCGGTCCGGCCCCTCTAAAGGTCTTCCCGTTAAGGAGTGAATAGAAGCTGAATCATGAAGTAATGCACTATGGTGGACGCTGCGAACGATGGCCACTTTGTCCATCACTTTGGACATCTTCGGCAAATGTTCGCAAATTTGCAGCCCCGGCACGACGGTAGAAATGGGCTGGAATTCGCTACGAATCTCTGCCGGTGCCTGGGGCTTTAGGTCATAGGTATCTAGATGGCTGGGACCACCATAGTAGAACAGCAAGATACAGGCGCGGATGGGCGGCTTCGTCCCCAATTCCCGTGTGGTGCCTCGTCCTTGAGCGATACTTGCATGCAAGATCCCACTCAGAGACAGCCCCAAGCCGGCAACTCCCGAGTTATAAAAAAAACGCCGACGGTCAATTCTCGAGTGATCTAGTCTCATCTATAACCCTCACGAGATCGATCAAACTATGCCAGCAAGTCTGGAATGATGTTGGGTGATTCCACGCCGGTCAGTTTTTGATCGAGTCCTTGAAATTTGAAGCTCAGCCGCGAATGATCTACGCCCATGCAATGTAAAATGGTGGCATTCAAATCATTGATATGAACGGGCTTTTCGACAACGTTGTAGCTAAAATCATCCGTTTCGCCATGAACGTATCCCGCTTTGACTCCGCCACCAGCCATCCACATACAGTAATTTCTAGGATGGTGGTCACGCCCGTAATCATCACGTGTAAGCGTTCCCTGTGAGTAGACAGTTCTACCAAATTCGCCACCCCAAATCACAAGCGTTTGATCGAGCAAGCCACGTTGTTTGAGATCCATTATTAACGCTGCAGTCCCTTGGTCCGTGTCTCGGCATTGGTTCCCAAGTTGATGGGGCAGGGCACCATGTTGATCCCAGCCACGATGAGCGATTTGAATGACACGAACACCTCTTTCGACCAGACGCCTTGCCAACAAAGCGCTATGCGCAAAAGTTCCTGGCTTGGCTGCCTCGGGACCATAGAGCTCCATTGTTGCCTGGGTCTCACTACTGATATCAACCAGCTCGGGAACGCTTGATTGCATACGAAATGCCATTTCATATTGCGAAATACGAGTTTGTGTTTCTGGATCTCCAAAGCGTGCAAAGTTTTGTTGATTCAGTTCATTCAACGCGTCCAGCATAGCCCGTCGATCTTCTCTCAAGATGCCATCGGGATTCTGCAAATAGAGCACAGGATCACCCGACCCTCGCAATGCTACACCATTGAACTGCGTTGGCAAAAAGCCGCTCCCCCACATGCGATTGTAAAGAGCCTGACCATTACTATCCGAGGGAAATTGCGGAGTGAACACCACAAACGCAGGCAGGTCGTTGCTCTCACTGCCCAGTCCATAGGAAAGCCACGAACCGATACTGGCTTTTCCTGGTACCTCGGATCCTGTCATCACAAAAGTACAAGCCGGGTCGTGATTGATAGCAGTGGTGGAGACTGTCTTAATCAGCGAAATCTCATCCACTATTTTTGATGTATACGGTAGCAGGTCGGTGTTGGCATAAATTCCCGATTGACCGCATGGCTGAAACTTAAATTTAGAGGGTGCAACAGGGAAGCGTGTCTGACCGCTGGTCATGGTCGAAAGACGTTGCTCGCCGCGCACACTGGGCGGCAAGTCCTTGTCAAAGTAATCGACTAGACCTGGTTTATAGTCCCAAGTATCCAACTGCGACGGTCCTCCATTCATATGCAGGTAGATGATCGACTTTGCCTTGGCAGCAAAGTGCGGCAAACCAGGTAAAGGTGGATGAACACGAGTTCCATCGCCCCCTGGTTGCGAAGAGAGATCACTGCCCAACGCACTGCTCCCATTACCTGCGATACCCATGGACGCCAGAGCGAGACCGCCCAAACGAAGCCCCTGGTCGCCAAAGAATTGACGTCTTGTTAGCTGCAATTGTTGCCGGAAAAATGGATTCATAGTAAGGTTTCGCCTCAGTTTCTGGTAACTGTTTCATCAAGGTTCAGCAGCGTGCTGGCCACCATCGTCATACTGGCGAGTTCGATGGGATCGAGATTTTCACTGGCAATCGATTGCCCCAACTTAATAAATAGACTTGCTGAATCAGGATCATTTGTAAAACGATCCAATTGAATCTTGTACTGTCGTTCTAAGACGGTTAGTTCATGCTCAGCCGGTTCGCGACTGAGTACTAAACGGTACGCCAATCGAATGCGAGCTGACAAATCCGTACTATCACTTATCAATCGTTGCGCCAATCCGCGTGCCGCTTCGACATGTTGCACATCGTTCATCAGCTGCAAAGCCTGCAGCGGAGTATTGCTTCGTTCGCGTCGAGTGCAAAATTGCTCACGATTGGGGGCATCAAAATTTGCCATGAAGGGTGGCGGTGCCGTCCGTTTGTAGAACGTGTAAAGGCTACGGCGGTAAAGAGCATTCCCGCTATCCTGTTGATAAAAGCGAGTATTCGAACCAGCAAAACCAACAGGCTCCCAAATATTCGAGGGCTGATAGGGTTTTACCCCCTTACCGCCCATCGTCAAATCCATCAAACCGCCGACAAAAAGCGCATTGTCGCGAATGGGTTCCGCATCCAAACGAAAGCGAGGGCCGCGCGCGTAGAGCCGATTCTCGGGATCCATTTCACGCAAACTCGATTCAATTCGCGACGATTGCCGGAAAGTATGGCTGGTAACAAACATCCGCACCAATTGCTTGGTGTCCCAACCGCTCTGCTGATAATGCAACGACAGCCAATCCAACAATTCAGGATGGCTAGGCATCTCCCCTTGCGAACCGAAATCGTAGCTCGTTTTCACTAACCCTACACCAAAAAACTGTTGCCAAAAACGGTTAACGGTTACCCGTGCGGTAAGGGGTTGATCCGGATCAACGAGCCATCGGGCCAGGTCTAAACGGTTGGGAACTTGCCCTGCATCGGCTAATTTCAAAGAGGGCAGAACCGCGAGGACACCAGGAGTGACCTTATCGCTTGGTTTATCGTAAGCACCTCGCATCATCACAAAGCTTTCCCTCGGAGTCGCCAGGTCACGATAGATAAATGTGCTCGGCAGGGCTTCAATGGCTTGCTTCTTTTCAGCTCGAACGTCATCGGCCTGCTTTTCGAGTGCAGTAAACTGCGGCTGAGTATCTATGCAAATCGTTGTTAGAAAATGCGACTTGAGCTTCGCCCAGGTGTCAGCATCCAGGGCAGCTGTGTTTGCCGCTTCGATCGTGCTGCTAGTCTGCGACAAGGCCGTCAAAGCCGCACGAATCGCTTCTGGGTGTTTCGCCACATCCTGTCCTCGGACTTGCTTTAACCAAGCATCGAACGAATGCCGTGGATCAGCAGCAACATCTGATGTACCGCTAACGCCAACTTTATCCCAATAAACGGTTCCACCGAATTGCGTGAGTGCGAATCCGACCAGCTGATCGCCTTCAGCCAATCCCACTGTCTCCAGAGGTACTTCCAATGTCACCCATTTTCCTGCCTCAGGTAATGGCCCCATCGATACTCTCTGGTGTGTATTGACTGCACCCCAGTCAATCGCTTCGTAATCGCCCCACACAGCTCGATGATTCCAACCGCCACGATTGAACTGCAGCATTATCGATTTCGGCAGGTTGGCTGGCTCAAGCCAAACCTGCGCAAATATTTTGCCTTGCCCCGGAAGACTCAGGGGCGAAGTACTCGACTCCCATACGTCTTGTGCAAGCCCTGCATCGGTACGCTTCAGAATCTTCGAACCACTTGCCGCGGGTAATGCCTCAGTGGAATCCACAAACTGCAACGGTGATCCTGCCGCAACCATTTGGCCTCCCGTGGGGAATTCATCGTCCATCCAAATCGATTGACTATGGGTCGGAACTGGTGGTGGAATCAATGATGCAGGGTCGGTGTAAGCAATCTCTAATGCCAATTGATCACGTTGGGCTAGTATGACCGCAACCCGCTCATCGAATTGAGCCAATTTTGTTTTATCTTCAGCCCCTTCCAGTCGCATCACGGGTTGGGTCAAAAGGGCATTGCCATCCATAGCAGGATCGGCTGCCGAATTGAAAAATGCATACATGGAATAGAATTCCTTTTGCGATATGGGATCAAATTTATGATCATGGCACACAGCGCATCCACCGGTTAATCCCAGCCATGTTTGCATGGTTGTGCTGGTCCGATCCACCGCATAGCGATAGATGAGTTCTGCATCGATCGATCCACCCTCGCTGCTCGTTACGTTGCACCGATTGAAACCCGTCGCAATCAATTGATCTTGTGTCGGCTCGGGCAACAGGTCGCCGGCCAGTTGGTCCACTGTGAATTGATCAAAGGGCAAATTGCGATTAAAAGCGGAAACAACCCAATCACGGTATGCCCACGTCTGGCGTTCATTGTCTAAGTGCATCCCATGTGTATCTGCATATCGCGCCACATCCAGCCAATGCCTTGCCATTTCTTCACCATAGCGATCGGATTGCAAGTACCGATCCACCATGGCCTCATAGGCATTCGCTGCGGAGTCACTGAAGTAAAGCTCTTGCTCATCCAGCGTCGGTGGCAGGCCAGTCAACGCGAACGCTACACGACGGAGAAGCGTTGATTTGTCGGCTTCTACCGCTGGTAGTAACTCAAGCTCTGACAACCGCGACTGAATGAACGCGTCAATTGGATTACGGACAGATGTCGCTTCGGTAATCGTCGGTGGGATGATCTCCCTGATCGGCTCAAAGGCCCAGTGCTTTTGATACTCGGCACCCTGCAGGATCCAAGCTCTAAGGATCTCAATCTCTTCAGCAGCAAGTTCTTTATGCGCACTGGCGGGCGGCATACGCAAGTCAGGATCGTCGCTGAGAATCCGTTCGATGATCAAGCTATTATCGGGGTCCCCCGGAACAATCGCCCGTGAATCACTGTCGACTTGGTAGCTGCCTTCAGCCGTATCCAATCGGAGGTCTGCCTGACGATGCTTAGGATCCGTCCCGTGACAAGCAAAACACTTATCTGAAAGAATCGGACGTATGTCCCGATTAAATTCGATTCTGCCGATGGTTTCCTCAGCACTCACATGATGCGAAGTGAAGATGACCGCAAAACAGACGCACCACTTTAAAAGTGTCATTTTTTGTTCACACATCTCATTCTTTTCGAAACAATCAATATTTATAACGATCAAGCAACGATCTCGTGAATTACATTTCCTTCGACATCGGTCAGACGAAAATCGCGGCCATTGTGTCGATAGGTAAGTCTTTGATGGTCTAAACCCATCAAGTGCAAAATCGTTGCATGCAGGTCGTGCACGTTAACTGGATTCTCTGCTGCTTTGTGTCCCACTTCATCGGACGCGCCATAGGTTACACCACCCTTGGCACCTCCTCCAGCAAACCAAAAGGTCATCGCATGGGGATTATGATCTCGCCCAGGCTTATCGCCGGTCTGAGTAATCGGCAATCGTCCAAATTCGCCTCCCCAAATAACCAAAGTCGAATCGAGTAATCCGCGTTGGGCTAAGTCTTCCAACAGTGCAGCAATCGGTTTGTCCGTTTCTCCAGCGAATTCAGAATGGTTGCCTTGGATGTCTGCATGGCCGTCCCAAGATCGTTGATTCTCAGTCCCACCCGAATAGATTTGCACAAATCGCACTCCGCGTTCTACCATTCTGCGTGCCGTCAAACACTGCTTGGCAAAGTGCGAGCACTTGGGGTCATCCATACCGTACAAGGATTGCATCTCCGCCGACTCGTTAGCTAAATCCAATGCATCGGGTGCCGTAGATTGCATGCGATAGGCAAGTTCAAAGCTATCGATTCGCGCGGCAAACTCAGAATCATTTTGGTGGTCTGCTAGGTGTTGTTTATTGAGACTGGCAAGTAAATCCAATTGAGCGCGTTGGCGCGGACCACTTAGCTCGCTCGCTGCCTTCAGATTATCGATAGGCTCACCGGTTGGTTTAAGCCAAGTTCCTTGATAGACGCTGGGCAAAAATCCTGCACCCCAGTTGAGAGAGTAACCCTTTGGCAATCCACGTCCTTTGGGATCGCTCATGACTACAAACGCAGGAAGATCTCGGCTTTCACTTCCCAAGCCGTAGGTTGACCAAGCACCAACGCAGGGAAATCCCATCTGCGTAAAACCAGTATTCATCATGAATAGCGCCGGGCTATGATTATTCGACTTGGAATAGGCCGAATGCACGAACGCCATTTTATCAACGTGCTTGGCGAGATGAGGGAAGATTTCGGAAACCCATTTTCCACTCTCGCCATATTGTTGAAACGCAAAGGGTGACTTCATCAATGGCCCAACCGAGCCCGAAAAAAAGCCAGTAAATTTGTCGAATCCTTCAAGCTCTTTACCGTGATATTTTTCTAGCTCAGGTTTATAGTCCCACGTATCAACCTGACTTGGCCCACCATTGATAAACAACCATATAACCGCTTTGGCCTTGCCTGCAAAATGGGGAGGTTTAGGCGACAGGGGATGTTCAGTGTTGTTCGACTCTGCAGCTTGAAGCAACCCTTCGTCTCTTAGCAACATCGACAGACCCAGCAGTCCAGCTCCGCCACCTGCTCGGGCAAGCAATTCGCGTCGATTCAACATAGTAGATTCTTTATGCAAAGGATTTAGTCGATGTAGACGAACTCGTTGAGGCTGAACAATATCTGGCAGAAGTCCGCCAGAGCCAATTCACTCGCGGAAGCTTGACGGTCGGAGAGATACGAATTCATTTGATTTGTCACAAACGCCATAGCTTGCTCTGACTCATCGTCGTTCGGTAGTCGACCGAGAGCTGAAAGATAGGCGTGATTGATTTGTGATGCGAGCGACTCAGCATGCTGTTCCACCAGTCGGTGCGCAAATGCAATAGCCCATTGTCTCACTTGCGGGCTATTCATCAGCATCAATGCCTGCGGTGCAATGGTAGTGCTGGGACGCTGGCCAACGCCTACGAGTGGTTCTGGCGAATCAAAAACCTGCATGAAAGGAATTAGTTGGCTGCGTTTGATGAAGAAGTAAATACTTCTCCGCTTCATCGTGGCATCTAATGTTCCCGGTCCGAACATGGTGTCATCCAACTCGCCACTTGCCGCCAAGATTGCATCTCGAATCACTTCGGCTTCCAATCTGCGTGGCTCAAATCTCCACAGTAACTGATTTGTGGGATCGATCGCCTGGAACGATTCCTGTAGCGTTGACGACTGTTGATACGTAGCGCTGGTCATAATCATTCGATGTAGGGGTTTCATCCGCCAACCACCGTCGATCAATTGTTTCGCTAGCCAATCAAGTAACTCTGGATGTGTAGGTCGCTCGCCTTGAAACCCAAAATCGTTGGGAGTAGCGACCAGTCCTTGACCGAAATGGTATTGCCAAATCCGGTTGACAATCACCCGAGCCAGTTGCTGGCCTGCGCCTTCTTCCGTGTCGGTTATCCAGCGGGCCAAAGATGCACGACGATAGGAAGGCGCCGTGGTAACTCCGTTGGCATCGATGGGTGGCTCAACGCGCCACCGTGTCCAGTCATCGTTGGGCAGTGGTTCGTGGCTACGTGTCAACGCTTGAACGAAGCCCAGTGAAGCTGGTCCCTGTTTCTGCATGACATCGCCACGCTTAAGAAAATAGGTCTCTTTGTAAAAGTGGGGATAGCCTCGATCATCTCCGTGGTTTGGAATCGGCTTTACACCCTCACTGCAGACCATCGCCGTGACTGTTTTCTGTATGGGCTTTGCAGCAAGGTGGGACGCTAATTGCTGATTCAATTCTTTCCAGCGATCATCACGCACCTTGTAGAGATTCATCAAGATCATTTTTTGCTCGCTCGACCAATTTAATTCGTCACGAGCGAGCATCGCTTGCATATGAAGGGCAAAAGAGGGTTCTACTGCCGCGCTGAGTGGCGGAAGCGAATCGGTTGAGGCAAGAGATATTCGCGGTCTTCCGATATTATGCTGGGTATTGACCTGAAAGGTCAGCTCGACAGTCAATCGCACTCCAGCAGGATGCTCGACTGGGGATTTAAATCCATAGGCAACTGAATGTGATTTATTGAATTGAGGATCGACTGCCCAGCCCGTTTGTACTTGATCATCGAGTGTGGCCGCTATCGAAAGGTTCGAATCATTTTGTTGGAATGTGACAACGGGATGGATCAGATTGACTTCGGTAGCGGGGCTTGAATTATCCAACGGTTGAGCCATGACTCGAATATGACTCAGACCCATGTTCCCATTCGCTGCGCGACCAGGACCACCCTGAGGCAATGACGAGTCGGCCAATGCATCGAGCCTCAGTCCAGTCAGGCGAGTGGCGAGGGTTTCGATGGTCCAAAGATATCGATCGTGGTTGCCATTGGGACCTGTAGCCAAAAAAGAGCCATCGTCTTGAAGCTGAAACGCGGCGCCAGCATCTGAATCAACTTGCGTTGACTCAGGTAAATTCCAGCCAAGTACATTCGATTCATCGCGTGTGGCGGCATTTTGCTTTCGCAATTCGGAGACCATCTGGCTAAATCGCAAAGGCAATTCCGCGGACTCGAATTGCGCCATTTGCTGCGTCACTAAATCGTGTTCCGATTGCCATTTTGCGAGCCTCTCACGAAAACCAGCGACATCAATGGGAATCTCTACATTGCTTCGAATGGTATTCCCAAAGACTGAGATCAATTGGTAATAATCACGACTAGGAATCGGATCAAACTTGTGGTCATGACACCGCGCACAGCCCACAGTGAATCCTAGAAAAGTGGTCCCTAATGTAGAGACCATGTCGTCCAGTTCGTCGTAGCGAGCCGATTCAAACTCCTTTTCAGTCAACTGAGTGGGAAAGACACCGGCTCCTAAAAAGCCTGTAGCCATCCATGCATTCGGATCGTCTGGCGCAAGTTCGTCACCGGCAATTTGCCATGCAGCGAATTGATCGTAGGGCATATCATTATTGAGCGCCTTGATCACAAAATCGCGGTAATGGTACGCGTGCGGTCGATCATAGTCTTGCTCAAAACCGAAGCTTTCTGCAAACCTCGCCAAATCGAGCCAATGCCGCCCCCATCGCTCGCCGTAGTGCTTGCTAGCGAGAAGCCGGTCCACTTGCTTTTCCCAAGCGTGTGGATCGGAGTCGTTCTCAAATTGCTCAACTTGCTCGACCTCAGGTGGCAAGCCAATCAAGTCAATGGCAGCCCGCCGTAGCAGTGTTCTTCGGTCGGCCGTTGGATTCGATGCAACACTGGCCTCTCTCTGCCGCGCCACGATGAATTGGTCAATCTCATTGGCTATACCCGTTCCAGTTTCCAATACTGGCGGAGCAACCTGCATGAGCGGACGGAATGCCCAAAAGTCGCGTGCATCGGCGGATATGGTTTTCTGAGTCCATGCCAACGGATCACCATCCGTCGGATCGACAAGTGGCCTATCATAAGGGGCCCCTAACGCGATCCACTGTTCAATTGCTGCAATCTGATCATCAGCAAGCTTGGCCCCATCTTCAGGCATGAAGGGTTCTTCGGCGTGCTGCACGAGCTTTATCAATAGGCTCATGCGCGGCGTTTCTATGTCAATCGCGATCCCCGAATCACCACCATTCATCAAACCTTCGCGGGTTACCAGATTGAGACCACCATCAGTCTCCTCACCACCATGACACTTCAAACATCGCCCCGCTAACAGCGTCCGTACGTCAGACCGAAACAGCTTCAATCCGGCGACGGAGTCTTCAATATGCTGCTCGGATATCGTCGCCTGGCCGAAGCAGGTGAAATTCCAGTTGGCTACTAAGGAAAAACCCGCCAGAAAAACGACAAGCCGCAAACGAGTCGGCAGGTGAGCGCAACTCATAGGCACTTGATACTTTTGCATCAAAAACCTCAGCAGTTTAGTGTGGCAGGAAAAGGCCCCAATTAAAGGAGCTTTTTGATTGGGCAGGGCAGGTGGGTGGGGATTGAAGATCGATCGTGCGACTATCAGAACAGATTCAGTTCGCTCTGATCCCCAATCATACACTATTGCCTTAGTCCATTCACCAACAAGCGCTGTTGCATTTGAAGCAAAGTTTGGCGGACGACACGACGGAGTCTGCCTGCTACTTAGGTTTGGCTAGGGAGGACTTGACCAATTGCTTGTCGTTTCTTGCGAAAACACTTTGTTCGGCGAAGGCAGGATGCGACCAACAAACGCCCCCCCTCTGACTGAGCTGATCGCTAGTGGGTTGGATCAACTGGCTTCGGCTCAATATTTCTAATCCCTGCGGGGACACTTTCGTCAGCAACAGTTCGCCACGCTCATTAAACATCCATACTCGGTCCGCCTGCCGTACCATGTGAACAGTGGACCATCTCGCCTTTGGAACAGCATCTTGGCTCTCCCAAATTCGCTCGCCCGTCAGCGCATTGAGGCAGCGAAACTGTCCGTAGCTATCGAAACCGTAAACATAACCATCTTGGACAATAGGCGTTCCAATCATCGAGTGCAGGGCCTTCGTTTTCTGCTCGTCCGGGCCGAGAATCCGCCACACGAGTTCCACATTCGTTTGATCGGATAATGCTCGCAACATAAGCGAGCCATCATAGAAGCTGGATACATAAATCAGATCTCTGTCCATGCTGGGTGTCGCAATTCCGATGGGCATTCTTGTAGGAGGCATCGGATGCGCCCAAAACAAAACTCCATTCGTTGGATCGAGTCCTGACAGGCTTTCTCCCGTCCAAACCACCAAGACATCCTTACCATTTTGCTGAGTGATGACGGGAGAAGAATAGCCGATGCGCTCGTTGAGACTCTTCCAGACTTCTTTCCCTGTCATACGATCGAAGGCGACAACCGTGGCACCATCAGCGCCACCAACTTGCTGAATTATCAAATTCCCATACGCCAGGGGTGCAGCAGCGATACCCCAAATCGGCATTTCAATTTGGTAGTCTTGGGACAAATCACGACTCCAAACAATTTCACCTGTCGCAGCATTCAGGCAATAGAAATGGCCCATCGCCCCAACGCTGTAAGCGAGGCCATCCACCACGGTAACACTTGCGCGAGGCCCCGCCGTGTATCCAATCTGATAGCTGGCTTCATACTCCTGGCTCCAGACCTTTTTACCTGTCGCTGAATCAAAGCAAAGGATTCTCTCGAGCTGGCGATTTCCATCTTCGATCAATCGGTCTGTAATATAAACACGACCGTCTGCAACCGTCGGGCCGCTATATCCCGGTCCAATATCAACCGACCACTCCAGAGGCATCTGTCCGACGGGCAACTGATCAACGATTCCCTCTGCATTCCAAATCGCGTCGCGGTTGGGTCCACGCCATTGCGGCCAATCTTCCCCCCAAACACTCGAGACGGCGCAGGATAACAGCAGGACAAGGCAATTTCGCTTAATCATGTATTCGCTTTTCACTCAAGATGGGACAACAATGGCACCGCTTCGTTGTAATGCGTCTGCAGCTTATTGAATAGACAACCGCAGCTCTATCCCGTCATTCATTGCCGATAACTTTAGCTGCCGCAAGCTCCGCCGTTAATCGCCGAGCAAGTTCACTAAGAGAAAAATCCGGCTCCAGCCAATCCGCGGTCCTATTTTTGTGTTCAGCGGGACCAGCGAGAACGCGTTCAAGACACTGCGAGCAACGCTCACGCATAAGGTTAGCGACATCTGCGTCAGTGTCGTCAATTAAATCGTAAAATAGTACTGCACACATATACTGTTGTGGCAAATTATTCGACTCGCTCATACTAGGATCTTCAACTAAGTCCATCAAGCGTTTTGCAAATGCCATCGCGTCACCTTGGCGATTGCATTTGTATGCCAATTCGTAATAGTATCGAACTCCTTGTACACCAAGGTCATGTGCCAAGTCATGTTGCGTCCCGTAACGCATCAGTAAATCCATATACAATTCACATGTCTTTTCACGGGACTGGATTGACTGCGCATTGTTCTTGCGTAACCGCCAAAAATCTGACAAATTGCCTTGCGCTTGTGCCAATTTCACTTGGTATTCCAGCACCATCGGCCATTGTGCCGCAAGCTGTTGAAAGATCTTTACATTATCGGAGAACAGAACCTGTGCGTCCGACGAACTCAGATCCTGCGAGCAAATGAGCCCCAAACTATTTTGCAAACTTGCTTTCGTCAGTAAAGCGTCTACTGCATCAGCGCTTTGTACAGAACCAACAAGAAGAATCCCTGCGTTGAGAATACTCCTCGAACCGAACAGCACTTCTCCTTGCAGTACAATTTCGTAATTGTCTGATCCACTCTTGTAAACGCGTTTTCCAACATCGTTCAGCGTTCTCGCCAAAGCAATAATGTGTTCATCGGAAGCATCTTTTAACACGAGCCGATTTCGAATTTCCAATTCTTGCTTTGCGTATTCTAACGATTGCTGAAGCTTCGTTCCCCGGCGGTGCTTAAGGAATTCAGCTTGTGACAATGCTTCATAGGCGTCAGCTTGATCGAGCAGTACATCGAATTCTTGATCCTCCATCAAGTTGTCAAGAAGTTGCAATGCTTGCTGTGCCTCGAGAATAGCAATATCCCACGAGCCCGCATCCGTTTTTACTCGAGCCGAATGGATCAGGCGACGCGCCCTTAGCACGTTCCACCTTTGATGCCGCGTCATTGGTTTGGAGACACTGGTTATTACGTTGTCTACGTAGGCAGAAAATTGAACCGCCGTATCGGGTAAACCGACCTTATGTGCTAGCCGAGAAATTCGCAATAAGTGCTCTGCATGCACAAACGCATTTTCCTGGCCGATATCCTGCAGGACCAGGCTTCTATGATATTGGCCATAGCGCTCCAATAGATCCTGATAAATAGGCATACTTGCGGGGTTACCGAGCAGCATCGGACTTTCCAACACTCGCACTTGGCTGGTTTGAATAGCCATCAAGTATTCAATCATGCGATGGTTTTGGTTGCTCTTGATCGCAGAGTCGCTCCAAAGCCAAGTCATGGCAATAGCAACGCACAGGGAAATGGTTACTAACCCGACCGAAATTCGATGGCGATTCACGGAGCGATATAGCTTGGCGCGCCACCGATCGGGCTGCGCTTCGATGGGCGTACCCGTCAGGTAGCGAGACAATTCGTCGGCCACTTCCGCAGCGTTCATATAACGATCTTGAGGTGCCTTTGCTAAACACTTCAAGCAGAGGGTCTCTAATTCCTTGTCATATTTGCAAATTGCACTTCGAGGTGGCTTGGGTGTAACGAAGCGGTTTCGCAGCAGTGGCACTAAATCGTAGTGGCTAGCTGATCGATCGTCGTAGGGTCCCCGTCCTGTCATGAGGAAATATAGCAAGGTCCCTAGTCCATAAACATCTTGAGACACACTCCATTCCCGAGGGGCCATTCCTAAAAGTCCCTCGGGTGCCATAAAGCGAGGCGTGCCGATGGAATGCCCAGTATCTGTTAAGCCGGTACAATCGGCGAGCGTTGCAATTCCAAAATCGATGATCTTCGGTATGGAACGTCCTTCTTCATCTCGAACAACCAACACGTTACTTGGCTTCAAGTCACGATGCACCACGCCACTGTTATTCGCATAGGAAATCGCCTCAGCAACGATTTGAATCAGACCAGCAATTTCTTTCCCAGAAGGAAATCGTTTCTCCAAACGCCATTGTTCAAGGTTAATTCCATCCACAAATTCCATGGTAAAATAAGCACCATCATCGCTGACCGTTTGGACCTCGACGATATTGGGGTGCTTCAATCTTGATAAGGCTTGCTGTTCTCGACGAAAGCGGCTCATGTCGGCGGTATTGATTCGTCGATGGCTCGCTAATATTTTCAACGCGACAGGACGGTCGTTTTCTTTAGCCAGGTAAACGCTTCCCATTCCACCTGAACCGATCGCGCGATCAATACGAATCGTCTCTTTGATATCGATGAGGGTCAAATTTGAATTGACATCATCGCCATGAATGTCATTCGGACTTGGAGATCCAAAACGACGTGAATCGCTAGCAATCTCGAGGTGATCGGCAACTGTGGAATCGGAGACACGCACGTCAGCGATGTAGGCAGTTTGCTGTTCAGGTGTAAGCTGTAAGAATTTAATGAGATGAGCGGCTAGTGCTCGCTCCACTCTTAGCGTGGCTGCACCGTCCGATTCAATGTCATTGAATGGGGAAAATTCTTCGTCGCTATTGCGTCCTTTGAACATGACGCGTTTTCTCGCAGTAGTCCATTGGTGAAACCTCTCAACTCCATTGAAAACTAGCAAACCCTTTTCTTCTTGTATAGTTGTCGTATCAGTTCAAGCCCGGCGTCCCAATGCGATTCAACTTCTCGTGATGAGAGCTTCATCTCCGAGGCGATAGACTCGACGTCCCAACCATCCATGATACGTTTGCGATAGACAAACGCAATCGGCTCGTTGATTCGCGATAACCAATCCAATAAATCAAGCCGCGTATCAAGGTCTGCGGGTTGCATAACATTCGCCGCTTGATCGTCACTCTGCAAAGTTAAGACGAACGCCTGTCCCCGAGGGTGTCTAACCTGTGCTCGAGCCATCTTGCCGCGGTCTCGAACGGTATTCTTAGTGATGCGACAAACGTACGAATAGAACTTCTCTCGATTATCGAAAGTCGCAACGTTTTTTCCCTGTGCTACCCGCAACAGCACGTCATCGGCTAATTCGATCGTCTCCGCCGCGATACCCTCTTGCCGTTTGAACCGCGAAGCCATCGCGCGGATTCGCAGAATAACGTGACGATAAATAGCTTCAAAATTGCCTACTTCGCCAGCAGCAAGCTGATTTAATCGCTCAGTCAAATTGTGGTCATTTGCAATCGCCACAAACTATTTCCATAAAAAATTAGATTATTCCAGTGAAGCAAAGCCGATTTGTCGTTCTCGCTATCGAGTCTAATCCAAGTATTCCCTAGTAGCAACAAACGCCGCTATTGCGACAGCCTTTCAGATAGTCGCCTTTCGCGGATAGGCTGTTAATTTATTAATCGAAGGAAATCATAGTCGCCTTTCGCTCCGCTAAAGTTTTAAAAGGAGCGGCGAATCCCAACGCTACTTTCGCGGAGCGAAAGGCGACTATGCGGAGCGGATTTAGCTAAAGAGATCTTTGACTATATTTCCATGGACATCGGTGAGGCGATAGTCGCGACCACCGTGCCGAT
>JBGTBJ010000002.1:0-50734 GCA_041749395.1 Pirellulaceae bacterium
GAGGCGGAGCCTCTGTGGCAGTGCGTCCCCGGGCAGAGCCCTGGGGACGAGCACTGCTTGCCTTCACAAAGCAGGAGCGGACGTGAGCGGTTTTGGCGCTAGCCACCGGCCTTTCTTTCGTGACTCAGGGTGTCACCGGTTTCATGGGTCACCTCAGTGGTGCTCGGAGGCGGGGTGCTCGGAGGCGGAGCCTCTGTGGCAGTGCGTCCCCGGGCAGAGCCCTGGGGACGAGCACTTGGGCACCTGCTTGGCTGTGCACGATTGCGGTTGCGGTTTTGCCGTGGCGCGTTAAGGGCTATTGGTGATCGCAAAGATCAACTGCTTGCCATCGGGCCATTTGACCTCTAATCGCATTTGCAAGCCGACTTCTTGCTCGATCCGCAAAAGCAGCGAATGCAATCTTTGTAAGCCTTGCAGGGCGGTGTCTGCGTTTTCCAGCGACTGTTCTAATAGGCTGCGTCGATCGCGCAATACGCTTTTCTGTTCGCTCGTTGCCGCTACGCGAATTTGTTGACGAATTTGCTCCAGCAATAACTCAGCATTTTCCTGCCACTGTGTGGTGTTGATTCGCGCGGCGTCAAGCATTTGCCATTGGATTTCTTGCCATCCATTTTGCACGCCTATTGAGGCGGCTGCCAACGTGGTCACTGTGATTTGACGGTCGAGCTTCGCGTCGACGCGGATGCGAACCGCGACCGGATCGTCCTCGGTAAGTCGAATTTCCAGCAAGCCGCGAACGTTTCTCGATTGTTGCTCGGATACTGGATTGAGCCATTGAATGAATAATGGTTTAGCGAACTGGCTGGCAAACAGATCTCCCTTCGTATTGGCGGGTTCGTCGTTGGACGCGGCTGCTGCCAAGTCAGCCTTTGCTGCCGCATCCACTCGGTGAGTTAGGGTCCACATCGTTTTCCGGCTATCGGGCAGCGACGCAAGTGGCCAACTGTGTTGTTCTGTGGCTGTTTGGAATTGCCAGCGAAGCAACGGTTGCACTTGGGGCTCGCGCAGCCAAATGCAATGATCACCATTTACAAAACGGCCGTTTCGTAGCGTCTCTGTTCGGGCCTCCGATGCCGCCGTGTCGAGCCATTGAAAGCGAAGTTCTCCCGAGGACGCGTCGGCCTGAGGGACGAAAAATCGTGCCACGGCCGACTCGGCAACGGGATTCGCCGCCGGGGCAACAAGCTTTGAATGGGCATCATTAGCGATCAGTACCCACGCGGCCGTGGTAGGAAATTCCAAACTTGGCGGCATAGTTTCCCAGTGATTCAATTCGGCTGCGGCCAATGTTCCCAAAGAGAACTCCGTGGTATCGGTTCGTGCGGGCAAAGAAACAAACGCGTGGGCAGAATCGGCTACCGGAAGGTCTTGGGGAGCCGATGGTTGTGGAGCGACATCGTCAGTTGTGGCCGTTTGAGAATCGCTCGGTGGAGCAACCTGTGGGGCGAGTGGAAGGAGTCCAGTTGCTTCGAGGTCAAGTGTTTGGTCGAACGTGCCCACGTCTAACAAAATCGCTTCAAAACGCTCCAGATCACTGCTGGTGTCTGAAGTGTCTTCTTGGTCGATCTTCGACACGGGGAGTTTGACAGCCACTTTGGGCAAGGGCCCTGTGGTGATCGTCGTGGTGTCTGCTGTCGATTGCGAAAAGATCCACCAGCTCGTTCCGGCAATTGTTACAGCAACAAAGGGAGCGACGGTTAGGAAGAACTTGGAGCGGGAAACGCGAGTCCTCTTGATCGCAATGACGTTGTGCTCTGTAACCCGAGGCCTGGTATCGTTGGGCTCATGTAATTTATCGTAGGGCTCATGTAATTCCGGCGTAGCGCGGGAATCGTTGCTAAGAGCCGTGCTGGCAGCAATTCCGTCTGCCGCGATTCCGTCTGCACCACATCGCAGCTTTTGTTTTAATTGTTCGATTAGTTGTGAGGAATCGACAGCCGTGATTAACTCCCACAGTTCACCGTGCGGCTGCAATTGGCTGTCAGTGAGCAGCTCGCGCGGAGGACTGGCCTGAGATTGTTCAATGCGCTGCGGCAGCATCATCCAGTAAAGCTGTCCTGCTGGATCAACTTGGAAGTCCGCAAGTGAGGCGAGGCGAACCATCAAACCGAGGTTTACTAGTTGAACACCGGCATCGTCCAGTTGCTTGCACCACCGATCGATGATGGCTTGAGGTGGTGGCCAACCGAGTTGTTCGGCCAACTCGGGCAGACTGGGGCCGACCTGGTGAAGCATTTGCAGGGCGGCAGTTTGCCAATCTGGGTCCTCCATAGCTGAGCCAGCCTTCCTGAGAAGTGTAGGGTGATTCTGTCCATTATTGTAGCGGTAAAAAAGCCGATTGTGGTGAAAGTCCGGGCTTCTCTGTCAATACCGAAAGAAATGATCAAACCTTATGGCGCGGTCGTGCCGATAAGTCAGGCGGAGACGGTTCCCACTGTCGACAACGGAGTATCCGTTTTGCTGGGGTGGGAACAGTCTACGGTGGAATTTTTTGGGGGGGGTGAGTCCGTGGTCTTCTTGCGGCACCCTGCATTTCGGTCATGCGTTTTAGACGGCACCAGGGCCGCGGAGACAGTCGTGATGTTGAGAACGAAGCTTTCGCTTAGCCGAATCCTGCCGGGCTTGGCAGCCTGCTGTGCCCTGGCGGTATCCAATTCTGCAATTGGGGCGCCGCCGCACGATCCGAGACTCGCTGAGCCCGATTATGAAGCAAGCGGATTTGTTGTACCTGCCGGGTACAGTGCTCCATTGCCGCAAAATCCCAACAACGTGATCCAGGCAGGGGCGCCCTACGGGCAAATCCCATCCTATCCCGTTGCGCAGACCAGTTTCCTAGGTGGAAATTGTGACTCCGGCGAATGCGAAATGAGTGGTGGTTGCGGTTGCAGCGATTGCTGTGGTGCCTCCGGTATCGGTCATGGTGGGCTACTCGCTAATCTGCATGCCACTGGAGACTGTGGCGAATGCGGAATGAGCAGTTGGAGGAACTTGTGCCTCTTCTGCCAAGGGAATGGATGCGGTGTTTGCCAATCCATTGGCCGCGGCCATGTACTAGGTTTCCTCGGCGCACTGGGACCTTACACCGAAGCGGGAATCGGCGCACAGCGTTGGTATGACGTGTCGGCCGAAGCACTGTTCCTGTCGCTTGATACCGATGCTGGCAACATGCCTCTGACCAGCGATGGCATCAATGGTCCGATCGTGTTGAATGCCGGGGACGCGTTTAATAATGATCTACAAGCCGGTCTCCGGCTCTCCGCCGCCATCGTCTGTGGCGTGGGTGGAAATGTCGAGCTCACCTATATGGGTACCAGTGATTTCGGTGGCTCCGCAGGTGTTTCCCGAACGAACCCTGTGCTCTACTCCTACCTGTCCGGTTTCGGCACGGCTCCTCCCGGTGGTTTTGACGATACCGACGCAGCACTCTTTCAGGGTATTCGCTCGACCAGCCGATTCCATAGTGGCGAAGTTAACTATCGCCGTCGCTGGGTTGGTCCCTACTCGCGATTCCAAGGGTCTTGGCTAGCCGGTGTCCGCTATGTCGATTTTGATGACAAGCTGGTTTACCGCTCCCAAGGGTTGAATAACGACACTGTTGCAGCCGACGACTTGCGATTCTTCGAAGCACGCTTCAAGACGGCCAACTCGATGACCGGTTTCCAACTTGGTGGCGATCTGTGGTGGAACCTCTATCCAGGGATCAACTTAGGGATGGGTCTCAAGGGGGCCGCCCTGGGTAACGTCAGCAAACTCAATGGCTCCATCGATTCAAACTCGATTGGACCCGCTGGAGTCGCGTTTCCCTTGGGTTTCTCGGCTAGTGATAAGAATTCAGATACCGCTTGGCTGACTGAATTCGATGCCACTGCAATCTACCGCTTTAGCTACTCCTGGTCCTTCCGCAGCTCGTATTACCTGATCAATATCAATGATGTTGCTCTGGGGATGAATGCTCTTGAGACTAGTTCGTTAACGGCTCTTGGAGGGGGTGGTGTCGCCGCGACACTGGCACCGATCAACTCCAGCAGCGACATCACCCTGCAAGGTATGTCGTTCGGTTTGGAGTACCTCTGGTAACCGATTCAAAAAACTTCAAAAAATCCCGCAGCGTAACGGCTGGCACTTCTTCGGATAACCGAAGGGGTGTCAGCCGTTCTTTTTTTGGATGCAATTGTTGGCTGAATTGCGTCAAATCGTCGGCTAGAATCACGTTTCTTGCATTGCAACCGCTGCAACCCATAAATCCGGCACGTGGAAAGGAACTTGATGGGAATGCGAGGCGTCACAAGAACGCGATTTGTTGACACACCGAGGGGTGGAACTAGAATCGACCGCAATACTCCTCCCAAGTCCCCGGAATTGCCTAATTTACCGCAGGTCGCTTTTTTAGTCAGCTCGCCGGGGCGAGTGGAAGCTTGCATAAGAAGTTCAGTCGAACAGGGATTTCAAGGTGAAGCGAGCCAATAAGCAGATCCAAGGTCGTGCCGTCTCTCGTAATGAGCAGCCGCGAGTCACTCCACAACGCCGTCGCCGGCTATTGATGGAGGGCCTCGAGCGTCGCGAACTCATGGCATTCAACTCCTTTGCAAGCCCATCGGGCAACGGAGGAGATGATTCAGGAACGCGATTCAGTACGATGGCTCGTAACATCGGTACGGTTACCGCTTTCCGAGTCACCGAGGTTGAACCCAATAGTACCTTTGGCCAGGCGCAATTATTGCCGCTGGGAACGGGTGCTGGCGATCGAAACACCATCGATGTTGCGGGGCAGCTAACGCTGGCCAACCCTGGGACGCGAACTTTTGCCGACGTCGACTATTTTGCGGTTGATCTGGAGGCGGGCGATATTCTTGATATCGCAACTCTCGGTTCCGTCGGCGCGGTGGACGTTTTCTATGCGCCCAACCAACCTTGGTTTGGAGCAGAGATCGATGCCAGTTTAGGTGGTACAGCCTATCCTTATGCGTCGCCATTGCAGACGCTGGGCGACATCACGATCGCTCAGACCGCGCCCGTGACGGGACGATACTACATTCAATTGACAGTTGGCGCCATTGAGGGGTCTTACACGATGGGCCTGCGTGCCTATCGCCCTGTGATGGAGCAAGCTCCGATTGGCCAGAAGCAAGTCCTTTATTTGGACTTTGACGGTGCCTCTTATCTCCGCTCGGAATTTGATCCTGCGGTAACGGGTGTTGCTCGTCTTTCTCCCATGGCAAATTTCTTGCAGAGTTGGGGATTGAGGGCCGCCGACGAGACTATTTTGATCGATAAGATCATTGCGGTCGTGGAAGAAAATTTCAATCAAGACATTGCCGCCAAGGGCAATAATGGTTTCTTCGATACGACGGGCATCGCTGGCCAGTTTGGGATCGAAATTCTCAATAGCCGCGACGACGTCGACATGTACGGTGTCGATCCTTATTACAGCCGCGTCATTGTTGGTGGTACGGTTCTCGAATCGGGCGTCGATACTATCGGTTTGGCCTCATCCATTGACGTTGGTAACTTTGATACCAACGAGACTGGGTTTGTGCTGCTCGATCAGATCGACGACTTGATTCTGCCGATCGAATTCACTGCCAGTTACACTGTCATGGACACGATTGCTCGGTTTCTCGGGAACGTGGTAACGCATGAAGCGGGACACTATTTCGGTGCCTGGCACCAAGATAATGCCAATCCGCTCGTATCTGTAATGGATCAGGGTGGAGATATTATTGGTTTCACTGACGCTGGTTTGGATGAAATCTTTGGAACGCTGGACGATAACGATACCGATTTCACCGACGATTTCTTCTCTCCCAACGAAGGGATCGCGTACGGTCGTGAAGACACTCTCAACGCGATGGCTTTTAATCTTTCTACTGGGAAAGTAGGGGGGGCTATTTCCGGGACAGTATTCAGTGACGCCAATCGCAACGGCACGCAGAATGCCGGAGAGAGCGGTTTGGCAGGAATTGTCGTCTTTGCTGACTTGAATAATGACGGCACTCGCAATGCCGCGGAGCCCGCCAGTACGACCGACAGCAGTGGCAATTACGGTCTAACAGTGGCCGCTGGAACCGTTGTCGTGCGAATGATAGCACCGGCTGGATTCAATGCGACCACTCCTGCTTCACGCACGGTTACCGTAACGGCTAACAGCGCGGTCGACGTCGACTTTGGATTGAATCGCGTTGTTTCGGATGTCACTGGATTCAAGTGGAACGACATCAATGGCAATGGTATCCGCGATGCCGGTGAGCCAGGTCTTGGCGGCGTTTATATTTATCTCGATCTTGACGGCGACGATCGTTTGGACCTAGGTGAACCACGCGGCATTTCCAAGGATGACGGATCCTATTCCATCAACTTCCCTGGTCCTGGCACCTACACCATTCGTGAGGTTGTTGAACCAGGATTCGTGCAGACATTCCCCGCAAGTGGCGAACATATCGTCGTCTACAACGGCACGCTGCTGACCGATAATTACAACTTTGGTAATCGATCGGTACAAGACTACGGCGATGCGCCAGCTCCCTATCCAACGACTGCTGCCAATAATGGTGCTGTTCACGGTTTTGTAGCCGGATTATCCATTGGCAATTTACTTGATGCCGAAGCCGATGGTTTGCCAAATGCCAATGCGACCGGTGACGACAACGATGGCCTCGACGATGAAGACGGGGTCAGCCTCCGCAGTCCATTGGCGCCCGGTGCAACCTCGACCATTGACATCTCTGTTATGAATTCGACAGGGACAGCCGCCTACCTCAGTGGTTGGTTGGACCTCAATCAAGATGGTGATTGGAGTGACGCTGGGGAAAAGATATTCAGCGACATTTTGGTCAGCTCCGCCGCTAATGCTCAGACGATTTCGCCACTAGTAGCAATTCCTGCGACCGCGACTGTTGGAAATTCCTTCTTGCGTGTTCGCTTGAGTCAAGCCACTGGAGTGGGCGTGACAGGCTTCACCTCGGCTGGTGAAGTTGAAGATCATGCGATGCCGATTTCGGCCACGCCCGAGTTGGCTAATAACGACTCAGTCGATGTCCCTCGCGGCGCCTTAGCGTTCCCGATCGCCGTCCTGGCCAATGACTTCAATCCTGCCTTCAATCCCTTAACGATTACGGGGATTAATACAGCAGGTACCTTGGGACAAGTACAGATTTCCCAAGATCAGAAATCTGTTTTCTACACGCCCCGTAGCAATACGCTCGGTCCCGACTCGTTTACCTATTCGGTGATCAATGCGAGTGGTGCGACTGATACGGCCCGTGTGGATGTAAACGTGGTCTTCCAATCGCAAGTTCCGATTGCCGTAGACGACTCGTTTAACCTTCCCCAGGGTTCGGGCAATCAAGCACTCAATGTACTTGGTAACGATATCCCGAGTGTGGCGGGCGGAACGCGCATCATCGCGACCTCTTCGCCGACTCAGGGTGGTACCGTTTCGATCACTTCCGGCGGACAAAGCTTGCGATACACGCCTGCTGCTGGATTCAACCGTACGGAGCAGTTCACTTACACCGTTGCCGATTCCCTTGGGCAAATCAGCTCCGCGAAAGTGACGATTCATCTTCAGCCAGGCACCTTGGACGATGACTTGGTGAATTTCATCGTCGAGACTTTTGCTAACGATGGTATCACGCCGATCAGCACGATCCCTGCCGGTCAGAAGTTCAAGGTTCGTGTCTCAGTTGACGATTTGCGAACGCTGACTCCTGGTGCTATGGCTGGTTTGGGCTCCGCTTATCTGGATTTGCTGTACACCGATGGATTAGTTGCCACGATTCCAGCAACCAATTCCGGTTCAGGATTCCCCTTCGAAATCTCTTATGGATCTCTCTTTACTACAGTGAAGACAGGCGATGCACTGACGCCAGGGATTTTCAATGAAATTGGTGCTACTCAAGCAGGTTTGGGAACGGCATTCAACGACGCGGCCGAGCTCTTTACTTTGACATTGCTCGCCGTCAGCCCCGGTATTGCCGAATTTGTGGCTGACCCTGCCGACGCGACGATCAGCGATGTTGTGTTGCTGAGCGATACCAGCCGCGAACTCACTCCCACTGAGATCCGTTTTGGTCGCAAACAATTGACGATTGTGCCAAGCGATTCCGACTTTGTTTACGCAGTCGATGACTCGTATCCTGATCGACTCGATTCCAATGGCAATCCAATCGTCGCCGGAGGCAACGCTGTCCTCGACGTGCTTGAGAACGATAACTTTGGTCCTACGGGCGAAGTCACTATCGTCAACGTCGGTGCTGCGGCCAACGGAACAGCGACACTCAACAACAACAATACGCCTAACGATCCGTTAGACGACTACCTCGTTTATCGAGCGACTACAGGCTTCGTTGGTGTTGATCAGTTCCAATATACAATCGTTTCATCCGATGGTATTCAAAGCACTGCGGAAGTCACAGTGACTGTGGGTGCCACTGCTGGAAACGACGATTTGGTTGATTTCGATGTGAAGGTCTTCAATGCGGCTGGTGTAGAAAACGGACCCGTTTTGGTAGGCCAAACTTTCGATCTGCAGATTTGGGTTGACGATTTGCGAGCTCCTTTGTTCGGAGAACCACGAGGTGTGTTCGCGGCCTACATGGACTTGCTCTATAGCTCCGATCTCGCACAGCCTGCGAATGCGACCGGCAATCGACTTGGTTTTGATGTTGTGTTTGGCAACTTCTTCGACGATGAAACAGCCGTGGGCGATGCCTTTGTGCCCGGTTTGATCAACGAATTTGGTACTTTCCAAACGACGACCCAAGGCTCCGGCGATCCACTTCAATCAGATCCTGTGCTCCTCGCCACTGTGAAGATGCTGGCGCTTGCTCCGGGCCAATTGAAGGTTATCGCGGATCCTGCTGACGTCTCGCCATTCCAAGATACGTTGCTCTTCCAACCACCCGATGTCGTACCGATCAGCCAAATCAATTACGACTTGGTTACGGTCAACATTACTGGTGGTGGCGGTGGCGAGGGTGAATCGGGTTTCCAAAATCCAACAAATCGTATGGATGTGAATGCCGACAACTACGTTTCGCCTATCGATGCTCTGCTCGTTCTGAATCGCCTCAATCGCACCACGGGTGAGGGTGAAGGTGATACTAACGGAGATGGTACGAAGAAGGTTTATTGGGATGTGAATGGCGACAAACGCATGAGTCCCATCGATGCACTGCAGATCATTAACTTCCTCAACCGTAAGAGCCCCGGCTCAGGCGGCGAAGGTGAAGCGGGTCCAGCAATCCAAAGTGGTTTTAATATTGCATCGATGAGTGAGTTCAGTGCTGCTGCAGATAGCATTTTCGATGAACTGGGTCGCGAATCCTTGTTGACCGGTGGTTTCGACTCAGCTGGTTCGACGGATGCTAACGAATTTGAACTGGGCACATGCGGTCCAAACATGAACCAGGACAAAGATGATCAAGATGGCCTGTTGGGCAAACTGACCAGCAATCTGTAGCACTCTGCAGATAGTCGCCTTTCGCTCCGCGAAAGTAGCGAACGAAACGAACGAAAGTAGCACATTGAGAACGCTACTTTCGCGGATAGGCTGTGAATTTATTAATCGAAGGCAATAATAGTTGCCTTTCGCTCCGCGAAAGTTCTGAAAAAGCAGCGAAAATTAACGCTACTTTCGCGGAGCGAAAGGCGACTATCGGAGCGATAGGCGACTATCGGCTTCGGTTTACAGCCGGCAATTGGCGATCGATGTTTGAATAATGGCCGACGCGCCCAACGATTCTAATCGCTCCATCGTGTCGATCACTTGGCTAGTCCGCACCATCACGCGAACGGCACACCATAGCTTGTCTTCCAACGAGTTGATTGTTGGCGACTTGAATCCAGGTGTAATTGCTTCTGCATCGGCCAGCAAATTCTTGGGAATATTGTATTCCAGCAGGGAATAGTCTCTGGCGATCACGACACCCTCGAGGCGGCGCAGCAGTCGCTCGGCGGTGACTGGGTCGCGGACGCGATCGTTTTGGATCAAAACGGTCTCGTACTGACCAATTTCTTCCAATATACGCAACCGGTTTGCGGCCAGCGTGCTACCTGTTTCCACCAAGTCCACGATGGCTTCCGCTACACCCAACTGAATCATCACCTCAACCGACCCACTCAATGAGACCAGATGAGAGACGGCTCCATGTCGCCGAAAGTACTCGTCGGTCAATCTTGGGAAGCTAGTTGCTACGGATTTGCGATCGAGCTGGGAAACTTGCGTCACTGGCGAATCCTCTGGAACGCAAATCGCGAGTCGACAACGGCCCACTCCTAGCTGCATTCGCTCTTGCACTGCGACATTCGCTTCGGCCACCAAATCATTTCCTGTGATTCCCATGTCGATCGCTCCTTCGCTGCAAAGCAAAGGGATATCGTCGGTTCGCAAAAAAGTGAGGTCGACATCTAAGCCGCGCACCCGCGCAAATAGCCCACGGTCCTGCCGTCGAAACTGCAGTCCTGCTTGATGGAGCAAGTCAATTGCCAATTCACTCAAACGACCCTTGCTAGGAATCCCAATTCGCAGTCTCTCTGTCACGACTTTTCTCCGCGGCTTCGTTTCTCTTCTAACCCCGAGACCCCTTCTCGACGCGCTAACTCTGCTTCTACTTCGCTCCACTGCACGCCTCTATAGGCCATCATCACCATCGTGTGGTAAATCAAATCACCTACTTCATAGATAAAGTGAGCTCTCCCGGCCTCGTCCGCTTCGCTGGCTGCTTCCACAACCTCATGGGACTCTTCCAGTATTTTTGAGCCGATCTTTGGCACTCCGCCCCGCATCAACTTGGTTGTGTAGGAACCTTCGGGCAGAGTTTCCGCTCGTTCTCGCAACGTCGCCATTAGGCGTTCAAAAGCATCCATCGATTCTCTCCATCGTCGCCTGACGAGGATCGCGTTGAAATTATAGAGACGCACAGCGCGACTCCTTACTTTAGCCTCTGAGCACCGTTTTCCTGTAGAGGACGTACAGCAAATTACTGGTCTATACGGATGGATTGTTGTGTACGAAAAAAAAGTGATTTTACGTATAGACATTTTTTTGAAATCGGTAAAATGCACTGATCGTCCATTCATAGGTGCTGTTGAGATCACTTCCTGCGGTGGTAAAAGAACATGATGACCCAAGATGTAGTAATGGTTTGCATTGAGGTTCGAGAAGCCTCGCAGTATTGGCGATGGAATTCTGCGACCTCCTGGGATGCCACGACGCTGGTTGCTTCCCTGTCCAGCGATCCGCGATCGTTTCGCGAATTGGCTTTAGCTTGGAATCGCTATCGATGCGGCGACTCCCTCGCCGATCATTTTCTTGCCTATCCCTGCGGCGAATTGGAGGGGCGAGTTGCTGAGTCGGCTTTGCCTGCTAACGACAACTGGCTAGTTATTGATCTCGATCATCAACTGGTTTGGACCAATGAAGACGACGAGACCTTAGTTCCAAATGAGCCGGGTGAATATGTTCCCGATGAGGAGGAGGGCGAGGAGACGGAGCATGATGACCAGTGGAATAATGCCACGAGCGAAGAATTTCCCTTCGCGAAACATGCCAAGGTGGTCAGCATCAACTTTCCGCCGAGCTGGCAAGTTCAAAAGGGCGCTGCCTGGGATTGGGGACTGCGCGCACCCAAGACGCCGTGCGAACCGATTGATGTGCGCGGAGTTCTCTATGGGCGAACGATGGCCGAGTTCTTCGCTGAGAAATTGTTAGGCCTTTTGACGCAACCAGAGTTTCCTCGTATTCCATTGGACTGGTCCGATTTTGAAGAGGAATACGAACGGGTTCCCTTGGCGACAAACGATACCGCCACCGAAGAGGCCATCAAGCTGGCGAACATCTATCGTTTGACGGTTCAAATTCATGCCGAGTGGCTTACAACAAAACTGGGCGTACTCGATCACGAGTCCCCCCGGTTCTGGTTGCATAAAGATCGAGAATGGGTGGATCGTGAAATCGAAAATCGACAAACTCAATGGACGCGCGACCTACAAATGCCACGTCCGTTGGATCGAGACACGCATACTTATACCTATGGACCGTTCTCGACCACGGAAATCGTTGTCTATTTTGATCTGTGCCGAAGTTGTCTGCGTTACGGCTGGATCCGAATTCAAGATGATCCCGCGACATCATTGGATGCCTTGGCTAATGCGATCTACGATCACTCGAGGAATTTCCTCATTCGGCAAAGCGACGACCCAGAATTGCCCAGCCCAGGCAAACTGATTGAGCTCAGCCGACGTCAGATGCCAGTGCAGACGGAGGTTGGAATAGTGGAAGCAGATTGCGATTGTCCGATTTGCAAAGCCATGCTTGAAAATCCACAGTGGTTCGGACCTTCGTTTCTCTGCTTTACCGGAGAACAGCTCGAAATGGACGCCGAGTTCGCATTCTCGCTATTTTCAAGTCAACAAGATTTTGAACTTTGGCAAAACAGCGTCTCTTATGAAGGTGACGACGTGCCCTATTGAAGTGTCCTCGGCTGGCTCGCCCTACTGAGGATGATGAAGATTCGATGAGTTCTTGCACGTTGGAGTTTCGAATTCGTCGCACGAATATAGATTGAGCTACAAATCCCAATGTTAATTTTTCTCGATATTATCCGTTTCCCGTTTTAGGTCTATATGAATGAAGCGAAATCACCAAGGTTTCACGCTGGTTGAACTTCTCGTCGTGATCGCCATTATTGGAATCCTGGTCGGACTGCTACTTCCAGCAGTTCAAGCAGCCCGCGAAGCGGCCCGTCGCATGAGTTGCAGTAACAACATGCGACAGCTCGGCTTGGCCATGCACAATTATGAATCGGCAATTCAGAAACTCCCCTTTGGTTGGAACACGCATGGCACCCTATGGTCTGCCATGATTCTACCTTACATGGAACAGAACAACGTCTATGACACGCTGCTCTTCACTGAATCGGGTCCTGGAAATTGGGACTCAGGCAGCACGAACCAACGCGCCTGCGAGACGGTGATCAACACCTTCCGATGCCCTTCCATGCCATTGCCAGAGCACATGGACTATAACGGAATTACTCTTCGCGCACCCTCAAGCTATCGCGCCAATTCGGGCAATGACGCAACCTCGGATGACACCAGCACCATTGTCGTGCCAGGGACCAAAAGCCTTGAAATGTTAAATGTAAATGGTCCCTTCTACGCCTGCAGCTCAACTCGTTTTGCAGATATTTATGACGGACTTTCGAATACCGTTTTCATTGGCGAATCCCAAACGGATCCCGACTTTGTCAAAGATGGGCAAGGCATGGATTTTTGGAGCATCGGATCACCGCAAGCTGATCCTTGTGCCTGCAATGGTGGAACAGGAGGAACCGAATTTACCGAAGCCGTGGGTAGCTTTTTCAGTCAACCCAACCTCCGCTTGCGAAACCCGGCTGCTCACGGAAACCTCATGGAAATGGCATTTGGAAGCTGGCACCCCGGAGGAGTCGTCCTCTTCGCCTTCGGAGACAATTCCGTTCGCACAATTTCCGATACGATCGATCTGACTGTCTATCAGGCAATTGGTTCGAGAAACGGACGCGAAGTTATCGATAGCTCCAAATTCTAAGGTTCAAGCCCTGCTATGTCACAAGTGCAATTCTCTCTCGCAACAAAATCGATTGCAGCCACTATCGGCTTCAGCCTACTCGTTTTGTTGAATGGCTGCGTAGGCAGTATCGACGCAGATTACGACAAACTGGGGTTGGTGAGTGTTTCGGGAGCGGTAACTCTCGATGGACAACCCCTTCCCAACGCTGTGGTGAAGTTTGAGTCGAGCGATGGTACGTTTTGCTACGGTCAAACTAATGCCTCCGGTGTTTACACCCTCAAGCTCAACTCGGAAAAAATGGGGGTGATTCCCGGGGAAAAAATTGTCCGCATCAGCACCACCGCTTCCACAGGTGAAGAAGAAGGTCAGGCTGGTGAAGAGGATCCGGATGCCAAAGCTTCAGCGCAAGCAAAGAAAGAACTCGTTCCCGATTGCTACCACAAGAAATCGAAACTAACTGCCACTGTGACCACGTCCGATTCGAGCTTCAATTTTGATCTCAAATCCGATTGCAGTGTGACCGGGCGAACGTAGTCGATTTTCACCCAACAAGGTAGTTCCGATAAACGACAAGTTCCAGGCGCAAGCGAACGTATCGCTTGCGCCGAGGTCGTTTTGGACTGCCCATGCTGACTAACCTTTAAGTTTGTCGGCAGCCTCGAGTGGTGGTTCAAAGTCACGGAAAACATTGGTGTCTTCCAATTGTATTTGAAACGTGTCTGAAACTTTAGTCATGAACTGACATCGGGCTATCCACCAAAGGACATCGATGGATCGATCCGTGCCAAGTGTGCCGGAGAGACTATCCCAGTCCTGATCCGAAAAATCCCAGGGTCGGGCTGTCATTTTTGCCGCTACGGAAAAAGCCTGCTGTTCTCCTGGTGAAAAGTTAGCCCAATTGCCTTCCGCTATGCTGCGGGTTCTTGCTAAGAGTTGTTGGCGATCGAGCCCGCCCACTTCCAATAGCATTTCGCAATGTCCCATGCAGTAAAAGCAACCAAGCTGCCGTGTCACAACCCAGAATACGCTCTCCTCGAAAACACGGTCTTGCTTTGCTTCGTTGCCAAAGACCCTTAGACATTTGATCCACGCTGGACCTAGAACCGGTTGTCGTCCAACAACTAAGCGACTCCAACGAATCTCCAACGGTTTATCTTGGTTATAGAGTCCATCGGGCAGGCTAGTCACAATCTCGCTCCACGAGGGAATGGTGATTCGCGTTGATCGCGCACGTTGCTTTTCCAAGGAAGTTTGAATTTCCGCAAACGTAGTGGATGACCAGTCCGGAAGTGAGGGAAGTTGCGCTGGTCCATGATCAGAAATTTCTGGACGTGAGGCCGTTACCGTTCTTGATCCGGCAATCGTGGAATCAGCGAATCGCACATTTAACGGTCCCTCTAAGTTTTCCGGTTCGTTGACGAGCCCCAGTGCATGAACAAGGCGATCTTGGAAGTTTGCATATGCGGTTAGCAGTACCAGACCCACCATGCGATCGTCTCCTAGGCGATTGGCGACCGAATGGTATTGCTCGTCGCGTAGGTCAGCGCCCCTGCTCGATAATTGTTCTACAAAGCTCACCAGCTGCTTGTCATTTTCGGACAGAAGATTGGTATCGCCGTTTGCCAAGCTTTCAATCTCGATAGGGGTTTTTCCCTCGCTGATCAGCTCGCTCTTGGCCATGCTGATTCCGTAGCCGCTGTGATTGATGCGCGCCGCAGACAATCGGATGAGTGCACGTTCGGTGGGAGAAAATTGTGGCGTGGTACGATATAGGTAGTCCAGTTCGAGCATGGCAGCCGTTGTTTGTGGCAATGTGCCCGCTAACGCTCGCGCCCAGGTGGGTAATGGTTGACCAGTTCCATGCTCCGCTTCGGGCAGCCGCTGCCAAGCTTCTTCGTTGGATAGTAAAGGTATTCTGGGTTGGGTATAGACCCGAGGCTTTTTTGACGCGGATACTTTGTCCTGATTCGACTGACTCTGGCTACCTTCCATCAGCAGCATATTCAAGGCTTGTTCAAATTCGCCTGCCTTAAATCCGAATGGGCCACGCCCGCCCTTGTAAACAACTCGGCCCTCAGTATCGATCAAATACAACCGCGCTGGCATTCCGCTGTAGGCATTGCCGACTTGATCATCCACACGGTCGACCAGGAGCGGAATGCTCATGTTCAGTTTGCTCTGGCATTGAGTCGCAACATCGCGTTTCTGGTCATAGGTTGTTGGTTGCGAGATAGCTATTCCCACGCGGTTGTTAGATCGCATTGCCCAGCCATCGGTTGGGTGGGCTTCTCGGACGTAAACTCCTAAGAATTGAACATCGTCAGCATATTTAACCGCTATCTCATCCACTGCGGGATACATGGACCGAAACGGACCGCACGTAAAATTGCCAAAGACTAACGCGATTGGCTTACTCCCAACCAGTGTTGACAGACGTATCGTTTTGTCCCCTTCAACAGTTTCCAATTCGAAGTCAGGGGCTAAATCATCAATGCTGGGTCCCTCCTGCAAGGAACCAATCGAGCCACTCAGTAATCCTTGAATGAGAATTTCTTTGGAGGGTTCGTCTCCGGGACTAAAGCTACCTTGAGATTGCGTCAGAAAACTGTCGCGCAGTTGTTCAAAGTTCATCGCTTGATTTTCGCCCGCAGCAATCTTGAAGTACGCCTGCCACTCGAGGTCGCTCAGCTTCCCATCTCCATTGGGATCCATTTTTCGAAACATGCGATTGATCATGTACGATTGTTGAACCCAGGGGTTCGAGTCAGACCAATCCAAATCAGTTTGTTGGATCATTCCATCTTGATTGCGATCTAAGGCTTGAAAAATCGCTTTGCTGCCCGTGAACTGATCCAATGAGATAGCACCCTCTTGGCTGCCTCCGTTCAGATTGCTTAACCATTCCCAAGTAAAGCGAGATTGAGAGGGTCCGAACCACCCTTCACTTCCATTCATCTTGCCACCGCGAGCAATAGCCAAATACATTCGCACTCCCTCGGGAATTTTCTTCCCTTGGTAAGCGGATTCAATTTGTTCTGGAGTGAAATTCAGCAACTCGGGTCCTGCGACAGGTGGAGCTATTTGTGCATCACCGTCACTTGGTGCTTCGGTCGGTTCCTGAGCTACTGTGATTTGGCAGGCGAAGGCGAGTGCAATAGTGAAAAAAAGCAAAGGGCGTCCGCTAAGGAAGATACGAGTGGTTTTAAGTTTCATTTTCATTGTTAATGATGGATGGGGTTAATTGTGTTGATGGCCATAAAGTTTGTGCGTTAAAAGACTTTTCTAAAAACGGTCAGCACGGTATCCGTACCGACGATGTACGTGACCCGCTTGGTCTCGGCGCGTAGACCCTTCGCTTCGAAGGTAAGCACGACGTCGTGAAGTAGATTCGCGTCGACAATTTCTGGTGAGGCGATCATCTCATAATCAACCAGTTTCTTGTTCTGTGACCACCGCATGGATATGGCAACACGGGCTCACCACCCTTCCACTACTTCGCCACCTTGGCGTGTACCGAGCGCTCTCCATGCAAGCATTTCAATACTATTGGGGATGAATTGAACAGAACCATCACATAGCAGCAAATTCACTCCTCCTGGGTGATAGCTACTGGGCGGCATTGAAGCATGCGTTGGGAAGAAACCACATGATCGCTTGTTGGGGCCATCGACATGCAGGTAGCCATGCTGACCATCGATCCACGGAGCTCCCATAAAAAGTGGGAACTGATTTGCGAGATTAGTAATGTCAACGGCAGCACATAGTTGGACGGCCTCATCCGCTGTTGCAGGTGTACCAGTTGCCAAGAACACATCCGCAATCGGGCTGACGATCCCGTTACTACCATCGGTTATGAGCCGCTCGCTAAATGCGGCCGTATGGCTAGTCCCGTCTTTAATGTCAGCGAATCGTGTCGCACTATTTCGGTACATAAAGCCATTCGCTTTCGGATCTTGCCAGAGTGTAGATGTACCTTTGTTGGGATAGTAATTCACTGCGCCACCCGACGAAACACGTGTGTTTTCTACGTCGGAGGGACAGCGAAAACCCGCCACCTCAGTCGACCTTGCCAGACTGTTGACCGCATCTCCGGGTGCAAAGCGATAATCGATCGCGTTTTGGAGATTCGACAATTCGAGAAAGGGAAGCAATTGACTTAAGCCAGAAAACTGGGTGTTCGTGCCACCATTACAAAAAGGAAACTTCTGAAATGCGGAATGATAATTGTGCAGCGCCAATCCGATTTGTTTTAGATTATTTGTGCACTGCATGCGTCGGGCTGATTCACGCGCTGCTTGAACTGCAGGGAGTAGAAGTCCGACTAGAATTCCAATAATGGCAATGACCACCAACAGCTCAACTAACGTAAAAGCACGATTTTTGAATTTCATAATACGAAGACCCTAATAGAAATATGTGAGTGATGCTCCGCCGGAATCGGCGGGCAGTAGTTGATATACAAATGGATGTCCAACGCCAAACAAACCAATAAGGTGTTCGTTGGAGTACGAGTTCAGACCTGTTCCACAATGCGAGTTGGCATAGTGAATGGTTCGGATTGAGAATGGCGAGGCGTTACGAACATCGCATTTGTTTCGCATTCGACACATCGATGCTGATGTGAATCAGTGCGAAGCAAAAACTAACAATGCCGTGTCCCTACGCGTCTGCCATTGGCATAGAAGGTCCCGTTGGGACTAGATGACGCGGGGCGGCCGGAAAAGGCCTGAAGGAGATGTTTGAGGATAGCCGTTGGAGTCTGGTCCATTCCCCAGTTTCACAGCAGGCGGATCTTGCAATAGGCAAGAAAGCTCACAGGCGCACTCGAACTGTTGATCCGCAGTTCTAGAATTCACAGGTGCCATTAGGCCGCTTGAGCCGTTCGCCGGAGATTGTCCACATCCAGGCCCTTGGCATCGGGGTTTGCGGCGGAGGGGATGCTCAAACTCTTCCTGGAAACCAGCAGATACCGAATGCGGATCTTCGCCTTTCATATCCACACCATGAACGACACCGAGTGGCATTAAGTAGTCACCACAACCAGCATGCACAGTCTTCCCAGCAACCGCGGAACACGCCAAAACGACAGCGCAAATGCACTGAAACGTAATGCGATAACGATTTTCCGCTTGGGGCATGATGAGATCAACGAGCCTAGAACCAGAGACAAGCGTCCCTGACTATATGGACTATGTTTACTGATGTCAAGAAATTTACTTTTTCCCGCAATGAGCTTTGGTGGCTACTCAACGCAGACGAGATACTCCTGTCGTTTGTTATCGGTAAAGCGGGCGATGCGAAAGTAAATGCGATTGCCGCAAACAATGGGCGTTGCAAACGCTTCATCACCAAGCTTGTTTTTGGCGATAACTTCCAGCCCATCGGGACTCGCTTTGAAAATGTAAGACTCACCACCTTCGTTGGTGACCAGTACTTTGCCATCCACTAACACAGGCGAGGCGCTAAAGGTTCCACCTAGTCGTCCTTTCCACAATTCTTTGCCTGTACTCGCCTCCCAACAATAGGCGATCCCCGCGTCCATCACGCCATACAAGTAACCATTGTCGATAACCATCGAAGGGACATAGACTCGATTGTTTATTTCCCAAGCGATTGTTCCTGAACCGTCGGCTCGAATAGCTGCGACGTGGTTTCGTGGATAACCTCCACTCGAATAAACCAGCTCGCCATTGGTCACCGTTGTCGTAACGCACTCCTCTGTTGCGCCTTCAATTTCCCAAAGCAATTCGCCCGTAAGCGGATTCAAGCTGGTCACAAGGTTGCATCCCGTCATGATCAATTGATCGCGACCGCTGACGTGAAGAATGGAGGGAGAGGAATAGTTGGGAATGGAGGGACGCTCACGGCGCCAGACCTCTTCGCCCGTTTTGCGATCTAGACCGACAACGGCACCACCACCTTTGTTGTCTGCTGAGATAATGACGAGAGCCTGATAGAGTGCAGGTGAAGCCCCATAACCTTGGTGTTCGATATAATTGCAGATACGTTTTTGCCAAAGGATTTCTCCCGATGGGTTGAGCGCTGTCGCGTGGAGACCACCATCGTTGGGAAATGCAACAAAGAGCGATTGGCCATCACAGGCAAGGCTACTGGAGGCTGCAGTGGACTTAGAATTCTTCCACATCCCGCCCGATTCATGAATCACTTTTTTCCAACGAATGTTCCCGGTCTGCCGGTCGAAGCAGAGCACGGACTGTGCGCCGGTGGACTCGTCGGCAGTGGCTAAGAAAATATTTTCACCAACCACTATGGGTGAGCCATGGCCTCGGCCATCAATCGGCGACTCCCAAACGACCCGTTCTGAATCGCTCCAAGACGGTGGTATCGTCGCTCCCGTACTCGCTGCGCCCAGGCGTCCAGGGCCTCGCCACCAAGGCCAATCCTCGTTCGATACAGAGATTTGGTCGTCGACTTTGGTCAGCGTTTGGGCTGAGGCCAGTCCGCAGAACGCCAGGAAGGGAATTATCACAGACACAAAGCGTGTGAAAAACATAGGGAAACAAAGAAGTCTGGCAGGAATTTTTGTGAGCTGCATGTTTTGGCGGTTCGTTGGCGAAGGGGGCAGAGGTGGGGTGGAGGAAAGGGGGCTGGTCGATTGCCAATCGCAAGTCTAAATCAAGCGTGCGGCGAAGGGAAATTGTAATGTTTGCTAGCGGCACCCAATTTCTAACGCAAATTTTCCGTGGTGCGTTCTTCCCTTCAATCAAACGTCGTGCCAAACTAGCGTCTCAGTTCTGGGCAGTGAATTTAGGATAGTCGCCTTTCGCTCCGCGAAAGTTACGCCCGTCTTGACGCTACTTTCGCGGAGCGAAAGGCGACTATGAATACTTCGCTGCCAACTCTGCAATACACAGTCCATTTTGGATGTTAGTTCCTCTAGAGATCAAAAATGTCAGTCAAGCATACTCTTTCTGTAATCTGTCTTTTGTTGTGTGCCACAATTCTGCCGGGGTGCTCGAGTGAATCTGGTGTGAAGGGCCCCGTGGAATATACGCCAGCGGAAAAGGTCGCAGAATTCCCTGATATGCCAATGGGTGCCGACGACGAATTGATCATGCTCGGCTTCAATAAAAAGAAACCTGAAGATTCTCATGTTACCGGTGTGATCGTTCGCCTCAATACGATGGTTGTGACTGTTGATGACGAGTGGCTAGCTCAGGACTACGACGCTCGAATCGCCGCCACAAAAGTTTTTTCTGACCTCCAAACAAAGGAACGAGAAGCGGTCCGGTTCATCGGCGTTGGAATTGTAGAAATCGGTGACAAAGCTGGGAATCTCGTTGGTGGTGTCGATCCCAACGGAGTTGTTTGGGGAAAAAAAGTGATTGAAGTTGCCAGTTCTGACGACTCTGTTTCCGACGACTCTGCTGATGCAGAACCAGGTGCTGGTGATGAACCAGCGACAGAACCAGAAGCAGGCGCTGCCGATGGGGCAACCGAGTCTCCATGAGTGTTGCATTTCCGCAAAAATCGTATGCCGGTCTCATCTTCGATTGCGACGGTACTTTGACAGATTCCATGCCGGTGCATTACCTAGCATGGAATCGCACGATGTCCCGATACAGTATTCAATTCGATGAAGCGAGGTTCTATGCGCTCGGGGGCATGCCAACCACAAAGATCATCGAGTTGTTGTCGGGCGAGCAGAATATCAAAGTCGATGCCGATGCGGTGGCCACTGAGAAAGAACAAGCCTTTGTCGATTGGTTGTACTTGCTGCAACCGATTGATGAAGTGATCAGTGTCGCTAGCCATTTTCGCGGCAAATTACCCATGGCCGTGGCAAGTGGCGGTTTTCGCGACGTCATTGAAAAGCAATTGCAACAGATTGGGTGCGCCGATTGGTTTGATGCAATTGTGACTGCCGAAGATACCGACCGTCATAAGCCTGAGCCAGATGTGTTCTTGGAAGCTGCGAGGCGAATTGGCGTTCCTCCCAGTGAATGTCTCGTCTATGAAGACTCGGATCTTGGGCTGCAGGCAGCATCGGCAGCGGGAATGGACTTCATCGATGTTCGCGCGTTCTTTACGCCGCATCGTTTGGCACCCGAATTGTACTCTTGAGTCGATACTCGCGTGCTGATCATGTCCCTTTCAGTGTGAGCCATGTATACAGCATTTCTAAAGCAGGCGCATGCTCTACCTGCCAATCCCAAGGTATGACGATATGCGCCCGGTTGCGGCTCGGTTCGACAAATTCATTGTGCATGGGCCGCACGGTGGTGCGAAACTGATGCACGATGGATTCGATCGAACGGCCCCGCTCACGACTATCTCGCAACACACGCCTCGCAAGTCGCTCCTCGGAGGGTGTATCCACAAAAATGCGCATGTCGATTCGCTGCACAATTTCTGGAATCGAAAACAAGAGTATCCCTTCGACCAAAAGAATCTTGCGCGGCTCGACATTCGTCGTTTGCAGTGTTCTTGAATGGCTAGAAAAATCGTAGTGAGGTCGACGAACAGAATGTCCGGCAAGCAATTGGTCCAGATGTTCCGTAAACAGAACGTTCTCCAGAGAATCAGGATGATCCCAGTTCTCCGCTTGCTTTAATGCGTCAGGCATATTCGCCGCGCTAAAATAATAGGCATCGTGAGGCAGGTAGCTAATAACGGAGGCCAGCGGACTGGACAGGATTCGCTCGACCAATGTCGATTTCCCCGATCCAGAACCGCCTGCAATCCCTACAACAGTACAGCATGACATTGTTGAACTTTCATTGAGCACTCAATACGACGCAGGATAGCGCCATTCCCGTCCGCTCGACTTTTCGAGACAGCATCTTTCGAATGGTTTTCTGATGCGCTCGCTAATACCGAACCCTTCCCCGATGCAGTACCGAACTTGAACCACAACCGACATCGAAACGATGGCGATACAACGGCGATACGACTTTCGCAGAGGACAGCGTTGCGATGCAGTCTTCAAACATCTTCACCAGCTCCGCGCTCTCGTTTTCGTGGCTCTCGTTTTCAAGACTCGCGGCCTGCTGGAGCTGGCTCATCCAGCTTCGCCACCAAGGCTCGCAGTTCGGCAATTTCTGCGTCGCTCAAATCGTTATAATTCTGACTCAAATACGCTAGGATTGGCGATACTGAACCACCAAGTACACCTTTGACAAATTCGGCAATCATCGTGGTGATCACTTGCGAAGTAGAGACCGAGGGCGTGTAGACATACACCGGTCCACCTCGCTTCCGCTTCAAAAAACCTTTGCTCACCAATCGCTGCATCATCGTCTGCACGGTCGTCCGAGCCAATCCACGCGTCCGCGAAAAGTGCTGGGCTACGTCCCCTACCGAAATCGGATGCGTTTCATTGATATACTGCAACACTGCCAGCTCTGAACGCCCCAAGTTGGCGAAAACTACAATGGTAGTCAAGCGAAATATTTCTCTGCCGTGTCACGTTCGGGTGGACCGTGGTTGGACTAGGTATGATGTGATTGAAAGAATGTCCCAGGAGGACATGTCCTACATTGAGAACGGTAACCCGCTGGACCTGCGTATATGGATCTCTCACTACGGCATACGATTTTTTGTAGCGCGTCATGGTTAGTCGTCGTCTTAGCGATGACCACAGCAAAGGCGGACGATGATGTCTCCAAGTGGCATCTGTTAGAACCCTTTTGGAGTTCACCGACCGTTTTTGGTGAGAGCGTTTTGTTTCTTGCGGAAACTGACAATGCTCCACCGACCGCGAGCTTATTGTTGCAGCCGGAAAGGATCGTTAAGGTTGTGTCCGCCGATGGGTTGGTCACGTATGAAGCGGGGCGCGACTATGTCCAAATAGAGGGGGAGCAAAAGTTGCAACTTCCGGCGGGGTCTCGTATTCGCTTTTTAACAACAGCAGAGCTCTACCCGCCCCTGGATGGACCGCACAGCATCAAACATCGGGCAGGTCATCCCGATCAAGGCGTGCTCTTTGACAACGAACATTGGTTTCATGACCAGCAAGTGGAAATAACTTACGAGACGAAGGAACGATGGGCAGGCTATCGACCGCAAGTGGCTCTTGAATCGTTAGCGAAGACACTTGAAAAGTTACAAAACGGCGAGCCCCTCACGATTGCCGTTAGTGGAGACAGTATTACGTATGGTCTGAACGCATCGAAGCTCACTGGCGCAGCCCCGCAACAACCGATCTATCCAGAGCTTGTCGCTGAGCAATTGCAAGCCACATTCAACAGTCCAATCAAATTGGTCAATCGCGCAATCGGTGGCTGGCGACTTGAGAATGGGCTTGGTGACTTGGATACCTTGTTGGAGTGCGAGCCCGACCTGGTGATAGTCGCCTATGGGATGAATCACTTTGGTAGCCGAGACGCAGAAGGCTTTAAGAAAATGCAAGCTACCATGCTGGAGCGTATTCACGCTAAGTTGCCGCAGGCTGAAGTGATCTTAGTGGCTCCGATGCATGGCAACGTCAATTGGGTGCACACGCCGGCCGAGCAATTTGAGCCCCATCGTCAAGCACTAGCATCCTTTGTCGGGCCCCAAATTGCACTCGCAGATCTGACAACCCTTTGGGGCGAAATGCTAGAAGTAAAACGAGATGTCGATCTTAGTGGCAATGGCGTCAATCATCCGAACGATTTTGGACATCGCGTTTATGCTTCTGCAATTTTAGGGTTACTTATTGAATCACAGTTATAGTTTCGTTTTGGCATCCGACGCACGTCGAATCGCTTTTCCCTGTCGCTTATTCATTGATTGAATTATTCCTGCCTAGTGTCTTCAAATATTTCCTGCCGAGAATTCCTCATGACTATGAGTGGTTTTTTACCTTCCTCGCGAATCGCTTCGCTTGTCGCCCTATTGTTTCTTCAACATGGGGTTGCGCTGAATTTTGCTCGGGGAGACGATTTTCCAACGCCGATCAATACTGAGCCCTCCTCTGCTCAGCCAATGTCTCCTGAAGAAGCGGTGCGTACGGCCACTGTTCCTGAGGGGTTTCATTTATCCGTCTTCGCGGCAGAACCCGATGTGCAGAATCCAATTGCCATTACGACAGACGAGCGAGGGCGTCTATGGGTAGCAGAAAATTATACCTGGGCGGGCAATTCTCTTGGCAACTACCGCACTGACTTCAGCGATCGATTGGTGATCCTCGAAGATACCGATGGTGACGGGAAGCATGATAAGAGAACTGTTTTTTGGGATGGTGCGAAGAAATTAACTAGTGTTGAAGTGGGATTTGGTGGAGTTTGGGTGATCGCCCTGCCCCATCTGTTGTTTATTCCTGATAAGGATCGTGATGACGTACCGGATGGTCCTGCCCAAGTAGTGCTCGACGGGATCAATGAAGATTCTGTAAGCCATACGCCTGCGAATGGACTCCGCTGGGGACCAGACGGTTGGCTTTATGCGCGACACGGAATTCTCGCGACAAGTTCAATTGGGGCACCTGGCGCTGGCGACTCTCAACGAATTCAAGTCAACACGGGAGTATGGCGTTATCATCCTGTGCACGGCACCATTGAAACGGTCATGCACGGAATGACGAATTCATGGGGATTTGATTACAACGCAGCTGGCGAGATGTTTTGTATCAATACGGTCATCGGTCATTTGTGGCACGTCCTGCCGGGTGCTCGCACCGAGCGAATGTTTGGTGTCGATGCAAATCCTCGTGCCTATCAGTTGTTGCCCCAAGTTGCCGACCATGTGCACTGGGATACGGGCGAAGTATGGCATGAAGTGCGCAACGGAGTGAGTGATAGCACGTTGGCCGCCGGTGGCGGTCATGCTCACATTGGTTTAATGATTTATCAAGGTGATAATTGGCCTGCTGCCTATCGCGACAAGCTCTACACTTTGAATCTGCATGGTCGAAGAATTAATTGTGATTCATTGGAACGCAATGGTGCTGGATACGTGGCCCGGCATCAGTCCGATCTCATGTCGTTTACCGATCCATTTTTTCGAGGGATGGATTTGATTACCGGACCCGATGGCGGCGTTTATATCGCAGACTGGAGCGATACGGGTGAATGTCATGATCATGACGGAGTCCATCGCACTAGTGGTCGAATCTACAAATTGACCTACGGTAATCCCAATCCCATCCCCACTTTTGATTTGTCCACTCAATCCACTGCCGATCTCATTCGCGCACAAGAGCATCCCAACGCCTGGTATGGTCGTCAGGCACGACGAATCTTGCTGGAACGCGACGCTCTCAATGCAGATGCTCAGCAACTGTCGTCCAACTTTGAAGATACGCAGTTGTCCGCAAAGTCATTGCCGCGACTGTGGGCAGAACACGCCATGGGGCACGACGATTCCCTCTCCATGTTGTTGTCCGACGACGAAGCAGTGCGAGTTTGGGGTATCCGGTTTCTTGTTGAGTCTTGTACGCCTCAATCGATTGGACTGAATTCAACATCGCTCAGTGCCTTAGAAAAATTATCTAGCTCAGAGACAAGCGGTATTGTGAACTTGCACTTGGCTGCCGCATTGCAGCGGCTACCACTGAATCAACGTGTGGTGTTGGCAGAGCGACTCGTTCAACATGGTGAGTGGGCCGACGATAAATTTTTCCCGATCATGGTCTGGCTCGGTATAGAAGCGAGTGTTTCGAATAATCCTGAACTGGCGATCAAGTTGTGTCGGCAATCGCAAATCCCGTTGGTGACGCGCAATATTGTTCGTCGTCTCAGCGAAGCGATCGATACCAATATGGATACTGTCGAAACGCTGGTTCAGCTTGGCATAGAAAGTTTGGCGGCTGATAAGCAGGGACGGCGAGTAGACGATATTGTGTTGGGGCTGTCTCAAGCATTGGCCGGATGGAGTCGTGCCCCGGCGCCGTCCAATTGGAAGTCGCTGGTCGAAAAAATGGGGCAGCCAGCTTCCTCGCAAGTGCGTCAGGGGATCGATCAACTCAATATCGTTTTTGGCGATGGGCAAGCGATTGAACTGTTGCAAGCGATTGCTGCAGACGGCGCGGCGGATCCCACTGCTCGATGCCAAGCAATACTTGCCGTGGCAACGGGTAAGGCACCCGGGTTTGATTCGACGTTGAGAGATCTGTTGGGTGATCGCGCTGTTCATCAAGCGGCCTTGCAGGGGCTCGTTCATTATGATTCGTCCGAGACTCCGGGCCGCGCCTTACAGCAACTGGGGCTCTTTGCACCTGACACGCGACGCGACTTAGTGAGATTGCTTGTTTCACGTCCGGCGTACGCGCGAGTTTTGCTTAGTGCAGTTGAAGGAGGTCAAATGCGCGCTGATGAGATATCCGCTTTTCACGCCAGACAGATTCGAAGCTTTGATGATGCGGACTTGAATGCCATGCTCAGCCGACTCTGGGGTGATGTTCGGCCCACGACCGAGGACAAAGCGGCTGCGATGAAGGCTCTCAGGGAATCACTGCAACCAAACACGCTTGCCAGTGCAAGTGCCAGCCATGGACGTGGACTCTTCAACAAGGTCTGTGCGAATTGCCACGTGCTATACGGTCAAGGTCATCGAATTGGTCCCGATTTGACTGGTTCCAATCGGCAGAATTTGGATTATCTCCTAGAGAACATCGTCGACCCAAGCGCAAGTGTTGGCAACGATTTTCGAACGACTGTATTCGTACTTGAAGATGGGCGAGTTGTGTCGGGTGTCGTCAGTGCTCAAAGCGATCGAACGCTTACCATTCAGACTCCCGACGGTCCATCGACCATAGATCGCGAAACGATTAGCCAGTCGAAAGTAACGACAACTTCGCTCATGCCCGAAGCGCTGTTGCAGAACCTGAGTCCAGAAGAAATCCAGAACCTCTTCGCCTATTTAATGAGCACCTCTCAGGTTTCAGAAATAGCTGTTTCAGAGGCTGCGTCAGCCGATTGATTTTTTTGGGAATTCTTGAACAATACGGCCCTAAAGTACTCCCTTGATATACCTCTTTATTGGAATTTAGGATTTATGGGTCTGCTCCAGGAATTTCGTAAATTTGCCATGCGCGGCAATGTGATCGATCTGGCCGTCGGTGTCGTCATTGGTACTGCGTTTACCAAGATTATTGGCTCATTGGTTTCCAATATTCTTATGCCGCCCCTGAATCTGCTCACCGCCAAATACGGTGTTAACTTTACCGATTTGGCCCTCAAGATCAAAACCGAGGCACCCAAGTTGAAGCCGGATGGAACGATCGAGCTGGGCGAAGATAAGCTGCCGATTATGATGGTTCAGGATTATCCGATCCTAAATTACGGTCCTTTTATTCAAGCGGTCGTTGATTTTCTGCTCGTTGCAATCGCTATTTTTGTGGTGATCAAGATCATAAATACGGCGAAGGCTCGATTCGAGAGAAAGGAAGAAGCCGCCGCGCCGGTAGTTCCGGAGGACATTCAATTGTTGCGAGAAATCCGCGATTCACTCGCAAAACGCTAACGTCTTCCTACGTCTGCTCGCATCCCAGTTGGGTAGTGGATTTTCCATCGAATTGCTCCGCAAGTAGAAACTTGACGGTGCAATTCGTGTTAGATTCAGCAGGTCGAGCAATGAACTTCGCCGTTGCCGCTGCCGTCTGGCATCCCACTGAGACCTTCTCGGTGTGAAATCCTATCAGGCGAGGACAATCTCCAGAGTGAGTTCGTCGAATGAAGCTAAAAGCACTATTGGCCTGCGGTTGTCTAACTGTTGGTTGGGGCGGGATGGCTTGTACGGGAGCCGATTGGGACCGCTTTCGTGGACCTAATGGAACAGGTATCGCCGCTGATTCTGAGCCCGCACCCGTGGAATGGAGCCCCACTAAGAATCTCAAGTGGAAACTGGAGTTACCAGGCGCCGGTGTTTCCTGTCCAATCGTCGTTGGAGACCGTGTCTTTGTGACTTCCTATTCTGGTTATGGGTTGTCCCAAGAAAGTCCTGGGGACATGAAAGACCTTGTTCGCCACCTTTCCTGTGTTGACAAATCCACGGGCAAGTTGCTTTGGCAAAAGGACATTCCTTCGACGGTTCAAGAAGATGAATACTCTGGGGCTGGAGTTCCACAGCACGGATACGCATCGCATACGCCCACTTCCGACGGAACGAACGTTTATGTCTTCTTCGGGAAGTCGGGTGTAATGGCCTTTGATATGGAAGGCAAAGAGCTTTGGCAAACCAGCGTGGGTACTGATTCCGATCCTCGCGCTTGGGGGTCATCCTCAAGCCCCGTGCTGCATGACTCAGTGATCGTCGTCGCGGCGGGTCCTGAAAGTCGATCGCTCGTTGGCTTGGACAAAACGACAGGCAAAGAACTGTGGCGAGTCGAAATGGAAGGGCTAGGTATGGTGTGGGGAACGCCCGCCCTCTCCCCGAATAAAGGAGAAACCGATTTGGTGATCGGAGTCCCCAATGAAATTCGCGCCTATGATCCTGCGAGTGGAGAGTTGCGCTGGTTTGCAGAAGTCATGCAGACCGATCAGTTTAGCTCCAGCGTGGTTGTGAGCGACGGACTGATCTACGCAATTGAAGGTCGCGGAGGAGGGTCCGTCGCGCTCAAAGCGGGTGGCACCCAGGATGTTACCGAACAGAATACGGTGTGGTCAGGGCGCGACAGCGGTCGGTTTAGCTCGCCGCTCGTTTATGAAGGTCGACTCTATAACATTGCCGGCGGAGTCATGACTTGTATTGATGCCACTGATGGCACAGAAATATTTCGCAAACGTCTAAGCGGTGAAGACGCGCCTGCTGCTGCTGCTGCAGGTCCCGCGGGCGGCGGTCAACGACCAGGCGGTGGCTTTGGTGGCCCACCCGGAGGCCAGCGACCTGGCGGTCAAGGTCCCGGGGGCCAGCGACGCGGTGGTGGTGGAGGTGGACGAGGTGGATTTGGAGGAATGGATTATTCATCTCCAGTGATGGCAGCCGGAAAAATCTACTATGTCAGCCGCAATGGCGACATGTACGTTTTGGATGCGGGTACCGAATTCAAGAAGATTGCCGTCAATAGAGTGACCGCGGATCAAGAAGACTTCAGTGCCACGCCAGCGATCAGTGGCGGAGCCATTTTTGTTCGTTCCAACAAGAATCTTTATTGCATTGACGAGTAACAACTTTTCGACTCGCATGCCAACCATGACGAGTGCCTAACAGAGGGCCTCGTCATGGGATAGTCGCCTTTCGCTCCGCGAAAGTAGCGTAAATAGTCGCCTTTCGCTCCGCGAAAGTAGCGTTGATAGTCGCCTTTCGCTCCGCGAAAGTAGCGTTGATAGTCGCTGCTTTTTCAGAACTTTCGCGGAGCGAAAGGCGACTATTATTGCCCTCGATTAATAAATTCACAGCCTATCAGCGAAAGGCGACTGTCCCTAATGCACTATTAAGTTGCTTTCGAACAGCTCAAGAATTCTTCGATACTCGTCGTACCAGCTGCTGGGTTGTATGAATCCATGCGGCTCAACTGGATACATGGCTACCTCCCAATCTTTTTTCTTGAGCTCGATTAGTCGCTGTGAAAGCCTAGCGGTATCTTTGAAAAAGACATTGTCGTCCACCATCCCATGGCAGATGAGAAGAGGATCGGTTAAGCCCCCGGCAAATTCAATCGGCGAGCTACGGTCATAAGCTTCTGGATCAAGCTCAGGCGTATTCAGGATGTTCGCTGTATATCCGTGGTTGTAATGGGCCCAATCTGTCACAGGGCGCAACGCTGCCCCACATCCGAATACGTCTGGATTTTGAAAGAGCGCCATCAAAGTCAGAAAACCACCGTAAGATCCACCATACAAACCAACTCGTTCGACATCCACTTGGTGATTGGTTCCCAACCATGCTTGGCCGTCCAATAGATCCTCAACTTCTGGACCGCCCATGTGCCGATAGATCGCCGTCCTCCAATCCCGTCCATAACCGGCCGATCCTTGATAATCCATGTCCAGCACGACAAATCCACGACGCGCCAACAGACTATGGAACATAAATTCACGGAAATAGCTGGACCAACCCTGGTGCGCATTCTGCAAATATCCCGCACCATGGATAAATAGCACGGCCGGGCGCATCGAATTAGCCGATTCACCAGGTGGCAGATAAAGCCGCGCATGAATGATTCCGCCGGAACGCGAGGGTATGGTCACAAACTGGGGCGCGACCCAAGGCATTTGAGCGAATTCGGTGCTAACGGTTTGCGTGATTTTCTTCGCCCCACTTGCTTCTGGATCAACACCACCCTCTATCTTCTGTATCCATAGTTCGGGCGGACTGAGCGCAGTGCTATGCGTTACCAACAAATATTTCTGATCCGGCGAGACCACAAAGTCATTCATCCCGCCAAGGAACGTAAGCTGTTCTAATTTTCCACTCGACGCTTCAACTCGAAAGGCTTCGTAAATACCTGGATGCTGTGCATTGGCTTTAAAGTAAATGTACTTGCCATCCGCTCCTGGCTGAACATCGCTAACAACAAACTCGCCCTGCGTCATTTGCCGAGTGGAACCTGATGGCACATGAGTAACGTAGAGTTGGGCATAACCAGTCTGCTCGGTCACATAGTACAAATTTACATTGTCCGACAACCATCCCATTCGCCCTAGCCCAGGTGCTACCCATGCAGGGTCAAAACGATGCATGTGAGTCACTAGTTTCTTCGTCTTAAAATCGACGGTTGCTACCCATCGGTCCTTATTATCACTTGAAAAAAATTGAACCGCCGCTTGATCCCCACGATCGTTCCAAGTAATCGAAGAAACTTGCACCATACGATTTGTTTGTTTCTTCGCTGCTTCACCACCATCATCTGGCTTTGAGTTTTCAACTTCCTTTGATTCTGCAATGGGCTGGTGTTGCTTCCGCCACTCCGTCACTGAAGCTCGTACATCCTCAAATCGATCCGAAGTTATCTCCGGTAAGTCAGAGAAATCCATTTCGTGCTTGGTGTGGTGGACTAGATCAAGCAACCATAACTTTTCTATAGCAGGTTTGTCCGTACCGACCAACGAACGTACCGTACGAATATTGACGTACCCAGATGGATCGACGAACTCAGGCATTTTATCAGCCTGCCCATCGGTCGCTTTTTTTTCCACAACGCTTACCAAACACCAACGCCCATTGGGAGACACTTGCATACTTTGCATGCGAAACGAGTCGCCCAAATACCAAGGTTTTGGTGGTCTCGATGAATCCGCATCTTGAAGCGCCGTGGATCGTTCTTTCGCTTCCTCTCGATCGCTGCGTTTCTTCCGCAACACGTCGAATAGTCGGTCTTGCTGCTCTTCGAGATAGCCCTGAGGAGTCTGCTTTTCTTCGTCCTTTGGGTCTTTTGCAAACCGTAGTTCTACAAGTTCTTGCTCGTTCCCATTCCTGAGATGTCTCGCAAGGACCACATCATCGCGACGGAACATCAGTCTCCGACCATCCGACATAAACTTTGGGGAAGATTCTCGTTGCGATGTACGAGTAAGCTGACGTGTAGCACCAGTCGCTAAATCCTTGAGAAACAAATCGCCAGACCGCTCATACACCTTCAATTTTGCATCAGCACTGATCTCTCCATTTTCTGAATCCATTTTGGAACGGTCTTGATCTTCGATAACGCGAAGAATATTGCCCTCCAAATCCGATTCAAACCAGTCGGTCAAACTAGACCCAATTCGCTTTTTCCGATAGAAAACACTACTACTGTTGTCGGACCAGTATCCACCCTCGGGAGCGTTCCCAATCCATTCGGGGTCCGACATAATGCGATCCAAAGTGATCGGGTCAGGCGCGTCAGCGGCGTCCTGAGACAGTAGATCTGAGCAAGGCTGTATCAACAGACACAATGCTACTACCAAAAATGACCGAAATTGTGCCGATTCCGATTGAATATGCATGGCTCGCCAAGATTACGTAATATCGATTTAACCACGAAGGACTCGACCCCAGTACGGTCTCGTCTGACGAGTATAGTCGGACGCCAAGTCATAGTCGCCTTTCGCTCCGCGAAAGTAGCGTTTTGCAGATAGTCGCCTTTCGCTCCGCGAAAGTAGCGTTTTGTAGATAGTCGCCTTTCGCTCCGCGAAAGTAGCGTTTTGTAGATAGTTGCCTTTCGCTCCGCGAAAGTAGCGTTTTGTAGATAGTCGCCTTTCGCTCCGCGAAAGTAGCGTTTTGCAGATAGTCGCCTTTCGCTCCGCGAAAGTAGCAAAAACAGCTGGGATTAGAGACGCTACTTTCGCGGAGCGAAAGGCAACTATCTGCGAAAGGCGACTATCTACTAAAGGGACTTACGCTTGTTGCGGTATGTTTCTGGAGGCGAAATAAGCAAGCCCCGCACTGCAAACGACGAGTAACATCAAGAGGGCAATCGTTTGCCAAACTCGAAGTCGCGATTGCAGGCCAAAATCAAGAGCCAGTTCTAAGGGTTCGTTCTCTGCAACCTGTACAGTTCGGCTGAACGTGTAAACCTCGCCCTCTTCAGGCAAGCTAATAATAATTTCCTGCGGCGCAGGTTCCATGGCCCGCTGATGGTGTACTAGCCGACCCGCTATCTGTTGTAGAACCGCATTGTCTTCAGTTGTGTTTCCCCGCAATAACTCGCTCAGCTGTTGTGGTCGAAAATTGAGCTGATTCTCTTGCAGGATGGGATTGTCGGATGCAGCTTCCCAAAGTTGCTTGTTGTCTCCGGCGGCAACATCGTTGCGGTTGTTATAAAGGTAAAGCCGCTGACGACGAGTGTTGAGTCCGACAATTGCCTGCTGCGTCTGTAGATTCTCTAACTGCACTCGTGCGTCCTCATTGGAAGCGGCATCGAGCGCGTACTGGTTGGCAACGCTATTCAGTGCCCAACGTGCTTTCGTTTGTTCTCCAGCCTGCAATAATTGATTCGCTTGCTCTAGCAACTGTGTCGCCTGCTGGGCCTGTGACTGACGTTTTCCGCGCACCTTGGATAAATAAGAACTGCGATCGTAGGTCGCTCGATTCGTTTGCCCTACAAGTTCCAGATTTCCATCATTGTCAGTCAACTCATATCCCACTGGAGCAATTACGCTCCATTCAATATTCTCCAAAGGCACATTGAGATTTGGGCTCAGCAGAGTCAATCGGCTCAGGCGTTCTCCGGGCACAGAATAGACGAATCGAACGTGGGCAGTTCGATCATCCATACCCGGCAGTATGTAGAACTGCCAAGTATTAGCATTTTCCTCTGTACGAATCGAATGCACGCTTTCTCCATTGACGAAAATACTAAAGAGTTCACCTCCCGTTGGCAGCCCAACACTTAAACTGCTGCGCTGAATAACATCAACGGTCACATCCACTGCGGTCAATTGATCTCCAGTCGGTGAGAGAACAGTGGTTAAGGTTCCCTTTGCAATGCGAAGCTTGAGCGCATCGGCCAAAGAATGACGTTTTGCTCGTACAACAAGTGTGCCCGGAGGATTCACTGCACGGAAAGTAAAAACGGGCGACATACGATTCTCGGCGTCGCGTAGTAGTGGAGGAACCGTGCTCCAATCGACGCGCTGCCACCCTTGGGACAGTGCGTCGTGTTCTAATTCCAGACGTCCACCAGCGCGAATACTGAAGTAGTAGGCAAGCTGGCGGACGGCTGGGAACTCAACGAGCCGAAGTGTTTCACTTTCGTTCTTCCGATCTCCCCGACGTTCGTATTCAATCCTAAAATCCACTTTTCCCACAACGCGGCGTTCAAATCGAATCTCCCAGATATCGGAACCATCCGCCGTCCGGACAAAATCACTTACTTCATTTCCACTAGCACGAAGAGTCTTAATCTCATCAGCATCCGTTATCGGTAACGTGATCTGCAGGGAACGAACCGATGCATTTTGCACATTAAAATTCGCTATCAGCACTGTCCGTGTCTGTCCCTCTCTTAATGTTGTTTCATGGAGCAGTTGTCCTGTTACCCAGGGTTCAAGTTTCTCAATTCCCAGCACCAGACTCCAGTCGCGTTGCAACAGTCGAAAGGCCAACGCACCTTGAACAGTGGCTCCCACCGTCCGTGGATCCGATTCCGACACGTTCTGTCGTGAAACCGTCCGCAGCCGAGTTCCTGTGGTGGGCTGCACGACCAACTCTCCGGATTGCCGCGTCGCTTCATTCAACTCAAATCGTGGAATCTGCCAATCGTCAATTTCCGTTGGGGTACTCCCCGACAACGTGAGTGTAAAACTCTGTGGTCCGATAGATTTTCCATTCAAATGCATAACAATCTGGCGTGTTTCCCCTTCCGTCATTTCTGCCCAGTGATGCAAGCTCGCACCAGAGAGTGACTCAACCTCCAGGCCGTCAGGCAATGGAAAACTAAGTTGAAACAACCCAGCGCGGGAAATATCAGCTTCAAAAGTTATCGCTAGAACCACTCTTTCATCCCCCAGCGATAAGACCTGATTACTTTGCACCCGCACTTCCGAGTCCACCATCACAACTCGTGCTTCGATCTCGCCACTTGCGGCGCCGTAGCGATAGACTCGATGCAGAACGACTTGATCATTGGGTAGTAGGGCATTATCGAAATCACCAAGGTTGACCATCGACATCTGTGTCGCCTCAATTTTTTCAGGCTGCGTTTCTGGCCCAAATGCAATGCCCAACAATCCCACCTCGCCCATTGCCCCTTCAACGGTTAACGGACTCAGCTTAAGATCCGCCGGGAGAGCATCTAGCCCCCGTTGCGTATCAATCAATAGGTCAAAAGCTTGTGATTGATGAGGCTCAATTTCCATTTTCAATTGGCCTTTTTCAGCATCAAACTGCCATGATCCGATGGGACCAGCGACGCTGCTAACGGTGAGACCAGCCGGAACTAGCACGCTCAAATCGCTCACTTGACCTTGAGATGTGCGAACATGTATTCGATGGCGTCCATCAACCACACCCGGCCCTGGCATATAAAGGTTCGCAACTTCAACAAAAAACTGCGTCGCCTCTAAAGTGAGATCTCTAGCCCGGGGTCGCAAATAAAGGCTAGCCGTTCCCGGTGCCAACAGGATGGTGGCTTGGGTCGCATCTTTCACGTCAACCGCCTCAACACGCACTGCAGCAGGGCTAAATACCTCCCATCCTGCCTCATCGTATTGAAATTGAATCTCTTGCACCGCAGCAGCACCAGTAAGGACTCGTATTCCCTCCATGGGAGTCAACGATTCGAGCTGATATGCAAAGGATGCTTCGTATTCGCTTGGATAATCAGCGATTGGCGTGTCGCCTAGGAGAGATATTTCCTCGCGATCGAGAATGGTAACGACATACGTCAAGCCCACTCCAGCAATTTCACGCTTTGTCAAACGCAAGCCTTCGCCTTCGAATCGCGTCAATACCGCAGGTGCCTGCAGCAGTACAAATTGCTCCCCCGGCTTTCCAGTGATTGTCATTCGCCCACTGGCTTCGAGTCTCGAATTCTGATGAGTGATTTTCCATTGCTGTTGAACCGAGTTGGCTGATTCAAATGGAAGGGCGTCGGCTGCTGCGCTTGACCACATGGGTGTAAAAGCAAAAGTAAAAAACAGTATGGATGACACGACGGCACCCGCTGATCCGGTCCCGGTATCAACAGCACTGACGTTATCATTCGCTTCCGGTGAACGAGTTCGCTTACGAGATCGAAACGCAACCAATCGCGAGCGGCTCCAGCCAATCAATCGACGCAGCGAGTCTTTTGCCATTGGTACAAACAAGAGCAAAAAGATCGCAGCCCCCACTAGAGCATAAAACCACGGTGCTGCATCTCTCTGAAATAAAACTCCCAAAGCAATGAGCAAATAACCGATCGAACGCATTGGTCGTCCTAAGGCGGCGTCGCTCGTTGTGAACGACAAGGCAAGCGATGCAATCCCGATGACTAAGGCAATTAACCCGTTCCAGGAAATGTTGACCTGCCAGAGTGGAATGTTGCTCACTTGTAACTCAACATTTTCCCCTGATGAAAGAATTGGCAAACTGACCTGAAGCGGTGAAAGAGGACCCGTTTCTGCATAGGCGTCTAATCCTGTGCTGACAGTAATCCAAATTGCAATCGCCAATCCAAGTAGTCCAATTACTCGAAAGAACCCACTGAAGCCACGTCCCCAAAGTCCAATACCCGTAAATAGCCCAATCGTCAGTAGGGAAACAATTCCTTGCTTGGATACCCAATCAAATCCCGAGGGCCTCAATACGGGCATCGGTGGTGAGACCGTACCAGCACCTGGAATAAGCACATGTTTCTCATCACCAACAATATTCCATTGCGTCTTCAATACCGGCGCAAACACGATAGGAAGTGCGAGCTCAGGATTGCCTTCAAGCACCGTTGGCTTTCCTAAACGAACTCTCACCTCAACGGGGTCGTTGGGGTCTAAGCCACCCTGAAGCGGAATGAGCATCGCGTCTTCTGTTTGTCGCGCGGTCACTGGCTGTCCATTGACGACAACTTCCCAAAGCCGCACAGGCGCTCTAGGCAATTTCAATTTAAGCGTTCGTTGCCCCCGTGATTTGACAAAATACACGACATCCGTCACCAATTCTCCATCCTGAGATACACGACTATTCGCCTCAGAAAATTCCACAATTTGAGTTACTGTCGTCCCTGGTTCAAACCATTTGACATTCAACGTTAGCTCGAAGGGCCGCTCCGTATATTGCCATGTACCTAACGGAGGAGCAGTGCTCAACAATCGAAATTCTGCAGGCAACTCTAGCGGATCAAGTTTAAGTATTTCATCGGAAAGTGAGATTGTCTTTATCTCCACTTGCATAGGACTCACTACTTGGATGTAGCCTCGCTCCCCTTGCACGCCTGTGGGAACGACCTGTCCAGCACTGAATGTTCCGGAACTTGGGTCAGGCTTCTCCTCAAAGGTGACGAGTAGCGTATAGGCTCCCATCACTGGATGGTGAAGCGAGACAATGAGCGTGTCCCCCTCTCGCCGCCAAGTTCGGACATCTTGCCCATCGACCATTACGTTTCCCAAGGCTTCCGGCACCTCCATTCGCCACTCATTCACTGGCGCACCTGTCACAAAATAGTTAATCAATGCACTCCCATAAACAGTCTCTTCACTCAGTGAATAAAGATGAAAAACATCGGCTTGCACACTTCGAGCTAGCAATTCGACTTGCATGGTGGCAGACCATCCAAGTTCGCGTATCCGGAATGCCTGTTGCAAATCGGCTGACTGCTGGGGAAAGTACGAGAGTGGTTTCTCAACTAACAGCTCCGTGCTCCCCACGGCGATGCGAAATCCAGGCGCACCCCTCACCCCAATATCGCCACGCACGCTCTTGGCACCTGGATATTCAATCCGAGGCAGAATCCAATCTCCTTCAACTGCAGCTTCGCTCTTTTCTAATTGCAAAGTGACGAGTTGGCGTCCTTCAACGTCTTGACCGAAGATGACCTTCAAGTTGCGCTGGCCAGCACTGATTTCTGAAGACGCGATATAGTCGGCAACAGTCGATCCGGTTACTGACACAACGGAATAGTCGGAAGGAATAAGTAAATCCCAGTCGCGAATAGGCGCCTCCCGAATATCAAACTCGATGTCCGCTTTGATCATGCGATCCGTCTCTGCAAGTTGATAAACAACGAGCTCAGACAAATTGACTTCCGGTTGTATGCGATCCGCAATTACGGAAAATGAATGATCACCAGATGGAAATCGATAGACAAAAATCTGACGCGCCGCGATCGCGTCGCCAGGGTACTGCTCTGGCGCCAACTGCGTTAATCCATTTAATCCGGTGGGCTCCAATCGCACCAATCCTGAATTACTAATCCGCAGGTAACCTGAATGTCGAATGGCACCCACTGGAATCAATCGTAAGCCGTCTACTCGTACAGGAAACGGGTCCAGCGGAGTTTGGCTTCGTACCTTAACTCGACTGTTTTTTGTCACGGGTTGGCTAAGCGTAATTTCCAATTGGCGAACTCCATCGCTGGAGCTAACACTCCATGCCAAAATGTTTTCGCCTTGCACGTCCAAGATTTCTCCAGGCCCATGAATTGCCATGCGAAGCTCATTCAGTTCACCCTGCAGGATCTGATAATCAATTTGATGCTCTTGATGCAACAATCCCGCACCGACTTGCGTCTCCACATTTCCGGTGGTCGTAAAAAAGAGCTGGCCATCACCTGATTTCCGAGACGCTTTCCATTGCATCTTGCAGCGCCCCGTCGCTGGTAAGAAGCCCGTCCACAAATCGCTATCGCGAACTGGCACGACCGACGCTAGTTCTTGTTGAAAGAGAAGATCCGCCTCTAAACCCGATAGTGTCAGGGGAACGATGGCACTAGCGGCAATCGTGAAATCGACTCCTACACCATTGTTTTCAGCGGGGCTGAGTGTCGCAACAAAATCGAGGGCTACAGGAAAAACACCCTCTTCAGAAAAAATGAGCTTGTAAACAGGTGAACCATCGACCACAGACAACTTGAGTCGGAACTTTTCATTCTTAGGGATTTCGCTGACTGCTGCATTTCCTGAGAGAATTGTGACTTCTGCATTTGCCTCGGTGACGTGAACGGTGGTTTGCATTTGAAAATGAATCGATTTTCCATTTTCGTGAAGTTCGCCACGGAGCGATGTATCAACGAGGTCAACGGGTGCAACCAAAGCACCATCACGATTGAGTGATAGTGTAAGCTGCCCCCCTGTCGAAGACTGAAATCGGTCAATGTCTTCGCGCGGCTCCAACGGTGAAAAGCCATTTGCTACCATGATCGCGCCGACTACGCCGGCGGCATATTCAACTGCAACGCTGCCATCAAATCCCACAGCAGAACCCGGCGTGAGATGGGTTAAATCGATCGTTGCTGGAAGAGAATACTCTTGTGATCGCACTTTTATCTCAGCGACAAAATCCACAACGTTTCCCTCCAGATGCAAATCCAGAAAACGAGCGTCCCCCTCCTGACGTACGGCCCAAGACAAGAGCCTTTCCCCATTCACAGTTACGACATCATCTGCTCCTTTCAAACCGAAGCTTAATGTCTTCGCCTGACCTTGAATCACCTTCACTGTAATTTGGATTATTTGCTCGACATGGTCAGCTCCCACGACAACATTCGCAACCGATTTGGCCGAATAAAATACTGGTGGTTCCGGCCTTTGTCCCCTCGCTTCGACAATGAGGATTCCGGTTTCATCGCTACCAATCGTTCTGCTGATACTGGATTGCCCTGAATCTTCCTGAGCAAACGCAGGATGACAAATCCAGCCTGTCGGTGTGACCAGTCCAATCATGCTGAACTGAAGCATTGCCCGAATAGCAAAACGAAACATTGGCGGTGTTTTCTGAGTCATGAGGGTTTGTCCTGGGAACGTCTGATTGCTATTCAGCTTGCTGTGCTTGTTGAAGCATTTGCTGAAGCTGTTGGACTCGAATTGCATTTCTATCTTGCTCTGGTAATCCGGAAACCAATTCGGAGAGAGTTTTCAGGTCGACGGATTGTCCCAGAGCTTCGCCTCGTAATTTTGCAGCAAATAGTGCCGCTGACATGGCGAGGCGAAGCGAGGATGAAGCTTGTTCAGGGCGAGGAGTATCTGCGTCGTAGAGAATCGGCCAGCGATTTTCGACCATCTCGCCTGTTGCTATGTCAAGAAACCGAACCGACACCGATCCGACGTCCCCCTCACCATCTGGCTTTGCCTCAAACTGATAAACTGCAACACCTGCTTCCTCTGCAGTCATTTCCGCCGCATCCACTGCGTCGTTTCGGAAGTCTTCTTGCTTCAATCGATGTTGTTCAAAACCTAGTAACTTATAATTTCCGACTCGATTCGGATTGAATTCAACTTGTACCTTCACATTCTTGGCCGAAGGGCGCAAGGCGCCTGCAATCTGCCTCGCGAATCCGTCATCGGCCGATTCGAGCGAATCTAGCAAGTAATAACGGCCATCTCCTTGCCGAGTCAGTGCCTCCAATACCTCATCGTTCAATCCTTCTGCACTAATGCCTGCTGCGTCAAAGGCGACTCCCGCGTCTCGCATCTGGGCGATCGTCGACGACAAGCTCACAGGACTTGCATCACCTAGATTCACGGCGCCATCGGTTAGCAGGATGACGCGATTCTGCGCACCTTCAAGCTGCTGCTCTTTCGCTTTTTCAAAAGCCAGTTGTAGCGCCGCTTCAAAATTGGTTCCACCCTCGCTAGGCAATGACTCAACGAGCTGCACCAATTGCTGCGAATTGTCGCCACTCACTTTGTCGGCCAACAATCGTGGTTGCCGAGCGAAACTAATCAGAGTGACTTGGTCCTGCGCAGTAAGCTGCTGAGCAAGCAGCGTAAAAGCGCGACGCAGTGTTTGTTGACGGTCGAACCGTTCCATCGATCCTGAGTTATCTAGCAATAATGTCAAACGAAGAGGCGTAGTACTCGACCTGCCTTGCGCAGAAGTTCGCATGGAAACGCGCAATAGGTTCCGCTGCTGAAGAAAAGGATGAATAGCTTGCTCCACTCGGCAAGCCACTTTCTCACTCTCGCTCGGCAAGGGATCTCCATAGTCGAACGCATTCACAAATTCTTCAATACGAATTCGTTCCGCATCGGGCCACTCTCCTCGAGCGAATGCGGCGAGCGCCAACTTGAAAGAGACGTCGCTAACGTGCAATGAGAACGTAGAGAAAGGAACATCTTTGGCGTTACTTTCAAGCAATGCCGCTGAGCGTCCCAAATCGTCGGCCCATCCCCGCGTATGTTGTTTCGCTTGTTCCAGACCGTCAGTCTGCGGAAGTTTGAACTCTCTCTCCGTTTCTCCACGCTGCGCAAGTTCAACTTCCCATGCGTCTTGGATTAGAATTCTCGGCAATGACTCATCGATCACTGCAACAGTGTCTCCACTCGCCATATTAAGTGCTAGACCGCTAGTGGATCCAGCGTTGGTGGCCTGGTCTTGCTGCGCAGTGCCTCTGTTAACCTGCCCTAAAGATTTATCACCAGCAATAGCTAATTTATCTGAACCCAATGACTCTGCAAACCAATTGCCCTGCTTCAACTTCTTGCTCTGCACCTCTACATCAAACGACTTTTTATCTTTGGGTCCTGCGGAGCTACCACTGTCTTCCTTCATCTCGCCCACGCTTTCAGCCAACGATTTGAAATCGTCGTCACGCTGACGCGTGCTATTTTGTTCGCCCGCAGCGATTGGAGCCGGAAAGTACAAGACATCGTCATCCAAATAGTATGCGCTAGGCAATTTACTGTATTCTTCAGCCGGATCTGAAGTCGCTATGGATGGTTCACTAGGTTGCTCCGCTCTATCCGGCGACACATCTCCAAACCTGCGTCCATCTTCAATGCCTTCGATTTTGCGTTCACTCAGAGTTGCCCACCCGGAAATAGGACCAGTGCCCAGACCACCGCCATCCATGCCTGGCATACCTCCGCCTGGCATGCCTCCCATACCTCCGCCAGCCATGCCTCCTCCTCCCATGCCTGGTACGCCTCCCTGCTCACGCCACGCACCAAACTCTAGGCCTTCTGAAACTGGTCCCCCCGGCGCATTTTGTTTCTCAAGTCCCTTCTCGACAGTTGCATATGAAGAACTGCCCTCTCGAGGAGCAGCGCCGACTTGAAAACGACCTAAGGCTTCAAGTTTCACTGGTGCGCTATCCTGGAGCTCTAACTGGTACGCCACCGACGAACCTCCGGATGGCCTCGCAACTGACGCCGCAACAGTTTGGTCCGTTCTACTGGACAGATTTGAGTAAGCCACGAATCCAAAAAATCCAGCCACACATAAAACGGCGGCAACTTTGGAGAGGCTCCAGCCAACACGGCTTAGCGTCCAACCAGATGTACTAAGAAGGGAAACAACATGCGAGTCGCTTTGATCCGAACCCGCATCAGCCTCTATCAGGTCGAGGACTGCGCTGCGTTTTCCTGACGGCAATTTCCAGGAACTCTCACCTCCAACCCACTCGTCACCAGAAACGGAATGCAACAACCCATGAACGCATTCGATCTCATCCTTAAACGCCAGTAACTCCGGACGCGCTATCAAGAGAGCCTGAAGTTGGCTTCGCTCCAACTCATCTACCTCCCCCAATACCAACGCAACGATGCGAGCCTCAAGCTCTGGGTCGTTTCGATGATTGCTGTTTTGTGATGGTTCGTTCATGACAACTTGTCGATTCCTAGTGGACGCAGTTTCCTGGCCAAGTCCTTTAAGATGTGATGCAAGCGATAGCCGACGTTGCTGATTGTGAGTCCAGTTCGCAGGCTAATCTCGCCATATTTGAGCCCTTCGAAATATTTCAATTTCACTAATTTCTGATCCTGCTCGTTGAGTTCTCCCAGAAGCTGCCGCAGGGCTCCACTCGCTTCCAAACGCATGAAATTGACCTCAGGCGATTCATCCGCCGATTGCGCGACAACCGAGTCGCAGTCGCTACCGCTGAGTACTTCGCGTTTATGATCACGCACGTAACTGTACGACCGGTTGCGAACACTTATCGTCAACCACGCCTTGGGACAATTCACATCCTCCCACTGCGCATGCAACTGCAGAAAAACCTCTTGCACGATCTCCTCGGCAACGGCACGGCGTCCCGTCAACGAAAATGCGTAGCGCAGCAACCGCGATTCCTCCGAATCAAATAGCGACCCAAAGGTGATTGGATTCACCCCAGTTTCGCTCGCACGGACAACTCGTGGCGTCGGTTTCAACATGTCTGCATTTCGATGCGCCAAGCGTTTGGTTTCACAAGTCGTTTGCCCTCTCACCAAAGAAGACTCGACGAGCAACATTATCTTAGGACATTTTTCCCTATTTTTTCGATTGTGGTAATTCCCACGCCGTTACTGCAGGTACCGAGAACGGACAACCCGCCACGCACCACCCACAATGAGTATCCGCGAACCATTTACGAGTCCCAGCCAGTTACAATCAGCAGCTAGCAAAGTATTGACTCAGGATGTTCTAAATCTAGAATCGCTTCTATATTCGGAAATCGCCTTTGCCGTGCATCAAGCAATCCCACTCCCCACAGCCTTGCCGGAGAGCCCCACCTTGGAAGCCTTATTGACGCATGGACTCGAAGCGACAGAGAGCAGCGAGCTTCCCGCACCAACGGTGGCCAAGACGATGGCCGTTATGGAAGCCGTAGGTCGAAGTGCTAGCGGGCTCACGCAGGCAGAAGTCGTCCAGCAAACGGGGTGCTCTGCAAACCTAGTCTTTCGTGTACTAAACACACTCGTGACACTGGGCTACATGCAACGTCAAGACGACGACCGCCGCTATGTAATGACAAGCCGCTTGATCGAATGCTGTCAGCCGCGAACTTCGGATAAGAGCCTCGTCGTGTGTGCTCATGCGGAAATGCTTCAGCTGCGCGATCAAACTCGAGAAACAATTCAGTTGGTCATCCGTGTTGGAAAAAAAGGTCTCGTTCTTGAGCAAGCGTCTGGCTTAGAGGCCGTACAGGTTATGGGTCGAGTTGGCATGCAAATCCCCCTTTACTCCTGTGCTCCCGGAAAGGCCATTCTAGCCAGCCTCAGTGACAGCGAGCTCAAGACATGGCTCAATGCGGTAGAGCTGAAAAGCTTCACTGCGAATACCAAATCGACACGCGCGTTATTAATGGAGGACTTACTCCTCACACAACAACGAGGCTATGCGGAGGACTGGGAAGAGGGTATCGAAGGCATTCGCTGCGTGGCTGCGTCGATACGCGATAGCTACGGTCGTCCGATCGGCGCAATAACGGTGATGTCGCCGTCAAAACGTTTGCCTCAAAAGCGATTTCCAGAAATGGGCAACTGGTGCATCGAAGCGGCTTCTCGAATTCGCAAGGAGCTCTTGTCGTGAGAAAAATTCAACTTGCAAACTACGCTTCATCTCTAATGGCAGCTCTGTGGCTTTTTGCATCGAGCCCATTGGTGTTAGTCCGCGCAGAGTCTATAGACTTTGACAAACAAATCGCTCCCATCTTGGTCTCGCATTGCTTGGAATGCCATCGCGACGCGCCGATGGAAGGAGGCCTCAACTTAACGAACGAGAATTTTGTCTTGCAGGGTGGAGATAGTGGTGCTGCAATTGATTCCGGGAACGCTGAAAATAGTCTCTTATGGGAACGAGTCAGCACGGATGAAATGCCTCCCAAACATCCACTAAGCGACGATCAGAAAGAAACACTTAAACAGTGGATCCAAGAGGGAGCGCATTGGGGCGATAATTCGTTGGATCTTTTCACAATCACAACGGACACGCGCGGCGGTCGTGATTGGTGGTCGCTGCAGCCTCTGCAACCACCTCCGGTGCCCCCTCTCAACGCTGATTGGTCTCGCACCAACATCGATCCATTTATTTTGCAAAAATTACAGCAAGCCAACTTGCATCCTTCTCCTGAGTCGGAACCGCGGCAATTGATTCGAAGGTTATATTTCGACCTCGTGGGCCTACCTCCAACGCCCGAGCAGATATCAGCATTTGAAGCGGAGCCATCCGAAGCTGCCTATCAGAAAATCGTTACGGAACTTCTTGACTCGCATCATTATGGTCAGCGTTGGGGAAGACATTGGTTAGATATTGTTCGATTCGGTGAAAGTGATGGGTTCGAGAGAAATTTCCAGCGGGAGAACGCGTGGCACTATCGAGATTGGGTTATCGACGCTCTCAACAAAGACACGCCGTATGATGAATTCGTTCGCATGCAGTTAATTGGCGATTTGCTAACTGGCGAATTAGAAGGTGCCGCCGCAACCGGTTATTGGGTAGCCGGCGTTCACAATACGACCGTCGGTGGCAGCAAGCGTATGAACCAACTTGCTCGACAAGATGAAATGGAAGATGCGCTGGCCACGCTCGGGCAGTCATTCGTCGGACTCACATTCAATTGTGCTCGTTGCCACGACCATAAATTCGATCCGGTGACACAAGCGGAATACTATCAACTTTATTCGTCTATCTCGGGACTTGGATTCGGCGACAAAGAAGTTGCCATTCCCGCGGAGCAACTAAAACTCGACCAATTAAACCTGCATCTATCTCAGAGACAAGCCGCGCTCGCCAAGCTGAATCAAGTTGCTCGAGATGCCGTCATTGACTCGCGCAGCAGAGGCGAGTCAGTAGTCGTAGAACTTCCCGTTCCGTACGCAAAATGGGATTTCGATACCGATCTGAACGACTCTGTGGGTAACCTACACGGAAGAGCCCAAGGTGGAGCCCACATTGAAGAAGGCGCCTTAATCTTAGACGGCCAGAGTTATGTGGAAACTTCTCTCATCACCCGTGAAGTTAAAGAAAAAACTTTGGAAGCGTGGGTTCAATTAGATTCATTGGAGCAACAGGGCGGGGCGGCGATCACTCTACAATCCTCCGATGGTTCTGTTTTTGACGCCATAGTTTTTGGAGAGATAGAGCCAAAACGATGGATGTCCGGAAGCAATGGTTTCGCTCGGACGGATTCATTTGAAGGTCGCGAAGAAATGGAAGCTCTGCAAGGTCCAGTTCATGTTGCCATCGTTTATCGAGCCGACGGTACGATCATCGGTTACCGCAACGGTGAACCTTATGGACATTCAGTTCGCAAATCGGACTTACACACATTCCCAGCTGGCGAATCGGAAATTCTTTTTGGGCTTCGGCACAAACCTGTCGGTGGAAATCGCATGCTCAAGGCAAAGATTTATCAAGCTGCATTCTATGACCACGCATTATCGCCAGAGGAAATTGCTGCCACGGCAGGCAATTCCGCCAGTTATGTTTCGGAAGAGCAACTCGTCGCATCTTTAACGGATCAACAAAGAGCGTCACGCGCCTCGCTGCAAACGGAGATCGCCGAACTGCTGGCCGCACGCGATCAGCAAGCTGCGAAAGCTAAGTTACCGGTCTATACTCTTGTTTCAGGCACAGGGGAGACAACGAATGTACTCTTGCGAGGTGATCCGGATAATCTTGGAGATGTGGTCGCACCTGGCGCCACAGCTGCAATTCCAGCAATCTCTTCGAATTTCGGCTTAGCCCCAGACGCTCCTGAAGCAGACAGACGGCGAAAGCTCGCCGCATGGATAACCGACTCAAACAATCCGCTATTCACTCGCGTCATTGTGAATCGCATCTGGCACTATCATTTCGGCACGGGCATTGTCGACACACCTAGTGATTTCGGCTTCAACGGCGGCCGGCCGTCACATCCTGAGCTGCTCGATTACCTAGCAACACAGTTCAAGGAAAATGGCTATCGCCTCAAATGGTTGCACAGACAGATCGTTAGTTCTAGCGTTTACAGACAATCAACCTATGGCTTACCCGAACCTGAGTGGCGAGCCGCCAATGCAATCGATGCTGGCAATCGTTTGCTCTGGCGAGGCAACACTCGACGACTAGAAGCCGAGTCGCTGCGAGACGCAATTCTCTGCGTGGCAGGACAACTTAACGACGCACAAGGGGGTCCCAGCTTCAAAGATGTCGCGATCAACTTCAATGCGGGCACGACCTATTTTGAACCCATTGAAGTGGATGGACCCGAGTACAATCGACGAACCGTATACCGTTTCAATCCACGCGGTGGTCGCACTGCGCTTCTGGATACATTTGATTGCCCCGACCCGTCATCGACTGCGCCTAAACGAGCAGTAACAACAACACCGCTGCAGTCCCTTAGCTTAATGAACAACGAATGGGTGCTGCAAATGTCGTCTTACTTTGCCGAACGGGTGAAAACGGAAATCGGTGACAATATTCCCGCCCAGGTGACTCGGACCTGGCAGTTAGCCATTGGGCGCGACCCCAATGAAAGCGAACGCGCACTTTCAGAGCAACTGGTTTCAGACCACGGTCTTCCCGCACTCTGTCGCGGTCTCTTCAATTTCAACGAATTCGTGATCATTCCTTAGTCTTATTATCCTATTATTTCTCTCGCTGCGAATGCCTGCGCATGAACAACTCCTTCCAATTGAATCGCCGGGACCTGTTTCACTGGGGAATGAACGGATTGGGCGCGACCGCTTTGACGGCATTGCTTGTTGGTGATCGCGCTGTTGCTGCCGGCGGCGAAGATTCACCTCAACCAAAGGCCAAGCGTGCAATACACATTTGTCTTGTTGGCGGGCTGAGCCATGTCGATTCATTTGACTACAAACCAGAGCTCGCCAAGCTACATGGAAAGTCATTGCAAACAACGGAACAACCCGATTTGTTCTTTGGGCAGGTAGGTTTATTGCGAAAAGAAGATTGGCAATTCAAACCGCGCGGGCAAAGTGGATTGATGATCTCGGAACTCTTTCCCCATATTGCCCAGTGCGCTGACGACCTGACTATTCTTCGCTCCATGGAATCAAAGTCCGCCAACCATACTCCGGCGTTGTTTATGGCCAATAGCGGTTTCGAATTCACTGGATTTCCTTCGATGGGAAGTTGGATTTCCTACGGCATGGGTTTGGAGAATGAATCGCTGCCAGCCTATGTGGTGCTCAATGATGAACGAGGTGCGCCAAACACAGGCGTTGCTACTTGGAGCAGTGCTTTCCTGCCATCCAATCACCAAGGAGTCGTTCTACAATCAGGTAGTCAGCCTGTCCCCGATTTGTTCCCAGGGTCCCGCGTCAGCGCCGACGCAGATGCGGCCACGAAACACTTCATCCAGACCATCAACCAACGAAATGCTGAACTCGCAAATTTGGATAGCACCATTCTTTCGCGGATTAACAGCTACGAGTTGGCAGCCAAAATGCAAGTCTCCATTCCGGAGGTAAGCAATTTTAGCAGCGAGTCGGCCGCAACGCAGGAAATGTACGGCATGCATGATTTGCAAACGGCCGACATGGGACGACGTTGCTTATTGGGTCGTCGGCTTTTAGAACAAGGAGTTCGTTTTGTACAATTGTTTTCGGGAGGCCCTGTTGCAGGTAGCCCGCGAGCCAGTTGGGATGCACACGAAAACGTTTTGGAAAATCACACGCTGGAAGCTGGTCGTATCGACAAACCGGTCGCCGCGCTACTTCAAGACCTTAAACAACGCGGCATGCTGGACGACACTCTCGTCCTCTTTACGACAGAATTCGGCCGTACTCCCTTCGCTCAATCAGCCGCCGATCAAGTGGGACCTGGTCGCGATCACAACCGATATGGTTTCAGTTGCTGGATGGCAGGGGCTGGCTTGAAACCAGGAATTGCTGTTGGCAACACCGACGACATTGGTTGGAAGGCGGTGGAACGTCCTATTCCTTGGCACGACTTTCACGCAACCGTATTGCATTTGTTCGGTATCAACCATGAAAAGCTGACCTATTACCACAATGGCATCCAACGTCGACTAACAAACGTCCATGGTGAAGTAGTCTTCCAAGCGCTCGCATAAAACTCCGTCTGCAAACCAGCACATTGCTTCTCTTTTGAGCCCACTACTGCTAAGGAATTACAACACCTTCCGGAAGAAATTCAACAAGGCGGTCATTCTTGAGATTGTCACCTGGTGTGCAACGCCCCGCCTCAACCTGATGATTCAGTAGCCGGAGTAGGGTGGCAACTTTTTCTGGATAGTCAGCCGCAACATTGTCAGTTTCACCAGGATCGGTATCGAGATTAAACAATTGCATCGGAGCCAAACCATCCTTTTTTGCCTCGGCTTCCGACGGAGCGCTCCAACCACCACTGCCCGATGATAGACATAACTTCCACGCTCCTTGCCGAATCGCGAATAACCCACTAATCGAATGACTGATGAGACTGTCGCGTCCGTTTGATTCACTGCCCTCCATTATGGGCACTAGGCTAAATCCATCTTCACCTCCGCTTGCCATTCTTTCCTGCCCAGCGATCTCCTCGAGTGTGGAATAGATGTCCGTCAAACAAACCAAAGCGTTTGATGTGCGCCCACCTGTTATGTAATTTGGCCAACGAATGATCAACGGGACCCGATGTCCCCCTTCAAAAAGATCGGCCTTGTGCCCACGAAAACCGGCACTTGGATCATGATCAAACTTGCGCAGCTCGCTAAAATTTGCTTCCGGCGAACATCCGTTGTCACTCGTGAAAAAGACAAGGGTGGTGTCATCGATTCCAGTCTCTTTCAATGTCTGCAACAGATCTCCCATATGATGATCGACCTGCATAACAAAATCGGCATAGGCATTCATGCCACTCGCATCTTTGAAAGGTGGAATGGGTACGATTGGCGTGTGCGGCGCTGGTAGTGCCAAGTACAAAAAGAAAGGACGCTCCCCCGACGCGTGCTGCTTCACATAATCGATGGACTTTCCAAACAAGTGCGGCAGCACATCGTCAATTTCGAAATCAGATCCCATTGGTCCCTGACGATACCAACCATAAGCATCTTCTTTCTTGGTCACCCCTTCTTCACGATTGGGAACTGCAGTAACGCGTCCCGTATCAACCCACACGTAGGGTGGCATGTCCAAAGACCCACAATGGCCATAGTATTGATCAAATCCATTGATATCGGGACCATTCAGCACTGGCTTTGAAAAATCGATTGCGTCACCTGTTTTGTTCCAGTCCCAACCCAAATGCCATTTGCCAATCATGGCTGTGCGATATCCAGCTCTTCGCATCAGATGGCCAAGCGTCGCACGTTCCGCAGGAATTAGATGCTCGCTCGTTCCATTTAATACGCCTTGGGCAAGTCGCGAACGCCAGTTGTATCGCCCAGTAAGCAAGCCATAGCGGGTCGGCGTGCATACTGAGCTGGGAGTGTGAGCGTCAAGAAAAGTGAGCCCCTCATTCGCCATTGTTTGTAAATTTGGCGTTTGTATTTTGCAATTGGGATTCGTCACCGACAAATCCCCCAAACCAAGATCATCGGCCATGACGACAATGATATTCGTTTTCGCGTCTGCCGACGTACCACAAGCAAACAAGGCAATGCAAACAGCGAACTGTACGGCGTATTTCATAGCAATAATCTTGAACACATTGAGTGGAATCGCTGCCTTTTCCAATACTTTCCATAAATCGGTCACAACGAAACTGAGGAAGAAGAAGTCCGTTTCCATAATCCGTTTACTGTAACCTACTTAAGAATTCGCTGGTTTCAATCGGCTGCCAAACGACGTCATCATTACCAAAGCTGCGATGGCAGCAACAGCACCCGTCAACAATGCGGCAGTTGATCCCCAACGGTCCCAGATAATCCCTGTCGTCAGACTGGAAACAAATAGAGTGAAACGGGTGCGATCCGCGTAGTGCGCCCTGATTCAGTTCGATTGATATTTAAAAAAAGAGGCTTCCTCCTAGAGAATGTTGGTTCTCACACTAACAGCCCAGGAAAGGAAGCCTCATGGATGTCCAAGATAACGCCGGAAG
>JBGTBJ010000003.1:0-27034 GCA_041749395.1 Pirellulaceae bacterium
TTGCATCAGCTTCCACGGCCCACGCACGATGGCTTCGTAACTCTTCCCACCGTAAACAGATCCGCCTTCGCGTCGAACGAAATACAGGTCGCGAATCTGCTTTATCTCTTCCCCTCGAAACAGCGGTAGGAGGCTCACCGCATCCAAGTTCTTTGGAACTTCTCCAGTCGCGATTTCTAAGGCGGTGGGGAAGAGATCGAAAAGCAGCCCTTCATAGTCGCTTTGGGAACCCGCTGGAATTTGATTGGGCCAACGAACCACAAATGGAACTTTTAGCCCTCCGTCATAGTGACTCTGTTTTCCATCGCGCCAGGGAAAATTGTTCTGGGCATGAGGAAGGCTGCCTCCGTTGTCGGATGAAAATGCGACAAACGTTTCCTCCTCCATACCCAGTCGCTCCAATGCGTCGAGCACGCGACCGAGATGATGATCCATGTGTTCCACGAGTGCGATATTGCGGATTCTCTTCTCTTCTAACTCAGGAAACCGCACTCTTGTTTTCTGCAACCAATCGTCGGGAGGCTCGATTGGAAAGTGGGGCGCGTTCCAAGCGAGGTAGAGAAAGAAAGGTTGCTGCGGTTGCTCTGCACGCGCAGCTAAATACTCAATCGCCCAGTCCGCAAATATCTCAGTTGCATGTCCTTCAGGATTTACTGGATTCGCGTTATGCCGCATGTAGTTATTGCCATGCCTCAAATGCGTGGTGTAACTATCCATCATGTCTCCCAAGAAACCATGGAAGTGATCAAAACCACGTTCGTTAGGTGTGTTGGGGGATTCGAGTCCCAAATGCCATTTACCAATCATGGCCGTATGATAGTCAGCCTTTCGAAAATGATCGGCAAGTGTGACTGCCTTGGGATCAAAGTACCCCCAAGAGTCCGTTGGTTGAGTTCGTATAACACCCGGTACGCCGACGCGATCCGCATACATTCCCGTCAATAACGCCGCCCGAGAGGGAGAACAAACGGTGGCGTTGGCTCGCATGTTGCTAAAGGTCATGCCATCGCTCGCCAGCCTGTCTAGGTGCTTGGTCTGCACTTCGCCCGCACGATAAGTCGATACGTCTCCGTACCCAAGGTCATCGGCCAGAATGATGATCACATTCGGACGATCCGCGGCATTCGCTAAATTTCCCAAGAAACAACAGAGCAGCAAGCGGCTCAATAGGTTGAAGTTCATCTCAAATCCAGCGTTCTAGAAAACGGATCATTGATTCGGCCAAAGCACCTCGCCAAATCCCGAAACGGACAAATCGCCAATGCGTCGCAACCACGCAGTGGGACTGCTTTGAATATGCATCGCTAACGCCTCGCAAAAGGTCGGCGGGAGTTGCGTAAATGCCTGACGCAAGTGCAGTTGAATCAACCGCACATTGACGTCGTGCGCTAGGTGGGGCTTGCTAAAAAACGGACTCTGTTCTCGCGAGACTTGCGCATCGCCCGACCCCGTCATCAGCAATGTTCCACGTCGCATCCCCATTCCCAAATGTTTGGGGGAAATGGTATTCGACACAACCGTACCGGCAATCATCTCCTGACCACACCCGTCACCAACGGCACCTGCCACAAGTATCCAGCCACGTCGCAGACGGTAGGCCAATCGCTTTCCCGCATTGCCACCGATTGCGATTTGACCGCCTCGCATTCCCGTACGCTCGCCCCTCGCCGGTGCGCCAACAAAAGAACCCGCGTCGCCTTGCACAACAATTCTTCCACTCCGCATCCCAGACCCGAGATGATTTCCCGCATGACCGTGTATTGTCAAACGGCCTCCTCTCATATTTCGTCCAGCCCAGTCACCTGCAGTACCATGCACAACAAGCTCACCGAATGATTGCTCGCTTGCGAGGTGGATGAGCGTCTGACAATCACCCTCAAATACCACTTGCATTGACGAACCAGCGGCAGATGTTTCGACACGAAAGAGTTCACCCACAGTGACGCAACGATTGCCAATCGACAATGTCATGCGACAAATCGCATCTCTGTCTTTATTGTGCAGATGGTCACACGTGAGCATTCGCACGTCGAGCGACTGGCACAGAGACTCTCTTAGAGACAACGTCACGATCATGCCAAGATCTCATGCAAGCGAAAGTGATGTCGACCCAGCTTTCCACCATAATTACCCGCCGTGATGCGGTGCAGCCCTTGGCCGCCCGCTTGTTCACACGCAGCAAGTATCCCAACGCGCATCGCTTTGGCAATGTCCGCGGGAGTCAGTCCATCAATCACAACCTCCAAGACGAAGTCTGCTTCATCATCGAGTTCTGAAGCAACGCGGCCGCGCAACGTCGGGCAGTAGGCTTCATTGGTCGACGCGACAAGACTCTTATATTTGGAACCCACTTTGGAACCACTGCGCGTCGCACCGCCAGCAAATGGCGTAATCACCGACGGGACCATTGCAATTGCGCGAACGGCTGCGCGACAGGCCAGTGCCACCGCCCCCAAACTATTTCCGATCAACAGGAAATTCCCACCACCAACAGCATCAACGCGAGCCGTATCGTGCTCGCAGACAAACTCCCCATCCATGACCGGAATGCGCCAAAATCGCTTGTCGCCCATCTTTTTTGATATCTGAAAACCGTCACCAAAGTATCGCAATGTCTTGCCCAGGGGGATCCGTTTTTCGCCCTCGATCCCTGAATAGAGTGCAGTAGTCGGACAGGTCAAAACACATTGCCCCGCACGACGTGGCAATTGCTTTTCCAGTTCTTTCCCTGAAACAGCAAAGGCGAGGATCGAGATGCCGGGTCGACCATCGGGTGTTTCGTTCGGATCCAGTTCCCGTTCAACGGCAATCTCGATGCCGCAGGCAATGACCGACGTTCCAAATCCAGTCATCGCTTGCGCGGAATCACGCGCCCATTCTCGGTCCGCTGCAGTAATGATGATCCGACTCGCCTTCATGTCGAAAGCTTCGGCGAACGTGTCTTCGATTTCGACCGATTGTATATGCATGAGTCAGTGGGGGCCGCAAAGATGAAGCTGAGGACGGCCGCCTATGTGCGTCACCAATTCGTCATCTGTGATGGGAAAATTCCAAGGGGAGAGTCGCCCTTGCCGTTCAAAATAGGGAGCTATCTTTGGGAGGACTGCCACATCATAGCTTGGCTTTAGCGAATGAATCACTGCCGGAGTTGAATCGATCAAGCATCCATCTCGCACGACCAATCGCCCACGACGAAACACGTGTGTCGGCGAACGAAAGGTTGTTTCCCAGTCAGGTCCCTCGCGAAAAATGGAAATATCAGCGATGGCTCCCGGCTTCAAATGCCCCAGATTGGACAAACCCAGAAATCGAGCCGGTGCTAGCCGTGTCATCATGGCCATGTCCGATAACGTATAGGCGCGCGAGAATCCAGACAATTGCGATGCGTCTGCCGCATCTCCGTCGATCTCTGCTAACGCGGTGGAACGATATGCCGGATCCATCAGTAAACGCATCAGGTGCGGATAGGTTGTGAAGGGACCTCCGTTGGGATGATCTGTGGTTAGGAATACTCGCGATGGATCGTCCATCATCAAAAATATTTCTAATCCGATTGCCCACTGAAGCGCGTTGACATAGCGTCGATTTTCATAGCGAAACGGAATCACTCCACAGCCCGCTTCACATTCGATATCGAGGATCACACTCTTGCGAGGCTTGGCTAAGTGCCGCGCCGCAAACTGATGCATCGAGTCAGCGGAGATCGTAACCGTTTGCCCAAACATCACTTGCCCCACATCAATCGTTATGTTGGGATGCGATTGCAAAGCGCGGACTAATCGCTCCGCTCCCGAGGAAAATCCCCGTGGTCCGTCACTTCCATAGCTATGAAATTGCACATGCGTCAGATGCAAACGATGGCCGTTGGCAGCCTCGATGGTCTTTAATGTTGATTCAATATTTCCTGCCATTCCCAAATTGCTTGCATGGACGTGCAAGGGTTGCGGAATGCCAATCGTATCGACTGCTTCAGCCAAAGTGCGAATGATCGCTGACGGCGTAATACCGTATACAGGATGAGGTGTATCGACATTCAATTGCCGCTGATTGTATTTGAACGCATTAATGCCCCCGGCGTTCACGACCTTCACTCCCATCGCACGCGTCGCATCGACCATCGCGGCAACGTAGGCGTGAATCCATTTCTTGTCGACTCGATCTCGCATCATGGCCAGTAATACATCATCGTTGCCTAGCACCACATAGGCGCCGGAATCAATCAACGGTGTATCGGCTAATTCCGCGTAAGTCCCTCGTGCATTGCAAGGCAACATCGCCGGCTCAAAACAGGCCGTATAACCCATTTCGATATAACGTCGCCCAACCATCGGCGCTGGTGGGAGAAAGCTATCCTGTCGCTGCATCAAAAGCGGATCGCGCAAATGAGATCCATTGGCACGAGCTGGCCTAGATTCCATCCATTCCGGCAACAGCATGCGAGCAATGGCGGCCTTTCCACCACCAATATGCGTATGCAAGTCGATTGCACCTGCCATCACTATGTGACCGGAGAGATCGTAGTGAAAATCGGCCGGGCGGCTTTCATCGGCGGCAATAATCGTCTCGCCATCAAAGACAATATCGCGAACTTCTCCACTTAAGTTCTGGGCTGGATCATAAACCATGCCACCTACAAGTTGGATTCTCATTGCACTTCCTTCCGGGCGTGAACGTGTCTCAACAAGCTTGCTAAGACCATGCTAGCCGTGGGGAGGTACAAATCGTTGTCGGGTACAACTTGGCTCAAAGGTAAACAAACCGTGCCATCGCCACGATAGGTCAATCCCGCCGCTTCGATTCCGGGTGATCGGGCACGCAAATAAAGATCCGCACGAAACGCCTGCGTCGGATCGACCAGTCCAATCAAGATGGTAAACGCGCCATCATCCGGTGGACTTGGCGAATCGGGAAACGGTTGCAACCAGATACGAACCTGAGGCACTAGAGACGTCTCTTGCTGAAACGATCGTGGCAGACCCTGGTAAAACTCAATGGGAGGTGCCAGCCCCGTGAGCCAACTGCAAACCGATCGCAAGGTCGCCTGCTCTGATATTGGCACGAGGACTGACCGACGATCCTCGTTGAGCGCATCATTCACGCCGATTAAGTTTGCAGCGGATGACAAATCTATTGCTGTGGCACTCCAAAGCCAGGCGATGTACTGTCCATCTTGCAACCAATCGGCCAGCGGATGGAGCGACGGATTCTGTTGTTCTAGTGCTAGCCGTACCATAGCAAGCTCGACCGCGTTATCTTGCAAAGCCTCTTTTTTGCCGGACGCATTGAACGCATACAATCGCTGTGGCTCAAGGCGATTGGCGTTACGAACATCGGCTAACCAAGGTTGCAAACGCGGATAGTCTTCAAAGGGATGGCCTAGCAACACCAGGGAATCTGCTCGCAGGGCAACCTCGCTCAGCGTTGCGCCCACATAGCCAAGCCGCTCGGCTGTATGTGCAAACGCAGGATTCCCTGTCGACTGCAAAATCACTGCTTGCAGTGAAGCGGCAAATCGAACCACCGCTCGCGCAGTCTCTACGTCGATGCAAGTACCATCGATCGCAATGCATGCTTGAGCCAGCAGTCGCTCAATAGCAACCTCAACCGTTGGCGGGCACGCGTCAACGTCAATCGTCAAGGCCAATGCGTTGGCTGCATGTTGCCATGTTTTCCATCTTTGGAAGCCAAGATCACAAACTGACGACGGAAACGAAGCTACGGTACCGCTGACGTCGATCCGCACATCATGGCAACGAAGCGGACAAAAGGGGCAGTGAATTTCCAACGGCGGTCGGCGGGCTTGAGCGAAGGAGGTCCAAAAAGGAAAGGCGGGCAAGCTACTACTTTAGCTTGCTCGCCTCATCGTTAGTAGTCGGTAGGAATCGAAAGGAATCCTCAATGGCCGAAATTATTCGCCTTCTACACTGTCCTCGACCTTGTCGGCTGCGTCATCAGCCTCTTCCTTGGCGTTTTCGCCAGCCGTTTCCAGAGTATCGCCAGTTTTATCGACTGCATCCTTGATCACATCACCGGTCGCCTCAGCGGCACCCTTCAGTGCCTCGCCAGCAGATTCTGCTGCATCACCTGCGGCTTTGGTCATATCTTTGGCAGCGTCAGAAGCCGCTTCTGCCGCATCATCAATAGCCGCGCCGGCCTTTCCACCCATTTCTTCGGCCGATTGATTTTCGCAGCCAGACACCATACCGAGACATAGGAGTGCCACACAAACGCTGCTCAACCATTGCATCTTTTTCATCAAAATTCAAACTCCCTAATCAAAAAGTAACTTAGCCGTCAAGCGATCGACCACCTCTATTCGAACCCGCCGAACCGTTCTTGGCAAGTATAAACTAACTAGAACAGGGGTTGAGCAATTCCCTCTGCGTTGATTTGCCACGGAGTCCACACGATATAGGGGTCGTTGATGCGCATATCACTTTTCCGCGGTGGCAATGTAGTCTCTTCCAAAATTAGGTTCTCGGGCGAGTATCGGTTCGCAATTTGTTTCAACTCGGCTCGCAACGCATTATCCAGGTCCAACATGTCGACGCTCAGCGACTTTAAGCTGTCCTCTGCGCGGGTAACATCTTCGCGTTCTTGTGCCGCTTTGGATGCGTTTCGCACGATAGCGCCCGCCTTGGATGCGCTGCTGCGACTGCGACGCTTGTTACCCAGCAACGCACCCAAAATCGATTGCCCCAAATCAACTACTGACGATACAGATACTTCTTTGAACTGCTGTTCCTCTTTCGCCAATTTTTCTTGAGCGGCTCTAATGCGGCGATCGAGCGTCTCCATCTTGGCAGTGTATTTAGCTCGGATTATTTCGGTCTCTCGGTCTCTTGCCTCTCGCGCCAATTGCGTCAATGACATTTGCGCTTCCGCAATCGTATTTCCACCCGGCGCATATTGCTTCAACGCAGGCGATTTATAAATAACGAGGGTTTGATGTCGATATAGGAATTCCTTGTAGTCCTTGCACCAGCGTTTAAAATTATCGGCACTGCAAAGAGCTGTAGGAAGTTCTGCGAACAGGAAGCCATCGCGCGGACTTTTGCTCATCCGCCAAGATACATCGAGTGCTTGACTTTCCTCCCACAATTGCTTGGGCACTTCCGAGGTGCAATCAATGAATCGTCGATCATCGCGCCAAAGATCCACCGACGCGATCTCCTTAACAAAATGTAAGGAAGCCTCTCCATAGACGGCTGGCCGGTAGATCCGTTTCACATCCATCGACTCGCTCAACTGCATGAAATTTTCTCGAGGATCGACGAACGCTTCTTTGACTCCGATAGGGACCACGGGGCGAGATGGGACTGCCGGCTTGCTACTGATGTGTACGTTTTTTTGCAATGGAGGTGTGGACGCAGGCTGCTCCTTGCGATCCTTCATCAAACGACTGATGGCATCGCGTCCCAAAGGTCCCGCCAAGAAACTCAACGCCCAACGAGTCTGAAAGAGCGTAGGTTGATCATCGTGGACGTTGTTCATCAAAAAGACGCGGTTGCCGAGCGCTGCAAGCGTTTGTTCCATTTGCTGGCGATTGAACGCTTGCCCGCTTTGTACCGCAACACCCTCCAAACCGTCCAATACACGCATCTTGTCTCGCTCGGTTTGCAAACGACCTAAAAACCAAGTTCCAATGTTTGACAGTCCTTTGTAATCGAGATCGACTGGATTCTGAGTGGCGAGCGTAATTCCTAGCCCGAAGGCACGTGCCTGTTTGAGCAATGTCATCATGGGCGCCTTGCTTGGTGGCTTGGCAGAAGGAGGAAAGTACCCATAGATTTCGTCCATATAGAACAGCGCCCGCAGAGAGCTGGTTCCACTCTGCATCCGCATCCAACTCACTAGTTCGTTCAATAGGATTGTCACGAAGAACATTCGCTCGGAATCGCTAAGATGAGCAATGGAGAGAATGCTGATCTTGGGCTTGCCTGCTGAATCATAGAGCAGATTCTGAATGCTCAGTGATTCACCCTCCAACCATGTTGCGAACGCCGGTGAGGCCAGAAGATTATTCAAACGCATGGCCAGGGCGCCTCGCGCCTCGGCTGGCATGAAGGAATTCAAATCCATCACGCCAACGCGTTCGATGGGCGGGGATTGAATAAAACCTATCAGGTCACCAATGGAAACGCTGCGACCCTCTCGCCAATACTTGTCCAAAATCGTCGAAACCAGAATGTGCTCTCGCGACAATAGCGGATCCGCTTCCACGCCTAGCAACGTCAATAATCCAGAGGCTGCCCCTGAAATTCGCTCGCGCATGGCATCCGAATCACTGAGGATTTGGGGAAGTGGCGCATCGAAGCTACGCAGTACGGTGAGCGGAAGTCCCGCACTACTTCCCGGTGTGTACACGGCAATATCCGTACTATCGCGAAAGCGACGAATTCGCTCGCCATCTTGCCCCCATTTGGCAAGCCCCTCGCTCCAGCGTTTGGCAGTATCTTTCGCTAGTTCCTCAATCGTCTTTCCTTGCCGAGTCGCTTCGCCAGCTTCCAACCAAGGTTGAAAATCTTCAGCTCGCAAGTCAGGAAACGTTAGCAGCAGGTTGGCCAAATCCCCTTTGGGATCGACACATAACACGGGGATATTATCAATCGCCGCCTCTTCCAACATCGCTAAACACAAGCCCGTCTTGCCGCTGCCCGTCATGCCCACACACAGGGCATGGGTGCAGAGATCCTTTGAATCGTAAAGCAACAAGTCCGCTTCTAACGAGGCAGTTGCCAAATTGTATTTTCGTCCGAGATAGAAAACACCTAATCGTTCAAAGTCGTCGACTGCAGGGACCGTTGTCATGTTGCAGATGCGTCCAGGAAAGGCTTTTGAGGCTAGGGGCAGTGAGAAAACGCGTTGATTCCGTTTGCAAACTCCCTATGGTACCTCATCTTTGCTTCTAGGGAACGCTTGCTTCAGCTTGCTCGTCCTTGGATTTATCTGCATCAGGGTTCTTCGAAGTCGATAGTTGCTGCAATGCAGCCTCCGCTTCCCGTTGTTTCATTTCGGAGAACAGGGCAGCTTCCACAGCACGAAGTTGTTGCTGACGCGCCAACCTAGCACGCTGAAGAGCGACCATTGGCACGAGCAACGCGAAACACAGCCCAGCCATAGCTCCAACCATTCCGATAGCCTGCCCCCAGACAATTCTCTTTATGTCAGCGGGCATCTCATTGGTATCACTCTGCAATCGTTCTGCTCGCCCATGCAGCAAGCCCAGCAAGGCGACTGCCATTACCAACATCACTGGTCCTACGATCGAAATCATGATCCACAGAATCAACCAATACGGAGCATTGGGATGCGACAAATGAGGGCGCAAGGTCGACTCCATCCAACTCATTTCAAGCGACCGAACCGTAACAATGCTCTCCGATGCGTCCAACAGACTTTGCCCCATCCCGTTTCTTACCTTTCCATAGGTAATCGCTCCCAGAGCCCCACCTCCGATTGCCACGATTCCTATCGCTGCGCCACCCACTGCTAGAACTCCCACTGATGCGCCACCTAACGCGGTTCCACCAACGGCTGCGCCACCTAACGCCAGCAGTAAGCCCATTGCGACACCACCGATTGCCGTTATCCCGAATGCACAACCGCCAAGTGCGAAAATACCGCAGGCAATGCCCCCAATCGCAATTCCACCGTAGGCGACATTCCCAATGGCGATAATCCCCTTCGCCACCATCCTCTTACCGGTTGCCGGATCAATACCGAAAGCCACATGCATCACCGGCAAGCCGAATATCTTAGCGCGACTCTTCCATTCTCGCGAAACGAGATAGTGACCTCTGCGTCGTGAAAATGCTCGGGCCTGTGGGTGCCGGTATCGCTTGGTAGCACCTTGATGTCGCTGTGAATCACTCGCTTTAGCATAATCCTTAGCAACCGGAATCTCGCCTTTCGAAATACGAAACAAGTCGCTTTGTACATCGCTGATGGCTTGGTAGCGATCGCTCGGCTCCGGACGCAATGTCCGCATCACCACTTGGTCGATTCTGGGATCGACTCCCGGCGTGTCGCTTGGTGGTGGAAAGTGCCCCATCGGCACCCGTCCCGTGAGCATCTCATAGAACACCACGCCAAGCGCATATATGTCGGCGCGATGATCGGCCTCTACACCATCAAATTGTTCCGGCGCCATGTATCGCATTGTGCCCATTGTAGCACCGGTTAATGTCAGCATGGTCTCATTCCCATCGGCGCCGGTGAGCTTCGCCAGCCCAAAGTCGGCCACTTTCAATGTCCCTCCTCGCCCGAGCAGAATATTTTCGGGTTTGATGTCGCGATGCACAACTCCAGCAGCGTGTGCGAACTCAAGCGCTGCGCAAATCTGTGGCACGATGCGCATTGCCGCGCGAGGATCAATGCTCTTTTGGTGAATGGCATCCCTCAACGTCACTCCTTCGATGTACTCCATGATGATATAGCACAAGCCATCGCTGACTCCACTTCCAAAGACCCGTACAATGTTCGGATGATCCAAGCGAGCCAATGCACGCGCTTCGCGACGAAATCGCTCGACAAACGTTGGGTCATTTGCCAAGCTTTCAGGAAGAATCTTAACGGCAACGATGCGATCTAAATCCACTTGCCGCGCGCGGTAAACGGCTCCCATTCCCCCCTGGCCAACCAGCGACAAAAATTCTAATCCACCAATGCGTCCGTTCAACGCTTGAGGTGCCGCTGCCGGTTGCAGCCGATGAGATTCGCGGTTGCCTGGTGCGCTACGACGAGCCAGTTCCATCAAGCATGCCGGGCATAGTCCGCCGGAAATGGGATACTCGCTCTGCATTCCGCATTGTTGACAAACAGCCATGATCAATCACTCACTCTAACCAAAGGAACAGTTGCCACCAGCGATAGTCGCCTTTCGCTCTGCATAGTCGCCTTTCGCTCCGCGAAAGTAGCGCAGAAGCCTAGAATCGCAAACGCTACTTTCGCGGAGCGAAAGGCGACTATCCCTTAGTAAACCAATGGCCGAGCCTAGGTTACAAAGAAAATAAAATTAACCTCTCAATGCGGCTAATAGTTCGCCCAGTTCTTTGTCGACTCCCTGTTCTCCCTCCTCTGTCCCTAGGTCCACTGTGGTGGCCACCTGTGCCCTCAATAGGGAGGCGAATTGCTGACGCAACCGATGCGCAGCAACCTTGACGGCCCCCTCCGTCATGTCCAGCCGCGCTGCGATCTCCGCATAAGCAGGGGCGACCATCGCCGGCGCAATCAGCGGACGCAGAGCTAAAAAACGCTCCTGACGCCCCTGATCCAGATAGATCTTCTCTAATTCTGCTAACGCAGCATCGATGGTATTGAGCGCCCAGTTTCGGTCGTACAATCGCTCCGCAGACCATCGATCAACCGGCTCGGCAGTGTACCTACTTTCCCCTGCATCTAAATCCAGTGAAAGGTGGACTCTCCCTCCACCGCGCCGTTGAGCCCGTTCGCTTCTCAACTGATTGGCTACAAAATTCTTACACGCAGCCAACAAGAAACTGCGAAAACGCCCCCGCTCCGGATTCGCGGAACTTAAGGCATCTCCCGACAATAGCTCCGCGAAAAATCCTTGCACATAGTCTTCTGACAAAGACGAATCGTGACCGCAGCGACGCAGAAATGAATAGAGGGGATACCAGTATCGCTGACATAACTGCTCCAGCGATGCAGCCGATTGTTCATTTCGACTGCCCCCCTGTACTGCCTGGACCACTTGGGTCCAGCATGTGGTTTGGAACTGTCGATTGTCATACGGGCCACTTCCCTGATCTTCCACGGGATTGGCGACAGAACGGGTCATTTTAAATCCTTGCTTGCATCCCCTAACCAGGCACTGGCGTTCTTTTCTATGATAGCTCGTTCGTCTTCGTTCTTGTTTAATAAATGTCTAGCCGTTTTAGTGCCATGCTCGATTTGTACGACAAAATTAACGACGCTGTCTCTTTTATTCGCTCTCATTGGCAATCTCAGCCCATCGCAGGAATCATCCTTGGGACAGGCTTGGGCGGATTCGCCTCCGAAATCGACAACGCCGTGACTATTCCCTACGGCGAAATCCCCCACTTTCCAACCTCGACTGCCACCAGCCACAAAGGGCAGTTGGTATGCGGTCATTTACAGGGTGTTCCAGTGGTCGCCATGGAAGGCCGTTTTCATATGTATGAAGGCTATCCGCTCAAACAAATTACCTTGCCTGTTCGTGTCTTCAAAGCACTCGGGGCCGACACCCTGGTTGTGAGTAATGCCTGTGGTGGCATGAATCCCAATTACCAGTGCGGTGACATCATGGTCATCGAAGATCAAATCAACTTGATGGGCGATAATCCACTGATCGGTATCAACGATGATCGCTTGGGACCACGTTTTCCCGATATGTCTGAACCCTATTCCTTGCGGCTGGTCGACCGTGTCCTAGCCATTGCTCGACGCAATGACATCGTGGCACACAAAGGTGTTTTTGTCGCTGTTGCTGGCCCCAACTTGGAAACGAGAGCCGAATATCGTTTCTTGCGCACCATCGGTGCCGATTGTGTAGGCATGAGCACCGTGCCCGAAACCATCGTGGCAGTTCATTGTGGAATGAAAGTTGTTGGCTTTTCGGTGGTTACCGATATGTGTCTTCCCGATGCACTAAAAGCTGCAAACGTCGAAGAGATTATCGCAGTTGCCAATCAGGCTGAACCGCATCTGCGGACTTTGGTTCGTGAGACGATTGCCCATCTAGCGGATGTTCGTGTTGCCCAAAACGCTTAAGTAAAGCAATTCAATCACCCAACCAAGTAGGGAAGTCCTGACCACGATGATATCCGTTCGCGTCAACGAAGCGGTCCAAACCATTCGACAAATCGCCGCTCAGTCGTCAGGCAGCGAACTACATCGCTCGTTATGTCCACGCGCTGCAATCATCTTAGGAAGCGGACTTGGTGGATTAACTCAGTCGATTGAGGACGCACTTCACATTCCATTTGCCGAAATTCCTCATTTCGCTCGCAGCACTGCGGTGGGTCATCGCGGTGAATTAGTGCTGGGACTCTTAGCCGGTGTCCCAGTCGTAGCGATGGCAGGTCGGTTTCATCGCTATGAGGGTTGGACCAATGAGCAAGTAACGTTTCCCGTGCGTGTGCTAGCTGCCCTAGGCGTCAACACGCTCATCGTCAGCAACGCTGCGGGTGGCTTGCGCCCGCATTATTCTGTCGGTGACATTATGGTGATTCGCGATCACATCCAACGAATGACCTTAGCCACCAGCGGTCGGCCCGCCGTGGCCAGCGAACCGGCTGAACTCAGTCCTCAGCACTCCCTTGCTCGCAACAGCAATCCCTACTGCGATCGCCTGTCAAAACTTGCCCTTCAAGCTGGGCGCAAAGGGGATTTCATGGTTCACCAAGGTACCTATCTGGCAACTCTTGGACCTACTTATGAAACTCGCGCCGAATACCGCATGATGCGACGCATTGGTGCCGATTGCGTTGGCATGAGCACCGTGCCCGAAGTTCTACAGGCACAGCAAGAAGGATTAAACGTTCTTGCTCTTTCGATGATCAGCAATGTCGCGAGACCCGATGCTGTGCAAGAGACAACGCATCAAGAAGTTCTTGACGCAGGACGTCTAGCGGAACCTCGCATGAGTTACTTGGTTAATTTTGTGCTGCACAATCTTTAGCTCTTCGCTTCCAACGTTTTAAAACCGCGCACAGCGTCGCAGCCCCCATCCAAACGATCGACGCGGGTTCTGGTACTGCAGTCAACGTCATTTGATCCATCGCAAAAAACGCAGGCGTGTTCATCCCAAATGAACCATTGTCCGATGATTCCAGACTGAAAGCTAAGGACCTCGCATTTCCTAGCGAAGTCAAATCTACCAATGACCATTGATCCACAATGTAGTCGAGTGCGTTGTTAGGATCGCGAAAGTCGGCCAGCATGAGTTCTGTTTCGCCAGTGACTCCACCCGCGGCACCCAGTGCGTCAAAACCAGTAATAATCAATCGAAAAAAATCCGGATCATCGCCGCTTTCACCACCAAACTTCTTAGCAAACGAATCACCATCGCGCATGGAAGTTGCTGCATAGGTGGCGTTGGAAACATAGATGGATAGCGGAACATAAGTGTCAGGCAAATTGATGAAAGCACCATAAGGAGAAAAGGAAGTCGCCAAAGCATAATTTCCACTCCCTCCAAAACCGGTCCCTGTAAACGAGGCATAGGTATTCATAAAACCGGTTGTGGTGGGATCGTTAACGTTGGAATAACTCCAGCCGGGACCGAAAGCATTGGTATTAAACTGACTACCGCCGCTGCTCCAAAAACCACTTGCTGCATTCTCGCCATAGCCATCAAAATAGCTATTGGGCGCGAGGACTAGGTCTTCGAAATCAACCACCACTGCTGCGCTGCCAATTTGCGACAAAAACGCCAAGATTCCAGCAAGTAAATAACGCATCTGTATTGCGGTCCGAGCTTAAAAGAGTGTGTAGCAATGCCCCTACACGAGCATTGTTAAAATATCATCCTCTTGGCCACGGTCGCCCCAATCCAGGAGGGCGAAATTCCGTCATACATAAGGTAGGTCTTCTGACTCATCGTCAACAACTGTTCAACGCCTTCTCATCGGCTCTTCACCGACAATGGCACTTCATCAAAGAAGGAACACTTGTCTGTGCACCACCCCAAAACACTGGGTTTTGCACCAACGACTTACAGCGGCCGGACCGTCCCGGAGTTTCACCGGTATTCCCTGTTAACATGCCCAACAAGAAGTTGAGAGCATGTCACCTTATGCTGCCGCCCCGAAGTCTAGCCATCGATTGCGTGATGTCAAGCAACCGACAAATTTTCATTTCATCATCCACCGGGTAGTGCGTCTGGGATCGCTACCTGTTGGGGGCTCTGCAAATAAGCTATTAGATTCCGTATTTGTTCCTCGGTGAACGCATCGAGCAAACCGTCAGGCATCGGAGATAAGGAGGTGGCCTGTATTCTCTCTATGGTACCAAGATCCAATTTCTGCAACTCAGTTTGCGTCTGTAAAGTTAGTACTTGATCTGTCTTTACGGTGATCAAACCGTTTAACACTCGGCCGTCATCTAGCATGACAACTGACATGCAAAAGTCTTTGCTAACCACTGCACTCGGATCAATCATGTTCTCCAGCAAATAGTCAACGTTCGCACGATTCGCTCCAGTCAATTCGGGACCAATGGTCTCTCCTTGGCCAAACAACCGATGGCATTTCGCACATGACTGATTAAACAACTCCCTACCCTGCTGCAAATCGAGTGCGACCTGACTCGGCTTAGCTAACAGTTCTTTCAGTTGTTTCATCCGCTCTCGCTTTTCTTGAGAACTGTCATGTGTTTCGCCCCACAGTGCGCTAAGTCGGGCGTTCAATGCTTCATCATTCATCGAGCGAATCTGCCTCGCGTCAAACGGAGTTAGATCAGCTGCCGGAATTGCTTCGGACTCAATGGCATTTAACAACTCTTTCACGAAAGCTGGCCGTGACGTCAAGACGGAGATCACCCTCGGTCGCTCGGGCGCACGAAAGCGTCGATAGGCGCGAATAATTTCGCGGGCCACAACGGGATCGTCGTATCGCGCCAGCCCCACAACTGCGGCACTATTTAATCGCGCGTCATTTAGAAGCGGTAAGCAGATATCACGAACATCCTCGTCCACTTGAGAGACCAGGGACTCCAGAGACGATCGTCGCAAGCCAATGTCTTCTTTGTCATTGCCGACAATCTTCCTTATTTCCTGTAACGCTCGTCCATCACCAAAAACAACGCTCAGCTCCCTGACGATTTTGTTGATTGACTCATTCTCCAATCGATGAAGCTTTGCTGCCATCGCGGGCCATGTTTGAGGCTGAGGAACTTTTCGCCATCCTCTCAATCCATCGGAAACACCAGCCAAAATATTTTGAGCGTCGCGCGCCGCTAACGGATCGCTTGACGTTAGCTCGCCAATGAGCGTCGCAATTCCATCAGGATAGGCGAGTGAGCCCTCTGCAAGCCGTCGAGACACCAATCGCTGCGTCTTCGGCCACCGACATCCAATTGCAAAATTCGCCATTCCAATCGCATCGACATCAATGACCGGAATCAAACCATACCAAACCAGCAATGGCAAATTGGCATCATTCGCATCCTCAACCCGAGCACATAAAGCGGTGGCCAAATCCAATCTGCTCCGCAGAGGTAACCGCTGCAATGTCGAAGCAACTGCCAAACGCACTAGCGATGACGAGTCCTCGCTAGCGACGCGCAATAAGTGTGGCATCAGTAATTCAATCGTCACTCCGCCAATCTCTTGGTCTCCGCCCTTGACTGGATTGGGACCATAGCAATCGTCAATGAGCCAATTTTCCGTCAGGAGCCGCAACGCCCATGCTCTTACGTGCTCGTTGGTATGCGTCAACTGCGAGATTAGAAAATCGATTGATGTTGCATTCAGCAAATGGAGTGTCAGAAGCGATTTCACGGCTATCGCAGGATCGTCGTTATCCATTTCCTCTCGCAATCGACGCGTATCTTCGGGCGATGGAATCCTGCCTTGAGCAATTTTCTCCGCTAGCACCAGCCTAGCCTGTCGAGCAAACCATTCGTTACTGGCGAACTGATAATCAACCAACTGGCTAAACGACTGTTGCCAGAGATCAAATTTTTCGACCGCAGATTTCTCTCTATTGCTTGGATAGCTTATCCTAAAAATACGACCACTCGTTCGATGGACTCCCGTATGGTCATGACACTCCCCAGTGTCACTCCAATCAATCACAATCACACTGCCATCCGGTCCATATGACAATTCCATTCCACGAAAAAAGGGATCATCGCTGACAAATAAATCGGGTGCATGCTTAGCAACATAGCCACTTCCATCGCGCGATAGTACTTCATGATTTGCCCTTCGACCATGAAAGTTGAGAGTAAATAGGGAATCGCGATACGTTGCTGGCCACTGTTCGCCCAAGTATATCATCGCACCACAATGTGCATGGCCTCCTCCCAGATCGCTAGCCGATCCATCCCGAGATGCTTGCCATCCCTTGCCAGAATCAAAGTGCAAATGGTCTGCATGCATTTGCATCAACTCATACACTCTCGAATTGGGGTCCAAGGTAAAGGGACGTTGATAGTGAGCACCGGGAATCATCTGCCAAAGATGGCCGTTCACGGTATTGATGAAAAAGCCTTCTCCCACTGAATTCCAATCGTGGCCCCAAGGATTCGTTGTGCCGTGAAGCAGAACTTCGAAAGTCTTACGCGTGGGATGGTATCTCCAGATACCTCCTTCCAGCGCGACGCGCGACTGCAGTGGAGTTCCCGGAGCACCGATCTTTCCTGGACATGAACCACCGCATCGTCCATACAGCCAACCATCGGGTCCAAATCGCAATCCGTTGGCAAAGTTGTGGTAATTTTCCTTAGCCACATCGAAGCCATCCAAGACCACTTGGACCGGTCCATCGGGTTCGTCGTTGTGGTCAGCGTCAGGTACGAATAACAATTGCGATGGACACATTAACCAAACTCCTCCGTGCCCCACTTCAACACTGGTCAGCATCTGCACGGAGTCAATAAATAATTTTCTGTCATCAAAGTGCCCGTCATTGTCGGTGTCACTGAAGATCAATACGCGATCGCGCAGATTGAGATCGAACCGTTCCGTGCGATCGGAATAGGTATAGTTCTCGGCAATCCATAGTCGACCTCGTGCATCCCACGCCAGGTCAATCGGATTCTGCACATCCGGCTCCGCTGCAAAAAGATCGACACGAAATCCAACGGGCACATGCAGTGCCGCGACTGCGAGCTGCGCGTCGAGCGGCTGTGCATCTACGTCACGTTCGTTATTCGTTGGCTTGGGAAAATCCTCCGCTCCGCTGGCCCATGCTTGACCATTGAGTGCTATGGAAAATTGCCAAACAGCGCCCCCAACCAATATGCCGAGCCACCGAAGTCTTCGCGCAAACGCATTCGCAAACCGCTTCATAGGACTGTTAATCTTTCGGTGAGAGCGTAGGGGGAAGGAAATGCTCGGCAACGGATTGGAATAATACTAATTGCTGTCGCACCCATGCGTCATCTTTGTTCAGACATTTGCCCATTAGGGAGGCGACTGCGGGTGCCATCGCGAGGGTCGCTCTCGCATTCAGAAATAACGACCGCGAACGGCGTGCCAGCACGTCCTCAAGGGTTCTGGCCATTTCATGCTGTACCGCAAAAACCACATGCGATCCACGTAACGGCAACTCAGGGTGAAAAGGTTTTGCCAGATGGGGTTCCAATAACTCCAATTTTTCTAGCTCCTCAGCATCACAGCCATAGGCCGAATCCACATCCAACAAATTCATCCCACTGCGAGCATTCTGGCCGCTAACATTCTGGCCGCTACCATGAAGCGGTAAATTCATCGTTTGGCATGAACGAGCACTGAGGTTCGCTACTGCGATCGCTTGATCCACGCAATCTTCTGCCATCTTGCGATAGGTAGTCCATTTGCCACCAGTGATTGTTAATAGCCCCGATTCGTCGATGACAATGCGGTGATCGCGCGAGAGCTTTGAAGATTGTGTTCGCTGTGAATTCGCAGCGGCTACTGGTTGAACAAGAGGTCGAACACCAACAAACATTGAAAGCACATCGCTGCGATCAGGGGCCGGACAGACATATTGACCCAACGTCGATAACAAAAAGTCAATCTCTTCTTCTTTCACCGTCGGTTCCAATGGAGCAGAGGGAATTGGCGTATCTGTCGTGCCAACTACGACATGGTCATGCCAGGGAATTATGAACAAAACCCGCCCGTCCGAAGTCTTTGGAACAATGAGTGCTGTATCGCCAGGAAAGAACTTTCTAGCGAATACTAGATGCACCCCTTGGCTTGCCGCAACCAAAGGGGTCTGCTTGGCATGATCGAGCGTCCTGACCTGATCGCAAAAGGGACCAGTCGCATTGATCACGCATCGAGCGCGTACAGAAATCGTAGCTCCCTCTTCACTGTCGACGACCTTGGCTCCTGCAATGCGTTGATGTTCGTCGCGCAAGAACTCTGTTACTGGTGTGTAATTGACTAAACAAGCACCCTGTTCCTCCGCCGTACGAACCATATGAATTAACAACCGACTGTCATCAAACTGTCCATCATGGTAGAGCACCCCACCTCCTCGGTGATGCGCATGCAATGCACCTACGCGTTCTTTTGTCGACACGGGGCTCAGCATAGAAGATTTGCCAAATCGGTCTCTTCCGGCCAAGAGATCGTACAATTTCAAACCTATGCCATAAAAAATTCGTTGCCAAAAATGATCACACGGTATCACGAACGAAAGGTCCCGCACCAAATGGGGCGCATTTTCTAGTAGCCGCCCTCGTTCTCGCAATGCATCTCGGACCAAGGATAGATTCCCCTGCTTCAGATAACGCACGCCTCCATGTACTAACTTTGTACTTCGGCTTGATGTTCCCTTGCCGAAGTCGTATGCCTCACACAACACTGTACTCAGGCCACGATTGGCGGCATCAATGGCAATACCCACGCCCGTTGCTCCACCTCCGATCACGAGCATGTCCCAGGCTTCACTTTGCGTGCGAATTCGCTTCATTGCATCGTCGCGTTTCATGCCGGACGCTCCCAATCTCGCGATCTGGCAATTGCGTCACTCCAACGTTGCCGTCGATGCTCTACTTCGTCCAGGCTCATACGTGGTTCGAACACCCTTTCCGACTTCCAGACTCGTGCAATTTCATCTTCACTTTTCCAAAAATTAACGGCCAAACCCGCAAGATAGGCCGCTCCCAAAGCGGTCGTTTCGATGATCTCCGGACGCACCACGGGCACTCGTAGGATATCGGCCTGGAATTGCATCAAGAGGTTGTTCTCACTAGCGCCTCCGTCGACTCTCAATTCGCCGATAGGAATTTGAGCATCCTTCTTCATGGCGTCGAGCACATCGGCAACCTGAAATGCTATTCCCTCCAAAGCGGCTCTCGCAATGTGGGCTCGCTGAGTTCCCCGGGTGATTCCCACTAGAATTCCTCTCGCATAGGCGTCCCAATAGGGTGCGCCCAGTCCTGCCAAGGCAGGCACCAAATAGACACCATCACTATCAACGACGCTGGCCGCCAAAGACTCAATCTCCTGCGACGAATTAATGATCCCTAGCCCATCGCGTAACCATTGGACTATGGCGCCCGCCACAAACACACTTCCTTCCAACGCATAGTGCGTACCTGGTTTCGCCCCACAAGCAACCGTCGTCAACAATTGGTTCTCTGAATGTCGCAGCGGAGCACCAATGTTCAGAAGCATGAAACAGCCCGTACCATAGGTATTCTTGGCCATACCATGATGAGTGCAATTTTGACCATACAGCGCTGCCTGCTGATCCCCGGCGACTCCGCATACAGGAATACAATGGCCTAACAAGTCATGTGCCGCATCGCAAAAGTGAGAGCTGGAGGGTTGCACAACCGGCATGACACTCTGTGGAATTCGAAATAGTGAGAGGAGGTCCGCGTCCCATTGCAGCGTTGTGATGTCAAACAACATGGTGCGAGACGCATTGGTCACATCGGTCACATGAATTTGTCCACCACTCAGATTCCAAATCAGCCAACTATCGATAGTGCCAAAGGCCAACTCGCCTCGTTCGGCCTTCTCTCTTGCCTGAGGGACGTTGTCTAATAACCACGCTAACTTGGTAGCGCAAAAATAGGGGTCGATTAACAATCCCGTTTTCTGCTTCACCACCTCCGTGTGTCCTGCCTCGCGTAACGATTGGCAGAGGTCCGCCGTGCGGCGATCTTGCCAAACGATCGCATTGTGCAAAGGCTGGCCTGATTTTCGATCCCAGATCATCGTCGTTTCGCGTTGATTCGTGATTCCGATCGCGGCGACTTCAGAGGCTGGCAGGCGAGCCATTTGCAACGCCTCTTGAGCCACGGCAAGTTGCCCCGTCCAAATCTCATTTGCATCATGTTCCACCCATCCTGGCTGGGGGTAGTGCTGCGTCAATTCGCGCCGCGCAGTTGCCAGAATCTTCCCTGCATGATCGAAAACGATGGCGCGCGAACTGGTGGTTCCTTGGTCAAGCGACAAGATGACAGACATGAAATTCCCTTGGTCCGAACGATAAAGCGAAAGTGACGCTGCGAAACTGCGGAGTCTTTTGAGGTTTCTTGGGTGGTACGACTCTGGCGCTACCATGATACAATGGATGGCTGTTCGCCCGCGACTGGCCCCTACAGTCGCCTGAAACGGCATTACAGAAGTCCCTCGAGAGAGTTTGCAGCGAGATGTTGGTCATCAAGTCATTTTCATTTACGGGCGTTCGACGCGCGTTTGCCAGTGTTATCTTGGTCGCATTGCTATCGTCACCCGTGCTAGCGGATGAACTAATCAAAGATCCCGCGTGGCGGTACACACTCGCGAAACCGTCTGCCAATTGGCAAGCCAGCGACTTTGATGACTCTCAATGGACCGAGGGCAAGGGTGGATTTGGAACACCAGAGACGCCCGGTTCACGAGTAGGCACCGCCTGGTCAACTAACCAAATTTGGATTCGCAGAAATATCGAGCTGAAAACGCTGCCCGCCAAACCAGCACTCTATTTGCACCATGATGAAGACGCTGAAGTTTTCATCAATGGACAACAAGTTGCCCGCTTTGAACGATGGAGCTCAGAGTATTTTGTGCATCCGTTGGATCCACAAGCAGCGGCGGCGCTGAACGTGGGAACCAACACCATTGCCGTGCATTGTCGACAGACCACCGGTGGTCAGTTCATCGACGTGCATGTAATCGATGCAGATCACATTCCTGAGCTTCCACTCCCCGCACGGTCGACAATCCCCTTTCAGTCAGAACTGATCACGTCCTGGGGAGAAAATGTAACTGCCGAAAATGCCTGGCGAGAATATCCAAGGCCCGCGCTGCAGCGTGACCAATGGACGAACCTCAATGGACACTGGGATTACGCGATCACTTCCCAGGAAGTGGATGAGGTACCAATGCAGTGGGATGGACAAATACTCGTACCCTTTGCGCTCGAGTCTCGACTCTCAGGCGTACGCCGCTTACTGAATCCAGATGAAGCGATCTGGTACCAACGTACGTTTAGTTATCAACCCAGTACTTCCCAAACCAGTACTGCCCAATCCAGTACAGCCCAGCGGACTCTCCTCCATTTTGAAGCGGTCGATTATCACTCGCAGGTTTGGCTCAATGGCAAGCGAGTAGGATCGCACATCGGCGGCAACACTCCTTTTCAATTCGATGTGACCGACCAAATTCAAGAAGGAGAGAACGAGCTCGTCGTGCGTGTGGAAGATGAAACTCAAGGTTGGCAGCTAAACGGCAAACAGTCATTGAATCCTCGTGGTATTTGGTACACGCAGGTATCGGGAATTTGGCAAACGGTTTGGCTGGAGCAAGTTGCCGAACGGTATATCGACGAACTTGATATAGCAACGGACTACACAAACGGACAAATTAAGGTTCAACCCACTGTGCTTGGGAAATCGCAACCGGGCTGCGTGATTCAGATGGATGTTATGGACGGAGATCGTCTTCTGGAAACGCAATCTGCGCCGGCGGGAGAAGCAATCGCTGTTACAGTCGCCGATGCGAAACTCTGGTCCCCGTCATCGCCCCATCTATATTCGCTTCGCTTGACGCTGAAAGATGCCCAGGGCAATGAAATTGATCAAGTAGATTCGTATGCAGGTATTCGCGGTGTCGGCAAGGTCTTGGACAGCGAGGGAAATTGGCGATTCACACTCAATGGTGAAATCATTTTCCATTGGGGGCCGCTTGATCAAGGATGGTGGCCAGATGGCTTGTTGACGCCTCCTTCCGATGACGCAATGAAAGCCGACATTCAATTCTTGAAGGACTCCGGATTCAACATGATCCGCAAGCACATCAAAGTTGAGCCACGACGTTACTACTATCACTGCGATCAAATGGGGATGATGCTGTGGCAGGACCAGGTGAGTGGTGGCAAGAATCCCAACTGGACTCATTTGGCACCCAATCCAACCGATCGCCAATGGGACGATAAGCACCATCAGCAATTCATGACGGAATTTGAGGCAATGGTGGATTCGCTGGAATTTCACCCCTGCATCGTCGTTTGGGTCCCCTTCAATGAAGCCTGGGGACAGCATCGTACGATGGAAGTGGGCCAATGGATGGTCAAGCGTGACCCGTCGCGAATTGTGAACATCGCTAGTGGCGGAAATTTCTGGCCCATTGGCGACGTGGTGGACGAACATAGTTATCCTCACCCTAGCTTCCCATTCGATCCAAAACGATTCAATGATTTCGTCAAAGTTGTGGGAGAATTCGGTGGCCACGGATTACCTGTTGAAGGTCATATTTGGGACACAAAACGTGAGAATTGGGGATACGGGGGCTTGCCGAAAAATGCAACCGAATACAAAGAGCGATACGTGGAATCCATCCGCATTTTGAAGGAACTACAACAACAAGGTATCGCCGCCGGTGTCTACACTCAGACGACTGACGTTGAAGAAGAAATCAATGGCTTGATGACTTATGATCGCAAAGTCAAAAAGATTACCGAAGAGGAATTAAAAACGATTCACTCGGTACTGTTTGGCAATTCGTCCAACAACTCCACAGAAAAGTGAACTGCAGTAGATATGGATAAGTTACCAGGAGTCGGGTTGTTCGATTTGTCGGGCCGTACAGCAATGGTCACGGGAGGTTCAAAGGGACTTGGGGCAGCAATGGCTGCTGGCTTGGCTTCCGTGGGTGCCAATTTAGTCATCGTCAGTCGCAATCGCGATGAAGCAGCAGAGGTTGCACACAGTCTGGCGGACCAGTACGGCGTTAAGACCTGTGCAATCGCTGGAGATGTTTCGGTACCCGAGGATGTAACTCGTGTTGTAGCAGAAGCAACCGCCACGATCGGGCCATTGGATATCTTGATTAATAGCGCTGGGATTAACATCCGAGGCCCGATAGATCAATTGAGCTACGAAGAATTTCGTCGCGTGCAGTCGATCAATGTCGACGGCATGTGGTTGATGTGTCGCGAGGTTGTGCCCCAAATGAAACAACGTGGGTGGGGGCGGATTATCAATCTGGCTAGCACTCTCGGATTGGTTGGCCTCGCGAATCGTACCCCGTACGCATCGAGCAAAGGAGCAGTGGTACAAATGACTCGAGCCCTGGCATTGGAATTGGCTGAATGGAATATCAATGTCAATGCCATCTGTCCTGGTCCGTTCTTAACCAAGATGAATGAACCCATTGCAGATACAGAGGAAGCAAAGAAGTTTATTGTGGGTGCCGTCGCCTTAAATCGCTGGGGGCGGCTGGAAGAAATCCAAGGTGCCGCAATCTATTTGGCCAGTCCCGCAGCCAGCTTCACAACCGGCAGCATGATGGTTGTCGATGGTGGCTGGACCGCGCGATAATCTGGTTTGAGAAAAAGAGAAGCGGGACAAAGCACTTACCACCGGCAACCATGCAACCATGCAACCATGCAACCATGCAACTCGCAACTCGCAACTCGCAACTCGCAACTCGCAACTCGCAACTCGCAACTCGCAACTCGCAACTCGCAACTCGTGCTCGTGCTCGTGCTCGTGCTCGTGCTCGAAAAAACCGTGTTGAACGAGCCTATATCTGATCGCGAGAAACCTGATGTTGTCAGTTTCTCACCCGAATGCATTGCTCATTCGCACACCACTGTCTTTAAGTCTGAACGGCAACATCTGTCATGCTCATGGCCTGCTGAGTATTTGTCCTTAGTGGAGACAAAACTGATTTCGGGAAGCGAAGCCGATTCCGAGACTCGAATGTTTGAATAGATTGCATTCGAGCACGAGCACGAGCACGAGCACGAGCACGAATACGAATACGAATACGAATTGCTGTGCTGTTCTTGATCTCTGGAATCAATCAATTTGAATTCAACGCAATTTCAACCATCGCTGATTTACCATTACCGCTTGCGATTCCTTGGCTATCTCGCGGCTGACATCATGTGCGACATACACTTCATCCGGATTCCATGATTACCCCTTCTCGACAAGGCTATTCCTTCGAACGCAACGAAGTCTTGAGCCTGATGCCAATAAATTTGGTTGAAACCGAAGTTGATCGGCGATAGCTTTGTTTTGACCCATCGGTTAGCTGGCCCTATGGTTGGCCAGACGTATGAAGAACGAGTTCTGACTATTCATGCGAATTTTGCAGAGGATGCATGTAAAGAGGCAGAAGTAATATCGGCTCAAAAACATGAACATCTCAACAAGGACATCTGAAGGGATGCCCAGTGATTGCCCGGTGTGTGGGAAACGGATGATCGTGTCGATTTGTTCGCCACTTGGCGACGCAACTTGTCCACACTGCGGCTCATTGCTTTACCCTCGATTACGGCGCGACCATATCGAGGGCGATGATGAAAAGAGACTTGCCAATATTGGCATCCTCGTAGAAACGAACAACGAGGGAGAAGTCACAACCGCAGAGTTGCATGGGCCACGATTTAATGACCAAACGATCCCTACTCTTGCGAACTTCTAAGACATTCCGCTAATCAAGCTTTGCAATACTGGCTTGTCGCGGCAGGGGGTCGAAAGACTGCGACAGCTATTGCCACGTTCCATTATCGAAGAGATTTAACCAATCCGAAGGTGACCCAACGTAATAATCACGAGCAAGCGATTTTCGACTGCGCGGCCCGATACCACAAGCGTGCTAGTGCTCAGTGAAACGGTGCTCGTGCTCGTCGATACCGCTGCTTTAACGAATAGGGCTGCGAGAAAATCAGTGAGCATTGTTGCGCCAGGGGGAAGGCTTCCGAAGGGCCGGTGGCTAGCGCCAAAACCGCTCACGCACGTTCGTGCTCGTCGATATCGCTGATCTAACAATTGGGCAGCCACCGATGAATATAATTGATATTACCGTTGCTAGCCGTTAGATTCGTGTGGTCCCATCTTGTCTGCTCGGGCAAGGTAGTGGGTGATGTTAAGCTGCAGGAGAAATGACTTGGACCCAGAGATTTTGAAGTACAACGAGACCAAGGAGCCAAGCGACAAGGCCATCTGTGATGTACTGGCGGATGAAATCGACCGTGGTCTGACTGGTGCTGATAGCAAAATTTGGCATGCGCATCCTGTCTGGTTTTTGGACGGTAATCCCATTGTTGGATATAGCAAACAGAAACTCGGGATCCGATTGATGTTTTGGAGCGGCGCAGATTTCGATGAAGCGGGGCTCAACGTCAAAGGCAAAAAATTCAAGGATGCTTCGGTCTTTTACAATGACGAGTCTGAGATCAACAAAGCCGCACTGCGAAGCTGGTTGGAAAAAGGCAAGTTCATTCAATGGGACTACAAGAATATTGTCCGTAGAAAAGGCAAGCTAGAAAGATTGAAATAGATCCAACGTTCGTTTATCGTTATCAAATGTTCGCTTCCTGCCGTGACAATCATGTCGACGGTTGGCATTCGGCGAGTTTTTCAATAACCGTTGTTTTGGAGACTCACGATGATGCCGTTTGCAATTGGTTTTCTCGAACTCGCTACGATTCTGGTCTTAGCTGTAGTGTCATTCGCACTATTCCTGGGTCGATTTTCCTGTCGCCGTTGGAGTTTCGCAATTCTTGGATGCGTTACGCTTGCCGCGATCTTGACCCCGTCAGATCTGTTTTCAATGTTGCTCATGGCAATAGCCATTATCGGCGCTTACCTACTTGGATCGCGACATCAAGCTGGCTTCAATATTCGCCGCGGCAGAAACGCTGCCAACGCAAATTGAAAGCGACTCTGGGTCTGCTTCCAATAGTGAGTTGGGGATGTGGCGATGATCGCTAGCCGGTGAGGCCGGATAAAAAAAAAGCAGCCCGAGAGAAACTCTCGAGCGCTTGACATCTGACAAAGAAATTCGGGTTGCAGCCAACCGGTTAAGAGGTTGGCTACCAGTCGCGATCTCGGTCACGATCGCGATCGCGGCCTCCGCCTCCGCCGCCACCACCACCGTAGCCGC
>JBGTBJ010000004.1:0-301182 GCA_041749395.1 Pirellulaceae bacterium
GAAGCACTCTTCTTCAGTAACACTCATACCGATGCACATATCGATCAAACCATCGACGCGGCCATCAAAGTGTGTGCAGCAATCTAAGCCAGATAGTCGCAGATAGTCGCCTTTCGCTCCGCGAAAGTAGCGTTGATAGTCGCAGATAGTCGCCTTTCGCTCCGCGAAAGTATCGTTGATAGTCTCTTCTTTTTCAGAACTTTCGCGGAGCGAAAGGCGACTATTATTGCCTTCGATTAATAAATTTACAGCCTATCCGCGAAAGTAGCGTTGAATTATCCCTTTCCCTCCCAATCAAACCATCATTGGCAGGAGTTTAAAATCTCCACATGAATAATCTCACCTAACTGCGTTTCATACAGAAGAAAACGCTACTTTCGCGGAGCGAAAGGCGACTATCTGCAACTATCAACGCTAGTGGCCTGGGATGTAGGAGGCTACCGAATCAGTCACCGAGGCACCTGCTTGATCTAGTGCCTCCAGGACTTGGCCCTGACTAACAATGTCTCGCAGGATGATTGGTGAGCCTGGTGACTTGCCTGGATAAATCGCGAGCACAGGAATGGAATTGCTTTGTAGCTCATTGAGCTTTTCACCGATCTCATCATTCTCATCGGACCAATCGGCAATCATGGCGACTGCACCGAGCTCTTGAATTTTCTCTGCGGTCAATGCAGTGTTTAAGGCAAACTTATAATTCACATGACAATTGACACACCAGCTGGCAGTAAAGTCCAACATCACCGTTCGACCCTGAGCTTGCAATTCGGCAAGCCGCGCGGCGCTATAGGGTTCCCATGCGAAGTTATCTTGTTTGGTCCCCTGCATTTGAAAGGCGGCAATGCCAATTGCCGAAGCGATTGCAATACCACCGATCCAAGCTGTCCCGCGTCTCCGCAAAGTATCCCACAACGGCACGCGTCCAATCATCCAACAGGCAAACCATGCGGCGATCAAAGTAACAAACACGGGGACCTTATGCTGCTCCGAAAAACCTGCAAACAAAAAGGCCACGGTCCCCAACAACACGAATGCCATTAACTGCTTAAGCGTCTCCATCCAGGCGCCCGGTTTAGGAAGCCAAAAAACCAGCTTGGGCACTAAACCGATAAGGATATAGGGCATCGCCATCCCCAGGCCGACTGTCGTAAAGACGACAAAAATTCCCACAGGGGGAAGCGTCAAAGTGGCCCCAAATACAACCCCCAACAATGGACCGCTGCAAGGTGTTGCTAACAGCGTTGTGAACATTCCTTTAAAGAATGAGCCAGTCGCCCCTTCCTTCTTCTGCAGCTGTTGCGACGCCTTTCCAGATGCAAAGCCAGGCAACGGTATTTCCCAGACACCGAGAAAGCTGAGCGCCATGACAAAGACGAGCAAGATCAAGGGCAACTTAAATTCAAGGTAGGTAAACTGCTGACCCCATGAGAATGAACGCTCAAAGTAAATTCGGAAGCCAATGGCCACAGCGGCTAGCACCCAGAAAACACTCAATATTCCAAAGGAATACCAGAGATTATGGCTGAGCACCTTCCGGTGATCTTCTCCTGCCGTTTCGACTAGCGCCATCAATTTTAAGCCCACGACCGGCAGTACACAGGGCATGAGGTTTAAAATCATTCCACCGATCAGCGCCATACCGAGGATCACGGCAAAGGGGCGTTGCGGAGCTGGCTTCTGGATCGTTAGCGGTTCTTGAAAGTTCGCAACGGCCGCCGTATCTGTAGATTCAACTGGATCCACCGAGGCTTCCTTTTCGACGGCGTCTGCAGCAGACAGCCATTTCGATTCACTCACAGCTGTCAGCACTTCAGAATATTTGGCTGCAACCAGCGACACAGGCGTAATCCCAGCAACCGATTCCTTGCCGACCGTCAACAGTCCTGTGAATCGAACCCCTTTCGGCTGGCGACAACTGGTTTCGTTACACGCTTGGTATCCAACAAGTCCAGCGATTTCGATTGAACCAAGAGGCGCACTGGCTGGGATCACAATCGGAATTGTCCAAGTCACTTCACCTCCGTGGTAGTGGACGGTGTCGAGACCACCAATACCTTCTTTGGTAATGATTTCAGCTCTCGTTCGTGGAGGCTGAGGAGTTGTGCCGGAAAACTGGGTAATGACAAAATTTGTCGAATTGGAAGAATCGGTGGTGCTCGCTTGATAGACGTGATAACCCGCATCCGGAATCGCAGTCAGACGTAACTCCGCTGTTTCTCCAGGTGCGACAGTGGCAGGCGAAATCTCACTTCGCCACATGACCACTGACCCTTTGTTGCGAAACTCGGTGACCGGTTTTGCAAGTTCCGGTTTCGGTTCGTCGTAGGTGCCAACAAGCTTGGCCTCTAGTTTATCCTTAAGCGGAATGCACGCGCCTCCCGTTCTACAGGTCAACCCTTTGACAAGCACATTGATCGTTAGCCCTTTGAGCGATACGCCTTCGGCAATGGAGAAGGGTGCGACCCAATGCACAATGCCATCGTGCGCTTCTACCTTTATCCCAGGGAATGCGTCGTCGGTTGAAATATGGGGCCCCTGATCGGGAACGAAGTCGCCGCTCAACGTGACTCCTTCCGGGCCCGAGATGGTGATGTCGGTTCGGGTTGGACCACCCTTTGCTTGAGTCACCGAATAGATGTGCCAATCGGGAATCAACTCTGCACTTATTTTCACACGACCGTTTCGTGATCCGCTCGCCAATTCATAGCTGGCAGATAATGCAATGGGATTGTCTTCATTGAGGCCACCGTTTCCGAGGCCATCATCGAACCCGCCCAAGCCAGGCAGGCTGCCAAATCCATCCTCAGGGAATTGTTGCGCATGCAAATTCCCACCCACAAACACAACTGACGTGATTGCAAGAAAGAAAACGGCCGCATGGCAACGAACGCTGGCAGAGGGGTTTAGTAGCATGGTGCCTCTAACGATTTTATTAGGTCGGATCATCCGAATCCCGCAATTCTACTTGGAAATGAAAACCGGGGTCAACTCGGCCCTCGGTCCGAGCAATCCCCCTGGACGACACGTGCCCAGTCGCACATTCTGACGATGGCTTCTTCCATTCGACCTTGGAATCGTGCGGGTTCCTGGGCCAGCCAAACCACCCAGTTTGCCAAATTGACCACGGGGCTGACTTCGACTAGCAACCGGGCAAGTCTTTCTTCCTGTTCCGAGAATGCACGAATTTGCCGATAAGCCGCCAACAGGGATTGCCAAACTAGCTCTTTATAGCCTTCTGTTTTCGTTTCGGTCGCCGCCTCGCTGAAGATCTCTGACACGCCTTGCCAAAGTTCTTCCGTGAGCCCCAATTGCATGCTGCCAATGAGCCGGGCTATATCAGCCGCAGGCGAATCGATGCGGAGTGCGTCGTAATCCAGGATCGCGGTCAGTTGTTCATTGTCAAAGAGCGTGTTTTGGCAGTGGACATCTCGCAGCACATACTGTTGGTGCCAAGAAATAGCTTGCAGCTCGTTCAAGACAGTCTTGGCGGTGGTGACTTTCGTTGTCCAATGCTGCTGCAGTATGTTGCTGGCCCAATGGAGTTTGACATCACTCTTCATGGCTGCAGGGGCAAACGATCCCTGATTCGAGATTTTTTCAAGCGTTCGTAGGCGATGCAGTCGCGAGTCAATCACCAGAGCCGATTTGCTGAATTGCCGCCCCATTGAAGCCGTTGCATTGTGAAATTGTGCCAAAGCGAATCCCAGTTGCGGCGCCACAGATTTTACTGAGCGAACCAGATTCGGCGGAGCACCCGGCATCCATTGACTGCACTCCCACACGCGTTGTTGGTTTTCGAAGGCAGTCAATCCAGATCGCTGACACGGCCGATATTGGGGCAGGAATCCGCACTGCAACTGCCTCGCATGGCGGATGACAGAGTGAATCTCGAGGACCCGTTCCAGTGAGGTTTCCGCAGGCCAGCATCGAATAGCCCAATCGTGTAGTCCAGGTACTGCAAACGAAGGCTCGTCCTCAAGTCTAAGCTTCCAAACGATGGCCCCGCTGAATCCGCTCGCCACTTTGTCACACGAACGAATCGAGGCGTCAGGAAACCACCTTGGTATCAGTTGTGTCATCCTAATGCTTGGTCGATCCGTTGCTGCCAATGGTCGTGATCCCCTCGAAACGAAATGGTTCTCTTGCTTGCGGAACACCACTCGATCTGAATCCAAAGACTGAGCGGCGGCATCCAATCGTTCCACTTATCGGCCCATTCCACGAGCGTAACACAAGATTCATCCTCCCATAATTCTTCAATGCCGAGTTCAAGAAATTCGTCTTCGTCACGAACGCGATAGGCATCAATATGGTGCGCTGTACCAAGACGCGTAGCGTAGGATTGAATTAGAGCAAACGTTGGACTTGTAACTCTCTGTGGATCAACTCCGACCGCCGCCAGAAGTGATTGAGCCAGAGTCGTCTTCCCTGCACCCAAAGTACCCACGAGCGCAAGGGTATCACCCGCACTGAGAAGAGCTCCTAAACGCTGTCCGAGCAACTGCGTTTGCAACAGAGACTCGAGCTCCACTGTGGCAAGCGTTGGTCGTTCGTTCATTCATCGTCGACCATGTATAAAGCCACGAGGACTCATTCGTTCCATTTGTCCATCCGACTTCTTCCACCACAAGCCGGTCCGCCCAGTGAAAGTACCAATTCGTGTCAGGGGAACGCCCCAGTCCCCTCCTAGCACCGCGCCAACTTCCGCTGCAGAAACCGCCAAGATCAATTCAAAATCCTCGCCATCTCCCCAAGCATGATCAATAGGGGATTGGCCATCCTGAGCCGCTAGCGAAACAGCATCGGCATGCACGGGGATCTTGTCTAGATTGAACTCGGCACCCACACCACTGGCCGCACATAAACGATCGAGGTCGAGCGAAAGCCCATCGCTGACATCTATGGCAGCGTGAATATCAAACTTAGCAGCCAGTTGTTCGGCCAATGCAACGCGCGGTTGAGGTGACAGATGCCGCCCCAATATACTTCCCCCGAAGGCACCGGTGACAACAATAGCGTCCCCTTCCTGTGCGCCACTGCGCAGCCAACGGCGCGTCGCCGGAACGCTTCCGATAATAGTTACGGAGATCGCCAGAGGACCATCATAGACAGTGATATCTCCACCAGGAATTGCCAGCGAGTATTGCTGAGCGATCTCAAGAATCCCCTCATAAATCGCGGCTGCGGTTTGGGTCGCTTCAGCTCGTGGCAAGGACAAAGTCACAAAAATTGCGATCGGTTTAGCAGCCATGGCCGCCATATCACTTAAATTGATTAGCACGGCTTTGCGACCAATTTGGGCCAACTCGTGCTCCGACTTTAAGAAGTCCACACCATCGCAAATTTGGTCGGTAGAAATGACCAACGATGGATTCACACCAGATTCCATCGGCCAATCGATTATCGCCGCATCATCACCAATCCCAACGGCTACTTGAGAAAGGCCCGCCGTACGCCCCCGCAGCCAAGATAAAAAGCTCTGTTCCATCGATATTCTGATTTTTACCAAACAGGGTGTGAGTGCGATCAACGCGAAGCCGGCTGCGATTGTGGTTCGTTTCAGGCAGAGACGTCAACCGGGTCGACTCTTCCTCACTGCTGCTGCTTACCAGTTGCGCAATACTTGCTTGCAATAGATCCGGCGATTGTACGATCTGCCAAGGACAAAGACTGTGCAATTCCGCTTGCTGGTTCAAAACCATTACCGTTGGAAAGCCAACATGACAAATACCAAGTCGCTCACTGGTGCCATTGTCTTCCAGCGGCACAATGTTGGTCTCGATTAGCCCCTCAATCAAACTGGCCTTCACTCCATGTTCAAAATTCACAACATTGAACACGGCCACATCACATTCACTCCATTGACTGCGAACTTGAGCCAAAGCATTCAGCATCCCTAGCGACTCCGGACGGGTATCCGAAGCAAAGCCTAATACGACAACTTTTCCAAGGTGTTTCGCTTGGTCGTGTTCCACTGCGTCACCATCTGTCAAGCGCCATTTGACCAGACCGGCGGCACGAAGCAGAGATGTTTGGTCCACGGCAGCTTGCAATCTTAAATGACTGGTCGCTTGATCGACCAAAGCACGCTGCATACCAAAGGCAATCAATGGATGGCGTACCCGCTCGCAGTGTTCCGTTGTCTTCAGATGGAGTGATGCAAGCGTATCTGACACCTCCGAACTCGATCCCACTTGTCCCATTGAAGCGAGTGAAAAGACGTCATGATACGCACTCGTGCTCATTTCCCAGCAGTCTATTCCTTGCGCCAATAACTCAGTCTCCTGGGGGGCCAATGTCGTCTCTTGGAGGAATTCCAAATGACTCGTCCAGCGAGTTTCCGCATGCAACAATTTTTCTCGCACTTGGCTCGATAGGACGGACACCCTCTGGTCTTTCTGATCGAATGTCAAGCGAATTTGCTGCTGCACATCGGCGAACGCTTGCTCCCCGCCACGACACTGAGCTAGCCAGGTTTGCTCAAGATCATGTTGATCTGCATCATTCTGATCGGCACCATTTGAATCAGCCGAATTCGCTCGACACAATGGTCGGAAACTCCATGAGGTACCAGTGGGGGCCTGCCACGAATCCAACATCATGGATGACTTAGCGGCATCGATCGTTGCTGATGAAGCGAATTGACCGCGAGGCGCTAACAAGCAATCAAGCGATCTCACTATCCAGGGATCCGTTGGCGCGCCTAAAGCTTGTGTCCAGTTTCCCTCAAAGTCGCGACGATAGGCTGAAACAACCTCCAGTCCTTTCGACTGCAAACTGTCAGATTTCCAACCTGCCGTCGGCCGTTGCTTGGAGTGAACAACCAGCGTTTCCTGCCCATTCGCATCAAGGGGTAAACCGTAAATGGATACCGTCCAGTCGTAACGCTCAGACACATTAAGGTCATCACGCAGTACGGAACCAAAATATACCCGTCGCCAGCCCGGGACCTGTTGACCCGTAACAAAATTTCTCGGGTGGGATAAATCTAAATCGCTTCGAAGCGCCGCCTGATGAGTCGCAGCAACCTGGAATGTCGGTTGCTGGGAGCCTGACAGCCCCGAGCCAACTCCGTCGGCTCCTTCAATCAGGAAATAGGCTCCTAGTGCCAGCAAGCCCATCAAAAAACAGATCGTACCTTGTCGTTGCTCAGCCATGATTGCACGCAACTCCGCTATGAACTGTGATTCCACTAGGGGAGATCCCACTAGGGGAGTCGAATTCGCTTCGACCGTGGCATCACTGTAGCAAGCCGAAATGGCTTTGCGGGAGAGAATTAATCGTTAAGGTCGCTTTTTAGACTTCAATGGCAAAAAATCTTCCATTAAGGTTTTCGTATCGGAGCCAAAAGGCACTGACCTAGCAGAAAAAAATTTGAAATTCGGTGCTTACGGTGCAGATGCCAGCAATCTCTCCACGGTCTTCTCCACGCTTCCCTGGCTAAGGGCAACTGCGGCAACAAGACCTTTTTGATCGACGACAATGACTGCGGGGACCGAAACGACACCGGTTTGTACCAACATCGCATTCCCAAACGGATTTCCTGTTTCGTTTGCCGCCCAAATACTGGGCCAAGGCATACGTTCTGCCGAGAGGAATGCCGCCTGTTTGCGTGCCTCCGCAACAACATCCATGCAAATACCAACGATTTGGATCCGATTGGATGCCGTTTCAGCAACTTGTTCCAGAGCCGATAAGGGCGCAAGTGACTGGGGGTCTGAAATTCCCCACACGGGAATCAGGACAATTTGGCCAGCCCAGGACGGGAGATTCAGGGGTTTGCCTGTGATCGTTTCGTCTGCGGACCAGACGATGGGTTTACCAACCACGCTTTTGCGAGACTGCCGCGCTGCCAAGCAGTCGCGTGCCCCTCGCCCCACCCCTTCGTGTTCGACAGCGGCTAATTGTTGCTCGATAACTTGATAGATAGCTTCAGCCTCGTTCTCATGCTCCATGGCTTCCAATTGTAAGGCTAAATTGGACAGATAAACGAGCGTATTTCCATCGGGATGCTCTTGTGCAACCTCGAGAGCAGTAGCATACCACTGTGCGGCAGTCGATTCATTGGCTTGCGCAATCGTTCCGCGCATCGACTCGAGGACGCTGAATCGTGCATCAGCCAGTATGGAATTTGCCAAGCTTCTAAGGCTGGGAGTCGTCAGTGTTTGCTCCAATGATTCAATTTGCTGTCGGACCTGCAGGGATTCCGCAGCATAACCATATCGCTGTAGAACCAGCATCGTCTGCTGCAGGACCTTGAGTGTGGATGCATCCAATTGATCGGGGTCAGCAATTAAGCGGGAGGTAAGCCCGACAATTTCCGAAGCATCTTTCGTCAATCCAGATTGTAAGCGCTCGAGCGCAAAACCTACTAATACCGTGCGGCTATCTCGCGCAATATCACTGATTGGACTGTCAACCATTTCTGTCGCGTAGACTTGCAAATCATCGGCAGCCTGCAGGTCTCCCAAAGCGGCCCGATGACTCAATGCTTGCATCCTTGCTTGGATGGCGATCGCTTTTTGGGTCAAGTCGAGATCGGCAATTACCAACAGGCGTTCGGCCGCTTCCTGCTTGAGAATTGCGACTCGTTTTACTTCCCCAACCAAGGCATCTCGTTGGTTCGGAGCGATCTCCGTTGTGCCGAGACGTTGAATTTCACGATCAGCGTCGAGCAAGAATTGTGATAGAGTGGGAAAATCCGTTGCCGGTGGCAATTCCAGTTGGGAAGGGCTGAGCAATGCGGCAGAAGGCGCGATTGGGGGCAAATCTCCCACAACTCCCTCGTCAGTCCCCTGGTCACTTAGCGATCGCTGGGTGCTGCCCACCATGGATTCCCCAGTGCCCGAATCGACTGATGGTTCTGCTGCATCGCCCGGCGTGGCGACGCCCTTTTCATCCCCTTCATTAGTGGCGGGCTTATCTTTCGTACATCCGGAGATTGTCAGCAGTAGGCAAACGACCAACAAAGATGTTAGGGAATTGAGCCCATCAGCAAATTGTTGCACTGTCCGATACATCTTACCTAATCCTCAAAACGACAATTTCTCGAACTAATTCCCGCCGAGCCTGTGAATTTACAAAGCGGAGGCAATCATAGTCACCTTTCGCTCCGCGAAAGTTCTGAAAAAGCTGCGAATATCAACGCTACTTTCGCGGATGGGCTGTGAATTTACTAATCGAAGGCAATAATGGTCGCCTTTCGCTCCGCGAAAGTTCTGAAAGCAGTGAAGATCAACGCTACTTTCGCGGATGGGCTGTGAATTTACTAATCGAAGGCAATAATGGTCGCCATTCGCTCCGCGAAAGTTCTGAAAGCAGTGAATATCAACGCTACTTTCGCGGATGGGCTGTGAATTTACTAATCGAAGGCAATAATAGTCGCCTTTCGCTCCGCGAAAGTTCTGAAAGCAGTGAATATCAACGCTACTTTCGCGGAGCGAAAGGCGACTATCGTCTGCAACACAATGCTCCTGCAATATCGCGAAACCTTAACCGCTCACAAGGGTTCAAAGCGTCAGCCAGTCCGCACCCGTCCAAATTTGCTTCTGCCCGGAGCTCCCCACTTGGGCGGTGCGGCGCTGGCATTCTTGCTTGCAACCGCTTGGCATTCTACGAGCGTACTCTACAGTGACCCAGTCTAACCGGGCAAAATGAGTGACTCGGTGTAGGAATTGCAAAAATGACCTGTGCTTCAGGGTGAGGGATTCAGTGGCGGTACCGAAGGTAATCGTGATTGGTGCGGGGCCGGGAGGGCTAGCTGCCGCGATGCAATTACAGCGTGCAGGCGCGAAAGTCACCGTACTAGAAAAGAAATCGGTGGTTGGTGGACGGACATCGGCGATTGAGCAGGATGGCTTTCGCTTTGATTGTGGGCCTACCTTTTTTCTGTATCCCCGTGTTCTCGAAGAGATCTTTCGTTCCGTCGGTCGCGACCTCAATGAGGCGGTACCGATGGTGAGACTGGATCCTCAATACCGCCTGACATTTGCTGCGGGAGGTCAGCTTGATTGTACGCCCGACATGGAACGAATGGATGCGCAGATCGCCTCGCTCAGCCCCGGCGATAAGGGTGCGCTAATTCGCTACATGCGCGACAATCGTGTCAAGTTGGAGCGTTTCCGGCCAATTCTAGAATCTCCCTTCTCGTCTCCCCTCAATCTTGTGCGAAAGTCGATGATCGGTGCAGCGCCTCATCTGCATCCGTTTCGTTCGCTCGGGCAAGAATTACAACGTTATTTTTCCGATCCGCGGTTGGTGATTGCCTTTTCCTTCCAAGCCAAATACTTGGGCATGTCACCCTTTCAATGCCCTAGCCTTTTTTCGATTCTGAGTTTTCTGGAATACGAATACGGGGTGTTTCATCCGCTCGGAGGTTGCAGCCGCGTGAGCGAAGTCATGGGTGACATCGCTCAAGAACTAGGAGTCGATCTTCGTTTGAATGAAGGTGTAACCGGCCTGCGATTTTCAGGTCGACGAGTGACCGGAGTGGAAACAGAGCAAACATTCTACGACGCCGATTGTATTGTCATCGGTGCCGATTTTTCTGCGGCCATGGAAAAGCTCGTACCGGATCGATTGCGAAGACGATGGAGCAGCGAGCAACTAGCGAAAAAGAAATTCTCTTGCTCGACATATATGCTCTACCTCGGCATCGATGGCGTCTATAAGGATTTACCTCACCACAGTATTCATATTGCCAAGGACTACCAACGCAACCTACGTGAGATTGAAGTCGATCACGTGCTGAGCGACGATCCATCGATCTATGTTCAAAATGCTTGCGTCACCGATCCCTCATTGGCTCCTGCGGGAAAGAGTGGGCTGTATGTTTTGGTTCCTGTATCTCACATGCATCCCAATATCGATTGGACTCAAGAAGCAGGCCCCTTCCGGGAACTAACCTTAGATCGGCTCTCCGCATTGGGGCTTGGTGACATTCGCCAACGAATTGTTTCTGAGCATTGCATTACACCTGCCGATTGGCAGGACCAACATGCCATCTATCGAGGCGCCACATTTAATTTGGCTCACAATTTGGGTCAGATGTTGCATCGCAGGCCACGCAATCGATTCGAAGAATTACAGGGTGTCTATTTAGTGGGTGGTGGTACTCATCCGGGCAGTGGGTTGCCTGTGATCTACGAATCGAGTCGGATCACCAGTCGCCTGCTCTTGCGTGACTTTCGCATGTCGACAGATTTTATCGACCAACACGCGCTCCCTTTAAGATCTCGTAAAGCAAACCCTACGACTTCGCTCGCTCATGGTTGATCACGAATCTCGTTACTCTGACTCTGCCATGCCGCGGCTGGAGCTGTCTGCCTTGCCTTGGCGGGAGATTTCGCTCGACCTGCGTTGCAAGATTATGGGATCGGTCGGACACGAGATCGCGGCTCAAATGGATTCTCTTCTTGCTGCCTCTCGTTCGGCCGTACGAACAGACGATGCGGAGACTCTATCTGCCGAATTGATCCCCTTTTGTGACGCGCTGCGCTGGCTCGCCCGCACCGGTCCTCATATCTTAAAAAATCGTCGTGTTGGAGCATGGCGTCGGCCCTTGTGGTTATGGGGCGTAACGTCGCAGGTGACACGAATTCCCTATGGTCAAGTATTGGTACTGGGCACCTGGAATTACCCGTTGTTTTTACCGGGTGTGCAAGTGGCCCAAGCATTAGCCGCTGGTAACGAGGTCCTCTGGAAGCCAGCTCCTGGATGCGAGGATGTCACTCAGCGTTTGGCCGCTTGTTTCTACGCAGCAGGCATTCCACGGAAGGTGTTACAAGTCCTCGACAGCGATCCGCAAACGGGCGCAGATGCATTGGACGCGGGTGTCGATCTAGTCATCCTGACCGGCAGCGCAACAACAGGGAGAAAGGTCCTCGCAAAAGCGGCAGCATCCCTCACACCATGCATCGTTGAACTGTCCGGTTGCGACGCGATGATTGTTTTGCCCAGCGCCAATCTAGAGACTGTCACTCGAGGAGTTCGTTTCGGATTGACCTTTAATGGAGGTGCAACTTGCATCGGTCCAAGACGCTTGCTGGTTGCTGACTCGATCGCAGCGGATTTGAGAAATCGATTGCACAGTGAACTAGCGGAGTGGCCCAATATTTTCGTCCATCCGGCCGCTCGGTCGGAAGTTGCCAGGAACGTAGATCTCGCCTTGCAGCAGGGCGCTATCGATTTATTCGAGCGATGGAATCGTAGTGATTTTGAAGCGACCGGCACCATGCCCCCGCTGGTGCTTGACCACGTTTCGCCCGATAGCGAAGCAATGCAAGCTGACTTGTTTGCACCGCTTATTTCCTTCTGTTGTTGGCAACAAATCGACGAAGCCATCGCTTGGACCAACTCCTGCCCCTACGCATTGTCGGCCAGCGTCTTTGGGACTACCAGCGAGGCTCGCCGAGTCGCAGAAATGTTGCGAGTTGGCAACGTCACCATCAACGACCTAATCATCCCCACCGCTGATCCTCGCCTCCCCTTTGGAGGATGTCGCGATAGTGGCTTCGGCACTACGCGCGGTCCTGAAGGGTTGCTCCAATTGACGATTCCCAAAGTTATCAGCATTCGTAAGTCGGGGCCAACTCCACATTTGGATCCGCCTCATCCTGCCAACCACGAGATTTTAGCAGGTGTGCTGCAGTATCAACATGCAAAGCTGTTTTCGGAACGTCGCTCCGGGTTGCGTCGGCTGCTGCGGGGCGTCAGATTGAGCCGCAAATAAGAATTGAATTAGCATCGTTCGCCTTTTCAGGAACAGTGATCCCATGATCGCCAAGGAAAAACAATCGTTACATGTGGTCGTTATCGGTAGCGGACTCGCAGGACTCGCTGCTGCTTGCGTCACCGCAGCCAGAGGGCATCGCGTGACGCTGTTGGATAAGAATGAATGGCTCGGCGGCAAAGCGGCCCAGCACGTAGCCGAGGGCTACCGTTTTGATATGGGCCCCACCATTTTGACTCTACCTAGTGTGCTCAAACGAGTCTTCGCGGAAGCGGGTCGAAATATGGAGGACTATCTCACCCTCCTCCCGCTCGATCCGCAATGGCGATGTTTTTTCGAAGACAACGGAGTGCTCGATCTCGTGGCCAATGTAGACGCCATGAAGCAAAATCTACGTGCCTTCACTGGGTCAGATGCGAGCGGTATCGGTTACGAAAAATTCATTCAATTGAGCGAGCGGCTACATGGGGTCAGCGATCGATTTTTCTTTTGGAGATCCGTGGGCGGCTTAACCGACACAATGGAAATGGGTGGTGCCTTCTCTCCTGCAGTGCTGAAAGATGTGCTCAGCCTACGCATGGGCAAGTCGGTAGCAAGCGTGGTGCGATCTCATGTGCCGGATGAGCGAGCTGCTCAAATGATGGATCACTTTACGCAGTATGTTGGTTCTGCGCCGGATCAATCCCCCGCTGTCCTCTGCAGCATTGCTCACATGCAAACGGAAGAAGGGATCTGGTATCCAGTCGGAGGCACACGCGCCGTACCGCTGGCCCTAGCAAAACTCGCCGGTGAACTGGGTGTAGAAATCCGTACCGCGACCGACGTCGCAAAAATTGAAATCTCCAATCAACGTACCACGGGGGTTACAACCACTTTAGGTGAAACGATTCCCTGCGATGCAGTGATCAGCAATTGCGATGCGGTCCGTACTTACAAAGAACTGATCGGCAGCACTATCGGTGACCGCTTTGCCCGGAAGAAAAAGTACGAACCCGCTTGCTCGGGCGTCGTCCTCTACTTGGGCCTGAACCGCCGCTACGAGCACTTGCTGCATCATAACTTTGTCTTCTCACGCGACCCGCACGAAGAGTTCGAATACATTTATCGCAAAGGCCAACCCGCGCCCGATCCGACAGCGTATGTTTGTGCGCCGGCGATCAGCGAACCGGAAGTTGCTCCCGATGGCTGCGAAGCACTCTACATCTTGGTACACACCCCTTACATCCGACCCGGGCATGACTGGAAACGAATGTTGCCCGAGTACCGTGAAGTGATTCTCGATAAACTCGAGAGGACTGCGGGCATGAAGGGTCTACGCGAGGCGATCGTTTGCGAAGCTTCACTCACCCCCGAGGGAATTCACAACCGCTACCGTGTTCTCAATGGCGCGATCTACGGCTTGGCAAGTCACGGAAAATTTGTCGGGGCCTTCAAGCCAGGAAACCGAAGAAAGGATGTGCAGGGGCTTTATCTAGCGGGTGGCGCTGCGCACCCTGGACCCGGTATGCCAATGGTATTGATGAGCGGTTGGATTGCTGCCGATTCACTCGATATTGATACCAAGTCAGGCAAGTTGTAACTTCTCATGAATGTGTGAATCGACGATAGCTGAATAGGTCCCGCGGAATTCATGGTTCACAACGAAAAAACATCGTCTAATGATCATCGACCTCCAGCTTCGGCGAAATGGTTTCTAAATGGCTTTCATACCTTTCTGAAACCCTTTTTAAGACGCCACTTTCACACGATTGCTGTGCATGCCGATTCAAACTCTAATTTGTCCCTTGCGCAGCCAGGGCCGGTGATCGTGTTTGCCAATCATCCGTCCTGGTGGGATCCATTGATTGCTCATTATCTCTGTCGCAATTGTTTCTCTCACCATATGTTCTATGCGCCAATCGATGCGCGCGCGCTGCAACAATATGCAGTCTTCAAGAAACTCGGTTTCTATGGGATCGATCTAACCTCCCAAAAAGGCGCAGCCGACTTTTTGCGCACGAGCATGGCAATACTCTCCGAGCCGTTTTGCTCTCTATGGATTACACCCGAAGGTCGTTTCGCCGACTGCCGTGATTATCAAGCCGAATTGATGCCCGGCTTAGCCCACTTGTGCTCGCGGACGCCACATCCGGGCTTCGCGATACCTTTGGCTCTCGAATATGTTTTTTGGGACGAACGATTGCCCGAATGCTTTGTCCGCTTTGGGGCTCCGCTCCCCTGCGGTCCTCAGGAGCCAAGAGACAAATTGTTGTGGAAGGAAACGCTTGCGGCTGCCTTACGAGAAAACCAAACGTGCCTCGCCAACGCAGTGATCGCTCGCGATCCTGCCGCGTTTGAACCGATACTCTCTGGGAAGCGCGGTGCTGGTGGATTCTACGATTCGCTGCGCCGCCTACGCAGTCTTGTTACGAGAAGTGAATTTCACTCTGAGCATGGGAGTAAATTCAATTGATCTTCTTGAGCTTCGTGGCGCTGCTGTTCGCTGCCATCCCGGCCACGATGGTGTTCATCAACCGGAGACTCTTTTTGCCTCCAACGATGAGCTCAACTACTTCGGCAACCAATTCCACCGCTGGAATGCGTCCTCAAGTTTCTGTCTTGATTCCAGCGCGAAATGAAGCACAGTCGATCGGGCCTTGCATTCGTGCAGTACTCGAAAATGTTGAGGTCGAAATCGAAGTAATCGTGCTAGACGACGCGTCGACCGACGAGACTGCGGACATTGTAATGGGACTTGCTACTCAGTCCCCGAATATAAAATGCCTGTCAGGCACGCCATTACCCAGCGGCTGGAATGGCAAACAACACGCCTGCTGGCAATTGGCCGGTTATGCCTCCCATCCACTGCTACTCTTTATCGATGCCGATGTGCGTCTCTCTCCCGATTCCATCGCGAGACTCGTGAGACAAAAGGAAATCTCCGAATCCTCATTGCTAAGCGCTTTCCCTTTTCAAGAAACCGAAACGTTCTGGGAAAAATTGCTCATTCCCATGATGCACTTCGTGCTGCTGGGATTTCTGCCCATCCAACGGATGCGTGAGAAACAATTCGACCCCTCACTTGCCGCCGGTTGCGGTCAATTGTTTTTGACGTCACAGGTTGACTATCGTCGAGCCGGTACACACGAGGCAATTCGCAGCTCACGTCACGACGGACTAAAATTGCCACGCGCTTACCGCGCCGCTGGTCTGTCGACCGATATTTGCGACGGTACTTCCATCGCTCGTTGTCGCATGTACCACAATGCAAACGAAGTCTGGAATGGACTCATGAAAAATGCAGTCGAGGGCATTGCCAATCCCAAACTCATTGTTCCCTTTACGCTGCTGTTGTTCTGTGGATCGGTTTTGCCCGGTCTGTTATTGCTCTTTATGATTGGATCCACCTGGTCGATATTGGATCAATCCAGCAGCACCACGGCGAGCACCGACTCTTCGATCCATAGCGCATTTTGCATCGCTGTCCTGTTTGCCGCAGCCATTGCGTCATGGATTCCGCGATGGTGGTGCGCCCGGCAATTTCAGCAATCAAAGCTCGGTGCTCTTCTCCATCCGCTGGCTGTGCTAGCCTTCCTCTGCATCCAATGGGCTGCATTATTAAACTACGTGAGGGGCCATAGAACGGCGTGGCGGGGTAGAACGGAGAGCTAGTCCTGCTGATTTCGCAGGAAATTCCGCGACAACTGGGCCGCCTCTGCCGATAATAACCCATACTTGACTAAATGCATCATGTAAGTAATCATTTGGTAACGAGGGAGCTGGACGGATGGCCTCCGGCTAAGGAGAAACAGTGCCGTGAATCAACGCATGCGATTGCAGAGACCGAATACTATGGAACCGCCGTTCCCCGCATTGCGAGTCATCCGTCCGGAAGAGATGGATCACGACTTAGCGTCACCACGAAACGTAGAGGGGGAGGGCGGAGCTTTAGCAGGAGCGGAATTAGAAGGTGCCGCCGCGGCGGATCCCCCGCTCCATGCAACGAAAGAATTACTTGCTGAGTTTGCCAGTGCGAGTGACTCGCTTGAGGCCTCCACACCTCAGGAAATCTTGCAGTGGGCAATTCAGCGTTTCGGTCGTAGCTTTACTATGGCCACCGCTTTTGGTCCGGAGGGAATGTGCCTGATACACATGTTGTCAGAGATTGATCCGCAGGTACCGATATTCAATTTAGAAACCGGATATCAGTTTGCTGAGACGCACGTTCTACGGGAGCAAGTGAAAACTCGCTATGGCATTGAAGTCGAGTACAAATATCCTCCTACAACGGTAGAGCAATACGAAGCGGCCAATGGTGGGCCAGTGTATAAGACCGATCCAAATCGTTGCTGTGCGGAGCGGAAATTATCAGTGCTCAAGAAGGCGGCGCGTGGATATCAGGCGTGGGCTAGTGCAATTCGGCGAGATCAGAGCACCGATCGTGCACGAGCAGCCATTGTTGGCTGGGACTCAAAATTTAATCTAGCCAAGGTTAGTCCATTGGCGAATTGGACCAAGAAAGATGTTTGGGCTTTTATTGTAGACAACAACGTGCCGTATAACCCATTACACGACAAGGGTTATCCGAGCGTGGGCTGTTGGCCTTGCACTCGCAGCATCATGGCGGGAGAAGACGAGCGTGCGGGGCGTTGGAGCGGGTTCGTGAAGACCGAGTGTGGATTGCATACTCAATAGTTCCCGTCTGTCGCGAAAGGGGGTAGAAAATGCAAATATCGGCGCGCGTGCATTACGCTTGTCTGGCGATGCTGGAATTAGCGGCCCGTTACGACCAAGAGCGACCACTATCGATACGTGAAATTGTCGCTAGGCATCCGATTCCGCAACCTTTTCTCGTGCAGATTCTGCAATCGCTGAGAAGCTCTGGGCTCGTCTCCAGCACCCGCGGCAGCAGCGGCGGATATCGATTGTCCATTCCGCCCGATCAAGTTTCGATCGCCGATATTGCTGATGCCATTGGCTGCGGTGAATCGAACTGTGCTGCAGCAGAGTCCAATGAAGGATCGCCGGAACAAGAGGCAGTGCGATCGCTTTGGCTGCGTGCTGACGAAGCGGCTCGTGAAGTACTGACACAGACGCGACTAAGCGACCTAGTACGCATTTGCAGCCAATCTTCTGCGGCGATGTTTTATATTTAATTCCCCCCGCCAATCGAGTAACTCATCCAATGACTCGTCCTCGCGTATTCATATCCCGCGCAATTCCTTCGGTGGGTATCGATTTGCTCAAGCAACACTTCGACGTGGAAGTTTGGCTTGAGAATAAACCGCCACAACGCGAGATCGTACTGAAGAAAATCGCAGGTTGTGCTGGAGTCCTGACCTTGTTGAGCGATCAAGTCAACGAGGAATTTTTGCAGGCAGCAGGAGAGTCGCTCAAGGTCGTGAGTAATTTTGCTGTGGGATACAACAATATTGATTGCTCCGCTGCAGCCGCTCGAGGCGTGCGAGTGGGGAATACCCCGGATGTGTTGACCGATGCAACGGCCGACATGGCGATGTGCTTGATGTTGGCTGCAGCGAGACATTTGCAAGCTGGCATCGATTCTGTTCGAAATGGCGGATGGCTATCGTGGGAACCGCTGGGATACATGGGAATTGATTTGAAGGGGAAGACGCTAGGGATCGTGGGAGCAGGGCGCATCGGTGCGGCTCTGGCGCAACGATGCTACGGCGGTTGGGGCATGAATGTGCAATACACTTCGCGTTCAGAAAAGCCCTCGTGGAACGATCAATTTGCTGCTAGGCGTTGTGAATTTCAAGAGTTGCTCGAAACCAGCGATGTGGTCTCTGTGCATTGTGATTTGAATCCATCAACCGTTCGGTTGTTTAACGAGCAAGCCTTTTCGCAGATGAAATCAGGAGCAGTATTTGTTAACACCTCCCGCGGTGGCGTCGTTGATCAGGACGCACTTGTCACCGCACTTCAAAATGGCAAGCTATTGGCTGCCGGACTGGACGTGACGGACCCGGAGCCACTCTCTCCATCGCACCCTTTGGTGGGACTGCCAAACTGTGTGATCGCACCCCATATTGGTAGCGCGACACACGAAGCGCGCAATGCAATGTCTCGCATTGCAGCCGAGAATATTCTCTTGGCCATTCAGGACAAAGCGATGACAGCCGAAGTCTTTCCCAATAAATGACTTGACGTTTGCCACAGGGAGTCGAGCCGTACAGAACATGCAAATTCTGCACAACTACGGACAAAGAGTGTATCTTAGAGGGTAACAATCCTCCCCACCAATCACTCTTCCGCCCCCGGATCGATGATGCGTATAGGTCGTTGCCCAATTTTGACGATTACCCTGTTGGCTTGTCTTACAACCAGTCACGTTAGCGCCAAGCAACCCAACTTTCTTATTCTCTTGGCCGATGACTTGGGCTATTCCGATTTGGGATGTTATGGGAGCGACATTGCAACACCCAATTTGGACGCCTTGGCATCGAATGGATTGCGATTCACACAGTTCTATAATACGGCACGATGTTGGCCTACGAGAACTTCGCTGTTAACCGGTTACTATCCGCAGCAAGTTGGTCGTGATGCATTGCCGAATGTTCCGGGAGGTGGCCAAGGTAAGCGGCCTAGCTGGGCAAAACTCCTGCCAGAATACCTTCACGACCTGGGCTATCGCTCTTATCACTCAGGCAAATGGCACATCGATCGACCAGCCATCGTGCAGGGTTTCGATCGATCCTACACCATGGACGACCATGATCGATATTTCAATCCAAAGAATCATTCTCTAGATGGCAAGCGGTTAGAACCAATTCCTGCCGGGACCGACTACTATCAAACCACTGCCATTGCGAGTCACGCTATCGATTGCTTGAAGGAGCATGCCAGCGAACATGCTGGAATTCCCTTTTTTCAATACGTGGCTTTCACCAGTCCGCACTTCCCTTTGCAGGCACCTGCCAAGGACATTGCCAAGTATTCTGGGAAATACAAACAGGGCTGGGACACCACACGACAAGCCCGCATGAACCGGCTCACCTCGCTCGGTCTAGTTCAAACAAAACTCTCCTTGTTAGAACCTGAGATTGGACCTCCATACGATTTCCCAAAACAAATTGCGGAACTCGGTCCGGGCGAAGTGAATCGTGAACTTGCGTGGGATTCACTCAGTACAGCGCAACGTGCATTTCAAGCTGCCAAGATGGAAGTGCATGCGGCAATGATCGACCGCATGGATCAAGAAATCGGTCGTATTATCGATCAAGTAAAGTCGATGGATGCGATCCATGATACGGTGATCCTATTTCTTTCCGATAACGGTGCTAGTGCAGAAATCATGATTCGCGGGGATGGCAATGATCCTGCAGCCGCGCCTGGCTCCGCCGAGTCGTATCTATGCCTTGGCCCCGGTTGGTCAAGCGCCGCAAATGCACCCTTTCGCCGACATAAGACTTGGGTTCATGAGGGAGGAATTTCAACTCCACTGATTGTGCATTGGCCCGCAGGGGTCGCTGCGCAGGGTCAGCTTTGTGGTCAAGTTGGACATGTCATCGACATAGCCCCAACGCTCATGGAATTGGCTGGCGGTGCTCTACCCAACAATGAACTCGCCGCAGGTCAGCCAGTGCCCCCGGGGATGAGCTTGGCGAGTATTCTCGATGCGCCAGAGACACTGACTCCACGGACCCTATGGTGGCTTCATGAAGGGAATCGCGCCATTCGCGTTGGACAGCATAAGTTGGTCGCAGCGAAGAACGAATCATGGCAACTTTATGATCTAGAAATGGATCGAGCGGAGTCCAACGACTTAGCCACGCAACAGCCAGAGACCTTGGACCAACTCAAAGCACTTTGGGAAAAGCAAACGTCTGAAATGGAGCGACAAGTAACACGGTAATGCAATACACCCTCCCGAGTCGCCGTCCGCGGCGAGCGGGAGGGTCGGGGCGCAGCCCCGGGGAGGGCCTCTTTTGGCTAGGAGATTGCGCAAACCCTCCCCGTAGCTCGTGCCTCGCTACGACCCTCCCGCAGACGGGAGGGTGGATTGACTACACCCTCCCGAGTCGCCGTCTGCGGCGAGCGGGAGGGCCTCTGCAATACACCCTCCCGCACTCTCCCAACCCACGCACCAATTTCAAAGCCTACGGGGATCCGCAAGTAAAAACGTTAAGTTTCCTTGACCTATTCAATTGACAAGTTGTCGCAGCTGAAATAGACTCCACCGGTATCTGGCGAGAGCTTTTCTCGCGAAGCCGAACTCGCAACATTAGCGAATTCACGGTGTCTTATCTTCAACTTCCCTTACCGTCACGCGTTCAGGCAGGCCTCGGTGCTTGTTTGCTTTTTGCGTTTTTGACGACAGTGGAAGTGCAGTATTGTCATGCGACGTGCGGTGACTATTTGATGCCACTGCACAGCAATCCTGGAGCCGTCAATCATGGAGTCGTCAATCATGGTGTCTTCATGGATGGATATCAGATTCCAGATCGCAAGACATGCCACGGTCCAGGTTGTGGAAACGCACCAGAATCTGAGTCTGGATTTGCTGTTGCGTTATCGACTAACCCTCATCAACTGACCCTAGCCGCAGCGACAGATTCCCCCGGGGTCTGTCCCCAACTTCCTTGTGTTGGAAGTTTGTCTTTCGGCCCCAGTCTGCGTGCTGTCTCTATGCAAGCGGAACTCTTCCGCCCACCGCGCTGTAACTGAAGCGGGTTGTTCGGGAGTTCCTGCCTTTTCGCAGGACCGTTTGCTACTGCGCGGCATGTTATAGAAATTACTTTAGTCCAGCAGGTTTATTGCCTGCGCTGCTAAAGCTTGTTTTCGTGACGCTACGCATCGGCAATGGCGACTCTATACAGGCCTCTTGCTAGTGTTTAGCAAGTTGGTGCGATGCGAATGCCAAACGGTATTCTCGGCGTTGCAAACTGGTGGAGTCATCAGGGTTTCTCTCGCCCCCGTTTTGCTCTTCATTCAATTCAGAGCCCTTGAAGGGATTTCGATTGATGCGATCGCCGTGTTGACGGCTTTGGCATGAGTCTGTTGAGTCGTTGCACGCCGTAACCCAGAAACACCTTTTGCTAACTGCAAATATTCAGGAGAGAGAGAATGTACCAAAAAAAGAACGGCTTTACGCTTGTGGAGCTTCTTGTAGTCATTGCCATTATCGGCATTCTTGTCGGGCTTTTGTTGCCTGCGGTGCAAGCCGCGCGGGAGGCCGCACGGCGGATGCAGTGCAGTAACAACTTAAAGCAGATTGGCTTGGCGCTTCATAATTACTCGTCGACGTTTTCAAGATTTCCAGCAGGTCGAAACGACAAAGAGATGTCGCCGCTTGCGGCGCTGTTGCCCTTTATCGAGCAGAGCAATGTGTCAAATCTAATCGACTTCCGACAAACGTGGGACCATCCGGTCAACGCGGCTGCCACTGCCGCGGAAATACCATCGTTTATATGCCCATCGGATCCTATGTCCAACGTGCCAGTGGGCTGGGGTTCTACGACCTATCGTAGCAATCAAGGCTCGCAGCTATTGCATGGACAACCACCCACAGATCCTGGCAATGTCAACTTTGGCATGCCAGCCCCGGACGGCCCGATTGTCCCTTATAAGTACTTGTCATTTGCCGATATTCGAGACGGTACTTCAAATACTGCTGCCTTCAGTGAACACGGACGGGGCGATTTTAGCAACGCAATTTCTAGTCCAACTGACACGTTCTGGCCACAAACACACCCAGCGACTCAGAATGATGCTGTTCGCGATTGCAACAGTATCGACATCAATGATTTGCAATATCAAAGGGTCAGCGTCATCGGTGCTCCGTGGATTCAAGGCTACCACTCGACAACCACCTACTTCCATGTAGGCCCTCCCAATGGACGCTCATGCATGTTCCCACCGGGCAGAATTGCGACCACGGCACAAAGCTACCACAGCGGCGGCGTGAATGTGACTCGTTGCGACGGTTCAGTGTCATTTGTAGCACAGACCATAGACATCTCCACCTGGCGTGCATTCGGAAGTCGTAACGGCGGCGAGGTAGTCAATCTTGAACAGTGAGCCGCAATCGAAAATCTTGCAAGTATTGGCGAGTCGCATTGCCAAGGTGCATGCACCTAAATTGCCAGTTCAATTAATAGCACTCGTCATATTACTCCTGGTGGGTTGTCAATCTTCGGCCGTTTCCGATCCGGCGGGGGCGCGTGAAGTTCTCCAAACGGCTTTGAAAACATGGCAGGAGGGGAAAACAACTGCAGAGATGCGCAGCATTAACCCTCCGGTCTATGTCGCAGAGGATCTTTGGGAGAATGGAAACTCGCTTGTCGAATTTAGCATTGACGCTGCAGACCAAATGATTGGTGAGAATGTTTGCTTTGAAGTCTCGCTCAAGACGAAGAGTCCGAGTGGTCAACTTCAGACAAAAAAACTCAAATACTTGGTAACTACAACACCTGCCCTCACGATCGCTCGTCTTGATCTTTGAGCAAGACAAAATCGTTGCACGTGACCAACCACAACAAATATCGCAAATGGGAATTTTCAAATGTCTCGACAGATTGTGCGCTCGTTTTTAACAGCCACGGCGATCAACATGCTCGCAGTGTTTCTCGCCCATGGACAAGAGTCAGCTTATCCACAATTTCGCCCTGTCCCCACAACACGGCCGATGATGAAACGGCTAATTGAGGACATGAAACTTCGGAAACCGCGAATTCCCCTACCTCTCAACACCCCAGAGCAAGAGGCCGAGTTGGGAGAGCGAGCCAAAAGCTACGAATCACAGCTTCGATACCACTACTTAGGAAACGGAACGGGTAGTTACTCCGGCAGCAGGACTCCAGGCAAAAATCCATCCAGTCCAGCTCGACGTGCTGAGGATCCTGAATCGACACTTAGCTATCCCTTCAAGGTCCAATTGTTCTGGATCGTATCTCGCACAAACAATTGTCAGTACTGCATTGGTCACCAGGAGTCAAAATTACTCGCTGCGGGAATTCCTGAAGACACGATTGCTGCGATGGATTGTGATTGGAGTATGTTTACGGAGAAGGAACGTGCAGCGTTTGCATTTGCCCGCAAATACACTCTCCGACCCGACGAACTTGGCAGATCTGACATCGAGAACCTCAAGCAATTTTACTCCGATAGTCAAATCCTTGAGATGTGCTTATCAATGGGCTGGAATAATGCCATCAATCGTTGGAAAGAAGGGATCGGTGTGCCACAGTCTGCAGACGAGGGTGGATACTCGCGACTAGTAAGAGATTATTTGCGTGATCAAAAGCCAATGCCAGAGGACCTCAAGCAACTTCCCGTTGGAACCTATTTGACTGATACGCCCAACAAGTTTTCGACATCGCCCAGCATTGTTGCATCTATTGATCCGAACGCTGAACAAGGCAACGAGTTAAATCGCCCGCGAAGTGTTCGTCCACAGCTAGAGTCGCAAGATGAAGTAGCGAAAGTTCTCGCATCTCTAATGCAACGTGAGCCGGCGTTACAATTAATGGATGTCGAAACGACGCGCGAGCGACTACAGCTTAAAGCAGACGATCCAGTCGCCAATTGGATGAGATTGCTGTGTCGGTTTCCGGTAGAAGGTGTGGAGCGAGCACGAAAATTGCTTGAAGTGGATCAATACGACGAGCTCTCGCCGCAACTTCGGTCACAAATTGCCTGGATTGTGGCGCGACAAGATCGTGCTTGGTACGCGCTTGCAACCGCTAAAAGAGATCTAACGCGTGAAGGACTCTCGCAATCGCAAATTGCCACACTCGACGGCGAGTGGAAAGAATTTTCCGACAAAGAGCGAGCTCTATTCGTACTGGCGTCCAACCTTGCATCATCTCCAGTAGTGCTGACGGATGAACAAGTTGACAATGCCGTTGCGGCTGCTGGTCCAGGATGTGTCGTGCAAACCATCGATTACGTTACACAGTTGGCCGCGTTCGATCGGATCACCGAAGCGGCACAACTGCCGTTCGAATCATCGCTTGATTAGTGCCGATGGAACTAAGATCTTTGTCTTACGTTTACGACGACAGTTTTCAAATTGGTTTGTTTGTGATTTGGGCCATTGAATAACGCATTCAATGGCCGTGGTCCACGAATACCCATTTCTGATCCGGTGAACCGTTACCGAAAAACAATGTGAGAGTACTCGCCCACAATCACTTTGGCAATTCTTCAAATCGCGACCGAATTCTCGACAACACACGCGACTTGGCTTTATAGACTGCAGCGATTGTCGTCTGCAACTCGCAGGCGACGTCGGCGGCCGATTTCGCTTCCACTGCAGTTTTCCAAAACGCTACCCAAGTGGTTTCCTCGAACTCGGCTTTGACGTTATCGAGCAGTTTCCGTAGAACCAAGTCGCCAATCTCATCGCTGCTAATCGTCTCATCTATCGATTCAGCTTTTTCTTGTAGCCGCATCCATGCATCGGTTCCTCCGATGGCTCGTTCGCGATCAGATTGCTTGCGAAAGTAGTCACGAACGCGATTTCGCGTGATTGTTGCAAGCCAGGAACGAAAACTACCTTCAGGCTTCTCTCGCTCAAATCGTCCAATTCCTCGGGCCACGGAAGTAAACACTTCCTGAACGACATCAGCGGCATCCGCCTGTACAACGCCTGAGGATCGGCACCATCTGTACACAATTCCGCCAAAGGTATCCACTAACCGCGTCCATGCAACGGGATCCATCGACTGCACCCCCAGCAGCAAAGTGGACGATGCTGTCGGGTGCGGATGATTCTCGTTAGATTGATTGTCCAAGTCAGTCATAATGAGATTGTAGTCGGGAACGAAAAATGGCCATCGCGCCGTGGATGAGAATACCTTTTCTAAAAGAACGTGTCAGGTCCCTGCGTTCATCCCAGTATCAGGTTGACTTTCACAGCTTACAGGAGACCGACTGATGATTGCTACTCCATGTCCACCCCCATCGTCCCTGCGTTCCCTCTCTGCAGGCCATCTGTCCGAAAGAGATTCGGACACAATGTTTGGTCACATCGACCAATGTGATAATTGCCGAAATGCACTGCATTCCATCCAAGACGACCAAGACTGGCTGATCGATAGCTTGCGATCGCCGAGCGCAGCGAATGAGTTTGAGAATGAACCCGGTTATCGTTCGGCGCTCGCTCGCGCACTTGGTGCTATCGAGCATTTGAACCCAGAATATGGAGACCTGTCGATTGATCCGCAACTTCCCAAAAATATCGGGGAGTACGAGCTCATTCGACTGCTAGGGCGGGGTGGTATGGGGCGTGTGTACTTGGCCCGTCATAGCAAACTCGGACGCGAAGTTGCACTCAAGCTGATCGCCAATCATCGGCTCAACTCGCCGCATGCGACAAGCCGATTCGAAGTCGAAATGCGTGCTGTAGGGCAACTGAATCACCCCAATATCGTTACTGCGTTCGACGCCCGCGAAATTAATGGTACCGCGGTGTTAGTGACGGAATTTATCGAAGGTCTCGACCTGGCCGAAATTATCAATCGCACCGGACAGCTTTCGATTGCCGACGCCTGCGAAATCGGACGCGTTGTCGTTCAAGCCCTTGAGCACATTGCAAAACAGGGCCTTGTCCATCGTGACATTAAACCGTCCAACATCATGGTTTCGTCGGAAGGACAACTCAAAATCCTTGACCTTGGTCTCGCTCGTTACCTTCACAACAACGATACGGCGGGAATGACCGGTACAGGACAAATCATGGGGACTATTGACTACGCGGCACCTGAGCAAATCCAGGGCAGTCAAAAAGTCGACTTTCGCAGCGATTTTTATTCGCTGGGTTGTACCCTCTACCATGCACTAACAGGACATCCTCCCTTTGATAGCCATCTCCATCAGACGCCTTATGCAAAGATGACCGCGCAAGTTTCACAGACACCACCGTCACTGTTGACAGTACTTCCAGATGCTCCCAAACCTCTCGCGAAATTGGTGGACGCAATGTTGGCGAAGGACCCGAATCAACGTCCCCAATCTGTTTCCGAGATCACATCACAACTTGGCCCGCACTTCGAGAAAAGCGATTTGCGAAGTTTGGTCGCACACGCAAAGAATTGCGAAGCGCGTTCACCAGTAGCAAAGCCAAGAGCAACTTCTGTTTCAACAGACACGGCACCGAAGACAAGTGCGTTCTACAAGCGACCGATTCCTGCCTGGATTGCAGTTGCGGCCGGTTTCTTTGGAGTGACACTCGGCATCCTTCTAGGCATCCTCATTGTCATCAAATTGCCCGACGGATCAACGATATTCATGGACGCACCGAATGGGACGAGTGTGGCAATCCGAGACTCGAACAACTCAGCAATAGTCCCAGCACCGCCAAATGATGTGACTGGGCCAAAGCCTTCTGAGCCTTCCAAACTGACTGTGTCTCCGCTAATTCTTGCAGCTACCGTCGAGGCAGAGGATGTTGACCCCGAACAATTAAATAATGCAATCACTGCGCTGCGAGAGCATAAGGGTAACTTGCCCTTAGAAACGCCTATAGGAATTTGGCATCCATTGAGCGAAAGTAGCAACGAGCTGAGTGTCATTGCAATCCACGACGGCAAGCGATATTCGCTTGTCCGAGCCGATGCGGAAGGCCTGATAACGTGGGATTTCATTGCCGGCAACATTGGAGCGACAGTACAAGCTAGTGGACAATCTTTGTTGCTTTCCTTCAGCGATATGCTCGGAGAAAAAGTCTACCAGCTGACCAAGAAGAACTTACTCGGGCATCTAGCTGTAGTTATCAACGGTGAAATTATCGCCGCACCCAAGATCGTATCACCGATTCGTGATAAAGCCGCCTTGACGGGAAACTTCAAGCAAGAAAAGCTTGACTACTTGATGCAGGCATTGAATGGACTTGTTCAAGATCCGTCGAGATCAGAATCAAGCAGTGCAGAGCCAATTGCTGTGCAAGATCTAAGCACTGTGAAGCCGAGTGCCGAAGCTGATCGTGAAGTAATTCCATTGACAGGAAATCCTGAGATACAGCCACTAGCCTTTGCAGCGACGGTGGTGCCAACTTCAGTCGATCAAGACGCATTGCGTGGTGCCATTGACTCGCTAAAGGCACACGCAGGACGTGAACCTCTCAAAACTCCAGTCGGCACATGGTACCCGCTGAACAAAGCCTGTAAAAACATCGAATCTAGCGTTGAGCACGACAATACGCGCTATACGCTGGTGCATAACGACCGACGCTCAATGATTCGATGGGAGGAGATCAAGGGAAACACTAGTATCCATCTGACTGAGCGGGGTTATGTTCGCCAATTGAGGTTCTACTTCAAAAACGCTCTTTCTGACCGGATAGAACAGCTAACATACGAACATATGCAAAAAGGTGGCGCCTCTATGACGGCAATTGTTGACGGTGAAATCCTCAGCGTTTTTCCACTAAACGTGACTTTGCGAAACAATCTGGGATTCTCAGAGAATATCGATCAGCATGCTGGAGAAACTCTAAAGCAACTTCTGAGCGAAGAGATAGAAACGGACCAATCACCTGTTCGTAATGATTTCATTGAAATTGGCAAAGCAATCGATCGATACCAAGATCTTTACGGAAAATTGCCAGGTTCAAAAAATACATATCGACCCGTGGAGGTGCACGAGGACAAATTACCTCTCGATGCTGACATCAAACCATACAGTTGGCGAGTTGCAATTTTACCCTATCTTGGGCTCGCGGAGTTATTCGCCGAATATGATTTCACACGGGAATGGGATAGCGAACATAACAAGAAATTACTGGCAAAAATCCCGAGTGTCTATCGTCAGACGGAGTCGCAGGCCGAACTGGGAACTACGCGATATGTAGGTATTGATGATCCTAAATCGGCAATGGGACAACCGCTTACTGCGATCAATGATGGAACTCTCGCCACGATCTTCATGATCGAGGCAGAAGAAAACGTTCCATGGACCGAACCAAAAGATTTCGAGTTGAGTACAGCCAAAGATCGCGTGTGGTCTCATCCACTGAGCAACCTGCGGGTGGATGGAACCTATTCTTTGTTGCAAGAACCAAGTGCCACATATTTTCGAGAGTTATCGATCAGAAACGATGGATCACCACGATTGTTAACCCGTTAACTTGCATGCGACTGCTTCGTAGGGAGAAAAGGTGTCAGGTACAGATAAGTGATTTTGCGATAATCTGTACCTGACACGAATGGCACGGGCATAAGCCTAAACTGCTGTGGCGTAACGGTTTCGGTTCGGATCGCGTGGACATGTCATGAGTCTATAATTTTTCGGCCGACGCTTAAGTTCTCTTTTTTCTTGTCGGCCTGGGCGGTTACCAACAATCAAGTCAGCAATGATTTCGAGGAGGCTCTCCCATTGCGCATCTTGACGACGTGAACCCAGGCGAAGGATCGAAGCGTATTCTTCGAAGGCTTGCATCGCGCCGGTAAAACTAAGTTGGCAAGGATGCATCCTGAACTTCAATGCCGACGCCAACATAGCCGCGCGGACCAAATTGTATCCGATCATGTGACAGTGGATTTCTTTGCGAACCATCTGTGGGCTCTTGCAGCGTAAATCCTCCATCTGCATTTGTGTCTTCAAACTTCGAATATGAAGTTCAACAGTCCAGCGCCGACGATACAACGAGGCAAGTTCTTCTGCCTTGTAGAGTTGCGCGTCAAGTAATGTGGTTGCCAGAGTAATCTTGCGGGTACGAAAGCCCTTCTGCTCGACCTTGTACTTCAAGTGACGCACTAGGATCGTCGAGGGATACTTGGCATACTCCGTTTCACTCATCCATTTTGGACGCGCAGGTTTTCGATAACCGACAAGCTGATCGAGGTACCCTTGCTTGAGACCGCGTCGAAAGTCAACCGTGCGAAGATGATGTACCCGGGCGACCAAGTCGATGTCACGCATCTCGTTTGCGGCCAACAACCAGAAACTAGCATAGTAGCGATCGGCGAGAAGGATTCGGCCCGGTAAAATACGGTTAAAAATCGACCGCAGCAGAGATGTTTCACCTGTTTCCTTTCCCTTATAGGGACCAATCGCGGTGTGATTGATCGCACCCGTGGCGAGGGAAAATACTCCGATCATTCTGGCAATTGGAAATTCACATCCTGGCTTCTGGCTGGCCAACTGAGGATACACTTCTTGATTTTCATCCGTATCAGCCATCGTCACGGTCCAGCCATCAATCATTTCGACGATGCGGTTATGGAACAGCCATGATTCATCAGCGACCTGTTCGCATCGCCTGGAAGTCCATTCCAGTAGTCGCTCAAAGAGTTGCTCGGGCAATCGACAGCGTGCCTTGCAGTAAGCGGTCGTTATGCTACTGACTTTGGATAGGCCACGAGTTACACGCCAAGCGTTCAAACGGGTGACTGCCTGTTGGCAACTATGATCCTTCGAAAGAACCTGGTTGATAAACATCCAGACTACGACCATCGGATTGTAAACTCGATTGCGATACTTATGCCCGAGCTCGTCGCAAACGCTGAGGACTTCGGGTGCTGGCAGGATCAGATCACGGCAGAACGATTTAGCTGATCGCAATTTGCTTTGAACGTCGGCAACAGATTCGTTAGACTGGTCATTCACGGCGGAGCCTCCTTTGAGTGGCGTGGTTTGATAACGCTATTTCACATAACGCTATTTCAACGGAGCTTCGCCGTGATTTCAAACGCATTTTTTGGCACTGTATATGCTCGAAGACTTCGGCAAGCATTTGCTAGCACTACCGGTGCTAATTCCGTGGCGCCGTGGCCCCGACATCTTGATTTGCCTTGCTTATGCCCGTGCCATTCGTACCTGACACCTTTTCGGCAAAATGGTCTCGAAGTTGGCTCGTTAGCTTCTTATCATCTTTAACAGATCTTCTGCCGAAAGTTTGGCGCTGATTTCGGTACCCTCCAGCAAACTATCTGCAAGGTCTCGCTTACTGGAGTGCAGCGCGGTGATGCGTTCTTCGATCGTGCCTGAGGTAATGAAACGATAAATTGTTACGGGGCGTTGCTGCCCCATGCGATGTGCACGATCCGATGCTTGATCTTCCACTGCCGGATTCCACCACGGGTCCATGTGGATAACGTAATCGGCGGCTGTAAGATTCAGCCCCAATCCGCCCGCCTTGAGGCTGATCAAGAATACGTCTCCCTCTCCACCTTGAAACGCATCGACGCTGGCCTTGCGTTGTTTAGTTGGTGTACTGCCATCGAGATATTGATATTTGATCCCTTTGGAATCGAGACATTGACGAAGAATTGAAAGGTGGTCGACGAATTGGCTGAATACTAACACCTTGTGGTTATTGTCGATCAATTCGTCGATGGTTTTGGAGAAAAGCTCCAATTTCGCTCCGCCAATCTTCGAGCCATCGACTACTAGACTTGGGTGACAACAAGCACGTCGCAGCCGGGTGATTTCGGCCAAGATCTGCAGATGTTGTGGCTTGCCTTCTTCGACTTCTGCTAGTTTCTCGATAGCTCGTTGCCGGAGCGCTTCGTAAAACGCGGCTTCTTCCCTGCCCAATTCTACGGACAACGTTACTTCAGTGCGCGACGGCAGTTCCTGCAAGACTTGCGATTTGGTCCGTCGAAGAATAAATGGCTGGATCAATTTTTTCAACCGACGTTTGGTTTCACGATCGCTGCCTCCTTCGATTGGAGTGGCAAATCGTTTTTGAAAGTCATCGTATGAGCCTAGCAAACCAGGGTTAATAAACTCCATCAGGTTCCACAGTTCGCCGAGGTGGTTTTCCATCGGCGTTCCGGTCAAAATAAGGCGAAATTCGGCTGCTAATTTCATCGCTGCTTGCGAGCGCTGGGTGGCCATGTTTTTGATCGCTTGGGCTTCGTCCAGCACCAGCGTGTGCCAAGTCCGTGCCTCCAATCGTTCGGATTCGGTATGCAGCAAGCCGTAGCTGCAGATCACTACATCCCGTGGCCCTAGTTGATCAAAAAAGGCATCGCGATCCCCTTCACCAAACACGCGCGCGTTAAGCGTAGGGGCGAACCGTTGGAGCTCGCTTAACCAATTCGAGGCCACAGAAGTAGGTGCGACCACCAATGCTGGCCCGTCGCCGCCTCGATGCAATAACAACGTCATCGCCTGAATCGTTTTCCCCAGCCCCATATCATCGGCTAAGCATCCACCTACGCCCCAGGCGGCTAAACGGGCAATCCACCGATAGCCTTCGATTTGGTATTCCCGCAACTCCGTTTGCAGTGTCGTTGGCACTTGGGGACAAACCGATGCTGCAGCTCGCATTTGTTTTGTCCAGTCGGTCCAATGCTTGTCAGCCTTGAGATTGGTATTTTCGCACAATTCTTCTAGCACTACTGCGTGAACGCGAGGAAAGCGTAGCGAGCCCTTGCCAGTCCGCTTGCCGTACGCTGCGATTTCCTCGATCCGCTGCCGCAATTGATTGGAGAGTGCAATAAAGCGACCATCATCAAGCTGAACAAAACGGCCGGGCCTCGCTTCCACCATCTCGACAAGTTGCATGAGATCCAGGGAGAGTGATTTATCAATCTTGAGACTCCCTGAGGCTGCGAACCAGTCGCGATCTTTGCGAATTTGGATGTTAAACTGTGATGCCGAAGCGCTGCCAGCAATATTCATCGACCGCCCTTTGGGCCAATGCATGACAATCCTTTTTTTGGCAAACAAGTCTTCCAATTCGACCAGCGTTTCAAGTGCTTCGAGGGGCGATGGCAAAGCAAGCGATGTTTGGTTGCTCAGGCGCGCGGCAAGTTCGGGACAGGCCGCCATAACTTCATTGAACCACGTTCTTTCGAGGTTCAGGTCTCGCAACGTTGACAACGATTTGCCGCCGATGTTGGCGATCAAGTTGGTCGCTCCATCACCAATGTGACAAAAGGGCCCCTCGCCGCCAAAAGGTTGCACGAAAAAGTCAATGCGCAACCCATCCTGATGCGGAAGTAAATGAACGTGCGTCTGAGGGTTCGCATCGACTTTTTCGGCTTGAATGATGCCTGCGGACTCCTCCGCCTGATCAGCTTTCGCGCGACTTCTTTTCGTGCGGCTTGTAGTTAAGGATGCTTCACCGATCTCCGAGTGGACGGGAATCATGGCTGCGACATTTCCCAGAGTCGCCAATACTTGCTCGGTAGCCGATTTGGGAACTTCCAGTGTCGCGCCAAGAATTGCATTGAGCGCTAATTGCTGTTCTGTGAAAAATGTAAACACGACGCGACGAGGCCCATCCATCACTCGGGAAACTGGCGCTTCGCTCCTTGAATCCAGTTGCGGGTCTAAGCTGATCTGAATCTTTCCGTTCTTGGTTTCCGTGACGAGTAACTTAGGCGGCTGTTCAACAATCTCGTAAGGATTCTCGCGGTCGTTGCTGGCAAAGATGCGTGGATGCCCAATCATTGCGCGAGCGGCTCGCAAGTAATCAAACTCGCAAATGGTTTCTGAATATCCATAGTGATTTCGATCGCTATAGATTTCCAACGCGTCAATCAATCGACGGTCCTGTGGCGTGAGAAACGCAAACTCGTCAAGCTTAGCCTGTTGGTGGAGCCGAACCAAAGACACTTTTCGCCCCTTCGACCAGGTCTTGCCCTTTTTTACTTGATGGAATGTTTCCAGATGAATGCTCGATTGATGTTTCGCATTCCATTCCCATATGAGGCGTTCTTCTGCCTCAGTCGAACTGGACTTAGCTGAAGTGATTTGGCCGAGATTTCCAATTGCAGCAAGTGATCTTTGCCAGGGTGGCTCCGGTTTCTTTAGATCGATCAGGCTCTTGGTTTTCAGTTCAGCATGCATCTCCTCACAGCTTACACCAGCTTTCTTATTCGACTCCAGCGAGTTTGCTCGAACCGCGAGCCCTGTGGCTTCCGCTGCCAGCCAAGTGAACCCGAGTTTGCGATAAGACACAGCCGAAGTGGCTATGTAATCGATGGGCACGCGCCCATCTTCCTTGGTCAAAAGCCAGCCTGCGATGTAGGCAGCAAATAGACTCGCTAACGGGGACCTCACCTCGGATTGCAACTGTTGGTTTAAAGCAGAAGGTGAACTAGGTGCGGTCAAAAACGCAATCGCGATTTCAAAAACATCCAACACCTCTTCGTAGTTCGTATTCCGAGATCGTTTGGCCGCTCTGATCACCTTCTGAGCTTCCGTAATCGCTGTCGCAGAACCATCTTGAAGCAAAAGTGCTAGGTAAAGTATCGACGGCATGTGCCGAATTGGATTCAGTTTGCTTTTCTTTTTATCGATGATGGCTGCCTTTAATTCAGCCCGCGCCAATGCATAGTCGCCTCGTAGAGTGGCAATCGACCCTGCGATCTCGGGCAATTTCTTAAGCGTTAGCAAATCTAATTTTGCGAGCAACTCAAGATTGCCATATGCGATCGCCATATCCAACCATGCCGATTGGAATTCCGGTTCGAATTCTGACAGTTGTTCGACCAAGTCACGCGCGGCTTCGACCAATGACTGACTACCACTAGGATCGTCGATCAAACGGGGAAGCATGTACGCTAAATAAAGCTGCCTCATCACCGGGTCGAGTTGATCGAACAGATCGCGGCTGAACGGGTCCAACAACTTGACGTATCGGCTGTCGATTAACCGAGATTCCGATTTGAAGGATGCGATATCATTACTGTATAGCGCGAGACGAAGCTCGCTTCCGGGCGACCTATTGTAGCAGTATCTGAATGGGTCCGACTTGGCGATGACCTCGCAAATTCGATCAAACCAATTAGTACGAACTGCGTCTTGAACGATAATGTCATGAACAGAATCGGCAACCCGGAATTCACCATAACTCCCGTTTTCCAAGAACCCTTTGCTTTTCAATTGAACGAGTAGCTTTTTGCAATCCGTTAGGTTCAATGGTTTCCCACCGTCGTCCGTCCAGCCTAATTCCTGGGATAGCTCCGCGATTAGTTCAGAATTCAACGACACCGCAGCGAGGGAAAATAGGTGCAAAATGTGCCGCGATTTGGCGTCCAAATCGCCGTAAACTGACATGTTCGTCTTGGTTGCCATTGGCGAGTATCCCATCAAGCTAGAGATCCGATGCTGAGATGGCCTAATCGATTTGCCAACCGTATCGGGGGCTGGCAATAGCGGGTAGTCCCCTATGTGGACACAAGAATCGCCCCTTGGTCAGGAAACAATTCAGCTTCGCGATAGGTCTCGTTAGCAGATTGGGCTCCAGGTTACTCATCCTCGCCGCCATGCACACCTCTATTAGCTGCCGCCCTCGACCACTATAGGTACAGCATTCACTTCATACACCGCATTTTCTGAGGTTGACAGGAAGTAGAAGTCTGTATGTCCAGGATGCCTGTTGACCGAAATCGTTCTGCTGCGTAGCTTCATTTAACTACAGCAACTCAATTCATCCCTTAAAATTGCCTATAGGAAGAAGAATAATGGCCGGAACAGAGCGTCAACGAGAGATTCGCCGTCGTAGAACCCGTCGCGAAAAAGTGCAGCTGTTGGTCAATAAGGTACCCAAAGCTAGTGCGGTCGAGAAAGAAGAAATCGTCCGTAAGCTCCGTAGGTTGACACCTGGTGCCGATGAAATCATCGGACGATTGGGATTGTAAAAAGTAACCGTTAGAGATTTGCGAAGCGGTTTCGTACATGTTCGGCCAGTGCAGCCACGACTTGTTCGTGGCTCATGCTGTCCGTTTCGATGATTACGGCATCGGCGGCCGGGCGCAATGCGCCGACCGGTCGCACGCTATCCTTGCGATCTCGTTCTTCTTGATCCGCTAGGACTTGTTCATATTCGACATCGTGGCCTCGGTCGCGGAGCTCGTTCGTTCGACGTTCAGCTCGCGTTTCCTTCTGTGCGGTTAGAAAAAACTTGCATTGAGCTTCTGGAAAGACTTCGGTCCCCTGGTCTCTTCCCTCAGTAACAATTTTTTGGCCACGGCCAATTCTTTGTTGTAGGCCCTTGAGGACGCTGCGTACTCCCGGGTTGTCGGCAACATAATGAATGCATGTTCCAACATCACGAAGTCTGATTTCTTCGGTCACATCTTCGTCGTTTAGGTAGACGCGCGAACTAGCGAAGCGAATCTGTATGGACTGAGCAATGTCTCGGATCACAACTGAGTCGGACCAGTCTGTATTGTTGCGGATACAGGCAAGTGTCACCGCTCGATACATAGCACCCGTATCAAGAAAAGCGAAATCAAACAAGGCAGCGAGTTGACGTGCCACTGTACTTTTCCCCGCCCCTGCTGGACCGTCAATCGTAATGATGAATTCGTCCGTGGGAACGTGATTTGAACCACTCGATGCGCTAAAATTATTCATGGATGCGTGGGATTATTTTGGAGAGCAAGCTGGCGTTCATGCATTTCAGTCAATTGACGTACTTTATCGGGCTGCGCATCAGCGAGGTTGGTCGCTTCAGCTGGGTCTTCCACAAGGTTTACCAGATAACCTTCTACGACCGGTGAGCGGACGTCTCCGACGGTGGTGTCGCGAGTTCTTCCGATCAGCTTCCAATCATCCAGTCGAACCGCCCAATCAGCACTGGCTCCTGTACCCACTTGCCAATGGAGCGCGGAACCTTGATGAGGACTTGGAGAAGTCGGATCAACCAGAACTGATTTCAGGCTCTTTCCATCCAAGTCTGCTTGGGACGGCGGGAGTCCGGCCAGATCCAGCAGCGTTGGGAGCCAGTCACAAGCATGTCCGACTTGCGAACGAACTTGTCCTTGTGGCAAATTTCCAGGCCACGAAATGATCGCTGGTAAACGAATACCACCTTCAAACAAACTGAATTTTGCACCACGGTAGCTCCCTGCCGAGCCGCCACCGTAATGAGCTCGTTCTTCGGTGGAGTGTCCATTATCTGACTGAAAGACAACTATGGTTTGATCGCGAATGCCAGTTTGATCGAGGCAGTCGAGAAGTCTGCCGATGCGATCATCTTGTGACGCTAGAAAGGCAGCATACAAATTGCGAGGATAGGGCAGGTCGCTAAAGTGCTCTAGCCACTTGGCGTCACCTTGATAAGGATAGTGAGGTGTATTCAGTGCGTAATACAAAAAGAACGGCTGCTGTTGATTTTGTTCGATAAAAGCAATTGCTTCATTCGTCATTAAGTCTGGAAAGTACTCACCCTCGCGATGGACTTCGATGCCATTTTTCCAAAGGTCATGCGTATTGGGCCCGCTCCAAAAGAAGAAGTGGGAATAGTTGTCAATACAGCCGCCCATATGCCCAAAGCTAACTTGAAAGCCTTGCGAATTGGGAGAGGTTTCTGGAGTGTAACCGAGGTGCCATTTGCCAATGTGGGCGGTCGCGTAACCAGCGTCACGAAACTCCTCCGCCATCGTAATTTCTCCGGGAGGCAGCGCACCCGCGGCTCCCTTTTGTGAGGCACAATTGCTTGGCACGCCGGCGCGGACCGGCCAGCGACCGGTTAGGAGGCCAGCGCGAGAGGGGGAGCAGACCGGTGCGGCCGAATAGAATTGAGTAAAGCGAATTCCCGCTGCGGCGATGCGATCAACTTGGGGAGTGTGGAGGTCCTGTGCTCCATAGCAACCAACATCACCCGCACCTTGATCATCCGCCAGCACGACAATGACATTGGGCCGACGTTCGGCTCCGTGCAACGCAGGTAAAACACCGATTACTAAGACAAAACAGAAAACGAACAGACGATTTGCAATGGAACTGGCGAGAAAGGATTTCATTGCGACACGAATGGTACCAACAGAGATTAGGAATGGCACTGCGTCATTAGATCTGTAGACGCGTTGTTCCTGTTACTACATGACTTGATGCAAATAAACGAACGATTTACCGAGTCGACCGCCGTAGTTGCCTGCGCTAATTCGCAACAGCCCTGCGGTATCCGCTGCTGCTCGAATTGCATTTCCGGTTGCCTTGGCAATACTATCCAGATCGCAGCCATTCATGATGATTTCCATCACTGAATTCACACCGGCGGGAAGTTTACATTGGTCGCCCATTTTTTCTCGCAACGTGGGGCAATATTCTGCGTAGGTGGCGGCAATCAAAAACGAATAGCTGCTGCCCGCTTTTGAACCACTGGCGGCGACGCCCCCAGGAAACGTGGTGATCACTCCGGGCGAAATATCTGCAGCGATCGCAGCCTTTTCCGCCGCTTCGAGCGCTGCATCTTCTGTAGCGCCAAAGAACCACAGATTCCCCCCCATCACGCCATCGCGATAACCAAATCGCCGCGATAGAAAGAAATCACCACCGAGAGTTGGGATGACCCAACCTGGTTGACCAAAGCGAACTTCGCGATATTGATGACGATCACCGAACAGCGCGATCTTACGCCCCAGTTTAAAGTAGTCTTCCGTATCGAGTCGGTTGAAGCATCGGGCAGTGGGGGCCGTCAGAACATTTTGGCTGAGCCGAGCCAACATCACCTTTTCTAAATGCTCGCGACGATCTTTGCGGAACCGGGGCACGTGAAATTGAACCACCGCACCGGGACGTCCATCGGGAGTGGCCCCTTGCGCGGCCGCCTCAGCATCAATCCGCTGGGCGACACCCGCTTCACAATCACAAAGGATCGTACTGGATGCGTGCCCCGTCACTGCATGGAGGCAATGATCCAACCATTTTTCATCCCTAGCTGTAATCAGCACTTCGCCGTAGATACTACGAAATCCCTCGGCATAGGTGTCGTCTACTAATTGGTGCAGGTCGGCCATAGTTTTCACTTAATTAACCTTTCCGTCCCCGACCGTTGTAGACCGCGGATTCGGTCACAACCAAGTCCATGAAAATGTCATGAGATTGCATCGGGATCGAGTCAAATAGTTGGCAATCGAATGCCAAGGCAACTAGTGGCGTATCGAGTCTGGCATGTTCGAGCAGTTTGTCGTAGTAACCCTTGCCGTGACCGGTTCGACCACCTTCGCGATCAAAGGCAACACCTGGGACCAGAATCAGATCCAACTGCTCCACCGGAATGTTTTTCTCTGGCACCAACCGCAAGGCAGCTTTCGGTTCGAGAATGCGATAAGCGCCTTCCTCTAGTTCATCCATCGATTCGAGTAAGAACAATTCTAACTCGCCATCGACACAGTAGGGAATGACAACCCGCTTGTCTGAGGCGATGGCCTCTGGCAAAGCCTGTCGAGTGCGCACTTCGTCACGCACATCAACGTAATACATTACCGTCGATGCTGCTTGGTAGGCAGGAAGTGTGCGTACTCGATCGGTAATTTGGGTGCTGACCTGCTCCTTATCTTCCTGAGCACGTCGAGCGGCGTGGGCCGCTTTGCGAATTTCGTCTTTGCGGGTGGCCAAATCGGAGTTGGTCATATCAGTGGTATACGTGGGACGGAGGTCGTGGGAAATCGTCCGATCCGATGATCGAGGTTCGGTTGATACGATTGTGCCGAGTTTTAACCGATGCGGAAATGGTATCAACCCGTTTACTTTCGTTGTTTTTCCTTGCCAGAGAAATTAGACTAGGGGTACGACCCGAACGATCCGCATACTTTTCCACTCTATTTTCCCATGGTGCCCAGTGCTCTCCATCAGCTTTCTACCCTGGATTTTGCTGCTGTTAGGCATTGTCATATCTATTCCAGTAGTGGGATTGATAGAGGCCAAGAAACGTAAAAAGGAAATGGAAGCGGCCCAGGCAGAATACGATGCTCAACAGCGAGCGCGGGAAGTGGCCGACGATGATGGCATGATGGAGGATGAAATGCCTGTTGCGGCCGATGATGGTGGTTTTGGTGATTTTGGGTCCAGTGACCCACAAATGGCTGGGTTCGACGACGACGCATTCAAGTAATTTCTGGCGTCAGGGTCCCTTGTCGCTTTGCTGCGGAATGTTTAGCCTGACGGTGTACACAAGGTTGCGATTGCGCCCGGCACTTTGTCATTGCCTGAGCTTGCGCGATTGCCCATTCACGGAATACACCGAAAACATCGGACAGGCATGTTGACCTCCAAAATGTCTACGCCGGCCCAACCGGCCAAGTTGGCACTTGAAGATGGCACCGTTTTCGAAGGAATCTCGTTGGGTGCGACCGGTGAAGTTGCCGGAGAAGTCGTATTCAACACTTCGATGACTGGCTATCAAGAAATTCTAACTGACCCCAGCTACCGTGGTCAGATTGTCACCATGACCTATCCTGAAATTGGAAATTACGGGGTCACCGAATCTGACATCGAGCACAACGTGCCCTTGCTAGCGGGCTTCATCATTCGACATGACAGCCGCCAGTACAGTAATTTCCGCGCACAGGGTTCGCTGAGCAATTACCTGAAGAAACACAACTTGGTGGGTATATCGGAAATCGATACACGCGCTCTGGTACGTCGGATACGAACCGTCGGTGCCATGCGGGGCATCATTTCTACTATCGACCTGGATGACGCTAGCCTCATCTCGAAAGCTCAACATTCACCCGGACTGGTCGGCCGAGATTTAGTTCGCGAAGTGATGCCCACGGCAGCCGTTCAGTGGAGCCAACCGCTCGATGAATGGACACCCGTGCCAGCAGGATCCGTTGCCGATGGTAACGGTCCGCACGTGGTTTGTCTCGACTACGGCATGAAGTGGAACATTGCGCGACATTTTTACTCGCGAGGCAATCGCGTCACCATATTGCCAGGTGCATCCACCGCGTCCGAAGTTCTCGCGCATCAACCCGATGGGGTCTTTCTGTCCAACGGACCAGGTGACCCGGAACCGTTGGTCTATGCGCACGAAACGATCCGCGGCTTGCTTGGCAACGTTCCTGTGTTTGGGATTTGCCTAGGGCATCAATTACTGTCGCTGGCTTGCGGTGCGAAGACATTCAAGTTGAAGTTTGGACACCGGGGCGCAAATCAACCCGTCCTAGATCTATCCACGGGCAAAGTTGAAATCACGACTCAGAACCATGGTTTTGCGGTTGATCCAGAATCGCTTCCCGATGAACTTGAGATCACCCATCGAAACTTGAATGACGACACGATTGCCGGAGTAAGGCATCGCCAACATGCAGCTTTCAGTGTGCAATATCACCCTGAAGCGGCGGCGGGTCCTCATGATAGTCACTATCTCTTCGAGACTTTCCAATCGATGTTGAACAAATCAGCCACGGCGCCAACTGTTGGCTAGTTGTCAACTTTTGCTGGCCCGACTCTATGATTCAATGCTACGTTTCGAGTCTAAGAGTTGGTGCTACGGTTCGAGTCCTGGCCCTAGCATTGTTGCTAGGGTGGACAGTCCGTTGAGGGCCATGTGCACAATGATCCCCGGCCAAATGCTGCCAGTTTGTCGATAGAGATAGCCAATTCCCAAGGAAAAGAAAAACAGGCTAATCGGCCCGGGGCCTTGTCCGAAATGGACTGAGGCAAACAGCAAACTTGCCGCCACCATGGGCCAAAGTCTAGGCGCACTCGGCAAAACATCGATTTCGGCAGGGCCGCCCTGGCTTCTCCCGCGCGAGACTCGTTCGAGAAACCCTTGAAAAAGGCCTCGAAAAAAGAACTCCTCCGCCAACGGCGCAACCAGAGTGGAACTTAAACCCATCGCCAGGATGACTTGCAGCGACTGGGGTTCCTTAAGAATATCCAGTAGCGGATGGTGATACGGAAACAGTGTGGTTAGATAGGCCTGCAAAGCCATTGTCGGCGGAAGAATCCAAACGATGCCAAATATTCCCGCTTTGAAAGCATTGGCATCGGGCAACAACCCCACGCTGCGAAAGGAATAACCTTGAAAGGAAATAAACGCGATCGCCGCGATTGATCCGACAATCAATGCAACATCGTTGATCAGAATCATCGGAATGAAGCGATCCAGTGTGTCGATTTGTTTTGCCGGCGCCTCTGTACTGGACTCGCTATCCATAACGGAAAGGTCGGGCATCAATGAGTCACGGGGCGCGGCAACCGGAACCTCTGCGTCGGGTTGCAAGACAGCAGGCTCCAATTGGCTTCCCGACGTATTGCTGACAACTTCGCCTGCAGAATCCGCTAGCGAGGGAGGCGCAAAGTTGGACACTAAAATAACTGAGACGAGCAAGTAAGCGCCCATTGCGAAAAAAATCTCAGCCAGCCCGACAGGAGAGGGTTGCTGGCCGCTCGCAGGCCAAACCGATTCACGTCGGGACAGTTTCCAAAACGTGAAGATCCAAGCCGCAACCGAAGCGACAGCCGCAAATAGAATCAGCAACGACAAAAAAACGATCAGAAAGGAAATCATTAGCTTAGGAGTGCTCAGGCGAGGTGCGCATTAATCGAGTTGCCGTGAGAAGATAATCAATGCCCGAATAGAGGGTCAGCAGGATCGCGCTCCAAATCACTGCTACTTTTGCAATATTCACACCTGACGTGACAGTTTCTTGAGTGAGGGTCCACAGCACCACGATTACCGCAAGACATTGCAATAACATTTTCCATTTGCCTAGTTGGCTAGCGGAAAAATCGCCCCCCGCTCCTTCGATCAACCCGCGCAGACTAGTCACCAATAATTCCCGCCCCATGACAACGATTGCCATCCACGGAGAAACTCCCGAGTCGGGGACTCCGACCAGGGCGATAAAGGTCCCACAGATAATAATTTTGTCGACAAAGGGATCGAAAATGCGCCCCAGTTTAGTGACTTGTCCATAGCGACGGGCCCAATAACCATCGATCCAATCGGTGCCGGCCGCAATCGCAAAACAGATAAGTGCCGCCCAAAACCAAGTGACTGCGATCAACACAAAGACGACAATGGATAGGACGAAGCGAGCCGCAGTGAGCGAATTTGGAACGTTCCAAATGGAAACGGTGGGCTGACTGGACACGCTGGACATCGTATTTTCCTTATCAACAATGCTGGCTTGGCATCGGGGCATCGGGTTAGCGTGGCTCGGCAACGGGAACAGCTACCAAGTCATAACCCTGTGAAACAACAACTTCACAAGAGACCATTTGACCTGGCTGTAGTGCGAATTCATCCGTTTCAGAAATATAAGCGACACCATCAATCTCGGGCGCGTCTGCAAAAGAGCGGCCCAACCAAACACCCGGTTGGTCCTCGAGAGGACTGTCGATAATAAAGTCCGTCGCTTGACCCACCATGTCCGCATTGCGCTGAAAGGCAATCTCTTGTTGGACTTGCATCAATGCGTCGCGTCGTTGTTCTTTGACTTTTTGATCTATGTGATCGGGCAGCTTTGCCGCTGGCGTGTCGGGTTCATATGAATAGGTAAAGACACCCAAGCGTTCGAATTGTTGTTCTTCAACAAATTGGGCGAGTTCTTTGAAATCCTGATCCGTCTCCCCAGGAAATCCGGTAATAAAAGTCGTTCGCATGATCAAGTTGTCGATTTTCGACCGCATCTTTTCCAGCAATATTTCGGTGTCTTTTCGATTGACCCGGCGGGACATGCGCTTGAGCATACTATCGCTAGCGTGCTGAAGAGGCATATCGATATAGGGCAGGATTCGTTGGGCAGAGGCAATCGTATCAATCAAACGATCGTCGATGTACATCGGATAGAAATACATCAATCGAATCCAATCGAGTCCGTCGATTTTGTCTAACTCGACAAGGAGATCTGACAATCGGGGTTGACCATACAGATCCATCCCATAGTAGGTCGTGTCTTGTGCAACGATTACCATTTCGCGCACACCCGAATCGGCTAACAGTTTTGCCTCTGCTACGACCTGTTCTAGTGGCTTGCTGGCGTGTTTGCCGCGCATTTTGGGAATAGCGCAGAAGGTGCAAAGGCGATCGCAGCCTTCGGAAATTTTCATATAGGCAAAGTGTCGGGGAGTGACCGCCATACGAAAGTTGTCGGGAAGTGCACGAATGGGAGCGGGGCGAAACACAGTGCGTTGTTCGTCCATACCTCCTATCAAACGATCTGCGACTGCCACGATCTCATCGCGACCAAAAACACCGATCAGGGCATCGATTTCAGGACGTTCTTTGAGCAGCGAATCCCGTTGTCGCTCTGCCAAGCAGCCACTCACGATCACGCCTCGGATTTTGCCTTGACGTTTTAGTTGCAGCATCTCGTCAATTGCGCCGAGGGATTCAGCCCGCGCTGCGTCGATGAAACCACACGTATTGACGACGACAAAGTCTGCTCCCTCGGGATTATCAGTCAACGAGTACCCATCGTGTTGCAGGCGTCCCAGCATCTGTTCGGTATCAACAAGATTCTTCGGACAACCGAGACTGATCACCGCATATCGGCCTCGTGCACCGGATGATTCTTCGGTCCCACGCGGGGCCAACATGGGTTGGTCTTTAACGATTGGAAGTTGCATCAGCGGAGAGTGTGGGTAAGCCAAAAGGGAACCAGAGCAGAATGGGGCGAGCCTCAAGAAGTCAGAGTTCGCCGAAACGTTGCTGCATTATGCGCCCTAATCAACTAGTGCGAAATCGCAAAAAGCAACAAGATTTGACGGTTCTCAGGCCTTTAGTCCCCAGTTTTGCATTTCCGACAAGCGTTCGCGCCGGGTGAGGTCGAATTGCAGGGGCGTGACCGTAACGTTTCCTAATCGCAATTCGGTCACATCCGTGCCATCTGGGATAAGCTCTGCAGGCGGGCGCCAGGTCGCCCAGTAATAGTCGCGGCCTCCCGGATCGGTTCGTTTCTCGTACGTGCTGCCATATTGCTCTAGCCCCATAGGCACCACCTTAACTTCGGCGCTGGCGAGCGTGGCGGCGGTCGGAATATTGATATTGAATAGACTTCCAGCCGGGGGGTCCTGCTTCAGAATGCCTCCGATGACGTTTCGAGCGACCACCGCAGCAGCTTGGAAATCCGCCTGAGGATCGTATTGCAAACTAACTGCGAAGCTGCGTACTCCAAAAAATGCTCCTTCTACGGCGGCGGCCACAGTTCCCGAATAGAGCACATTGATCCCCGCGTTGAGACCATTGTTAATACCACTGACAACCAGATCGGGTTTGACCGAGCATAGTTGACCGATGGCCAATTTGACGCAATCTGCAGGCGATCCCTCTACGGCCCAAGCCCAGCGGCGATTGTCACGAAAAATTTCTTTGCAGATCAATGGTGTGAGATACGTTATCGAATGTCCCACGCCACTTTGCTCGGTTGCCGGGGCTGCGATCAGGACATTTCCTAAATGTTGCAATTGGCCAGCAAGCGCAGCCAACCCGGGCGCATAAACGCCATCATCATTGGTCACCAGAATATTCACTGACAAAAATCTCTTGTTTGTGGACTAAGAAGAGAAAAGGAATCGAGGTAGGCCCCTTGGGAGTCATTTCGCGCATTCCTATACTTCGTGATTCTTCCCGCAGCGATTTTCCCCGCAAGGGTATCCCCGAACTCCTGTGCGTTTCGAAAGCTCTCGTCCTTAACAGCGAAAAACACATTCATGAGTATGCCCGGAGAGATTACGTTAGGCGATGCCGCATTGACGGACCAGCGAGTTATCGTCCTTGATTTTGGATCGCAGTACGCACAGTTGATTGCTCGTCGCGTTCGCGAGCAGAATGTTTACTGTCAAATCGTGCGGCACGATCTGCCCGCTTCGCGAATTGCTGAACTCGCACCACGCGGCATTATTCTCTCGGGTGGCCCCAGCAGTGTCTATGAGGATGGAGCACCGCGATGCGATCCAGCACTCTTTGAACTGGGGATTCCAGTGCTGGGAATTTGTTATGGAATGCAGTTAGCCTGCCATATTCTGGGCGGACAAGTCCATCGAGCATCGAGCCGAGAATTTGGGCGAGCCACTTGCCAAGTGGTTCAGCATGAAAATCTGTTTGTTGGCTTGCCAGAAGAAACCGATGTATGGATGAGCCACGGCGATCAAGTTTCCAGCGTCGGAGATTTATTCATCCCGCTTGCTCAAACTGATACATGCCCTTTTGCAGCAGTCAAACATCGCGATCTAAATTTTTATGGCTTGCAGTTTCATCCCGAGGTCACTCATACGCCACTCGGTAGCCAGATTCTGCACAATTTCGTCATGAATGTTTGCGGTTGTGATGGTTCTTGGCATCTGGGAGATTTTGCTGATGCCGCAATTCTAGGCATTCGCGAGCGAGTCGGATCGAATCGGGTCATTTGTGGTCTTTCTGGCGGCGTTGACTCGGCAGTCACTGCGGCCTTGCTGTATAAAGCCATCGGCTCGCAGCTCTCCTGCATCTTGATTGACAATGGCCTGCTTCGAAAAGACGAGCAAGCGGCCGTCATCGCCGAATTCACCAATCACTTCAAGGCGGATCTGCACGTTGTTGATGCCCGCGAACGGTTCATGAATACTCTGGCCGGGATCACCGAGCCGCAAGAAAAACGTCGACGCATCGGCTACGCATTTATTGACTGCTTTAAGGCGGAAGCCAAAAATATCAAAGATGCCCATTTTCTTGCGCAGGGAACTCTCTACCCTGATGTTATCGAAAGTGGCGCTGCCAAAGATGGCCCCGCAGCAACTATTAAACTGCACCACAACGTGGGTGGACTCCCAGAGCAACTTGGGTTCGAATTGATAGAACCGTTGAGAGATTTGTTTAAAGACGAGGTTCGACGTTTGGGAAGCGAATTAGGATTACCAGAGACGCTTGTATGGCGCCATCCGTTTCCCGGGCCGGGGCTGGCAGTTCGCTGCCTTGGCGAAGTCACCGAAGCACGATTGGCGGTCCTGCGGGAAGCCGATGCCATTGTTGTCAATGAAATCAAAGCGGCAGGACTCTATCGCCAAACGAGTCAGTCATTTGCGGTCCTGTTGCCTGTCGAGAGTGTCGGCGTGATGGGGGATGCGAGGACCTACGAAAACGCAATCGCCGTTCGCAGCGTAAATTCAGACGACTTCATGACAGCCGACTGGAGCCGTTTGCCCTACGAATTACTCGCGAGAATTAGCACTCGAATTATTAACGAAGTTAAAGGTGTCAACCGAGTTTGCTACGACATCAGTAGCAAACCCCCGGCAACGATTGAATGGGAATAAACAGAAGCGATGGGAAAACACCACATCTATCAAATTGAAAACCTGACCAAGAAACACGGCCCCAAAGTGGTGCTGGATAACGTTTGGTTAGCTTTCTACCCAGGTGCCAAGATTGGCGTTCTGGGACCTAACGGTACCGGGAAGTCTACTCTGCTGCGAATCATGGCAGGTCAAGATACGGAATTCGAAGGGACGGCCAAGCTCACTTCGGGCTACACAGTGGGATACCTGTCTCAGGAACCCGATTTGGATCCTTCCAAAACGGTCGCTGAAAATGTTCAGGTGGCTGTGGCAGAACGACAAGCAATTATGGATCGCTATAACGAAATCAGCGTTCTGCTGGGAGAAATTGACGATCCCGTCAAGATGGAAAAGCTCTGCGACGAAATGGCGCGGCTGCAGGATACCATCGATGCGAGCAATCTCTGGGAATTAGATCGCCAAGTTGAAGTGGCGATGAACGTGATGAATTTGCCTCCTGGTGATTCGGCCGTGACGAAACTATCGGGCGGTGAAAAGCGACGTGTGGCTCTCTGCCAGTTGTTGATTCGCCAACCCGACTTACTTCTTCTGGACGAACCGACGAACCATCTGGATGCCGAATCGGTCGCGTGGCTAGAACAACACTTGCACAATTATCCGGGGACCGTGGTCGCAGTAACTCACGATCGCTATTTCCTGGATAACGTAGCTCAGTGGATCCTCGAAATCGATCGTGGCAAGGGAATTCCTTTCGAGGGCAACTACACGGCATGGTTGGAAGCGAAAGAAAAGCGTTTGGCTCTCGAAAAGCGACAACAGAAAGCCCGCGAGCGAACCCTTTCTCGCGAATTGGAATGGATTCGCATGAGCCCCAAGGCGCGTCAAGCCAAAAGCAAAGCGCGTATTAGCGCCTACGAACAGATGGCGGCGGAGCAATTCGACGAAACTCCTGATGAACTTGAGATTCAGATCCCACCAGGCAAACACCTGGGTGAATTGGTCATCGAAGTCAACAATCTGAACAAGAGTTTTGGCGAGAAAGTACTAATAGAAGATCTCAGTTTCCGTTTGCCAGCAGGTGGCATCGTGGGCGTGATCGGTCCCAACGGGGCAGGGAAGACAACCCTCTTCCGCATGCTTACCGGACAAGAATCACCCGATAGCGGCGTTATTCGGGTCGGACCGACCGTGGAGATGGGCTATGTCGATCAAAGCCGCGACGCGCTTTCTCCGGATAACACAGTATTCAAGGAGATAAGTGGCGGTCACGAGACTTTCGACATGGGTGGACGTAGCATTAACGCGCGTTCGTATGTATCCAAGTTCAACTTCAAAAAGACCGACCAAGAGAAAAAAGTAGGTTACCTATCGGGCGGTGAACGCAATCGTGTCCATCTCGCAAAGTTGCTCCGTCAGGGATGCAATGTATTATTGCTTGACGAACCAACCAACGACTTGGACGTCGATACCTTACGCGCTTTGGAGGAAGCGATCATGAATTTTGCTGGTTGCGTTGTGGTCACCAGCCATGACCGCTGGTTCCTTGATCGTTTGGCAACGCACATTCTCGCTTTTGAAGGAGATGCAAAAGTTTACTGGTGCGAAGGGAACTTTGAAGTGTATGAGAATAGTCGTAAGGAACGTTTAGGACTGTCGGAAGACGATTCAAATCGCTTTCGTTACAAGAGCATTCGTGGGTAAATTTTTGTTTGTCTTGGAGAGGGCTTGGCCGGTTCTCACTAAGATTTGTTTCACCATTTTCGCGCAAGCGGAGGACTTTTAGAGCATGACAATCACTCGAGTCGGCAGTAATGCCAAGTATGCGGACGGATGGGCTAATATTTTTGGTGCGGATATGCCGAATATACGGAGCAAGGCATCCAAAGGATCAGCCAAAAAATCAACCAAGAAGGGCGCCGCACTAGCGGCGAAGAATGTCATGACGACAGCAGTCAAGAAATCAACAGCTAAAGCCACTGCAACCAAAGCCGCTCCAAAGGCTGCTGCAAAGTCGATTGCCAAGCCAGTCGCAAAGCCAGCAACCAAGGTCACTAAGAAGGCTGAGACCAAAGCCGTTGCAGTCAAGCAAACGGCTAAGCCCGTTGCCAAGCCAGCAGCCAAAGCAGCTGTGAAGCCTGCTGCCAAAACCTCAGCAAAAGTTGCTCCCAAGGTAGCGCCCAAAGCTGTAGTCAAGCCAGTAGCGAAGAAAACCACCAAGCCAGCCGCTAAACCGGTTGCCAAGAAAGCTGCCAAGAAATAGTTTTGACTGCGGTCGTCTTAACGGCTCGGGCTGAAAGTTGCGGACCTTCGCTGCTTTGCCCGAGCCGTTTTGTATTTCTATCTGGAATTTCGTTGCCTTTGCCCGCCTAGACCGTCAGCCATTCGTTTTCTAGATTGGGGCAGACTCATTTACAACAAACTTCTGAATTCCTCCTGCTGAGCCTGGGATGGTTCGTGGTGCTTTCCCGCTATTTCATGGGTTAGCGTCCTGGAATCCTTCCCGGTTTCCGTTCCGAACCGTTACACCAAGGGTGCCATGGCCGCCGCTCTGCCACCTCCACCGCCGCACGACCGAATATCCCAGGTTGTGGGTTATCTCAATTTTTCGTCGGGACATAGCGACCCAGCGACGCTCAGCAACCTTAATTTTCTCCACGGAATCGCTGCTGCGGGGGATCCCTTCTCCGGAATGCCGCCTTGGCTGGTTGTCGGCCAGTGGCTGAAAGACTCTCTCGCAGAGCTCCAGGGCTCCAGCGCTGCATTTGAAGATCTCTCGCAAGCCAAACAAGTTATACGGTTGGTTTGGAGCGATTTGCTGCCAGCTTATATCGACTTTCACCGTGATTTGCTATTTCACCAGGCGCCCGAAGGCATTTTCAACGGTTTTTTCTTAGGGCGATGCGCTGAAGCGATCCTGCGAGTCGGTGCACCATGGGAGGAAACCGACCGAATTCTTCCCAAAGCTATTCAGACGCTCAACGACTTCGTCGGTTTTCGCCCAATTCCTCAGTTGGAAAATCGAGTCGGCGAACCCTACAAACATGAATGGACTCGTCCTGTTCCGCTCTTCATCGTTAACGCGGGCGTGGCTGAAGTACCGTATCGAAACCTGATTACGCGGACGCTAGAGATTCTGCGAGAAACCGATAGTACTGTGCTGAGAGCGGCACATTTTGATTTCGACCTGTTGGATGAACTGGCTTTTGATCCACGCGCCTATGATTTTGATCATCCAGTCAACCGTCGTCCCAATTACCATTTTGGGCAATGGGACCCGAATCTCATCGATCACGATGGTAGATATCGACGATTTGTCTTGCAACAGGTGACGATCGACGCACTGCTCAGCCGAGTCGACCCTGTTTCGCCGCGTCCCAGTGAAACGGACGCACCCTGCCGCGATGAACTCCTCACAGAGGCTTCTGCCGTTCTTGCCGGTACCATTTTAATGGCTTCTGGAGTTAGCGGCTGGGGACCGGGCGCCCATGATTCTACCGTCACCCTAGCATCGTTGATGGCACCTATCGCTGCCTATCGAGATGCTTTTTACGACGACCTACTGGACCGGATGACGGGCCCCCATGCAGATCGCTTGCGTGAAGAATCCAAACGGAGACGTCAGCCTTTTGGCGCCGCCCGCCAGCACCTCAATGCAGCCCTAGCGAATCGCCGGGCTACTCAGTTGCAACATGTTCATCTGGCCCGCACCTATGCCAGAATGGGATATCCTGATGCCGCCAAACGTCAGGTAGATGTCGTTCCCGTTCCCTCGGCACGATTAACTTGCCGAATTGATTGCCTGCTGACGCTGGGAACGCGAGATCTGCGCGAGGGTCGCTTGGAAAAATCTGCCGCCGTCCCCAAACAGGCGCTCGATCTGATTCATCGCGGCATCGAGTGTGGCGCGTTGGTGGACCCTTGGTGCATCCTGGGGTTCGGAGGCAATTTTACCCGTTTTGCTGGACCTGAAAGCGGCACCCACGATCATCGAGTCGACGATCTTATCGCTTTGATGGAACAATTGTTTGCCTACATCGCGGGGGTCTGGAGCGAAGCTGCCGCTCAAGATGATTCCGTGCTGTACGACGCCATGGAGAAACAATTTGAGGAAGCGGCGAGCTGGTGGCGTCAGTTTGCTGCTCACACTGTCGAAGCACTACAGGCAGTGGATCCCTTTGATAGCTATCGATCGGCTCGCCTGGTCGCACAAGCTTTGCGCTTATGGCATCGCGGTGGTGCTGCGTCAGGGGATGTGAAATTTTGGGCCCCTCATGCCGAGTTATTTGACTCACCGCGAGCTTATGGCCTAGTTGTCGACGCACTATTGCAACGTCAAGATTTTGTGGCGTCCATGGCGTTGCTGGTTCACTGGCTCAGCCATGCTGATAAAGTCGGGCTGCGGAGGGGCAATTGTTCCTTGCCACAGTTGGCAGAACGTTGGTTATCGCGCCTTCGAGCTGCTTGCTTGGCATCGCCTCGACGCGCTCCGGAATCATTGGAGCGCCCTTGGTCGTTAGTGCGTAAATTCTTTGATTATCTCGAAGCCAATGCAGAAGCCTTTTGGTCGACTCCCATTTTTTCGCTCACTCAACGTCCTCAGCAACGGGACTGGGATATCGAGCTCGAAACAGCTGACAGCGAAGAAGAAGGTGGACTTTTTGATGCGGCCTACGAAGGTGTGACCTACAACGACACCACAAACGATGGTTTTGATGGGGCGATTTTTGAATACGACGAGGGCAGCCAAGATGAACTGGAAGCCGAATCGCGGCGTCTGACCGACCACCTCAACTTTCTCGAATCGCTGTCTCGACTGTGGGTTGTGGCTGCGGACATGCGTGATGTGGCCAACTCTGAATCACAAAATCAAAACGACCCAGGGGTACTCCCCTGGCGACGTGACATGCTGGCCTCCTGGGGCCAACGTGCCGCTGAAAATCGCACGGCGCTGTTGGAGTTGCTCCACTCGGTCAGCTCCTACGAGATTCGTCCTGGCGGCGCCGATGGCGATTCCATGACCCGCTACGATCGGCGGAGACTGGTGCGAGACGCTTTGGTAGAGCGAATCATTTCAACCACGGTCGATATGTCAGACGCTAGGAGATTGCTTAGCGGCATTCTTGCTGCAGAAACAAACGATCCAGCACTCGCGGATGCCGTGCTCAATGCGCTTGGCGACGACGATCAACGCGCGGTTCGATTGTTTGCTGCCTTGATCGCAGGTGATTCAGAAGGAGTTACCAAACAATACTCAGCTCTACTGGCTACCGTTCAAACCAAGAACTTGCTGTATATTCCACTGAGCCGCGGCGGTGATCCCGTCAAGATCGTTGCCGCTCGATTGCGTCAGCGAGTACTTACGCATTTATTGCAATGGTTACCCCGTTGCGGACACTTTGTCGAAGCTTGTCGATTAATTGAAACCGCGCGGGCAATGGAACAACAGAATCCCATTGGTCCCGGTGCAGTTACCGAGTTTGACAATCTCTTTCGAATTGGTTTTCGTGCACTCGTTTCGGCACTCGTAAATACAGTTCGACATTGGCCCGACTCGGACGCCAACAATCAAGATGAGACCGTTATTCCATTACTGGAGAAACTAACTGAGACGCTGCTGGGAAGCTGGTTGGCGCATAGTCGTACGTTAAGACTTTCGGCGCTGGAATCGGTTGCTGAAAAACAGTCCTGGGAACAATTGGTAGTTTTTGTTCAACGTTACGGTGAACCAGTATTTACCCAAACGTTTTTGAAAATCTCCAACGTGCGAGCCATCTTGCATCAAGGTGTTGGCCGCTGGTTGGAGCGGTTGATGGAAGATCCCCAGGAGGCAGAAGAATGGTCGTTGATTCAAGACCTCGGAACAACGTTGTCGGTACCCGCCGCGGAACGATTCTTGGGGATTGTCTTTGAGTCGATCTTAGACCATCACATTGAATATCGTGATTACAACAGTACTACGACTCAGAGTGATCGCGGTGAATTGATCTACACTTTCTTGGATTTTCTGCGACTCCGTGTACGGTACGATCGCATTGCCTGGAACCTTCGTCCCGTAATGTGGGCGCACGAAATTTTGGTTCGTTCGGAAATGGATCCAGCCGCCATGATTTGGCGCAGATCGCTCTCGGATCGCATCGGTGCTGAGGCGGACATCTATGTGCAGCGTTTGCGAGAAATGCAATCGCTCTATTCGATGCAAATGCCCACGGTGGCAGATCGCATTCTTGAACGATTCGTACAACCGATGACCATTGATCGCATGCAAGCACTCGTCGAGCCTGCAATTGTTGATGCAGAATCGAAGCGCAAGAGTCGCGCTTTCGAAATTATCGAACAGGAAGCCGACTTGTTAACGCGGCATCCAACAGGAGCCGGCCTCGACGTTCCTGCATGGTTGGCTGCCATTGATGAAGAAGTTGAAGCCGTGCTCGTAAAACGTGAGAATGCGGAATTTGACGTGGAAGAATTGTTGACAATCGGAGAGACCTTTGTGAGCCGAGAAAATCTAGAGGATCAACTCAATTCGGCCCGCCGACTCGGGAGAAGGCTCCCCTACATGAAATAGGGTGTGGCTGTTCCACCCGCTGATTTAAAAGCGACTGATATCACCGCTGTCTAGACCAATACACGGAAATCGTAAACACTTTTTTTTCAAGCCCAAACATTTCTTTACACCGCCGCTCGACCTCGGCATACTGGGCCCATCGAAGTTACCTTTTCAATCCTGTGGAGACCGCCGCTGCATCATTTTTGTAGCGCAACTCCCTCACCCTTTTTTGAGCGCAAGCCGGTAGCAACACGGATGGTGAAGCTGGCAATCAACGAGTTGACGACTTACCGCTGGTCGTTCGAGGAAGATGTTCTGGCTCTGTCAGAATTGGGCTTTAAAGGCATTGGCCTATGGCGTCCCAAGCTGGTGGAGTATGGCACGGAAAAGGCCGTCGAACTTCTTGCCGAACACCAATTGGAAGTCTCCAGCGTCTCCTGGGCAGGTGGCTTTACTGGCAGCGATGGCCGTAGTTACCACGATAGTTTGTGTGACGCACTCGACGCGGTCCAATTGGCTTCCCAAGTTGGCGCGAAAAATGTAATTTTGCTTTCTGGTGGAAGAAATAATCACACGAAAAATCATGCCCGCCGAATGATCCTTTCGGCATTTGAAGAGCTGAGCGAGGCGGCAGATGCTGTAGGGGTTTCACTGGCCGTCGAACCCATGCACCCAGGATGTGGCGCTGACTGGACAATCGTCAATGATGTGCGTCAAACGCTCGATGTGATTGGGTCACTCAGCCGTTCCAATGTGGGGCTAGTACTTGATACCTACCACCTTGGGTTCGATCCCACAATTTTGGATTGGCTCCCCGATATCGTGCGACATATCCGCATCGTACAACTCGGCGACGGCAAACACTTGCCGCTGGGTGAACAAAATCGATGCTTGCTTGGTGATGGTCGCGTTCCCATCCGCGAAATAGTGCGGTTGTTAATGTCGGCTGGTTATGATGGCTACTTGGAAGCAGAGGTTCTCGGTGAGGAAGTCGAGCACTTGTCGTACAACCAAGTTTTGAACCACACTTATCGTTACCTCAGCGAACTGGCCGAATCGATGCTGACCTAGCCATCCCCGCTTTGGAAAGCGCGCGGAGATTCAAATCCGCGCGGCGGCAATCCTTGGTCACTGCGGTCGTTCGCCCTGGGCCACACGCCGATCGATTTCCATGAGCACCGCAGGCACTTCCGCTATCGACTCCACAACGTACTGCGCGCCAGCTCGCCTTAGTGCACTCTCGGCATGTTGCAGCAGTTGGTCTGCTTGAGCAAGCGACAGGTCGTTCCATTCCTGCTGCGATAAACCCACACCATTACCTGTTTTGGAAATGCCAACAGTCCAGCTACCAGCATTTTTTCCTGCTTCAATACCGACGACCGTATCGTCGACTTTAACGATCCGCCACATGGGATATACATCAAGTCGTTTGGCCGCCTCAAACAACAAATAGGGTGCAGGACGTCCACGAGGCGCATCTTCTGCGCACAGTACACAATCAGGCTCATATCCCTGCAGCCGCGCCGCCTCCGAAACGACTTCCATCAAGGCATGTGTGTATCCCGTGGAAGAACCAATTTTCAGCCCCATATTTCGCATTGCCGAGACCGCCGCAGCCGCGCCAGGAATGAGTTGGGAGTATTGTCCTAACACGGATAGCTGCAATGGCAAGAACTCTGCATACATCGTATCGATATCGGTCTCATCCCATGACCGGCCCCACCGCTGCTGCCATTTTAGGGCGATATCGGGAATCGCGGCCACTGCGGCAATATGCTCTCGTTTTGCCATCCCCATGGGTTCACGAGCTTGAGTCAATGAAACCTCAATGCCTCGCGCGGCAAAAACTTTCTGAAAAACGATCGCCGGGGCACAACTCCCGAAATCGATGGTCGTGCCCGCCCAATCGAGGACGACTGCCCGCAAATGCTCACAATGCGTATTCACTGGTTTCTCCCAACCATCGGTTCCAGGCTCGTTCAGCCAATCCAAAACTCATTGTCATGCCAGCACCCCCGGTCCCCACTGCGATACTGACGGCGTCAGTGATGTCTTTTTCATAGATGGGTAACTTTGGGTGCTTCGCATAAATTCCACTCCACTTTTCCCGAATGTTCCAATTGGGCAGATCTACCACTTTTCGTAGCTCCCGAATCATGAAATCATCGATTTCAGACTTATCAAATGGCGAAATATTTTCACCGTATTCGTGGGAGTCGCCCAGGATTACTTTCCCTGACCGAAATATTGACGCCATAACGTGAATGCCCAAACGATCCAATTCCGGCGCTTCCAGTTGAATTCTTGCTTGCAGGGACTTCAGCGATGGGCAGGCTAGAAAAGACGAGTAGTGTCGCAGGGTCAATCCGCTGGCGATATGTGGCATTACCTGCTGCTGGGCTCCAATGTCCACACTGAGCATTTGCAATTTGCATAATTTCAATTCACTCGCGGCAAATTCGCGAGGAAAGAGTGACTGCAAATCGCTACCGCTGCAAATAACAATGCGGTCCGCTTGCCAATTTCGTCCGTCGCTACTGGTAATGCTATTGCCTTCAATTTGGGTAATCGAAGTGTCAAATTCAATCGCTACGGATTTTGACTCGCTGAGCCATTGAGATATCTTCGCTGGGGCCGTTCGCGGATTCACACGCAGCTCGCTGTTGCTGAACATTCCCCCTGCCAACTTCGCTTGCTGCACCAGGGGTGCTCTTAGCAGTACCTCTACAGCCGACAGCATTTGTGGTCGAAACTCGTCGGTTCTGACACTTTTTTGCAATTCCACAAATTCATTCAGCACGGCCAATTCATCATCGCGATGAGCCACATGGATCGATCCACACGGCTCGATTTCAAGCACCCCTTCGTCGTGCAACTTCAGCCACCATTGCCGCGATCGCAATGCTATCGTTAACAACTCTCCGTGCGGTTGCCCAATGGGCCAGATCATTCCGAAATTGCGAACCGTTGCTCCTTCTGCTCGCGCATTACGCTCCAACATGACAACCCGCAAACCCCGTTCGGCCGCCAGCCACGCGTGCGCTAAGCCGACAATTCCACCACCAATCACGGCAACGTCAAAATTCTTAGTCATGTTGGAGCCTACGAGAAAAAACCGATCCGATGCCTCAATGACGGGCCACTTTTTGAACGTATTGCATGAAGTGTTTCAATGTCGGAGTTGCTAGCTCAGGTATCTTGGCCAGATCATCCCAACGCCGCAATCGTAGAGACTCTTTATAAAACTCGTTTGACTCGAATTGCTGGCATTCCTCTGCACTCATTGGGCCCCCTTGTAATTGTAGACTCAATTTTGAGGGTTCACTCAACTGCTCGAGATAGCCAGGCTCCGCGGTGCACAAATATCTTTTTGCGTCGACATGCATTCGGACAGGTTCGACGACTGCAGCAGGGAAATTCTGGCGCAAGAAATGTTGCCCTGAGTTCTCATGATGATCATCGACCCCTTGATCTGGTGCATCAGCAGGTAAGTCGTGCAACAAGTGTCCAACATCATGCAAAAGCGCGGCAACAATGAGTTCAGCAGGGGCATTCTCTGTTTCGGCAAGTGTTGCTGCCTGTAACGCATGTTCCAATTGTGAAACAGCCTCGCCTCCGTATTGAGACATGCCTCGTTGCTCGAACAACATGGCGATCTTGTCGGCCGAAGACTCCGTTTCAATCATGTTTTCAAACTCCTTAGGATTGAGGGTAGGGGAGGGGAGTATGGCGACGCGAATCGGTCGTTGGTGCGTTGCAAACTCAACCGCCAAATTAATGTCCGTTAAAGAGAATCGTTGTTCAACAAGTTCTTCGAAAGGGAAGTCCTTCCAGTGCCGTTCAAGAAATTGAACAGCATCGAGTAAGTCCTGGGGTGCATAATTGTGGATACCAAAGATACACAAGCACTTTCGAATCACTTGCTCAGGGTCAATACTCACAGGACGACTTGGCATAACACTTCCGACGAGCGCTACGTGACCACCGACATCGGCCAATCGAACTGCGGCCTCCACCGCACTCGCAGCCCCTGATAGTTCGAGCACGAAGTCAAACAGCTTGCCAGCATGTTGGTCGTTGAATTGCGAATCAATACCCGTTGAGGTATCGGACCAGGGGACGATGTGTGTCGCACCAAACTTGAGGGCTAGCTGCAATCGTTGGTCATTGGTATCGACGATAGCTATTTCTGAAGCGCCTCTGGCTGATGCAATCGCAACGGCAGTGAGCCCTAGAATTCCAGCCCCAAAAACAAGGACTCGTCTGCCTGAAATGCTTGGCACTCGATGAAAGGCGGACATCACAGTTGCCGTGGCACAGTTAGAAGGACAGGCAACTGCATCTGGTATTTTCGATGAAAGCTGGACCAAAACAGTCCCCTTTCGCAACACCATATGCTCGGCCATTCCACCACTAAGCGCGTACGGACCGCAGGCCCGTTCATGCCCGTACTTGAACAACTCGCGACACTTCTGCGGCAAGCCCATCAAGCAACGATCGCAATCACCACATGAGACGGCGACGGACCAAGTGATTCGATCCCCAATTTGCAGTTCTTTCCCATCGAGATAAAGCGGGGCCGGACGTCCGACTCGTTCGATAACTCCGATAGACTCATGCCCCAATACGGTCGGAGTTTGTTCATTGCGCACACCTTGAATGGTATGCAGGTCGCTACCACAGATTGTGCAACAGGTCAGTCGCACGAGCGCTTCACTGTCGCCAAGTTGTGGCAAGGGAAAGGCTTGCAACTCCATTAACTTATGTGGACCATGAAAGACTGCAGCTATCGACGATCTCGGCTCGGGTTGTTCCTGCAACTTGACTACCATGAAGTCAATCTCCTCAGTAATTCATGTTGATCGCCGGTCGTAGCCGTCGCTGAAAATAGAGAAGCGCAACGACTAGAGCAATGATCGAGAAAGTGGAACCGGCCACTAGAGTCCATTGAAAGAATGGCAGAACAGATTCGATGCGTTGAGTGCCCGAACGAAATACCATGACAATCGCATAACCGAGGTAGCCGATGGAGTCGGCCAAGTACATCAAGAATCCGAGGTTGCTGGGTCTCTTTGACGCGGCAATGATTCGTTCGAAAATGGTCGTGTGAAACGCTACGTAGGGAACGTACAGACCAATACCAGTTAACACCATAAACGTTAATGGTGTCAGGGAAGAGGCGGTTTGCAACATCGATGCAGCAACACACACCGCAAAGAAGACCGACATCAACCAAAACGCAGTGCGAAGCGCCCGAAGATTGTCGGTGATCAGAATCATACAGCCCGTCAAGAACGTGACGGCGAAAGCTACGATGGTTTCCGAAACTGCAAATATTGAAGGAGTTTCTCCAACTCCGAGGTCCTTCCATATTTCCACACCAAAGTCATCTCTAATGGTACGCAGTACCGTAACGATAACGTAAACAAAGACGAGCAACACAAGTCCTGGCCAAAAGGCGTTGACGAAGTCACGTCTTTCTTGGTGGTTCATCTCTTTACGCTCGCACCTCTGACGGCGATCTTCGTCGTCGGGTGGAGGCGTCTTTTGCAACATCCAAACAGCCAACAATAGAGGTGGAAAAAAAATCCCCCCCACAATCATTGGCATTACATTTTCGCTCATCTCAAAATTTAGTAAGAGCCATCGTCCAATCGATTTAACCACGCCTGAGGAGACGATAAAACTGCTGCATAGTGCGGCCGAAAGCGCTTCGGTGTGCCTTCTTCCCTCAAGATAGGACAGCACCAAACCGAACACCATTCCGAGCGGCAATCCATTGAGGAACATCATGCCCACTTGCCAGGGCGGCGATGCCAATGCAAATCCAACAAGCGTAAGTTCTGCAAAGAGAATCAATCCCAAAATGCCTGCTGCTCGATATCGCGGCGACATCTCTGAGACCACTTTTATCCCAATGAATTTCGACAGCATATAACCGAGAAGTTGGGAGATCACCAATACGGTTTTTAAACCCAATCCCCAGATCGCTTGATCTTCAAACGTACCTGCCGTGAATGGCTTGCGAAAGGCATACATACAAAAGTAGGTACTGAATGCTGCAGCACCGGCTACGATCAATCGGCCTCGTTTCTGTCGACTGTCGGTCGCATCCATTGAATCATCGACAATAGGGGTACCCGCTGATCGTTCCATGCCCATTGGCATAAGGCCGATAAACTAGCAGGTCCAGCACCATGCTGCCTGAGGCACATGGTTAATCTTCGAGGAAGAATATTGCGAAAATGCAAAGGCTGCGAATAGGTTCCTGGGGAAATGGAATCTTACAGTACGGTGATTCGACACAGATAAGTATCTGCTGTGATGAACAGCGTTTTGCCGTCTTGCCCACCAAGAGTGCAGTTACTGGTTCGCTCTCCAGTAATCAACCGACCCAGCAATTTCCCATCAGCGGCAAAGACGTAGATGCCACCTGGCCCACTCGCCCAAACGTTGCCTGATTTGTCGACGCACATTCCATCGGGCAATCCAGGAAACACACCGACCTGATCGGTCGCATCATAAAATAGCTTGCCCTCGCCGACGCTGAGATCTTCTGCGATGGGAAACGTCATCCAAATGGCTCGCTCAGGATCGCTCTGCGCGACATAAAGGGTCTTCTCGTCTGGAGACAAACCAATGCCATTGGGACGTGCCATTTGTTTGCTAAGCAATGTTAATTTGCCATCGGCGTCCGCTCGAAAAATCCCACAGAAGTCAAGTTCGCGACGAGGATCGTCAGCTCGTGCTGGCAATCCGTAAGGTGGATCGGTGAAAAATATCGAACCACTGGAATGAACCACCAAATCATTGGGACTATTAAGTCGCCGTCCTTCATATCGATCGGCGACGGTCATCTTTCCACCGCCTGGAGTCAACACCGATACACGCCGATCACCATGCTCACAGGCCAACAAACGCCCCTGAGCATCAAGGGCTAAACCATTGCTACCCGGCTCCAAACCGTAATAGGTAACCCCCGTATAACCGCTCGGTGACATGAACGTTTCCACACCACGAGTGGGCGACCAGCGAAAAATGGTGTTGCGAGGAATATCGGAGAACAGCAGATGCCCACCCGCTGAATCGGCAACCCAAACGGGGCCTTCGGTCCAAGTGAATCCGCTGGCAACAATTTCGATATTCGCGTCTTCGGCGACCAATGCGTTAAAAGCAGGATCGAGCCGCTCGATACGTCCCAATGATGCGGGGACTTGTCCGGACACGCTCGATGTAGTCACAGAGTTCGACATCATGGCAATGGCCGAAGCGAAAAGGAACAACCGGCGTCCGTAGACGTGGAGAGTCAGCAGGCTGGTCATAATCGGTGGGGTAGTAGAGGCGGGTTTCGTAAAAAGCGGAACTAGGGCTCCGCTTATTGTGATTGCAAAATGTCCCGGCGGCTACCGATGCGCATAAACTTTTGATTCTTACTGAAGGATCATGTCGTCTACAGACTTGCCACTTGGGATCATGGGAATAACGTGTTCCTGGTAGGGAACTTCAACATCCAGCAGAAAAGGGCCCGGATATCGAATCATCTCATCGATGGCGCCACGAAGATCGGCCTTGCGACGCACAGTTGCCGCGCCACAGCCGTAACCCTTTGCAATTGCCACAAAATTGGGATAGCGTTCTTCCGCATAGGCAAAGCGATCTGCGTCGCTGGAGCCCTTCGCTTCCTGGTGATCAATCGGCCCAAGATAGGTATGGGCACGGTTGCGGTTCATGAACCGATCCTCCCACTGTACAACCATTCCCAAGTGCTGGTTGTTCAGCAAGAAAATTTTCACTGGTAGCTTTTCACAATACAGAGTCGCTAACTCCTGTATGTTCAACTGAAAGCTGCCGTCGCCATCAATATCAATGACCAATGAACCCGGATGGGCCGCTTGAACACCCATTGCCGACGGAAGACCAAAGCCCATTGTTCCTAGGCCACTGCTACTGTGCCACGTTCTTGGTCGATTGAACTTATAGAACTGCGCGGCCCACATCTGATGCTGGCCTACGCCTACCGTGATGTAAGTATCCAGTTCACTAGTCGCATTGCACAGTTCACGAATGGCGTGTTGCTGCAGAATGCCTTCAAAGGATTCATCGTAAGCAAACGGATATTGCTGCTTTAGCTTCTTGCAATGACGCACCCAATCACTGATATCCTCGGGGGCATCTACGATTTTATTGAGTTCGGTTAAGAACTGTTTGACGTCACCGCAAACGGGGTAGTGTGCCGTCTTGTTCTTATTCAGTTCTGCCGCATCGACGTCCACATGGATGATCTTGGCATCTTTAGCAAACGACTCCACATGACCAGTCACCCGGTCATCAAACCGTACACCCAATGCGATCAGCAAATCACAATCTCGCACTGCATAATTCGCGTAGGCCGAACCATGCATGCCGAGCATATCGAGCGAAAGTGGATCGTTGCCTGGATAGAGCCCCAGCCCCATTACGGTTGTAGTGATCGGAATCCCAGTCTTTTCGACCAGTTCACGCACGAGTGATGCTGCATCCGCAGTGATGACACCACCACCTGCGTAGATGACAGGACGTCTGGCTCGCTTAATGGCTGCTGCGACTTGGCGAACTTTCTCCGCGGCGACAGGAGCCAACGTAGGATTGTATCCAGGCAGATTCATGGGAACATCCCAATCGACCGTGGTCGAATCCAATTGTACATCCTTCGGCAAATCGACCAACACAGGACCGGGCCGACCCGTTGTAGCAATATGGAAAGCCTCTTTCATTACACGCGGCAAATCGCTCACCTTGGTAACCAAGTAATGATGCTTGGTGATCCCGCGGCAAACTTCCACAATCGGAGTTTCCTGGAAAGCATCCGTTCCTATTACCGCCGTTGGAACTTGGCCCGTGATACAAATCAGCGGAACGCTGTCTAACTTGGCATCTGCAATAGCGGTGACCAAATTAGTCGCGCCCGGCCCACTGGTGGCCATCGCAACCCCTACCTTGCCTGTGCTTCTTGCATAGCCTTGAGCGGCGAACGCACCACCTTGCTCGTGGCGGGGCAAAATCGTCCGTAAACGATCGCTATAACGTGTTAAAGCTTGGTGCAGCGGCATGCTGCAACCGCCAGGATAAGCAAAAATGATTTCGACGCCGTGGTCGACGAGCGATTGGACCAGAATATCGGCTCCGGTCATTACGCAGGCGGCATTTGCGGCTTTCGTCGTACTCATTCCCGTGGGATTCCGTCGTTATAAGAGTGCTTTTTCGTGAATTTTGGCGTGCCGAGACTGGTTTCGTCACAAATTGACATTTACGCAGTTGCACCGAAGAACGAATCTAAAGCGACTCGGACTATTAGGCAATGCTTAATCGGTCTCGACAGCCAGATCCTTACAAGGTTCGCGCCTGAACAATCGTTTAGAACCCTACGACACTTACTGGAGCAGCTTGGCATGGAAGCCGACGGAACCATCCGTCCTACGTTGAGGAATCACAAGCAGCAAGTTTTCCGTTGCTTGAGCATGATGCTCGCGTCTGCACTTATATTTAGTTGTCAGATACTTTGCTGTCAGATACTTTGCTGTCAGGCGTCTGCCAGCGAGCCCGCACAATCAAATTCAAATGATGCCTCCCGCGTTTCTGTTCTGCGCAGCGAGGATGCGACTCTGTACGACGTGCAGTTCATCGACCCCGATTTAGGTTGGGCAGTCGGCAGTTCTGGAGTCATCCTGCACACTCGTGATGGCGGCGAGTCTTGGTCGCTGCAACCCAGCCTTGTTCCCTACACATTGCAGGATGTGTGTTTTGTTAACAGTGAATCGGGCTATGTCGTCGGCGGGTGGTACGAACCCGACACGGGATTGAGCCGCGGATTAATTCTGCGCACGTCCAATGGAGGAAAGTCTTGGACCCCCTTGTCGCATGACTTGCCTTGGCTTCGCAAACTCCTCGCCCTGGCTGACGGAACGCTGGTAGCTTCTGGGGACTGGTCGCCTGTTTTCCTGTCCAGTGTATTTGTTTCGCACGACCGGGGCCTCAGCTGGCAGGCCGCCGACGCAAACTTAGCTTTGCAATCAAACTCCATTTCCCTACTAGACGCTGGACTCCTCGCCACGGATCAGCAAGGAGTGCTATTCTCCATTCCCTACGGGGTGCCAGAACCGAGAGCCATTTCCACCATGGGTGGCTCGCTCTTGATGGCAGCGAACGACCAATCCGCTATCGCGACCACGCCAGAAGGTGGTGTAATTATTAGCCGCGATTTTGGACGTACTTGGATTCCGTTGAATCTCCAACTCCCTTTTACGCCGTCCACCGCCTGCGTTTCCCCAACGGGTGAAGTTTGGTTGGCTGGCACACCAGGTGACCGCATTCTCAAAGTGGACTCTCGGGGTATGCCAGAGTTGTTCGACACGGGCGTAAATGTGGCGATCCGTGCAATCTACTACTTGGATCAAAATCGAGGCTGGGCCGTTGGTGGCTTCGGAATGATATTGACGACTCGCGATGGAGGTCGAACCTGGCGACCTCAACGTCCGACGGCAAAACGGGCAATGGTACTGGGAGTTTCGAACCAGCCTGTTTCGCTGCCTTGGCCAATTTTAGCCGGTGAATCGCTGGAACAAGGGCGACGCATCGCAGTCGCCACAGCCCAGGGATCCGCGCTGGCCTCAGCCTCAGCCAGCGAAATGGTCGATCCGCTCCGTGGTGACCCTCGGTGTCGCACGCTTGATGCCATCGGACAAATTGGTGGTGGTGAAGCAATGACTTGGAATTCACAACTCGATCCAGTCAGCGAAATCGAACAAGTTTTACAAAGCTGCCGCCCTTACATTGTAATTCTTGGCGATGACCTGACCGACGCCGAAGTAGAAATGTGGCTATCCGCTTCAGTTCGAAATGGTGCGGCCAGGGTCTTCCAGGTTACTTCGTCGGATCGATGTGATCTAACGATCTTAAGCTCGGCAGTTTTGCCGGTTGCGGGCTCCATTACGGGTGATCTTTGGGCGGCAGCTCTCGACAAATTGGGACACGCCACCCCTGTTCCCGATCGAATGCACGTTCGTCGCCGCTGGGATGCTTCGGGCGAAGCCAAATTGCCGAGCAGTATTTCTGAAAATATCCTCGGCGCCGGCAGCGTTCGAACGGCGGTCGAAAGTCGTCGCCGTAACATTCATGTATTGGCTGCACGTAGCAGCGAACAAGCAATGATCGATCGACTACTGCGCGAAACCGACAAGCTGGACGACGCGGCGTTTAAGCAGGGAATTGAAATGCTCGTCAATCAAACTCCTGAAGAAAATCGCTTGAGGTTGTTGCGAACATTATGGATTATTGCGAACACTTCGGGCTCGGAGAACCAACTCTCCAGCACAGGACAACTGCGATTACTCCGCACCGTAGTGGAACTGATTTCGCAATTCGCGCCACAGTCCTCCTTGGCGCGAGTCTCCTCGCTGCGATCTACCGCGATGGCGCAAAGCCTCGAATGGGAGCGAGCTTACAGTCACTTTACGGCATCCAACGTAGTGTCGAATCAATTGACTCAAGCACCAGTTGCATCGCATCGGTCCCCCTTTGAACGAGACGACAATCTGGTAATCATGGCCTCCGCAACGAGTGACGAAATGCCTTTTACTCCCGCCAAGGCGAGTACTACACCTGCAGTTATCTCCACGGCTGACACCACAATTCAACCACGCGTGCTCAATGCGCCACTCGATGACCTAGCCTGGAATACTCACCCCGCAATTCTGTTTTGGAAGTCAAAACCAACAGGCCAACCCCTTGACCCGTTTGTGAAAGTTTCCTTGGAACAGTTGGGGCAATCCACTGTTGCTGGACCATGGCAAAAGTTGGTCAGTCCAACACCGGGCGATGTGCTAACCGCGCCTGCCGTCGCCGGCAGGAATCATGCGGATCGTCCCATCCTCGATGGCTACTTGGATGATAGCTGCTGGACCTCGAATCCAGGCCTGCAGGTGGGCTCAGGTGCAGAGGCCACGACCCTTCAAATGGCATACGAAGAAGAGTTTATTTATTTTGCGATTACTACAACTTTTGCGTCGGATCAAAAAGAAAAAACTGTCCTTCGCCGCGAGCGAGATGCTCCCATGAATCAGGCTGCCAGTGTGACCCTAGAACTGGATGTCGATCGAGATTTGTTGACGGCATTTCAGTTGAGCGTGGATGTTCAAGGACGCACACGCGACACATGCGACGGTTTCACACTCTGGCAACCTAAGTGGTTTGTGGCAACGCGATTTCATTTAGGCACAAGAATTATCGAAGCGGCCGTTCGACGCGAGGATCTATCGCTCGCTCCGCCAACAACGGGCCAACAATGGATGGTTCGTTTGCATAAAAACGAACCAAGTGCTGTGCCACAAAAGGACTCATTTTCCGATCCCAGCGGATGGAAGCGACTCACGTTCGAGTAAGGCTTTCTTACCAGCCTCCAGAGTTGTGATAATTGCATCCACGTCATAAACACAACCGCCCCATGTCCCTCCACCAATTTGTTGCAAAGCGGCCCAAAGACGAGTATCGGCGGGAATCTTTGGATCGGGGGCAAGGTCTGGATGGGGCGATCGGTTAGCTAACACTTTTGCCGCTTGTTCGAGATCGACGTCACCCTGTTCGGCAGTCCCCACTAGGTCGACTCGGCCCTCCAGTCGATTACGATCAACGATGATTTCGATCGTGTCACCATCACGCACTTTGGATAGGGGACCGCCCGCCAGCGCTTCCGGGCCAACATGTCCGATACACGCGCCCGTGCTGACACCCGAAAAACGAGCATCCGTTACCAAGGCGACTTCCTTTCCCCAGGGCAAGTATTTCAAGGCCGAAGTGATCTGATAGGTTTCTTCCATTCCACAGCCTAATGGACCGCGCCCCATCAGAACCATTACGTCACCCGGTTGAACTTCTCGGCTCTTCACCGCAGCGATGGCTTGTCGTTCTGAAGTAAATACGCGGGCTGGCCCTCTCTTTCGGTACACTCCGTCTGGATCGACAACCGCTGGATCGATCGCCGTCGCCTTGATGACCGAACCCTCGGGACAAAGATTTCCAACGGGAAAGCAGACCGTGCTTGTCAGTCCACGTCGCTTCGCTTCTGCAGGTGGAATGATCACATTGTTAGGATCAATTCCGTCACCTTCAAGCAATCGCTCGCGCACCATTTTACGGCGCTCACTAACATACCAGCGGTCCAACGTTTCATCCCAAGTCATCCCCGTCACGGTGATCGCTTGCGAACGAAGAAGCCCTAGCTCACGTAAATGCCAAGCAACCTCCGGCACTCCTCCCGCCATAAAAAATTGCACCGTGGGATGTCCCACCGGGCCATTGGGCAAACAATCCACAAAACGAGCTACGGACGCATTGACTTGACGAAAATCCTCGGCTGTAGGGCGAGGTAGCCCGGCTGCGTGCGCAATCGCTGGGATGTGTAACAGCAAATTGGTTGAACCGCCGACAGCTGCGTGGACTAGCATCGCGTTATATAGGGCATCGGGAGTGACAATGTCGGCGGTCGTTCGACCCGAGCGATGCAGACGATGCAACGCGCTGGCACTTAATCTTGCCATGTCGAGCCAAACCTCCGCACCGCTGGGAGCGAGCGCGGCATGAGGCACGGTCAAGCCCAACGCTTCTGCTACCACCTGAGCCGTCGCGGCAGTTCCTAGAAACTGACATCCGCCTCCCGGAGTTCCACAAGCGCGACAGCCTTCCAGCGATGCTTGTTCCAAGGAAATTTCTCCTTGGCTATACCGCGCGCCGATGGTCTGTACCTTGCCTGCGTCTTCGCCCTCGGTCGGCGGAAGGGTGACTCCGCCTGGTACGATGATCGTAGGCAAATAGGAGACACCGCAAAGTGCGATCATCATGGCTGGTAGACCTTTATCGCAGGTCGCGATTCCCATCACGCCGCGACGTCTTGGCAATGAACGAATTAATCGACGCATCACGATTGCGGCATCATTTCGATAGGGAAGGCTATCGAACATGCCGTCGGTCCCCTGCGATCGACCATCACAGGGATCGCTGACATGCGCTGCAAAAGGTACCGCACCCTCGGCACTCAATCTCTCTGCCGCTTCGCGAACCAAAAGCCCCACTTCCCAATGCCCAGTATGGTAGCCCAAAGCGATCGGTTCGCCGCTTTCGGCCCTCATCCCGCCGAGCGTACTGAGCAACAAAAATTGATCCCCCAACAAATCCTTGGGAGCCCAACCCATGCCGGCTCCTTGAGTCAGCCCAAACAGATCACCACTGCTCCAATTTTTCAACATCTCGTCTGTCAGTGGCAACATCCCCACAGGCCCCCGAGCGCGTGTTTCGAGCGGACCGGGAGGGGCTGCGAAAAAAGCATCGTTCATAGGGAACTCAGTGTTCGAATCAAAGTTGTGGGGAGTCGATAGCAGACGAATCCCCAAGTTTGACTGATGGAACGCCAAGTGCCAAGCATGGTTGCAAATAGTTGCATAGTCGCATAGTCGCCTTTCGCTCCGCGAAAGTAGCGTCGGTTTTCAGACTACTTTCAACGCTACTTTCGCGGAGCGAAAGGCGACTATGGCAACTATCTAATCCGAGCGTGAACCACCCATGTATCGCATCAGCAAATACAACAAGGTCATCACAGCTTGCAATGTCGCCGCTACATAAGTTAACGCGGCCGCATTCAACACTCTTGCAACATACGGTTCTTCGCGTTCCGATATGATTCCGCTGAAGACCAATTGCTCGCGAGCGCGACTGCTGGCATTAAACTCCACCGGCAGGTTGATTAATTGAAAGAACACAGTCGCCGCAAACCCAGCGATGCCCAACACGATCAGCGGTTGAAAACCAGCCATCATGCCGAACATGAACATCAGAATGCCTGCACTGGAACCAAAATTAGCCAGCGGAACAGCCGCGCTTCTAATCGCCATAGGCGCGTATTTTTGAGCGTGCTGTAAGGCGTGTCCCGCTTCATGACAAGCGATCCCAACCGCGGCCATCGATTGCCCGTAAAATACGTCGTAGCTCAACCTAATAACGCGAGCCGACGGATCGTAATGGTCGGAGAGCTGCCCCGGAATCATCTCCAGAGCCACACTTTGCAGTCCAGCAGAATCCAGCATGCGCCGCGCCGCGTCGGCCCCCGACATCCGTGCCGGAACTTTCGACATGGCTGCGTAGGAAGACTTCACCTTGTATTGTGCGTAAAAACCCAACAACATCGGCGGAAGGACAAACAGGAAATAGATAGGGTCAAATATCATTGCAGCCTCTCACAGGCAGAGCGTGCCAGTTTGACTTGGGAAACGTGAAGTCTTCCCTACAGGGCAATTGTCATGCCGAAACCGACGTAGTTAAATGCGTCCTCGAATTCGATCTCTTTCCCCTTTACCATTGCCTGACATGTCTCGACGAAGTTTTGCGATTCTTGGCACCGGTGCGGTCGGTGGTTTTTACGGTGGGCTGTTGGCACGCGCCGGATTTCCCGTTCATTTCTTGTTGCACAGCGATTTCGAACACGTCCGCGATAACGGCTTACGCGTCGATAGCAAGCAGGGCGACTTTCATCTTGCCAAGGTCCAAGCCTACGACCGCGTCGAAAGTATGCCCCCCTGCGACGTGACGATTTTAGCGCTGAAGTCAACGCAAAATCACTTATTGCCACAGCTCTTACCCCCCACAACAGGAAACAATGGGGTTGCTCTAGTGCTCCAAAATGGACTCTGTCCCGAAGTAGACACGGCAAAAATTGTTGGGAAAGATCGAGTCTTAGGGGGCGTTTGCTTTCTGTGCTGCAATAAAGTTGGACCAGGGCACATCCGCCATTTGGATTACGGAACCATCGTCTTGGGGGAACATCGCCAGATCCACGAACAGCCGCTGGGCGTTACGCAGCGACTCGAATCGGTCGTGCACGACTTAAAGTCTGCAGGCATTGACGCCATTGCGTCCCCCGATCAGTGGCTATCTCGATGGAAAAAGCTGATGTGGAACATTCCCTTTAATGGGCTGTCTGTCGTCTTGGATGCGTCCACCGATCGCCTCATCAACGATCCTCATTGCACCTCCCTCGCCCGCTCGCTGATGGAAGAGATTCGCACGGCAGCCGCTGCCTATGGGAGAATCATCCCGGAGGATTTTATTGCTGAAATGATCTCTCATACGCGTGAGATGGTCCCCTACGATAGTAGTATGCGCATCGACTATCGAGCGGGCCGTCCGCTAGAAGTGGAGGCCATTTTTGGCGAACCGATCCGGGCAGCGGAAGCGGCTGGATATTCACCGCCTCAGATCAAAATGCTGTACCAACAACTCAAATTTCTCAGCCCTACAGCGGCCACCAGCTGATTTTTTGCTAACCGGCTGGTTACAATGCGAGTCAATTACCTTTGCGGACAACAACGATCCGCTGAACACCCCTTAACGGAGGCTAGTCCGCCCGATGAACCCAATTTTGAATTCAGCTTCCATTTCACGACGCAATTTTCTTCGCACCAGTTTGGCCACCGGCGCCGCATTGGGCGCTGCATCACTTTGGCCAGCCAATCTAATCTCTTCTCACTTGTTTGCCGATGAAGCGACCAGCGAATTGCCGTTTCGCATCTCTTTGGCGGAATGGTCGCTACACAAAACGCTCTTCGCCGGCAAACTGGACAATCTTGATTTTGCCAAAACAGCTAAAGAAGAATTTGGGATTGAAGGTGTTGAATATGTTAATCAGTTCTTCAAAGACAAAGCTCAAGACGAGAAGTATCTAGCAGATCTGAAGCAGCGCGCCGCAGACCATGGCGTAACCAGCGTGCTGATCATGGTTGACGGTGAAGGCAACTTGGGCGAAGCAACCGAAGAAGGCCGCAAACAGACAGTAGAGAATCACAAGAAGTGGGTCGATGCAGCAAAGTTCCTTGGTTGCCATAGCGTGCGGGTCAACGCTGGTAGCAGTGGCACCTACGAGGAACAACAAAAGCGTGCATCGGATGGACTGCGCATGTTGAGCGAGTATGCCCAACCGATGGGATTGAACGTTATTGTTGAAAACCATGGTGGTTTGAGCAGTGACGGTGGCTGGCTCGCTGGCACTATCAAAATGGTTGACATGGAGAACTGCGGGACATTGCCCGACTTCGGAAACTTCTACATTGATCGCGAAGCGGGCAAGGAATATGACCGCTACAAAGGGGTCGACGAGTTAATGCCACGCGCAAAAGCGGTCAGCGCCAAATCGCACGAATTCGATGCCCAAGGAAATGAGATTCATACCGACTTTGAAAAGATGATGGGGATTGTGCTCAAGCACGGGTACCACGGCTGGGTTGGTATCGAGTGGGAAGGGGGAAACCCGGACGAATATGAAGGGATCCGTCTAACCAAGGCACTTCTTGAGCGTATTCAAAAGAGCGTCAAGTAGCTGCGACCGCAGCTGACAAACCAGTTTGTCGATCCTGTTGCCGCGCCCGGTTGATCCATTTTGAGGACTAACCGTGTGCGGTTTTTTGTTGTTCAAAAGACCAGCAGCCCAACTAATCGATACGAACGCAACATTCGAGCGAAAACTAGCAATCTAGTACTTGCAGTTTTTGGACAACGCAAAAGTGTAAGACATATTTCAGCGAGTCTCATCCGTCGGTCAGCCCATCAGATAGTCGCTAAAAACTGTAAAATCCGCATGACCAACAATCGTAAGCTTCGCGCCGACAATTTGCTGGTCGGGATGAGCGTCATGTTGATCATGACTGTCGTTCAACGCTTGATTGGCTTTGCACGGGGCATCTGGTTTTGTCGATTGCTGGACGACGCTACGCTCGGCCAATGGGCGATGGGTTATGGATTTGTCTCCTTAGTTACCCCGATGTTTTTGCTTGGACTACCCGGCTCACTCCCTAGATTTGTCGAGTACTACAATCAACGCGGACAATTGCGAGCATTCCTACGCCAAATGATTGGTGTAACTGCCGCAGTGGGATGTCTTTCCTTGAGCATTCCGCTGATGTTTCCCCAGTTTTTTGCTGGATTCGTTTTTGGAGACGACAGCGCGGTGTACTTGGTTACGTCGCTGGCTGTAGCCGTATTTACAGTGATTCTCTTCAACACAACCAACCAGCTCATCGGTAGCTTGCGTCTGGTACGTGTCGCTTCATTTATGCAGTTTGTGCAGAGCGTTGTGTTTACAGTCGTCGCCGTACTATGGCTTTGGAACGGCGGCGGAATGTCTGGTGTGCTGTTAGCATTCGCCGGCTCAACACTGTTGGCAACATTGCCTGCTTGGTACGTGCTGGTGCGAGGCTGGAACGAATTCTCGGTATCCAGCGAACCCCTTCCCTCCGCCGCTATGTGGCGCCGCATCCTTCCCTATGCGGTTGCGCTATGGTTCATGAATTTGCTTTCCAATACTTTTGAACTGACCGATCGCTACATGCTCTTGCACCTGTCGCCCGATGGCCCAGCCGTGGGGCAGCGACTGGTAGGGCAGTATCACAGCAGTCTGTTCATTCCCAGTCTGATGATCAGCCTCGCCACGATGCTGGCGAGCGTTATCATGCCCTATTTGGTGGCCGATTGGGAAAAGGGCCGACGTCGCGCGATGGGGGAAAAATTGCGTCAAATTCTCATCGGTGCATCTGTCGCTTTCACAGCAACCGCAATCGTAGCATTGACGTTCTCCCAATGGATCTTTACGGACTTGCTAGCAGGCCGCTATGACAGCGGGTTGAGCGTGCTCCCAGTGGTTTTAGTTTTTTGTATTTGGTGCGCCCTGGTTTCCATAGCGCAGAACTATTTGTGGGTCGTCGAGAAAGGACGACTGGCGGGCTATGTGCTGCTGGCCGGCGTGTCTGCAAATTTCCTGCTGAACTATTTATTGATTCCAAGAATAGGTTTAGTCGGCGCAGTATGGGGAACTCTCACGTCGCATGCTGTCGTATTGGTAGGCATTTGGTGGGCTAATGCCAAATGTGGATTCCGTATGGATCTATCCATTTTTTGGATATCCGTGCTCCCCGCTACATTGCTTGCTGGCCCGGTTGCCGCTTTCATTTGCTTGGTGGCAACGCTCGTCAGTAGCAACCATTGCCGACGCTATTTGCAGCAACTAGGCGCCTTGGCGGGTTGCCAGATCCGGGGCTTGGCTAGATAGTGTCCTGCGCTTAATTTGATGCAGTTCACAAATCAATAACACCAATTCCAACTGGAGATAAATCATGGGTGTGCTTGTTACTCAAAAAGCCCCAGATTTCACAGCCCAAGCCGTCATGCCCGACGGTGCGTTCAAGCAAGTTTCACTGGGCGATTACAAGGGCAAGTATGTCCTGCTGTTCTTTTGGCCACTCGACTTCACCTTTGTTTGCCCGACGGAAATCATTGCCTTTAGCGATCGCGCCAGTGATTTTGAGAAGCTGGGAGTGCAAATTTTGGGTGTTTCGATCGACAGCCATTTCACTCACTTGGCCTGGACCAATACAGCACGGACTGAAGGCGGGATCGGCAAGATCAATTACCCGTTGATCGCCGATATGAATAAGCAAATTTCACGTGAGTACGATGTGCTGCTCGACGCTGGCATCGCTCTTCGTGGACTATTCTTGATCGACAAAGAGGGCGTGGTTCGTCACCAATTGGTCAACGACCTCCCTCTGGGTCGCAGCGTCGATGAAGCGCTACGCATGGTGCAAGCACTACAGTACTTCGAAAAGAATGGCGAAGTATGCCCAGCCGATTGGCAGGAAGGGAGCGCGACGATCACTCCTGATGTTGAGGGCAGCAAAAAGTTCTTCAGCAAAGAATACGCTAGCTAGTTCTATCGTATTCCATCAAACATTAACTGAACGGTCCGGCAGCAAAAATGCCGGACCGTTTTTTTATTTAAAGCGGAGCTGGTAAATCACGCCGAGTAAAAATTCTTAAGGCCAGCCAGTAGAGCATCGTCCCCATCAGTAACAAGCAGAGCGTAAAACCGAACGGGCCCCATAAATCCCCCGTCTCGCGCGGCCATAAACTCCAAGCGGCCCAGGCGCCATCCTCCATAACCACCTTGGCAATCGGTTGTGGCCGGTATAAATCCATAAAAGAAAGATGGGTCATCCAGTGCAAACTTTCGGCGGCTTTTCCGAGACCGAAAACGACGACCTGCAACACGTAAATGGTGATCACGATGCCCACCGTGCGCCATCGATATCGATCCCAGCTACTCATCAAAGTCGACAACGCCAAGACGAAGAAACCGAACGCAAACAAATTGACTGTACTGGCTGCAAACAGGGTGCAATCAATTTGGTCCTTCATTGCGACAATTCGTTTTTCAGGCTCACCGAGTTCCATCGGTAAAATCAAGTTGACAAAGGGTATTTTTACAGTGGGCGTCGCAATGGTCTCCTCGACCGAAGTCAATTGCACGCCCATCCAAATTCCCAGCCAACTGAAAAAGGCAAGCAAGCCAAGCCCCAGCACTGAAACAAATCCATGAGTCATCATCAGCTCTTTGCGGCTGATCGGTTGAGCCAAAATCATTTCCATCGTGCCACGATTCAACTCACCACTGACAACATCCGATCCCCGTGCAATGGCCCACACGACAATGCAGAACAGTACCACTGGCTCGTCGTAGGTCATCCCGACGCGACCTGCGTATGTAAACAGTTGGTCAAAACCGATGGGAGCAAATCGTTCGAAATCGCGAAACTGCTCCAAGATTACCTGAAAGCGCCCCATGTCCAATAAGCTGACGACCCAAACGCGGACCCAACAAAAAGAGAACAGTGCCAATGCACAACCGAGCCATAAAATGCCGGACTGTCCCACATATTTTTTTGCTAACTGCGTGTGGATCATACCGCATCCTCGGCTGCCAAAATCCCTAATACCGATAAATCACCCGACCGATGAACGTTTTCGTAAATGGTCTTTAATCGTACTGGCTCGATACGCATGCCGCTGATGGGATAGCCGACTAACCAACGGAGGACATCGGCCAATTCGCCACTCGCGTCCACCATAAATGCGCCCTGTTCATCTTGCTGGAGAATTACCGAAGAGCTCCAAGATTGATCGGGCAATTGAATCCTCTGTGAACAACTACCTCGAATCCAGTGGCGATCGCGAAGCGCATCGATGGGTTGTGACAGCACCAATTCGCCGCGTCTCAGAAATACCGCTCGATCACACACATCCTCGATCTCCGAGAGGACATGCGAAGAGAAAATGACTGTCCGCCCCTCACGCTGTGCTTCGTGTACCAAAACTAGCACTTCACCACGGACGGTTGGATCGAGATTTGCGGTGGGTTCGTCCAGGATCAAGAGAGGTGAACGCGGCCCTAGAACAACCGCCAACGCTAACTTTTGTCGCATGCCCGTCGACATAAACGCCACCCGTCGGTTGAGATCCAGCTCCAACCGCTCCGCGACTGCAATGCTTCTTTGCACATCTCCCAAGGGATGCATACTGGCAAAAAATTCGATCAACCCTCGAGCCTTCATATGCCTTGGTAAACAGGCATCTCCCGGCAAATAAGAAACCTGCTGACGCACCCGCACACTGTCAATCGAAACATCCGTTCCGAAGATAATCGCGGTCCCAGAAGTTGGATGTAGGAAACCCAATAGCAAGCGAATCCACGTGGTCTTGCCCGCACCATTGGGTCCCAGCAAACCAAATACAATCCCTTCTTCGACCGCGACGGTGCAATCACGGAGCGCATGGAATTCGCCAAATTGCTTGCAAAGGTGATGTGTTTCGACAGGCAGCATACGCGATTCCGGTTACTCGCTCTCAGTGGATACGTTGTTAATTGTTCTGAGCTAGGCAACTGTACGAAAGGGGGCAAGTCAATTGGGGCGATTAGGCTGCCGAGCGAATAAGGTCCCCCTTGACGAAAGTCGCTTCTCCACTCCCAATTCTCTTCTTCAGAAACACTGTAGTTGCTGCACTGGATCGACTGATACGCGATATTGCCGACTCGCAATCCGCGCTGAGAATTGCCCCCCTTACAGTCCTTACCAACCTATCAACATTCCTGTCTCACTAGAACCAAGGATTGAATGGATCATGGATCTTCCACTAGGCGTTCGGTTTGCTGGCGTAACCTGCGGCATTAAGAAGTCCGGAAAAGCCGATATGACGCTGATCGTTGCTGACTCGGATTCTGTCGCAGCCGGGGTCTATACGCTCAATCAAGTTGTCGCCGCTCCCGTAGTCCTGAGCCGCACTCGCACTCCCGGCCCAATACGTGCCATTGTGATAAATAGTGGTAACGCCAACGCGTGTACGGGCGAAAAAGGGATGGAGAATGCCATGCGGACCTGCCAAGCAGTGGCCGAAGCAATCTCGTGTGATCCCGAACAAGTGGTAGTAATGAGCACTGGTATCATCGGACACCACTTACCGATGGAGAAAATCCTGCAGGGAGTTCAACTCGCAAATTCCGCGCTTGAACCAGGTGAAGCTGCTTTCTTGCGAGCGGCCGATGCCATACTCACCACGGATAATGGTCGTAAGGTCACCAGCCGCCAAGTGGAAATTGCTCCGGGGCATATGGCAACATTGGCGGGAATGGCGAAAGGTGCAGGGATGATCGGGCCCAATATGGCAACAATGTTGGGCGTGGTGGTAACCGATTTTCCGTTGTTGCCCGATGCGGCCCAAGCCGCCCTGCAAAAAGCGGCTGACCTGAGTTTTAATCGTATCAGCGTCGAAGGCCACACCAGCACGAATGACACTCTCGTCCTGCTCTCCAGCAATCAAGCCGGTGCCGGCGAATCCATTTCCAGCGAAGCAAAATTGCACTTTCAAACGGCTCTCGAGGAAATGTGCATTCAGCTTGCAAAACAAATCCCGGCAGATGGTGAAGGTGCCACCCACGTCATTGAAATCACGGTTCAAGGCGCCGACAGCGACAAGTCGGCTGCTAATATCGCCAGAACCATTGCCGACAGTCCGCTAGTGAAAACAGCCATTACCGGCGGAGATCCCAATTGGGGAAGAATTGTCAGCGCCGCCGGTTATGCTGGCGAACCGATTGCCCCACCTGAAATGGCTCTGACCATTCAAGGAATCGAAGTCTACGCGGCTGGAGCCCCAGTCCCCTTCGATGCACGCTCGGCAAGCCTGGCGATAAAGTCAGAAAAAGATGTGCGGCTCGTATTAACCGTCGGCAAAGGCCAGGGGAAAGCAACCTATTGGACCAGCGATTTGACTTGCGACTATGTCCGCTTCAATAGTGAATACAGCACCTAAACGGGGAACTTAAAGCAATTACGGATGCGTTTCTGCAAACAGGTCCAATTCTCAGTGTTGCTGGCATCCTTACTGTTGTCAGAATGCATAGAACTGATACCACCCCTCGCCTTTGACATGTAGTACCGCCAAATCTCCGCACATTTCCTGATTTGCTTAAACTCACCGCCAAATTGAAACATACCTTATAGGCATACACGGGACGACGAACGGCACCAAGAAAAACATCAAGACTCATTTCACACCCCCCGTGCGAGGCGGGGTCGGACCTTCGGGTCCGGCCTCGCCTTTTTTCGTTTCTTGAGGGTGGAGCACGCTTTCGCGGCGCAGTCGCGTCTGCTATCTAAGGACTGAAGCAACAAAACGGCCAGCCTCGAAGAGCTATTGATGGAACTGAACTCGATCGATATCGCGTTTGTCATTCTCTATCTGCTGGGCATTGCCGCGTTTGGCATGTGGATGGGTCGAGGTGTTCGCAATAGCTTCGACCTTTTTTTGGCAAGCAAGTCGCTCCCTTGGTGGGCTGTCGGCGCCTCGATGGTCGTGTCCGATATTGGGGCTAAAGACATGGTGGGCTTGGCCGATGATGGCTATCGGTATGGCCTTGTTATGACCAATTTTGACTTGATCGGCTGCGTCTTCCCGGTCCTTGTTGCGGCATTCTTGTTCATGCCATTTTTATGGTTGGCCGGTGTCTACACGATTCCCGAGTACTTAGGGCGAAGATACAACCAAACGGTGCGAGTCTGTTTTGCGGTCATCTGGGCGTTTTTCATGGTGGGTACACTCAGCGTGATTTTTGTCAGCGCTGGAACCATGTTTGTCAGCCTGTTGGGTTGGCAATTTCTCACTTCGGTCCTGGTCACTGCAATTCTGGTCGGACTCTACACCACGATTGGCGGCTTGAAAGCCGTTGTTTACACCGACTTGGTTTCTTGTATCGTTCTATTCGTAGGTGCGATCTTGATATGCTGGTTTGGATTGCAAGAAGTGGGCGGTTGGGACGCCTTGCGTACAAAAGTGAGCGCCATCGAGAATACACAACGCCATTTTCAGATTTTGCGTCCAGCAAACGATCCCAACTACCCCTGGCCTGCCGTTCTCCTGGGACTCGGTTTCGTATTGGGCCCAGCGTATTGGATTGGCAATCAAGCAATAGTGCAACGAAGCTTTGGCTCGCGCAGTCCGGCTGAGGCGCGTGCTTCCTATGTTTTCTGCGCTGCCATCAAAACGGTTTTCCCCTTTCTGCTCGTACTGCCCGGCCTGATTGGTCTTGCTCTATTCCACGATCAGATCGGACCGGGAGATGCTGAGTCATGGACAGGCGGTCGCGTGTTACCCGCACTTGTCCAACTACTGCCAACCGGAGTTTTGGGAATCGTACTGGGAGCATTCCTGGCTGGTGTTATGTCTAATTTAGATTCCTACGTGAATTCTGCTGCAACTCTTTGTGTGACGGATATCTATCGTCCCTTTTTGCGAACAAGGGCGAGCGAGAAAGAATGCTTGTGGGTCGGCCGCTCGCTGGTGGTCATCTTCCTCGTTTTCGGCGCCTATTTTTCGTTCATTGTTCGAGATAGCTACGGTTCGGTATTCGAAGCGTTTCAGCAGTTCCTCAGTTTCTTTCAGGGTCCCTTACTGGCACTACTGTTACTCGGCATGCTTTCGACTCGCATCACACCCTGGTCAGGTTTTGTTGGACTCGTTTTTGGAGTAGCAACGTCGGTCATCATGACCAGTGGTGGCTACCTTTTTCTCTGGTGCGCGTGGTGGTCTTTTATTGCGGCAGTCGCGTCGATGATTTTGACCAGCATGGTTACTAAACCGAAGAGCAAAGACCAATTGAAGGGCCTTGTATGTTGGTTGCCTCCCGCCGACACGCTGATCGAGCAGCTATTGATTGAAGAACATGTTAAATAGCATCTTTTTACTAGCGATCCAAAACGAAAATCTGATTGGCAGATTCGCCTTCATGGGTGTATTCGCTATCCTGATCGTTTGGCTCATCCTTGCGCCAGCAAGCTTGTTTCGCGACAACGACTCAGCATCACCAAAACCGATTCCCTTTTGGAAAAGCACCAAAAACTGGGCGATCGCTGTGGCATCTTTTGAAATGCTTACCTATTGGTTCCTGGGTTGATCGGCAGTTATCGGCACCTGAGCAAACCGTATCGTCACCATCGAGCGTAAACCGTTATGAAAGTTCAATTGCCAACCATTTGTGCGTTGGATTGCCCCGATACATGTTCGCTGCAGATCACCGTCGAAGATGGACGAGTTGTGCAATTGGAAGGGGACGCTGCACATCCCATCACACGGGGCTTCGCATGCGCGAAGATGTATCGCTACCCAGAACGCCAAGAACATGATGATCGGCTCCTCTACCCTCAAAAGCGAGTGGGAACAAAAGGAGAAGGAAAGTTCGTGCAAGTCGAGTGGGACGAAGCAATTGACGAAATTGCAGACCGCATCAATCACATCATCGACCGCTTCGGTCCGCAATCTATCCTGCCTTATTGTTACGCGGGCACGATGGGAAAGATCGAAGGCAATCATCCGCTAGCTTTTTTCCGAGCACTGGGCGCATTGGAATTGGACCAGACCATTTGTGCGACTACTGGAAGTGCCGGATGGGAAGCCAATTATGGACCCTCGAAATTGGGCGTTGATCCAGAAGACCTGCCGCACGCTCGGTTCATCATTCTTTGGGGTATCAACGCGCTGCGCAGCAATTCACATGTCGCTCCACTCATTAAACAAGCACGCAAGTTAGGGGCGAGGGTTCTACATATCGATCCTTTTCGCAATGAAACAAGTCGCTTTGCCGACGAACACTGGTCCATTCGCGTAGGTACTGATGCTGCCTTAGCATTAGCGATTGGGGGCGAGATACTGCGACACGGTTGGCAAGATCAAGTCTATTTGGATCGTGTTGCCAATGATCTCACGGATTACCAACGCGCTTGCCAAGAATGGCCGCTGGAACGTGCCGCTGAATACTGCGGTATCCCTTTGGAACGACTTCGCGCGGTTGCGAAAGAGTTCGCCTTGAGCGAGGCAAGTTTTATCAAAGTGGGCTACGGTTTGACGCGCAACGAAGGTGGTGGAAATGCTATGCGCGCCATCACTCTGCTACCTGCGCTCATTGGTGCATGGCAAAAGCAAGGGGGCGGCGCCACACTCTCAACGAGCGGCGCTTTCCAGTTAAATATGCTTAAATGCAATGGAGAGCATCTCCTCCAGCACGGCGTTCGACACGTCAACATGAATCAGTTGGCATCTGAATTGAACGCCGATTCAAATTCCATTCGTAGTCTGTTCGTTTTCAATTCAAACCCTGCGGCAGTCGCTCCTGACTCGTCTCGCGTAAGAAAAGGACTACGTCGAGACAATTTGTTTACGGTAGTCCTTGACCATTTTCAAACCGACACCGCCGACTATGCCGATTTCTTGCTTCCCGCCACTACGTTTCTGGAACACCCTGATCTCTATTCGGCCTATGGTCACTATCATTTGCAGTGGGCCGAGCCGGTCGTCTCGCCGCGGGGCGAAGCAAAACCAAACACTTGGATCTTTAATCAACTAGCAAGGCGACTTGGTGTAACGGACGAGTCGCTGTATTGGAACTCGCATCAATTGGCGGCCGACATGCTCGATTCCAGTCATCCCTGGATGGATGGAATTACCTGGGAAAGACTCCAACGGGAGCGATCGATAAAGCTGACACTGCCAAAGCCCTTTCGACCTTATGCATCGGGCAGTCACTTTGCAGATGGAAAAATTCGCTTCTCACCAGCACCACAACAACTTGAGTTCGAAGAGCAACCTAACGAGGAATATCCGTTTCGACTGATTTCCCCTCCAGGTGCCTTTATTCTCAATACCTCGATGGGCAATCTCGAGAGCATTCGTAAATTGGCAGGTGGCCAACCCCAGGTCGTAGTCCATCCAAATGATGCAGCAAAATATGCGATTGCGGATCAAAGCATGGTGCGTATCACAAGTGACCAAGGGACTATCGTGCGTCAAGCAATCGTCAGTAGTGATGGGCAGGAGGGAATCGTAATTGCCCTCGGTCAATGGTGGCCCAAATTCACACCCGATGGCCACAGCCTCAATGATTTAACGAGCGAACGCTTGACGGATCTCGGTGGAGGTAGCACATTCGGAAACCCCATCGTCTCTTGCTTACCCATTTAGGCGTCGTCACCAGGGACCGATAATCCAATCCAGCGTTGCCAAAATCAGTAAGCATGCAAGTGTCGTCCCCGATGCGAGGAATAGGATTGCCAGGTGGCGCTGCTTGGCACTGCGCGGGAAAATTTTGCATGCCGCTATTCCAACAATAGCACCCAGCGCGCCGATGACGAAAAAACCACCTATGGAACCGTATAACGCAACTGCGATGAGTGCCGGTACAACCGCGCTGACCCCCGATCTATATCCTGCAAACGGAATAGGAAATCGAAAGGTTAACGCCAACAGCATAGCTATTGGAAACGCGACTCCGATGCCCACGAACAATCCCCGTAGACTCGCGGAGAACAGCGAAACCGAAGGAGCTGTATTATTCGCAGCTGACTCGACAACTTCCAATGGGCTCGAATAGGGACTGCCTTTTAATTTGATGCCAACAACTCCGTCCCAATTGCGAAGATCTCGTCCGCGTCGAGCAACAAATCGTTGGATTCGAACAGTGCTTTCAATGCAGCCTTGTGGATCTTCATTTTGAGGCCCCCAACGCCAATCGCACCATATTGGATTCGGCCATTCACTTCGCGAGCCGCATCGTGAACAGCAATCGATTCAATGCCAGCGGGCGGAACCGCGTTAAGATCGATCGCCACTCGTATCGAAGCGCTTGCATCTAAGGTTGCCTCGTCTAACAAAGTGACACCAGCAGCACCACATGCAATGACTAATGACGCGCCCTCCAAAGCAGTCGCAACCTCTTCCTGTGTCGTCGTCAACACAGGGGTAAGCAAATGCCGTTCAACGTTCGCGGAAACAGAATGAATCGCTTTTTGTGCTCTGGCAAAGTCACGGGAACCAACTCGTACGTTGCAACCTGCATTTCCCAAGAGCCGAGCCACACGTAAGCCGACTGGACCGGTTCCACCCAAGACGGTGGCTGACTTGTCCGCTACGTCGAGATGTTTCATCGCCGATAAAACGGCAGCGACCGCAGTAGTGTTGCAGCCATTGGCGTCAAACATCACCGAGACGCGCACAGGGCCAAAGAAAGTTTTACACACTTCAGCCAAGACTTGCTCGGCCGCATGCACGTCACTACCGCCCACAAAAATAGCCGAACTCTTTAATTTATCGCCCCCGCGCGTGAACATTAGTCCGTGCACCAGGGGCGTTACATTGGCAGGTGTGACCCCACTCTGCCGCAACAAAACATCGATACCGGAATCCGTAGCCACCACCGCATCAAAGGTGCTAGCCATGGAATCCGAGTCGAGCTGCAGCAGAATTTTTTTGGCGGTCATCTCGATGGACTAATTAGAAACCGCGGAAAGGATGTTCGGCTGAATCTTTTTGAGCCAACATTTCGTCGACCGATGGCTTGGATCCCATTGCACTAGCAATAGCATCCTTGGTCGCTTGATAATTGAATTCATAGATCTTTTGATCGTCTTCAGCTTGTGGGTGAATGAAAACACCACAAACGATAACGAGATCTTCTGCTTGATCCTTGGGAATCACGCCAGCGGCAACGCTATCGGCAACTGCCTTGGCAACTGCAGCTTGTGCGGGACCAAACATCTGTACGGCTTGCTTCATTCCCTTGATGGTCACCTTGGTGATCATCACGGTAGCTGGCTTGACGGCGACGTTTGGTGCCAGAACGGCCAACAAATTCGTGTGCCCTTCACTTTGGTTTGACAACGCATTGGCAAACGCGGCTCCAACAGGACCGTCTTTGCTGCCGACCATCAAATCGATGTGGGCGACTTCGTTCCCGTTGCCAGTTAGCGCTTCGCCGATATAAAACTTCATCTCAAATGTCTCCAACGGTGTACTGTTGCTGTGTAGGGTCTCGAAAGCCGGAACGGAATATCGGCCCGCAGGTCCGTGAAGGTATCACATGCTCATCGTCATGCAAGCACCTAAGGGACCTCGATCGAGGATACTTTGTCACTGTTACAGCCTCACGACCGGCAAGATGGGTGCGATCCCGTCCCTTTCCGGCCTTTAATTGTTGTTGGAGCCAGCGTTCGGGCTGCTGTGCAATCTGCCTCCCTCGCCCAATTCACACCCTTTGGGGTCGATGCGTTCGGCGACCTCGACACCCAACAATTCTCTGCACAATGGACGCGACTCGATACACATATCGACGCCTGCTCACTGCTAAATTCTCATCCGATCGCCCCCATTGTCGCAACCGGCGGAATCGAATCACTCATTCCTTGGCTGGAGCCGCTGCGGAAGAAATTTCCAGTTCTGATCCCTTCGGCCAATACCCTTCAAACCCTTCGAGATCCTGAATTTTTGAACACCGCTGCTACGGAAACGGGCTGGCATTTCCCTCCTTGGCAATGGCATAGACCAACCGATGGCGGCAAGTGGTTCAAAAAAGACTGTGCATCCGCGGGAGGTTGTGAAGTTGTGGAGTGGAACACGAATCACAAAATAATTGGCTCGAACTACTTTCAAAAGAAGGCTCATGGAACAGCCTGGGGTGCCAATTTTCTAGCGACTGGCAAACAACTCTTGCTCGTTGGCGTTTCGCGATCTCTGCGACATGCAATTGGACCACGGAAGTACCTTTACGCGGGTTCAATAGGACCAATAGTTGTCTCCGAAAATCAGCTTCAACAGCTTCTCAAAATCGGGGACTGGATTCGACGCAACAGCGATATTCGCGGCCTCTTCGGTATCGACCTATTGTTTAGGTCCGCGAACTCGCCACTTACACTTCTTGAAATTAACCCTCGCTACACAGCATCAATGGAACTCTGGGAACGAGCCAGTGGATGCTCACTCATTGAAGCTCATGTGGCAAGTTTTCAGTCGACCAGCACCAACCCACAGCTTTTCAGGAACATCGCCCAGGCATCACCAAACCCCATTTCTGGAGAGTACTGCGGTCCCTATTGGATTAAACGAATTCTATGGGCTCGCAACAACGTGCGATGGCATCGGGCAACGGTCTTAGAAACGTTAGGTCGTTGGAAAATTGCCCGCTGCAACACCATCGCAGCTCGAGCTTCTTTTTCTCTATGTGACTATCCTGCGGACGGCACGGTGATTCCGGTTGGTAGTCCAATCGCCTCCTGGATCTTTGGTCCAATCCACCCCTCTGATCCCATTCCATGGAAAATGGCGAGTCTTCATCGCCAACTGTCTGCCTTAGAAAAAGTTGTCAATCGTAGGGTGGCGCAGGCTTGAGACGCAAACTCAATAATCTTGCTCGCGCGGCGGACGCACCTTGCTGATGTTTGCAGACAGCTACAATGCCCAGGTTGGGTTTGTGGTGTTCAATTAATAGATTCGTTGGTCAGGCCACTTTTGATTTGTCATTTTTCGATTGGATAAGCTATGCGTAAGTCTTTGTTGTGCCTCTTTTTGTCACTTTCGTCGGCTGCTCCCGCCCTCGCTGGAAACTGGGCACATTGGCGTGGCCCTACCGGCAATGGAGTCTCCCCCGACGCAAAACCCCCAACAGAATGGAGTGTCACCAAGAATGTAAAATGGAAAGTTGACGTTCCAGGTCGCGGGTCGTCGTCTCCGGTGGTCTGGGACCAACAAGTATTCATTACCACAGCGGTACCGGTTGGACCTGCGACCAACAACTCATTGCCAAAGTTGGATTTTCGAACTTTGTGCTTCGATCGTGGTAACGGCAAATTGCTATGGGAAAAAAGCGCCGTCATTGCCACGCCCCACCAAGAAACGCACTCTACGAACGGGTTCGCTTCAGCCTCTTCATGCACGGACGGCGAACACGTTTACTCCCACTTTGGATCTCAAGGACTATATTGTTACACCATGCAAGGTGAACTTGTCTGGAAACGAGATGATTTCGGCAAGATGATGACACGTAACAGCTTTGGCGAGGGGAGTTCTCCAACCCTCGAAGGTGACAAAATCTTAGTTCCCTGGGATCATGAAGGCCCATCGGCCTTGTATGCGTTGGACAAGCGAACGGGAAAAACGCTATGGAAAACGGATCGTGATGAACCTACCTGCTGGGCAACCCCTTTGGTCGTTGATGCCAATGGCTCCAAGCAAGTCATCATGAATGGTCAGAATTCAGCTCGAAGTTATGAGCTGGAAACCGGCAAAGAAATCTGGCGATGCGATGGACAAACGGAACGACCTGCCGCCACACCTGTTGCCCAGAATGGCACGGTCTTCGTAGGCAGTGGATTTCGCGGCGCCTACATGGGCGCGTTTCTTCTGACAGGAAAAGGCGACATCGAAGGTACAAAGAATGTTCAATGGGTAATTGATCGTGACACACCCGATGTGGCATCTCCTTTACTATCTTCCAATCGTCTTTACTTTTACAAAGGGAAGTCGGCACAACTCTCTTGTGTTGACTCCAATACTGGCAAGCCTTTTTACATGGCCAGCCGTATCCCAGGGTTAGATACAACCTACGCTTCACCTGTTGCTGCGGGCGGATTCGTCTACCTTTCGGCCCGCAACGGCACAACGGTTGTCATTGAAGACGCCAATGCATTGAAGGTTGTAGCCACAAATGATTTGGGCGAGACCATAGATGCCACGCCGGCACCCGTCGACAACCAGTTATTTATTCGAGGCGAGAATCACCTCTTCTGTATTCAATAGCGAAGGCGGAAATTTCACTTCGTCCCGCCCCATTTTCCCTTCATCAGACGACGGGAAAATGGGGTTGATTGAGAAGTCTCTTAGCGGCGTTGAAATTGTAATCCATTTGCATTTGCAACTTTAAAACTAAACGCATCGCTATTGCTCATCTGAAACGATCCGACGAGTTGTTGATTGTCTTCCCGCAATAGCTTCAATGCACCATTGTCCACGGTGAAGCTGCCACGAAAACTACTCACCTTTCCATTGCTACTGGCACTCCACACAAAAGCTCCGCTTGCGTCCAGTTCCAACTGAACCTCTGAAGCATTTCCCACCCGAGCCGACCACTCGCCGATGTACTCTGGGCTCTGACTTGGGGACGCAGTAGTGCTGACAGGAGTGAAGTCGGGTATCGACGCATCGGAGTTGCCGTTGACGTTAACGATTCCCGTGTCCTGAGTCGTGTTTTGGTCAGCGCCACTCAACATCTGCAACGCGCTAAGCGACGATTCGTTCGGTGCTGCACTCCTTTGCGGTCTAGGATTGGAACTTGTGAATTGCTGCGGACCTTGAGAGGGTTGACCACCAGTCGATTGCCTTCGAGCAACCTGTCCGCTGCCAAGGGGTTGTTGCTGGAAACCCCGAGGATCCGCTTTGGGAAGCCCAGGTTGTGATGAAATCGACTGTTGAAATTCGGGCTGTTGATACCCACGTTGTTGGTAAATCGGCTCTTGATAAATGGGTTGTTGGTACATGGGTTCTTGGTACATCGGCTGTGTGTGTGACACTCGATTAACAACCGGTTGACTCACTACCGAGCGCACAAATCCTCCTCGCCCTTTTCCATCGCACGCGTCTGCCGTTGCCGTGCCAAGAGTGCCGCAAACAAGTGTTGCCAATGCCATTCGTTTTAGCGATCGATTCATTTTCGTATTCCCAGAGATTCGCAGGTTTTTGATTCAGATCCCATCAGACTAATAAGCTCAGCGTAAGCAAGACCTGACTGTTACAGAGTTTTTCGAAAGTAACACTTGCTTGTTTTGCAAGACCTTTAACTGATTTATTCGCCCAGCCATTGATTGAGAACTTCGGTAGCATCTTGCGCCTTTGGATTCGATTTTGTTTCCCATTCTCGGTTCATTGCCTCGGCAACTTTGGCCACATAAAAGCAGGTGCTCTTGAGCGCATCGGCGGTCGCAGTCGCATCCATCTTTACCACATAGAGCAACAAAAATTCACCACCTTCACCCTCTTCGATAGTCCAACCACCCAGCTTGGTCTGAGCACTAAGGCTGAGCAAACGAGTGGTGGTTTCCAGATCAAATGCACTCTTGCTGCTCGCCGCTAAAGACCAGATCTTTCGAATGTCGGCGCGCTCATAGGACTCAAACTCCTTCGTCACGAAAACAGCTTGATTCTTGGTCGTTGCATCACCAGTCAACTTAACTTCAACCGGAATCTCGATCTGAAAATGACCGCTTGCATGTTGCGAGTACTTCAGTTCCGCAAAGTCCAGAACTTCTTTGATTGGCAAAGGGGCAGGCTTCCATGGACTTGCTAGAAATTTTCTGACCTCACTAACGTCCACGTTATAGCTAACCAATCGTGCTTTCGGCGAAATTGCTTGCGCTACGGCCACGAGTTCCCCTTCATGGTTAACGACAGGCCCTCCGCTATCCCCAGTATTCAGCGGCGTCTGAGTTTCCACTACCTGAAACTCATGGTCACCTGCGCCTGTGCGAAATTGCTTCTCATAAACGGCGCGAACAGTACCAGAGCTATAAACCCATAGTGCGTCGCTGGTCCCCGGATTGCCGATCGATTCGACTTGCTCCCCTGGAGTACAGCTTTCCGCTGCTAACTTCACAGCAGTAATACCTTCTGGAATACGATTTAATTCAATGAGGGCCAAATCGCGTTGGCGATCGACGGCAACTACGGTACCTCGAACGCCTAACGTCTTAACACCTTCAAGATAATGGGTTCGCTCCACGATGGGACGGTCGTTCTTGAGCTCAGGGAAAAACACCACTGCGCTACGAGAGTCTCCCACAACATGAGCATTTGTGATTAAGAGCTTCCGCTCACTATCGATTAGTACTCCCGTTCCACTCGATGTTCCCTCATCGTTCTTCGATAAGACCCACGCTGTTGATGTAAGGGTCTTGCGATAGATCGCTGCATCTGCAAATGCTTGCTCGCTTGGCAAACCTAGCGTCACTGCCGCCAAACCGATCGTGAACAAGAGCAGCCTGTTCCATGTCAAAAAATCACCCGTTTTCATCGCATCACCATTTTTAATTCTGTTTAAGATTTAGTCACACTTGTACTCGTACCGCACGCAAATCCTCGACGACCGCTCAGTTCTATAGCGCAATGTTCCAGCGTTTGTTACATCTCAGAAGATGATCGTCTCGCTAATTGTTGGCACGCTTGAATTCCAATGAGGATCCACTAGTGAGTTTCAATTGAAAACTGTCGTCTGACTGTAAGGTGCTAGAATCGGCTTCACGCTTATCGCTCAACGGACCACGCGTATCAGTAATCGTCCCGCTGAGCGTCGTTCCGTCGCTACCTTGAAGAGTGACTTGTGCGTCTTTCAGGGTGAAAGTACCGGAGGACTTGAGAGTTTGTGTGCCACTAACAACGGCGAGCACAAATTTTTTGTCGCTTCCGATCTGAATAGCAAATTGCGATTGATTCGCACCCACTGCAGTCCACCGGCCGACCAAATTGAGCGGAGATCTAACCTCAGGTTCAACCTCTGTGGCGGCACTCTTTTCATCGTCAGCATCCGCGGGCTTCGTACTGACGGCGCTGCGCGGAGAAGTTGGATTCCAATCGCCAACCGACTCATTCGCCGCTTGGGCGAGGTTCTGCATTTTTAAAACCAGCGACGTACCGGTAACTCGTTGATTGTTTAAGAAATGCACCAATTCCAAGCACTCGGTGGACTTGTTGAAGGCAAATTGTCCCCCAGTGGCATTGCTATTCCGGCTCATTACCGCCAGCCAATAATCGCTCGAGAGCGTTCCAGCATCCGCAATTTCACGCAATTGAAGCGCAAGCCTAAGACGATCTTCTTTTGCTACGACGCTGATTATCGCTGGATATTGCTGTGTGTCTAAACGGATCTCTGTAGCAACTGTGTTGTTGTCAACCAACCGCGTTGTGTATCCCTCTCCCTTCAGTAACTCAGCCAATGAAGTGGCAGATAAAACCCATCGTCCTTGGCTAGGTGCTGAAGCGGTGTCTCCTTCCGCGTCGCTAGAGCTGTCCGCAGCGAACACTGTGCGAGCTTTGACATCGGAGAAGAGCTCGTCCGAGGCGCGTGCAGACGTGTAACTAAGCAACGTTGTCAACATAAGTAACATGGAAACTCTCATAGCATCACCTTTGATTGGACCGACTCATTGCAAAGTAATTCTTTGTTTATTGCACGGAACTGGGCCGCGCCGCATGAATGAAATAAGCGTATTCCACATGTATCCGTTACATCGCAAATCTACGGCTTAGAAAAATTCCAAAATCGCTGTAACACAATTTTTCCATCGACGCTTGGCTCATCAGTTCTACGAAATTGGGAGCCACGCAGCGTGCGGCAGTGATGCGAGGCTCCTCCACTCCGTCCCGATTTTGCCGCGAACAAGGAACCCATGCGATGAAAATGCACAAACGTTTGATGTTGGCGCTGGCCCCCATGATTCTTCTGGCAGCCTCCGTCCGCGGAGCAGATGACAGCCGAAGCGATCAATTCTCGGACCTGAACATCGACAACATTGTCGATGCCGAAATTGCAATCGACGAATTCAGCCTTGATGATGTCGACGTCGACAGTCTCGCCGCAAGTGCTGAAGCAGACAAGGAAGAAGCCATCGAGGCCTGCTTCCGTCGCATGGAATACGGAAACAGCTACGGCCCCACATATGGCACCAGTTGGGGATATGGCTCAACCTACGGCAGTTGCTACTATCCAAGCTACAGCTACGGCTACCATTGGCAAACTCCTTGCTACACTGAGTATCGCCCTCTCTACACCTACCGCACTTGTTACACCACCTACCAGTACACTCCGGTCTACACAAGTTATTGGGGCTGCTATTAATCGCACTGGTTTGCTGATTGCCTAAGCAGAAACCGGCCAGGCATCAATAACTTTTAATCTATTAACCCGTTGCACTCGCCTGGATGTCATCACCAATCCACGCTCGTGCGACGGGTTTTTCTTTGTCCCGAATTGCGACATGTAAGCAAATATCTTTTTTCTTCATCAAGGAATCACAAAAATGAATTGCCGTACACACTTTATTGCGAAAATGCTTGCCGCGTTGTTGACCATCGCAGGCATTTCGCAACCAGCTTTTAGCCAATCGAATTCGTATGATCTTCTGCCTTCGGTAGAACAGAATTGTTCGCATGTCATTGAACTGATGTATCGCTATGGTTCGAGAGCAGCGTGCAACCATTCGCCCGCCTACTTTGATACAACGCCTTTCGGTCCTGTTGCGATCACACCTTCTGAAGTGGGAGACTTGGTGTTGTGCAACGTATCAATGCTCAACGCTGAAACACCTGACAGCGGACCGACAATGGCCGTCACGGTAGAGAACGCTAGCCAACGGGAGGTCGGCAGCTTTCGCATCACAGCTGTAGCCATGCTGGGAAGAATTATGCCAACATCTCCGAGTCACACCATTCGCATTGAAAAGCTCTGCGCGGGTGAGACCGCGACTTTCCCTATCACATTACCCATTGAGTGTCTTGCGATGGGCTCTGCTAATGGTCAGCCCATTGGGTTCAATCAGATTGTCGTCTGCATCGATAGTTTCGACCAATGGATGGAGTCAAACGAATCGAATAACTGGCTTGTTCGCAAACGAGAAGAGCTTATCCGCGTAGACACGGACGTCTTGCTTCCCTTACCCACCAACCAGGACAGTCCTAACAAGGTTATCTCTGCGTCGCCCACACCCTCCCCAAACTCTACCAGTTCATCAATAGATTTTGAGACCCTTCAACAACAGGCAAACAGAGATCTACCTCCCCCTCCCACGAATAATTTGTCCAATCAACCATCCGATTCGGCGAACTAGCGTTCTCCCATTGCTCACTTGACAAGTTCATAGGCTGGCGCATCGCATATCAAAATGCGTCAGCCTTGATTGGTTGTAACGGTTATAGGTTTTGGTTCTCACGATTACGCCGAGAATAGCGCTCCCTGATGGGCTAATCCATGCCAAGTTCCGATGGATAGAGACAGCTACGGTCCTTCGTATTTTCCTGCCAAATCGATTTCGGTAAGACGTATCGATATGGCAAGATATTCCACCGCAAGATCCATTCCTGTCCAACATGAACTTAATGCGCAAATTTTTGCCGACGCGAATCGTCGCATTTAGCAGCATGACGTCTGTGGTTCTTTTACTCGCATGTATCGCCTGTTGGCTAACCACGGTTAGCTCGCTATTGTCTTCCCTACTTTCGCGGCCCACACGCACTCCCATTCTTGTTCTTGCGGGTAGCTACGATTATCACTGGGAACTAAATCCTTGGTCCGCTGAGGATCAGAGTCGCGTTGAGTCACTTGGTAATCATGTGTACAACGTCCAGCGGCTTGGAAATGCCAATGAACTTGCTAGCGGTATCTGGGAGGACACCGCTGAGAATATTCGGCAATGCCTTGCGGAGTGTGATCGCCAACAAACTTGCATTCTGTATATCAACCTTCATGGTGCCGTGGATGATCAAGGTCGCCCCTGTTTATTGCCACCAAATGCGTCGCTGGTAGATTCAAGTTCGTGGTTACCGTTGGAAGAATTACTGAATTGCTTCGAACAATCCCAACCGGCTGAACCCCGTTCAGTTTTATTCCTTTTAGAGTCTGGCCGTTTGCAAAACTGGCCGGCGGCCGGGATTGTCGACAATTCCTTCGATTCACAACTCGGCCGATTGATCGAAGACGCCAACCTGCAGCACCCACAGTGGTCTGTGTCTGCAATTTCATCTGCGTCTACTGGCCAGCGTAGTAAAGCCATTCACTCGTCGCGTCTTGGAATTGGAAGTATTTTCACGCGACATGCCGTAGATGGCTTGGCCGGCGCCGCGGACGGATTCGGTTCTAGCCACCGCAAAGACGGCTGGGTCGATATCGAAGAATTGCATGAATACACGCGTCTACACGTGCAGCAATGTTCGGCATCCTACGCCTCGCTCTCCCAAACACCCACGTTACACACTTCGGACTTGGGTGTAAAAGATCGTATTGCTCTCGCCAATAAAACGCAGCACCGTGCCCTATCACTTTCGGTCGATCCTCCGACAAAAGAAGAATTGCTGCAGTGGCATGCAACCGTTACGTCCATACATCAACTAGGTGAAAGCCGCTTTCAACAACTCGACCCAGCGGCATGGTCTGAACTTGTACGTCGCTGCCAGGCTCTGGCGGAATCGCTTTATGGGGGCTCGGCCGTTCGATCTAATTTTGGCGTGCATCAGCACAATCTCAATTCCTATATCAACAACTGCCAAAACCAGTTAGTGACGTTTTCCAGTTCTGCAGAACGCTCCCCCTCGTATCAGTATATTAATGCCAGTCTCAACGCTTGGAAGTCGATTTCTAAATCACCCAATTGGGATACCGCAAACAATCAACTGACCATACCGGAAATCGCATTTGCTCTGCCTGGATTACAGAATCTAGTGATAAACCGTGAGTTGGATCTTTGGAAAAACCAACACTGGATCCAATCCATCTCGGACTCCGAGACTCAATGGTACCAAGCTGCTGCAAACTTGCCCCTCGGCTGTGCCGATGTGTTTCATCAAGAAAATTCCCGCGTCGCCGCGCGTAGGCGAGAATTAATTGACCTGCTGCTTGCCAATGCTACGAATTCAAGTGGCACAAGTGAAACTAAAAGCACCGGTCCAATGCCAATTGAAAGTGCCCTACATCATTTCGTAGACCAGGTCGAACATTCTACAGCGCGTGCGTCAGCGGTTTCCCACGCCTATTTGCTGTTGCAAAGCATCTCCTGGCAAATTCCGTATATTTGCAATTGGGTAGATGGAATATCGTCTAGTACTCCAGTTGCCGACAAATCGACGCATTCTTTCTTGCAGCATGCAAATCCAGTTGATGACTGTCAACAACTGATTCGGCAAAGTTCTGAACTCGAATCTCTTCTGACCTCATCGTTCACCGGTCATTTGACCGATGAGCAAATCGCCCGTTTAGAAAATTTGACACAGCAAATTGAACAGTCTCTTGCCGCACAGGCAATCGACTTAGCGCATCAAATCGATGAAGCGATCGCACAGCACTCATCTCCCTCTGCATACACTTTGGCAATTCTCGCCAACTGCACACATGCAAACCCTTTGATTATTGGATCGACTCGATTTCAGAATGCCATGGAAGCACTTAAAACGATCGAAAATCTTACTTCCCATGCCATCACTCATACTGAGTCCATTGATACCGTCGCGAACACTCGCCATTCAATAGGGTCCAAAAGCCTGCAAACTCTTATAAGTCACCTCTCCTACTCTGATCATCCAGGTGCAACCGCTAACACTCGAGTAATGACGGAGTCGGCAAATAGTCAATTGGGCACAACTTATCGAAAACTGATTTTGAACTTTGTGGGAGAAATTATTGAAAGTCAGTCCACGGAATGGAATGATGAAGCCACGGTGCAACGGATACACTTTCAATCTTGCTTGTTGCCTGACAGTTCGATTGCCTTACAAAAGCGCTGGGTCGCTCGACATGGCGCACGCCATTCATGCACACTTGCCGAAATGATGCTCGACGATTTTTGGCTTGAACCAGTTTACGCTGGAAAACTGCCGTTTGCTCGCCTTACGAGAGCGTTTCTTGGCCAAGCGGAATCGCTCGAAATATCTTGTCGCTATCTGCAGAACACACGCCAATCACTGGAACGCCTGCTCAAAGAGCGCACGTCTGCGGCCGAAAATGGTATCGCTTTCCAAGTATCTCCATCGCCATCCCTTGAGAACAATTCGGTATCGCAAGTATTGCTGACGTCTGATTTTCATTCGACACAGTCTTTTCCTTCGGGAACAGGCGTTTTGCGAAGCCGCATTCAGTCTCCCTTAAGTGGAACGGAACAAATCCACTACCGCAGTGCTCCAATACTTGTTGCCGCGAATGAAGATATTAACGCGTTATGTGAAATTCCAACTCCACTTTTGACGAATGACTGCCGCGAGTTGCAGTTCTTTTTCCGTGGGCATCCAATGCCTGTCTCCCTTCCTGAGGGAAACTATGGGTTACGGAAAACAACGACGGTTCGCGATTCTCTTATGCCGACCAAGGTCACGCTGAGTGCTGGCACGGCACAGAGACGTGGTTTAATGTTCGTACTGGACTGTTCCGCGTCCATGGAACGGCCGTCTGATTTAGAGACACCAGACGGTTCAGCCGATTCAAATCCTAATAACAACAGGGCAACTCTGTTAGACGCTGCCCGAGTCGCATTGACTGCGATGCTTGCGCAGATCAGCGACCCCGATACGCAGGTGGGCTTAATTGCATATGGACATCGTGTCGCCACCGACCGAAAGGGGGAAGGCATTCTCATACAAAAGAAATACCACTCATCATTCCCATTCGATCCAACACTGCAACCTTTTGCTGATGTTGAAACCATTTTGCCTGTAGGACGATTTGAAACACTGGAACGATCGACCATTCAGCGGCACTTTGAGCAGCTGGCTCCCTGGGGTCAAACCCCTTTGTTCATGTCAATTGTTCGTGGCGTGCAAGAACTCGCGACCATTCACAATGATGATGATCGTGACCTGATCATAATTACCGATGGCAAGAATTATCAGTTTAACCCTACGGCGGATGCAAATATCTCTATCGATCAAGCCATAGAAATGGCAAAGCGACATCATGTACGTGTTCATATGATTGGGTTCGGTGTTCCCGATGCCGAAGCGGCGACAAGCCAACAAGAATTTCAACGGATTTCCTCGGAGACTGGAGGAAGGTATGTCGCTGAAGTGAACCGGGCTAGCGACTTGTTCACTCATCTAAACAGTCTCGTGAATACATCAAAGGTATTCACTGTTTCCTCAGAGTTTGAAGCGGAAACAGCGTCTCTCAATTCAGCCGTCACGCTATCGACGGTCGAGGCTGAGAACACTTGGAATTCACTGGAGTACAAGGGGGCTCAGACGTGGATCAATGTATCGCCCGGCATGCATTTGCGATTGGTCACAGATTCTTTTGGAAGTTCCGTTCGCTCCGAACGTTTCACGTATGGGCTCATGGACAAAGCGCCAATGACGTCCGCAAGTGGAATAAGCGTTGCCGCTGTAGCCTCACTAGTCTCACCTCCAACTTCGAAAATCGCTCCAACTGTCTCGACAATCGCAGATTCGAGCACTCAAACCATTTCGGTTGCTTTTCAGAGAAGTGATTTGATGACAAGTGATCGCCCTGCATTTGTTTGGTGCGAAGTATCGCCTCAATCGTCAGCCATCAACTCGACATCGAACAATGAACTGCCAATGTACTTCGCAGGCGACGCGAATTGGTTAAGCGGAATGCCGGTACCGGTTGCTCAATTTGATTGCCACAATTGGCCCGATGGCTGCGAAAGAGGTGCAGTCGCGGTCTGGTGCGCTACAAACATTGAACATGCCGCCGAGTCGCTATTTCTCGAACCCTCCAGCAATCACTGGACTCGTTCGATTGTGTTAAATCATAGAGAATATGAGCTGCGATTCACATTGGAAAAAGACCAGTTGTCTGCCCACATTGAGTTGCAAGGAGACGCTTCTACAACAAAAACTGACTTGGTTAGCCCTGCTTGGCTAAGATGCGTTGAGAACGTAGCCACGGAGACCACAGCGTGGCATTCACCGAACAGACGAGTCAGTTTGTACTCATTCACGCTGCCCGCCGATGTGCTTGATCAATGGCAAACGCAGCCACTTGCGCTCCAACTAATCGACTTGCAAAAGTTCAAGCAACAAGCGGTTACCACCGAGAGGCCGCTGATCATGCCAGCTCGATCTGCTCAACCACAGTCGTTGGCATCAGAACCGTTGCACCTGCGACGCTGAGCTTTCTGCGACGCTGGGCTTTCTGCGACGCTGGGCGATGCCCCGCGTTCATTAGATTCAACTACATTCCGCTCATGACTGCGGACGACGGACTCTCCAGCGGCACATCGCTAGTCGTCGTACACGTCTCGCAGGAAGATTCAAACGGACCTCCGCACGCATCTAACGCTAAACGTGCGAGCCGACGTGCTTTGGGATTGGGTTCCGCCCAGCAGCCATTTATGGAACGCTCAAAAACCATGGCGGTAAGCTTGACGCGAATCAAAGCGCTGCAACACCCTTGACATTCATTCCTACAGCCTCGCGTCGATTTCAGCACAGCTTCCACTGCGGCGATTCGAACATCGGCGCAAGGGTCATCCAACGCTGCCAGAAGCCCTTCCTCCACATGTGGATCAGCCGCACATCCTAAAGTTGCGAGTACTCCGACTGCTTTGACTTTGACTCCATTCTCCGCCTGCTGTTGCTTCAGCTTATGAACGTTTGCAATCGTTGGAGAAGGTGACATTGCATTGTCAGGATGAGACAGTGGCACCGCAATCGACGTAGGTTCGGCAAAAGGCAAAAAGACTGCGACTTTTTCGCGAGTGTGTCTCGCGAGCAGCGCCGTTCGCTCACAGACAATATCGACCCCTAAGTATCGAGGCAGGGTCATCGGACTATCGACGATGCCAACGGGGCCAACTCCTAAACTCACTTCCCGCCTTGGATAATCGAGTGGCGAGAGGCCAGCACACCCGGTTGTACTTCCCGCCAACGCAAGTGCCATTATCAAAGCTCTAGCGCAACGCACTCGCTTTCTCTGCATGCGAGTACCCTTCGGTAGCGCATCGGGTCGGCAGGTACTATGCACAGACATTGAATCCATTCCGCAAAACTTGGCCTAATCAATTCGAATCGCATCAACATACGTTGGATTGGGCGGCAACATGTTCAAAGTTACAGTCTTACTTCGATTCATGCCTCGATACAGCCCTTCAACCACTAATTCATATTGACCTTTACTCACTGCAGGAAAGGCAAACCGCCCGTCGGAATCTGTCTGGGCAGAATAGGTATGTACTTTATTGCTATCGTCATTAGAGTCGGCATTCTTTGCCTTCAAGCTCGCGTCCAAAGTTGGCGACTTCGCCACTTCACTCCCTTGGTGCTGTTGTCCATCAGGATTAATTTTCTTGAGACTGACTTTCATATTTGCAACTGGCAATTTCACATATTGAACTCTGCCAATGACCGCTCCTACTTCACTTTCAACCAACGTGGCTATTTGCTCGTCAGTTAGCACACTCAAATCGAGTGTTTTGACATCGCTTAAGTTTCCTACCTTGTCTTCTGCCTGCACAAGCAGCGTTTGTACTCCTGGAACCAATGCATCTGTGGGGACTTGTACAGACCAAATTCCGTCAGGACTCTGCTGTGCTACGCATAGATCCAGCGCATGCTCCATGGAAATCAGTCCATTGCGTGCCCAGCCAACCCGCACCCCAGTCACCCCACTCAACCCAAAGTCACTGCAAGAAATTTGCATAGCGACTGGTTTTCCCGAAGTGGCGGGAACAGCGGAAACAACATCGATTTTGTCGATTACCGGGCAAGTGTCGTCAACGATAATCTGCAATGCCTCACTCTTTACTATCTTTTCGACTTGAACGAGTTCAGCCAAGACATCGTATCTTCCCTCGACTAACCACTCTGTCGGTAGCAACATTCTTTTTGGCTCAATGCGAGAAACTACCTTCAGACTGCCCATGTGTGTGATCCCGGCGAAGTGAAAATGGGGAGTGACGGGCGTGTTAACTTCGATGAATTCATTGTTCGCCAAGGTTCGATCGCGGTCTTTATCAACGCCCACTCGTACAACATCTCGTCCGTATCGAAATGCATTATCAGAGATGTCCGACCAAACCCCAATTGCCAACGGAGTGTGCCCTCGACGAAATGCAATGTCGCTATCGTCGCAGAGCATCGAAACCGCGACTGCATCCACTGAAGGTTCAAGATGGCTTGCACTGGTCCCGCGCGTAAATTGATAGACAAATGAGCTGGGCCATTCATTGATGGTAATCCGCAGACCAACCACAGGCCCTGTCGCGCGCGCAGTACTCATTCGAAAGGAAGATTCAATTCGTTGATCCCAAACAAACTGCGTCTCGGCGATTTTTGTTTGAGTACGGGGATCGAATAGTTCACACTTCGCCATCACTGGAATGGTAAGCAAGTCCTGGATGTGAGGTGAGGTAGATTCCACGAGCTTACTGACCAACTTCAAATCAATAATTGCAGCTGGTGCATCGTATGAGATCTGCGGATCCACTAACGCGCTTGGGCGAACGACAGTTGGTCGAACGACTGCAAACTGTACGCTTTGCGATTGCAAATCGGTAACTTCGCAAACCAATTGACCGAGTTCAACCAGGGGCTGATCTTTGGCTAATTCTCTTGGAGGAAACCTGATTTCACTGTAAGCATTTGGGCTACATATCAAATTGTTCGCTTCTGCAATCACCGACACTTGTCCACATTTTTCTAAGAATCCATCCGCAGATGATTTGGAGATGGTACCCAAGGGCACAGATCTATTCTCCATTGCAAGTAATCGAACCTGCAAAGACACCGATCGCTCCAACGTGCTGCTTGCCCAGAATTTTCCCATACTCGTCTGATTGCTATGCACAATCCAATCAATCGTGGCCTCGCTATCGACGCCCGCAGCATCAGTAGATTGTCCGGTGGCCAAATTCGTATGTAAGAACGGATAGGAACTACTCCCTTCCATTACGAAAGAATCCCATCGAATATCAACGATTTTCTCTCTAGGCACTTGAAGCGGCACAGCCAATCGTTCGCTACGAGCATTCCCCAACCTGCGAATATTAAGAGAGATTGGACTGGTTATCTCACCAATGCGGCGAACTCTAACTGTTGAAGCATAACCGCTCGAAGGGAGTGTGAACTCGTCCGAATTGGAGGTCGACGAATGGGAATCCGTTCGACTTATACCTGAAAAGGTCAAAAAACTCCGATAAGATGAATCGGGTGACTTCCGTGAATCAACGAGACGCATTCTAACATCTCCAGTACTTCCCAAATCATCTAAAGCAAAGGAGGTAGCATCGTATTCGATTTCCAGCTGGCACCCAGCCTCGCCCGGAATAGAAGCGAGTTGTATTTGCACAATTGCTTCATCATCCACTTCAATGGAGCCTAAAACTCTGGCGATTAATGTATCCTCTTGATAGGGCCATGGGTCCAAATGGAACTGTTCGAGAACCGCCAGTTTGCAGCATCTTTCGTAAGCGATTTGCAATCGCCTCATCTCCGTCGACAAAGCGTCTCCCCCAAGGCGAACCATCATCTTCGCCAGCTCATCAATTAATTCGTGGCGGACGCGATCCGGCGTTCTACGTGCCTCGCTTGCCTCCAAGCCTTTGGTAGTACTTTCCAACCACAGTTGCGAGCGTTGACGCAACGCATCGAGTTCGCGATGAAAATTCGTAGACGAAAGTGCGTCAGAATGCATCGACTGAATAAGTTTCTCGTATCCCTCTAACAACCCTGACAGTGATTTCTCGGACTCAGAACTTGACCCTTGTGCGATCCACTTCATATAGGCAACTAACCGCGCAATCCGGACTTTGGTGGCAAGCAAAGCCGAGGTGGTCTCTGCAACTTCTACCGGGTTGCCTCGCCTATCAGCGGAACGTGCGAGCTCCGACGCAACCCGATTGCGATTCTCTTCTAGTCGTTGTTGGCTGGTTTGGATTCGACGGCAAAGCTCGTTTGCAATTGACGCTTCTAAGTCCCCGACCTGAGATCGGCGACTCCAGTCATTGAGTGCAGCGTGATCGGTAAGTAGTTTAAAGAGAGAATCTTCCGCTTCCGAGCGCGCGCGGACACGGTAAGAAAGCCAATCACTCATTTGGCGTTGCGAGATTGCCGACAGACCACTCGCTTGTCTAAGAATAGATGCTCGACGCATTAAACGTTCGAAAATCTCGGCAGCAAGTCGCGATTGTTCTCCGATGTAATGTTCACTGTCATTCATCACTGGTGAGAAAAATGACCTTTCTGCATCCGCTAGCGCAACAGACGCTTCCTCAAATGCAAAGGGCGCCTGTTTCCGTGTATCCATATCGATTGCGAGTTCATCGAAGAGCAGTTTTGCCTTAATGAGATCAGATTTTAGCGGTGTCTTCATGCTAGACTTCAACACCGACACAACCCATTCCACCAACGGCCAATGCGGATATTTCTCTTCAGCCGTTTGCAACCAAACGTTGGTTAAAACGGGTTCAAAACCACCTTCAGCGAGAGAACTTAGCTCCAGGACCAGACTTCTCGCACTTTCAAGCTGGGCCGTCTCCATGCCTAGATCATGCAAACGAATGGCTGCGGCTGGTGAAGGTGCGACTATTTGTTTTGCGATTAAGACAGGGTGTCTAATTGACTCAATCCCGGCTTCCATATTTCCTACAGAATCCTTGGTTTCCTCCTCGCTAGGATGACTCGCAATCATTGTGTCAGCACTCTTAAGCTCGGCAACCCTCACTGGTAGCAGCGGAACGCTATGAAAACTTGCAGCGCAGTTTGCTGCAAAGACGGTTCGTATATCTGAGTTGTGTGTATTCGAATGCGACCGCTCTTGCTCTAGATGTTCCAACAGCATGCCGATAGTAACCGCCCCTCGCGTGTCATCACCCTTTGAGCTCATGAACTGTTTGATGGTCTCAACGAGGCTGTACTGCGGCGAGCGGTCATCAAGCAACGATTGCGATCCGATCGCCGATTGCACAACGACCGCCATATTGGGATTGGGATGCTCTTGGAAACACTTATCAATCTCTTTTTCCAGCATCCATATTGCTAACTCAGGAGTATCTACAACGGACAACGGATGTAAAAATGCCACGTCGAGAAGTAGCAAAGTCGGTCTTTCCCTAGCGCTCAGTTTCTCAAGCAACTCTGATACAGCCGTGGAGTGATCCCGGTCAGACTGCTCCAGACCACCTGTGTAAAGATGAACTCGTCCACCGTCGAGTACGGGAACCCCGTACGAATAGACGATGAGAGCCGCAGAGGTATCTCTTGCATCAAAATCGTTTAAAGCCGCATCAAGATCTTTGTCGCAGCAGAGTTCTGAATGCCAAGCGGGTTTCACCAATTCCGCAAAGTCGTACATCTCTTTGACATTTCCATGCAGCGGAGACTGGTCTGTGACTAATAGGAAGTGGACCGTTCTCGATGTCAACGGACGACACGTCATCCACAAGAAGGCAATTACTGCAAGCGTAAAGAGGCCAGACAATAGCCAACGTCCACGGTTTCTATGACTACCGCTACCAACTCTTGGGCGCCAAGACGCAAGCTGAACCGCCTTGTTCTGGTAATTCGCACCGGCTTTAGAATTGAGCATCCTTTGAATTGAACCATCCATGGTTATTTAGCCGCCAATCTGAACGGTAGGGCAGCCAAGGGTTACGGTTCCACCATGAGCGGTGGAATCTCCCATACGCACTGCGGGTTTTCCGCCAATTAGCACGGTTGATGAACCCTTTGCTAAAACATCAGGCGGCCCGACGCAGACTGCTTGGTCGCCCACACATGCAGCAGGCATACCACCAATCAATACTGTTGGCGCACCAGGCCCAATGATCGGCCCTCCAACGTGAGGTACAATTCCCGTGACCATGGGGCAGACATGCAAGTCTGTTAATCGTGCGGCAGCAGGCATATTTCGCTTCAACTCGTTTTTAGAAGTGATTGCTCAAAGATCTTCAAACCAGCCGCTACGACTTCATCATTCGTTTCAACGGCACCCAATGCAAACGACAATTGAAACGCTGTACTTAAGGCGACTGCTGGTAGATAGACGGGTGGTGGGACTGGGGTCAGTCCAGCATCCGCTAAACTACCTCCAGTAAAGCAAACACTCTCTGCAACATATCGACTGATACCTGTTTTCGGATCAGCAACCAGTGCGGCAGCAATTGCCGCACGCCGCTCCTCACTCGGGCCGTCGCACCACGCTTGAATCAGCTTCCAGAGATCGAAATCAACTTGTGCGATTCTCTGCTCAGATATGGCCCACCACTTTATCGCCAATTTATGAGGCAGTATGCGCGCAAGAAACTTTATCGCATGTTCCGATGCGCCAATTGTGCATAAACTCTCTACGAACTCTCGGGACTCCTGACCCTCAACACATTTTCCATCTAGTCCATGACAGAATTCGACAGGAATACTCATCTCCATGGCAATATCCAGCATTCTACGCCTTCCTGAGACCCGCAATGCAATAGCGGGATTTTCCTTTTCAGGGCTCTCATTCTCAAGACTCGAAACAGCCTTGTTGACAAAAGTGCATTTCGGGCAATGAACTCTAAAGTGTGTATTGCCAGCAACAAACTCAACAGTCGAATCCCCGTTATTTACAAGGTCAATGGTTGTGACTACTTCGTTGCCATACAATAACCCCGTCGAATTAGGACCTGCTTGAATAGTCGGTAGTTGATCATATTGAATTTCAAAATGAACATCCGACAAGAGCGGATCTTCGGGAATTGCAAACTCATTCCAAAGCGACGTACCTATCGAAGCTGTCTGGCCCGGCATGATTGTCAGCTTTTTGATTGAGTGATCGCAGAGGGTTGCCGTCAAGTGCAGGGACATTTGATATCATCTCATTTGGAGTCACTTTCATGGAGGCACTAGACCTTTCATCGAATGCTCACTTGCAATTCGAGCCATGAACTCTAATTGATCATGACAATCGCACCTTTAATAACGAGTTGCCCTCCGGCTTTGACATTGGTTGCGGTACCGCCTGAGACTTCAAGCTGGCCGTCGGCCGCCATAGTAATCTCTGGCGCTTTCGCTTCGACTTTAGAACTTCCTTGTAAAACGATCTGAGCCGCCTTGATCGTGATACCACTCGTAGTTATCTCAATAGAGGAACTTCCGCACTTGAGTGTAATGGACTTGGCAGCTTCAATGGTCGCAGTCCCTTTACTGATCTTACAATTGAGATTTCCCTGCTCTATCGTCAGCGAATCATTCCCAGTATGCAAAGTCGCCGTTCGATCTTTCTCGATTTCAACTGTTTGGCTTCCTGCGCTGCTTCCCTTACCAATGATCACTGCTTGATCGTTGTAGATATCGATCGATTGATCCCCATTTTTCTTTTTCTCATAACCAACCTTCAAAGTGTCGTTATTTTCGACTACGCGTTGGAAATCTCCTTCGCTGTGAAAGTATATGAGTTCGGATCCAGCCGTGTCATCGAATGTCAGCTCGTGAAACGCATCAACAGTACCTGACTTGGTACTTCTGGTTCGAAATACAGTCTTCGCTTGATCATCAGGCAGTGTATTCGGAGGCATGTTTTCCGCATTGTAAACTCGCCCAACAACTATGGGTCTATCAACATCTCCATCGATAAACTGTACGATGACTTCCTCGCCGACTCTGGGAACTGAGGAAGTTCCAAAGCCTTTTCCAGTTGAAAACTGGACAACCCGAATCCAACATGAACTCGTATCATCGTTTGTACCGTCGAGATCCCACGCAAATTGGACTTTGATGCGACCGTACGAATCAGTCCAAATTTCTTCGCCTGACTTTCCGACTACTTTCGCAATCTGCGGCCCCATCGCAAATGGTTTTGTGGTTTCCAACTTGGACCGAAACGGAACGGAGGTTGGATGAAGCGAAAGTTCTGCTTGATAAACGTCCTCGCTGGTTTCTCCTGGGAAGTAGGCCTCCGTACTCGCCTCGAGAATCAGACCACTAATTATGTATTCTTGATTCAGTGCCTCTGTAGGATGTGACTGCAGGGTAAACTTTGCTCCACAGGGTGCATTTCTTAAATTCGATTTAACGCGAATCCACTTCATATTCGCAACAGCCGCCTCTGCTTGAACTCGCGCCAAATCTTGTCCTTCATCGGTTTCGTAATAACGTCCCGGATATCGATAGAACTGCCACGAACTACTGCTCTTCGCATTCTGCTGTACCTTCAGTGATGCACGTGGTTGCTGAAAATCATGGTCGGACAGAATGGTCGACGCGGTGGCAAACTCTTGACCACTGGTCCATTTCGACAGCGACTCGGGTCTGGCAAGATTATCAACCGGATAGTAAGTAAGGGTTTCATATCCAACTATGGGCTGATGCGCGGTCGCAGCATCGGCGAGCACTAAAGTATGCTGCTCAGAGGTATGCTCAAAAAAATAGTAAATACCATCTTCCTCCATAAGTCGGCTGAGGAAGTGAAAATCGGTTTCGTTGTACTGAACGCAGTAGTCACGAAAACGAGGTACGCTAGATAGTCTTGCATCGACCTGCCCGCTAAAACCTCTCTGCGCGGCGACAGCGGCAAAGATTGCTGGAGAATTCAATCCTTGGAAAATTCTTGAACCTCCAACTTGTTTGAGCAGCTCAAACCAAGACACAATTTCAGCATAGTACGTATGAAACCCGAAAAAATATCCACCTTGTTCAAACGACTGTACGATCCCATTCAGGTAAGGAGGAGTACTTGTTGTTTGATCCAGGCGTATCGTAAACGGCTTTCCCAACACCGTCATCGGATCGATCGCACCATTTTCGCTTAACAACCTTAGCTTGCCGCGAAATGTGTGCCCAAACTTCTCCGTCCAATTTAAAGACTGAAGGAGCAGAGTATCTTCCTCTAGTGAAGTTAGCACGGCCAACGGTCTATCTTTTTGCGTGGCAAGTGCCATGGATTTTCTCTCTACTCAGCTCGTTGGAGCAACAGCAATTAAACGCGGAAATGACAATCACCGCTCGGTATTTCCGTTGGTGGAGTTCCAACCCATGATTGAATACCAAGTTGTCCCGTTTTACCTAAACAGATGGGCGTGATTTCATTTGTTCGCAAACCTAATATCACACGACAATCGAAACCAATACCGACGTATTGCCGAATCACATTTTTTAGCACTGGGTGCTTTTCACCGGAGGGAATAAGTCGAAGAAACTCACTTCGATCTAATGGTCCGACACTCACATCCATTCCACTACAGCGATCAGGCGTGCTTCTCCCTAACACAGTATTCACACCAAGTTGGGCTCGATTTTCTCCTCGATTTTCTGGGAAACGCTGAGACGAGTGATCAACAGTCGGCGGCACGTTTCGAGCAAGCCTCGTGTAATTCTCTTCATCTAAGCGAAGATAGCGCAGTGCAAACGACTGGACCGTCACATTGGCCCCTGTTGTTGATGCGACCACCTGCTTGAGACCTTCCGCGTTTCGATGTGCGCCGCCGAAGTGCCCACAAAAGAAGCGTCTCTGATCTCGTTCCGCGTCGTCCACGCGAGTGTCCGCTCCGCCTGTTAAACACGCGACTTTTTCTCCAAAGCGATCTTCCCGCGGTCGATCTCTCTGTACAACTCCATGGCTACTTGCCCATGACCGATAGAACAGTGTGGCCATGCGGTGATGGAATAGATTAACGAATGCTTCTAGAGTTCCGTCGTAGTCGTGCCGCGTTCGATCGCGCACCCATTGTGTAAAGTGAAGCGGCATGGGGCCATTCGGCCCAAAAAGTCCAAAGAATCGCTGTCGTACCAGTGCTCGATTCTCGGCGTCAGTGCCTAAGTGCTCTACTTCTGAGGGAGCGAAATCCAACGCGGCGGCTTGCGCAATACGAAGTGATTCTTCGTGTGCATGATGTGCAAAACCGATGCGCGGCAAATCATGATCAAGATTCTCAATTCGCCGCAGCAACTGGAAGAAATCGTACTCGGTCCCAGTCCCCTCACTGACGGAACGATGATCTTTATCGTCTTTGGCAACGTTCGTATCGATATCCGCGCTCATTGTTGTCTCACCGCCTGAATTTGTTGCGATTCGGCACTCGTTTTCTCTTACAGAAACGCAGCGTCGCCAATCCTCAATGGAAATCGATGAATTGCCCCTCGTTGCAAGGATCGCAGGCTAAATTGCGTAAAACTATTTAACGATGTAAAACGCGAAAAGAACCTTTCAAGCACGCACCCTAATAGAAATGCGCCGCCTCCCTCAAATGCGGTCTCGTCCACTGTCAATCCTACTTCGACGCCACGGCCATGAAGAATTGGACCCGCAATAGGCAACTGTCGCACCACGGGCCGATTCTCAATCTCCAGCAGACCGTCCAATTGACGGTACTGGTAACGTTGATCCGCATGGCAATACAGCGACAGCAATTTTTTTATCATTGAACAATTAGTTCTCAATTGCTCAGCGTCACCTGTGCTGCGACCAAGGGTCAAATAGTTGGGTGTCAAGTGGTTTATCAACCGCCAGGCCACGTCATCTCGTCCGCTGGCTAAGCTTGAACGCGGGCGCGTTGGATTCGACAGACAAACCACTCGTGATACTGGGCCAGCACCCATAAGCGACAACGAATTACGCCAGCCGTCCGTGGGATTCAACAACGCTAGATCACGATTGGTGCAGTAAACAACGGGTGCCAGTTGCTGTAATTCTCCCAATGCCGATTCCCCCGAGTGCTCGCTCAATGTCAGAAAAACTTCCGAACCTAAGTAAGGCGAACGGTGACCGTATTGAATCTGATTGGTTGATGGCTGACGAGGACGCCGGTGCAAGGCATATTGAATAGCGCTCTGCTGCCGCAAGCCATGATTCTCATTTGCCCCTCGGGCAATATCTAATGATCCAGCAGGCGCATACAGAGGCGTCATGGCAATTTCACACTGTGCGCCGCTAGTAAAACCGCTCATCTGTTCAACTGACCAAACTTCAAAATCCATCGGGCGACTACGGTCGACCACCAAATGCTGCTCCGCTTTGTGCTTTGCAATCAGCACTCTATCTGCACGACGCTTAAACAGATTGATGGCGGGAACGCAATAGAGCGCCAAATGTTCTTTACGAATTCGCGCATTCAGCTCCACATCGCTTTCTGCCAACCCGACAAGCAACTCCAGATGCTGACCTTGCGCACTACGAATGGCTGGTTGCAATCCACCAATCGATACAGATAAGAACTTTTCGGGGAGCAAAAAGTATTCTTGTAACAACCGGTATCCACTAAACGATCGTGGTTCGTCGGGCAACAAGGACGCACAATCTTCGAATCCTTGTCCAACGAGCGCTGATCCGTCCATGACAGTCCAATGACTATCGCCCTTCGCTGACTGATCGGTTGGCAAATCGATCGCTCCACGCACGGCGATCACGCGACACTGAGTCATCAACAATTCAAACAATCGATGCGCTACCAAATCACCCCGTAGATGAACTCTTAAACGGTCCATTGCCAAATGGGATAGAGGTATTCCGGCGGTTGTCTTTAACCGAATGCGCAGATAGCTTCGCACATGCGCGGATTGTATCGCTTGCGGAAGATCCCGCGATTCCGCTGCGTCCCGCCCAACTAAGCTGACTTCTTCTAATTTTAATGGCCAGAGATCTACATCCTCGGTTGTATCGAAGCGACAGGGAGTAGGCTGTGAATTACTAATGGGACCGTGCAAACGGGTCCCTTTGGGCAATCGATATCCCTCAACCAAAGAGCCCTCATTTGCGTCAGGCTCAAACGAGATCATCGTTGCCGCTGGAATCGGCCGTGTATAGTGCGGATAGATTGTCTCAAGAAGACCATGCGAAAATTCGGGAAACTCAGCATCAAGACGCCGGTGCACGCGCGCCGCAAGAAATGCGAAACCCTCGAGTAATCGCTCCACAAATGGATCGCTACAAGACAGGCTATCCATTCCCAATCGCCCAGCCACGGCTGGGTATTGCTGCGCGAATTCACCACCTAGTTCGCGTAGGAAGCCAAGTTCGCGGTTATAGTGCTCAAGAAATTGTGCTTCCATAATTATCGCTTATGCCGCCAATTTACTAGCGATTTGTCCGCTGGACAAACACATGACGGATACCATCGACAGCGTTTGCGGATCATCCGTCGGACCGAAATCGGCATTGATCTCAATGCACAGTTCGTCCGTAGAACTTCCCCATCCACATCGCACCGCTAGTGTTCGGCGATGCAACCGTGGCTCAAACGCGATTACTTGCACCGTGATTTGCTGCGCTAATCGAACGAGATCCGTACCACTTGCGGTAGCACCCGATAAATCAGTGATACCGTAGTTCAAAACACTCTTTTGAATATGTGGCCACTTCTTTAAGTCCACTTGATTCAGCCACTGGCGTGTGGAGAGGAGGAAGAGCAGATCACGTTCGATCTGTCCCCTCACATTCTCCAAACGACGCGTCCGTTCTCGTCGCCCCAACACTCCGGACGTCGCATCTCGTTTCGGCGACACAACTGAGAAAGTCTGGCTCTCGGTTACTTGATCCTGATGCTCTGAATTACCAGAAATTAATCGATCAAACAACGAAGATTCAAACATATCGACGGGGCGTGATTGGTCCATTCTGCATCGCCAAGAATGAGGAAAACCGGCCGATCGAATGATCGGCCGGGGACGCAAATAGACTGCCCTTGCGGGCTTTCAATAGTCCATCAAAGCAGCGGCGACTAGGCTGCTTTGTTGGCAAGCAAATCCCAGCCCTTAGGTGAGGCCTTGGTAGCCTTCTCGCCATTGTACTGCGTGTACGCCAATTGAATTTTCGTAAAGTTCAATGTGAACGTTTCAATCGGCGTATCACCTGAAGAACCATTGTTATAGCTCGTCACAATGGGATCGGTCAGCGTAATGGTCAAATAGAGTTGCGGATTGCCTGCAGTGTCTGTTTGAAGATACGTGATTGTTGCCTTGTCCAGACTGGCTCCCGAGACGCTTTGCATAAACAGCTCGGTGGAGGCAATATCAAACATCTTCGTGCAGGCTAGCTCCTGAAACTGTGGAACCCCTGTTTCGCGAGCCGCGCTCCCTTTCGGTGAACTGATACCTCGAGCAGCCCCAAACGAAACAGATGCAAGAACGATTTGCCCTTCATAACCTGCTGAAGTGGCATCCCCTTTAATGTCTTTATCGAATTTGAGAACGATCATTTCCTAGTTACCCTATGTAAAGATGTGCGAACTTAAGAATTGCCAAAGGACCCTACGAGCAACGACTTAAGCCGCCTTCGTTGAAGGTAACTTGCTAACCAGGCGTAGTGATACCGTGAGCCCTTCGAGTTGATAGTGAGGTCGCAAATAGAACTTCGCGTTGTAGTATCCAGGATTGCTCGGATCTTCGTCCACAACAACTTCTGCGCCAGCTAAAGGACGTCGCGACTTATCAAGCTCAGAGGCAGTGGCTGGATTGGTGTCGACATATTGACTAATCCAACTGTTAAGCCACTTCTGCATGTCCGAACGCTCTTTGAACGAACCTACTTTGTCACGAACGATGCACTTTAGGTAGTGTGCAAATCGGCTAACCGCAAACAGGTATGGCAAACATGCCGCTAGACGTGCATTTGCGGTGGCATCAGCATCGTCAAATTCACTCGGGTTATTCAATGAGTGCGCACCGATGAATGATGCCAGATCACTATTCTTGCGATAAACCAATGGCATCAATCCATTCTTGGACAACTCAGCCTCACGTCGATCACTAATTGCAATTTCAGTCGGACATTTCAAATCAATTCCGCCATCATCGGTTGGAAAGGTGTGCACAGGTAGCTTTTCAACTGAACCACCCGATTCAATACCGCGAATACGTGAACACCAACCATATTGCTTAAACGAGCGATTGACGTTGACCGCGAATGCGTAAGCACTGTTGGACCACACGAAACAATCATGAGCGCCTTGCTGAGTATCTTCTTCGAAATTAAATTCTTCGACGGGGTTACTCGCTGCACCATAGGGTTGGCGAGCAAGAAAGCGTGGCATGGTCAATCCAACGTAGCGAGAATCTTCATCACTTCGCAGCGAACGCCATGCAGAGTGCTCGGCCGTTTGAAACAATTTGGTCAAATCCCGAGGATTGCTTAACTCACGCCACGACGCCATGTGCATCAGCGTTGGACCTGCACCTGTAATGAAGGGAGCATGAGCCGATGCGGATATCTTGGCAATTTCCCCCAGCATTTCAACATCGACGGGCGAATGATCAAAATAGTAATCGCCAATCAATGCACCATAGGGCTCTCCACCAAATTGCCCATACTCTTCCTCATAAAGCTTTTTGAAAATCGGGCTTTGATCCCAATTCGTACCCTTGAACTTCTTCAACGTCTTGTGAAGTTCAGTCTTGGATACGTTGAGCACACGGATTTTCAACATCTCGTCGGTTTCCGTGTTGTTGACAAGATACTGAAGACCTCGCCATGCCCCCTCTAAAGAACGGAAAGTTGCGTTGTGCAAGACAACATTCATCTGATCCGAGATCTTTCGATCAATCTCGGCAATTAGCGCTTCGATTGTTTTGATCGCGTCATCGTTTGACGTAATCTCCGTCGATACCAACTGTTCAGCCAAGGTATGGACAGCGGTTTCTACGGAAGTTTTCGCTTCGGCACTGCGAGGCTTAAATTCGCGTTCGATGAGATCCGACAGATTGTCTAGAGTGACAGTGTCAAATCCAGTTACTGATCCCGACTGTGTTGGTTCTGTAGTCTTGCTCATTGAAATTCCCGCTACTTTGAATTTTCTAAAAGTGATAAATTTCAGCGGCTGGAGAACTTCAACTCAGCCGTAAGTGGTAATAATGCGTGGGCTAGTGAAAAACTAAGCTGCTGGCTCTTCAGCAAGCTTCTTCAGCAATTCAGGATCTTCGATCAACTTGCGAACCAACTCTTCCGCACCAGTTTTTCCATCCATGTAAGTTGCCAGATGTTTTAACTGTGTTCGCGCATTGAGTAACTTGGCCAACGGTTCGATTCGTTCGGCCACACGGGCGGGCGAGAAGTCGTCCATCGATTCAAATGTGAGATCGACATTTAAACTACCTTCACCCGTCAGTCGATTTTCGACCTGGAAAGACGCTCGCGGCTTCATCGACTTCAATCGATCGTCGAAATTGTCGACATCGGTTTCTAGAAACTTGCGATCTGATACGGCTGGCAATGGCTCTGACGGCTGTCCCGAAAGATCAGACATCACGCCCATCACGAATGGCAATTGCACTCGTTTTTCTGCCCCGTAGGTCTCTACGTCGTACTCAATTTGCACGCGTGGAGGCCGATTCCTGGCAATGAATTTTTGACTACTTTCTGACATTCAAGCACCTTTTTACTATCGCGTAGGAATTCTTCTACCATGCCTGCATTTGCACCGATTCTCGACTCAGTCCTCAGAGACCCCAGTGAGACTCTGAACTTGACTCAGCCCATTTGGCGCGACGTCGCGCAAAATATCGACAAACCCTTGATTGATTAACCGCTTCGCCCGTTTCAACAACAATGGCACAGGACTCGACGGCTCATGTCGTTCAAAAAATTCTATAATCTCATCCATCGATTCCGCTGCATGCTGGCGAGACTGAATCGCTGACCCTGTACTCCCAGCCGATTCGCTGTAAGAAGTCGTACCGACCCAAGACACTGGATCAGCAGGACTCTCTTTGGCGGGCGTTTTGAAAGTAATTTCGGCCATGACGCTGTCAGCAGCGCTCAATCGGTTTCGCAGATGGTGCTTGAGTACTTCATGTGCATCTTTCAATCGCTTTCGCAGCGAATTTGCATTCCAAATACCAACACTTGATTGTTGATCTAAGAACTGAATGATCCCATTCAATGAATGCTGTATGCTTTGAACGCAGTCGTAGCTACGTCGCAAATCGGAAAGCTCCACAGTTAGAAACGCAGCTTCCATTTCGGCGGCAGACATCCGAGGAGCAACTCCTTGAAGTGCCGCGGACGCATTTCGCACGGTGTCGATGTCAGCTAGAGTAACACAATGGTGAGGGCCTGCGTCGGCGAGAGGAATCCCTAGAATCAACCTGGGCAAATTGGCATCATCCGATAATCGGGCCAGCGAATTGATCCGCTCAAATGGATCGAACTGATCCTCTGCGTCCAACTGAGGATGCACATCTGCCCACAAGTCACAGACCCATGCGCGGAGCATGTCCATCGCCTGAGCGCATCCTTCTAAACCATCGAAGTGCGTTGAGGTTTCGACCAACAACACGCCTAGCCGCAGGTCTCTGGTTTCCTGAACTAGCTCGTTACACAACTGACGCATTAAATTCCAATCGGGCGGCCTCGCTGCAACAATCGTCTTCCCATACTGCTGCTCGCGAGTCCCTTGGGATATTCGCAACAACTCCTGAAACTTGGGATCGTACTCAAGGTTGATCCCAGAAGGCGATGGAGGACTGATGGGTCCACACAGTTCGGCGAGCGGAAGACTGCAGATCACGGTCTTTCGATTCCTGCCGTTTAAAGCCGTTGAAGAAAACGTTTGTATTGGTTATCAGGATTGTTCGACAGGTTCCTGTGAATTTCTGAAGTCGCTTTACACAGAACCGGCAAAACCTCTATTTCCCACATCCAGAAACCACCACTCCGCAGGGGTTTATCGCAGCCATTGGAAAGCAAAGCCTATGCTTAAAATGACGCACGCCCACTGCAACAGCCTGACCATTCGTTGTTGCCAACGATATTGACGAATCACATCGTCATTCCAAATCAACTGATGCTGCAGACGGTACATATGGTTGATCGCAGCGGCAGACAGACCACTTTGCAGGCCGCCAGCACCGCGCGCAGAAAAAAACAACCCCGATAGAATCATTGGATCTGTATCGGCTGGCAGAGTAGCGCAGCTCTCTACCATCAACCACTGAAGCGGTCGCAATAATTTACGACAGCGAATGGACAAACGTATTAAACGATGATTTTCTGGCTGGGTCAGTGCTGATGCATCACTCAATACATCTTCAACACGATTCGTAACGGTTGCAATCGCTTGGTCCACGAGCGCGAGCATCGATTGCTGGCAGGGAATTTCTTCTCGATTGTATTCGCGACCCAACATTGGAATTGTGGAACTGTACGCCGCAGCATCAGGCACACCATCCACACTCTTCGTTTTGCTTCCCACGCGGCGGCAATATTCAGAATAGTCCTTCGCGTGCTTGGAATCGCTGACCAACACTGTCGTTGGGCAGGTTACCCCCGCATTTTGCTGTATCAGTTCAAGATCCTGTCGAATCGCCCGCCCCACCGATCGAGCCATCAAGTCCCCTTCTAGATTCTGGGGATCAACTACAACGAGAATGCCATTAATGGGCGAATAGGGATAGCGATGCACTCCGAGCAATTTGAGCGTTTCAGCCAAATAGCACTGCGATTGATTTGTTTCGATCGAATCGACAAAAAGAGTCTCATTTACCTCTTCCACCATGACTGTCGAATGGGCTTGGGCAGAAAAACTTTCAGTAACTTCACTCACCAATGTTGCAAGACGGTCCAGTGTTTGAAACGAGGTGTGGGATTCAACTGCCGTAGACTGTTCGCTTTCTTCGGCAAGAGTAAGCACCGCACGAGTCGAGTTCGCAGCACTAGCATTCTCTTCCTGCAAACCAGTTTTTTGCAGGTGTCTCGTCGGTGCCTCACTTAAGGATTCAATCTCACCGTCGACTTCGTTTTCTTCCAAACCGACCGGTCGCTCGGCATTTTTCCATGGTCCATGCAATGACGCTTCACATCGCTCTATCCGCGTAGCAGCCATCCCGGCAGGCAGCATTGGTAGACCTCGGGACAACTGATTCGTACTCGCCTTTATCTTTGCCGCAACCGCTGCATACATTCCGACGTTGCGCAACATGATGTACACCGCATCCTCGCGAACATGCCAATCGATTAGCGAGTCCGGAGCGTTGGCGTTCAGTGGAGCGTGCTCGCCCTGCTGAAATACTTGTTCCTGAAATTGACGGGTGGAGCAACCGAGCACAATGAAACAGGGAGCGGATTTTAGATTGACTCCTTGACGCGCCAACCAGTTCAGCCCTTGGCTCCAATTTGCCTCGATCTTCTTCTCGACAAACGCGGGTTGCATCATCCAAAATCGAGTTGTCCAATAGGTCAATACGATTGCGATGCCCCACAATCCGAGCATGACCAAAGCTCGCCCTAGTGACAGATAGCTTCCCCAAGCCACACGAGAGGGATCCAGCGAATAGAGTACTGCGGCAAACAGAACCACTCCCAATAACACGCAACCTACAGCCATTGCAGCAAGCATCGGCAGGCCGAAATGCAAACGCCGCAAGATGCGATCCGTAATCGAAATGGTTGGCTCGTCAGACATGAATTGTTTAGATCTCCAGTGACACTGTTGTGGCTAGTCGAGTAGGGTGTACGCCGTCACGTTGAGCATGAGCAGTGCGGTCGCTGCGATGGACCACCAAACAATGTGTTCTCTCAAATTCCGTGGCTCCGCTCCGGAAATACGTCGCTGAACATTAATTGGCATAGGCATTGCCGCCTGAGACCTTAGTCGAGTGCGCATCTGGCGCAGCCATTCTGGCAACGACTTTGGAAAGCCATAGGCTTCGGGACTCCCCGTACTGGCATGACCGTAGATACCACGAAATCCTAAAATGACGCAGACATAATAGGTTCGCAGGCTGGGATGATTGGGAACCTGCGCGATCTCCTGAGCCCAATGAAAAAATTTCTCACTGCAAACACGCGTCCCAAAAAATTCAACTTCTAGTACGCGATTGCTCCACCATTCCTTGCCAACCCAAGGCAAGGCTAACAACATTTCATCCGTCCAAGCAACAAGCGCATAGAGCGATATCTGCCATTCTTTGGTTCCCCCAACTTGAACACTGGCCTCTTTCAAAAAATGCTTGAAAGCAGTGTGTATTACTTCGGGATCCACTGGTTCGTCTTGTGAAAATCGATCTATGGTGTCCAACACTTGCTCGATGTAGCCATCCACAGCCATTTGCATCTGCGAGACTGAAAGTGCATATGCATCCATGATCTAGTTCTCATTGTTGCCAAGTACAAACACAGCGAACTGCAACGTCAACTCTCGTTGCTGTGAACGCACAACAACACTCTTTTCACCTTCTAACTGGTTGATATTTGCGATGAGCGTGTCGCGCACGCGAAGTGCTAAAGTGCGTGTTTTGAATACGTCCGCCCAAGCTGGCCCCGCTTCATCCATCTCAAAATAACTCCACTCCGCTTGTGACGGGAGCGACTTTGGCACTTCTCGCAAGGGCCGAATATCGACGCCGCTGGTGCGTTGCTGGAAGAGCATGTCAACTTGTGAACTACTCCCCAATTTCCAATCCAAGTTGCCGGACGCCAACAACGCTTCCACTTCGTGCGCCGACAGACTTCCACGATGGACGGCGAATATCCGCCTACAATTCGGCTGCAACCATTCGGCCGCAAGCGATACCTGCATACCAACCGCCAATCCGGTACCACCGATGCGGTTGGAGCCGACAAAAAATCGCTGTGCATACTGGCTGAGACCCGCTAGCCTCAAACGCTTTTCAATTCGCGCTCGCAACGAAGCGAACAATGGCCCAATCGCCTCATGATCATATGGTGCTAACGGCTGGCTCCCAAAATCAGGACTCAATAAATCGAGAGAACCGACTATTTTCGCAATCTCTAAGTAGACGTCGAGAGGATGGAGCCCTCGCGATTGCACGATGATACTGGAGATGGCCGTCGCCTGATTCAATGCCTGCAACACAAATATTCGCTGAAGATCACTCCACTGCCGCCCGCTGGTATCCAGGGAATGATCGCGCAATAGCTGCGCTAACGCAGTCGATTTACTGGCAATCAAATCAAATATTGGACGCAGAAAAAAGTGTCGCATCGCTGGCCAGGCCGCGCAATCCATTAATGGCGGCACATACATTGGGTCCAGCGCCGCCAATACGCCTGCAGAACTGCGCCGCACTACACGCGCAACCCGCAATGTTTCATAACCAGCGTGATCATCGGTCGACACTAGCAGACGAGCATTCATGCGTCGAAATAAAATCGGCTCAACGCTGGAGCCATCCGCATCGTCGGGAACATGCTGTTGCGTCTGCAGAAATCGCGAGGATCCCTCAGTATTGGCCAAAGCTACATTGCAACCACCTAGCTGCAGACGGGGTACGCCAAGGTAAATATCCAAGCCCTGCGCACCCTGCATCGGAATGGTGGCGGAATCATCACCCTCCAACCTGGCAAACGCAGGACGTAAGTCAAGCCGCTGAGTCCCCTCTCCCGGAGACAGCTCGATCAACGTCCCCTCGAGCGTTCTCGCGCGAACCGAATCCAGTTGAAAGAAGCCTGCTGAAAGCGAGTCCGGATTGATCGAGATCTGAGCGACGCCGTAGCTGTGCGGGCTCTGCCAACGATCCGCCGCCGTCGTGACCTCTTGCCAGTGACGATCCCACGCTTGCAGGTGATGAGGTCGAAGGAACAATCCCTCGTGCCAATGGACCGCCAAGTTGTGCATTCAAACCCCTCGCCGAAAAATTAAATCCGTACGCCACCTAACCGAAACGGCTATTTCCTGGTGTGTCAGACAAAATTTCCTGGGGTCAACGCAAGGTCAATTGTTTATTTCTGTGAGCTACCACCGAAACGAATCCCGACAATCATCAAGCTTGATCTGGGTCAAAGACGATAAAACCGCCAGGGTTATCGTAAACCATACAAAATTAAACATGTGACAAAACTACTCTTCATCGTTCTGCTAATAGCGCAAACCTCGTTTGAACCACCCACTGAGGTGATTCATGCCGAGGGCTCAGTGCTGCGCAGCGATCACGATACTTCCATAAACAACGAATTACCCCCTCCCCGCCGTCTACCTAGCGCAGTTCCCAAGCCACAATCAGCGTTTCAGGTCCCCACAGATTCATCCAACCCAAACATCGCCAACTCTGCGATCGCCACAAATGCCGAGAACAACGCATTTGATGCAAATTACCAAAGCGAGCTATTCTCGCTTTCTGGCGATTTTGCGGCCGGCTCTCCTGACTTCCCTTTTAGTGCAAGTCCTGCGGAACAGGTCGAAACATCACGGCCACTGGCTGATTACTGGACTCCCTGGCATCGGTTCCATCAATTAATGCATCGCCCGACCTTTGTGACGCGTTGGTCGGATGCGATGTGGAAGTCGGTGGGGCGTTCGGACTCGGTGACATGCGACTATGGCATTGGACATGAACGAGTGATGTTCGCGCCATCGGTCGTGGATACCGCGACCAGCACACCGAACATCGGGCTTCGATTCCAGAACGATCGTGGTCTGCGGACACCCGATCGCGCGGGCTATTACTGGGGCGTTGCGCCTGAGGGTCCTGGATTTGATAGTGGTGTCAACGCACTCGATACGACATTGCGAATGGAAATAGGCAACAAGCGAATCATGGCGTTGACGGACTTTAATCTACGTTCGCTTGATCCTGAGGAGGCGCCAAATACAACGGGCATTGGCGATATCATGATTGGCGCAAAGTTATTGATGTTAGATGGGCAAAAGTTACAACTCGCTTCCGTATTTCGAACGTATCTACCTACAGGGGTTGCACGTCGAGGTTTGGGAACCGGACATACATCGCTTGAGCAGGGATTGGTTGCCCGCTGTTGCCTGAGCGATCGCAGCTATGTTTTTGGTGAAGTGAAATATTGGACTCCGATTGGCGGCGATCCAGACTATAGCGGTGACGTATTGTCAACAGGTCTCGCCTTTAGCACCATCGGACTGGAGAGCGATGTCTTTGCGCTTCTGCCGACACTGGAATTTCGCACCCTCACATTTCTCTTTGGCGGACGCTCCGATATCGGGGGCAACCGTCAGCGGGTTGATGGTCAAACGGTTTTGGAATGCTATCCGGGAGCTCGCTTGGTATTGGGACCAGAGGGAGACCTAGGTTTGTGGGAGCTCAACTTTGCAGCCGGCTTCACCCTAGCTGACGACTCGTGGTTTGACCAAAGAGTTCTTTTTGGGCTGCGCTGGAATTACTAGCGGATATTTACGATTGCCTGCTCGACCTTCGCCAGGTCCTCGTTCACAATTTCTCGCTCCGATTCGCTCAGAATGTTATTTCCACTAAAGCGAACGCGATAAAAGTAGTGGATGATATTTTGCATTGGATTCCGCGCACTACCCTGAAGCGGAAAGGCAATTTTCGCAGAGGCTTGGGCAGCAAATTCTTCGGGTGTTTGTCCTTGACTACGAATAATATTTTTTGCGGCGAGCGTTTCAGACAATTGCTGAAAGAAGGGGACAGAAGACTTATTCAAAACGGACTCGGTCTGCTTAATCGTCACCCATTTACGGCCAAGCCTCTGGGGCACGCCCATTTGATACAAACCAAAAAGAATGAGTGCAATGGTAACACTTAAGAATGCGGCGCGCCATGAGAACCTGCTGGGATCCGCCAATGCGCCAGGTCCAAACTCACGCGCGCTAAAGCTGGATGCGTATATCTGCAGTTGTGTGAGCATCCGACTATAAGCGCTTCCAACCCCTACAGCATCTGTTTGCCCAAACAGCGTTTCCGCTTGCCTCTCACTGTTCATATCCAGCACATAACTATTCCAAAACGATTGGGCAAAGTCATAAAAGTGACTTACGCGTGAAGGAGCCATGGCAGTTACAGTGGATTCAGCTGGCGTAGGGTCAAAGCGAACAAGCAGAGGCCCGAACTCTGGCTGTCCGCTAATCACAACACCTGCGGGGAGTTCCTTTTCATCAAGCAAGGCCTCGACCCAGGCATGTGCGTGTGATTGGCGCACTATGTAGTGACCACCCAGTTCATTAAATTCTTCAGATCGATATCCCACTACGATTCGTGCTGGGATACCTTGGCTTCGCAGCATCATGACCATCGCAGAAGCGAAATATTGACAATGCCCTCTGCGGTACTTGGCAACAAATTCTTCCAGCGGATCAACGCTGCGATCACGTTTCTCAGTAAGCTCTTTAGTATAGGTGAATCGTCCACTGGAGCTGAGATGACGTTCAATCAAACGACATAGCTGGTATCGCGCATCGGGTCGCTCGCCAATACCCTCAGCCACAATTGCTGCTTCAATTGCCACCGAGGGAAGGCGGTTGATATCAAAACTCATCATGTGTTCGCGCAGCTCAAGTTCATACGTTGGTGGATCAGACGAACCGAAAGTTTTTGCAATTCCACTATAGCCACCTCTGTACCCACCTTCGCCTTGTGCAATGTATCGAATGAACGGAGATTGGATGCCATTGCGAAAAGCATTAGTTCCATACCGAAAAGAGAACCGGCTGCGCGATGCAAACCCGCCATCATCCCTGCGCCGCAAGAGCCACTTACCCGGCACATGCTCAACTTTTTCATCGCGATGTGACGTATAGTAGGGGGCAATAGCAAACAGCGAATTGGATGTGAGAGGTTGCATTTCAGCGTTAGCAAGTACCTCATCAAAGAGCGATTCGAAATCGTCCGATTCCGTCACAAAGGGATCCGGCAAGAAAGCTCCAAGGGTTCGCACACGCGTGGGTGCCGCTTTCCATAGGCCCGTCCCATGTTCGACATCGTATTCCTCAAGCACTTGACCACGCATGTAGATAGGCTGACGTGCACGATACGTTTTTCCCGTTCTTGCATGATTGAGCGTTAGCCTCATCACCAAGTCTTGGTTGTCTTTTAGCTTCCCAACTTGGTCTAGAGTTAAGACATCGGTAAATCCAGTGGTAACACGTCCGCCAATCGGTGTTGCATCGGCCGACCCACCAGCCCTTGGTAATCCATAGAAAAATACGCAGGCCACCAACAATACCGAAGGAGTCAGTACGGCAACCCCATAGCGTGGCAATCGCAAAGATCGCCGAGCAACCGCTTGCATAGATTCCATCGCGTTGGTTTTGACAATACCATTGTCACGAACCGCACCCAACTGAAACAAAGACATCGCCTGCAACAAAACGAGTGCTCGTAAACCAATTAAGGCAAATGGCACCAACATCACTCCAAACAATAACGCACTATTGAAGACTGCGGCGACGATAAGTTCAAGCAAACAAAAGACGCCAATTTGCTCGAAAACCCGGACACTTTTCTTTTGAAAAAGCAGTACTATTTCCACATAAACCAATAGTTGTGCAACTGACATCAATTGTGAATTGGGGCGAAGCCAAAGGAAATTGGCCATGCAAAAAGCAGCAACGCCACCCATTCCTACATAAGCTACAACCGTAGGGAGTGAAAATACTTTCCAGCGATCTACGAATAGATAAGCGACAATTGCAGCAACAACTGCCGTGATGGGCAAGTGATTTCCCACTTCCCCCGAAGAGAGCAGTACACCACCGATCGCGGTCAAAGCAGCAAAATGAAACTGGGCGAGCCGTTCAAGTCGTTCCAAGGTAGTCCCCGCTGCGAATGGCAATCTTTGAACAAGCCTGCGAAGTTACATCGAGCCAAGTCAACTCGAGTCTCGAGAAAACAGCGGGAGATAGTACCGGCAATGAATCGACAGAATCATTTTCGCTGGCTGTTAACAAGTCCATTCGCGGAGCCCGAGGACTCACTATCAGAATCGGCCAATGGGGACTGCCATCTTGCAGCACTTGCGCCAAGGCACGAGATAATCGAGGTTGAGCCAATGGCTTGACTGTTGCCAACAAAAGTAAGGCGGCACGTCGAAAGTCGGTTACGCGGTGAGTCGAAAGGCACTTCGCCCCGGCATCGGCCATTCCAAAGGCCAAACGATTTGTCCCGGTATTCGATAGCTCCACTGCAATGGCAGCGGCGACGCTCACTGCCCATTCCAAGTCGGCATCACTTTTACTATTCTCCGCGAGAAATGGATCAAATAGAAGGGAAAGCTGCGTACGATTTTTTTGCTCGAACTGACGCACGGCTAGCTCACCTACGCGGGCCGTGGTTCGCCAATGGATCCAGCGTTGACTATCACCGCTTCGCCAAGTCCGAATACCAAAGAACTCTCCTTCCGTTGCTCCACTATTATGTCGTGAAGCTGCTAGTCCCTCGCGACGATTTTGGATCATGCCTTGCCATTGCGGTGTCAACGGCGCCAGCGCTGGATAGACGACTAAGGTCGCATGTGTGCGAGTATTTTTCCATGCATTGATCAGGCCAAATGGAAAACCTGTGGCTAAACGCACGGGTCCAAACCGGTATCGGCCGCGCTGCTGAATCGTGCAATCGTATTGCGTCGATTCATTGGCCTTGGGCCGAATCAATCCCAAACTGCAAGTCACATCCGTACTTGTATTGAGCAGCCGATGGCCACGGATCCTGTCGTCCAGTCGAATCATCCAAGCAGGTAAAAATCTCCGATGGTTCGAAACCACAAAACGAATTTTGAACGCTTGTCCCGCGAATGCTTCGCGTGGAAGAACCCGGCGAATGCTGAGGCCGGGAAGCATCCCACGACAGAACCTCCATTGCATGATCAGGATTCCTACCATCAATCCGGCAAGAATTACCAATAGATTGAAGCCGCGAACCGATCCGCCCAGCACTGCAAATATTGCTACGAAACCCATATGGATTCCATTCCGCGAGATGCGTGTATGAATCCGCCGCATTGCCCGCACATCGGCATCCGGCAGATCTAGCTCAGCATCGTCGAAATTCATCGCGCTGGGTTGGGAATCTGCGATCTTAGTGGGATACACCATAAATGATTGTCAATGCTCTAAGTCCCATCGGTAACACATACACCATTCAACTTAACGATGGCCAGCACATTACGTGGGGACAACAATCGATTCTAATAATTCCGACAATTGATTTTCAACAGTTCCTCGATCCGCACCTTGAAACACCCCCTCTGGAATGATCCGATGCGCGAGCGCTGGAACGGCCATCTGCTTAATATCATCGGGGACGACATAGTCGCGCCCCATGGTGACCGCGCGAGCCTGACATCCTCGATAGAAACTAAGTGCGCCTCGAGTACTAACACCTACACGAAACAGTTCGGCTCCCCGTGTGGCGTGAACAATGTCCAACAAATAGTCGGCTAATGCAGGATCAAAACGGACGTCGCGAACGACCTTCTGAGCCATGAAGACTTCAGCAGGTGTCACGACCGGAGCGAGCTCATCAACCGGTTCCCCTGAACGATGCGAAACCAACACCTCCCGTTCCACTGATCGCAATGGATAACCAATGCCCGTTCGCAATAAGAATCGATCCATCTGACTCTCGGGTAACGGATAGGTACCCTCGAATTCAAATGGGTTCTGAGTCGCTACAACAATAAACGGTACGGGCAATGGATAAGTCACACCATCGGCCGATACTTGGTTTTCGCTCATTGCCTCTAACAGTGCACTTTGTGTTCGCGGGGGGGCGCGATTGATTTCGTCCGCTAACAAGACATTGGCAAAAACGGGTCCTCGACTGAATTCAAACTCTTGTTTGTCCGACCGATAAAGACTACTGCCCACAATGTCGCTAGGGAGCAAATCCGGCGTGAATTGAAGGCGGTGAAATTCCCCCTCAATGCTGCGGGCAAGTGCTTTTGCGGCGAGAGTCTTCCCAACTCCCGGCACATCCTCCAGTAATACATGCTCACCCGCTAACAAAGTCACAATCAATGACTGTACTACATCGGATTTCCCCAATACCACTCGTTCAATATTGGCTTGCAACCTACGGGCAATTTCGAAAGCTTTCTCTGACATATTCCCCTTACACTCTCTTTCAATTCTCTCTTCGCGTCCGCGACCACAGCCTCCGGGACCCTAATTCCAAATCTCCATGAGCGTAGTCGCCCGACCATCGGCCGCCCATCCCGGATAGCGGGCGAATTACTTCAATTCGATTGCTTTTCCAATACGATAGGGTGAAAGGGAACCCCTCGCACCGTTGCGCCCGGATTATAGAAGAGAACTCCGCCGAAGGGACGACCGGGCAAGAATCGGTGCGTATGGCCAAAAACAACCCGCTTCACCCCCTCCCTAGGGCCACAATGGTGTTCGTTTAGATAATTCAAGAGGCGTTGAAAAGTTCGATTGCGGCGATGGGCCATAGCTGCTGCAACCCGATGAACACGCAAGGCGACCGCAGCATCATACGCTGTCGATTGGGCTCGGTTGGCCTGCCGCTTGTCTGCCCAACGAGCTCGATAATCCTCGAACCCCGCCAAACTGCCGTCCCCTTCGATCGCGTCGCCATGCAAAAAAGCTACATCACCAACGCGTAACAAGTCTCCAGCGATGGAGAACCCGGACTCCGAACATGCAAATTCATCTAACGCGCAACGCAATTCGCGATCTCCATCGTGATTGCCAAAAAGAAAAACAAACTGCCGTGCTTGCGGTTCTTGCCTCCCGCAACGCGCCATAAAGTGCTGTAGCCAGCTTATCGCTGAGTTCGCAGTATGAAGGGCATTACCAATACGGCTCCAACGAAAATCAAACAAATCTCCTCCGAAAACGATCATGTCGGATTGTTTGGCCAACTCAATCATTTCTGCTTCATGTTTGGCAGCAGTCGTTCTTGCGCTAAACAAATGAAGGTCAGATATGAAAGTTATTCGACCCGGTACTTGATCTTCAGGCCAACATCGCATGGAGGACTCTCGTTCTCGCGGATCTTCCTATTCCTACAAAGTCGTGATCTCACGATTCCTACAAAAACGTGAGTTCACGAACCTTAAGCATACGCCAAGGGGGTCGATTTGTGTCGTTGCAATTCTCTACCAGCTGGACAAATAACAGGACTCGTCACCCTAATGGAGCGCCGCTGGTCCTCTCGCTGAGACTGTAGCACTTGTCGCCAATTGACTTCGCGTCACAATTTCAATACCGCTTCGAAAGGCACACGCGTTTGCAGGGCACATAATGGGACTGTTTTCCAAGGGTAGCAAAGTAGCTCGTTCCGGCAATGAGCAAGCCGAGCAGCGCGGGACTGGATTGCGCCGCTGGCCAAAGACGCCGCTGATCTGCGTCGCATTAATAATTGCCGCCCAATGGACTTCTCCCTGGACTGATCATCAGGTTGCCAACATCGTCACCGCGATTCTGGGCCTCATTGCTCTGATCGCATTGCTGATTCGCTGGTTTTACGCCACCTCTGGCAAGCGATTCCTTCGATATTCACCTCTTGTCTTGATACTGCTCGGCATAGCTTTCGCTGCTACCCAATATGAACTGATTGGATTTAACGGCGAAATGGTTCCTCAATTCAGAAAGCGTAATGCGCGCTCCTTCATTGCTGCCTCCAGCTCGGCACGCCAAGCACAGCGCCAAGCACAGCGTCACGCACAGCGTCAAGGGCCCGAAACGGCCTGGAAATTGACGGCCAACGGATTTAGCGGTTTTTTAGGACCGGCTCGAACTGGACGCATAGCACTACGTACTTTCTCTACCGATTGGACGACACCGCCAACAAAACTGTGGAACAACAACATTGGCGGTGGCCTAGCGGGCGTAGCGATAGTTTCGATCGCTTCAAACGATGTAGAATCCCCAGAAGCAGATTTGGAATTATCCAATCTTCGCGCTGTTACGATTGAACAACGCGATCAAGAGGAATGGGTCACATGTTACAACGTTGCGACAGGCGATCTTCTTTGGCATCATAGTGAACCCGGAAGACACTCCCACTTGCTTGGTGATCTTGGCCCGCGGTCGACACCGGCAATCGATTCGGCTGGTCGAGTCTTCGCGATGGGAGCGACTGGACACCTTTGGTGCCTCGATGGAGCGACAGGAAATCGGATTTGGAGGGCTGATTTGCTGGAGATTGCCGAAATCGATCAATCCGCTTCGGAAGAGGGTGTGCGCTGGGGCCGCGCCGCTTCGCCTCTGCTGGTCGATGACCTCGTCATCGTCCCCTTGGGAGGATCTGCCGGACAGGGGAAGGGCATTCAATCGCTGATTGCTTTTCAAGCGAGCAATGGAACCATTCGTTGGACTGCTGGAACAAATCAAATAAGCTATGCATCCCCGGTGCTGGCAACCATCGCTGGCATTCGACAAATCATCCATGTGGAACAAGACTTTGTCACGGGTTATGCGGTCGAGGATGGAAAGATCCTATGGACGCACCCTTGGGATGGAAAAAGCAATGGAAAGGCGAGCTGCAGCAACCCTATTCCTTTGGACAAGGACTCGCTACTCCTCAGCAAAGGCTACGGTGGGGGCGCTCAACGCCTATTGTTGACTAATTCAGAGAACATTATCACACCGACAATTGAATGGAGTGAAAGTCGAGTGCTAAAAACAAAATTTACCAACGTTTTGGTCGATGGAGCTTTCGGATATGCGTTAAGTGATGGGGCATTGGAGTGTGTCGACCTAAGCACTGGCGCAGGCCAGTGGAAGCAAGGCAGAAGCGGTCGATATGGTCACGGTCAAATGCTGTTAGTCGAAGACGTACTCCTCATCACATCCGAAACCGGCGAGCTGGCACTTGTTGCTGCGGACCCAAAAGAACTTCGGGAACTGGCAAAAATCCAAGCGATTGAGGGAAAGACCTGGAATACCCCAGCAATTTATGGCTCAATAGTCATCGTACGCAACGGGCTCGAAATGGCGGCGTGGCAATTACCCCCACGAATATGATCGCTGCTTCACCGCATTCCGGCCCGACACGCAAAGCCTGAAACGTAAGGCGGCTGTCTCTAAAAAAGTTGGGAAAGGGATTTCAAGGCGATCGGTTCACGCGATGCAAAGGGCTCTCCGTAGCGTCGTTGGATCAGCCGTCCCCAGTAGGCGGCATCATCGCGAAATCGATCGATCATGGTGGGCGGTTCGGTCGGTCGCGACCGAATGAACTGACTCTCGTAACAACAGATTGCTGCTAATTTTTGTTCCCATTGTTGACTAATATCGACAATGAACTGAGGTTGAATCGCTGCTCGTAAATGGATGCAGAAGTAGTAGTAGATTCTCTCCGGATGAAAGGGCTCCCCCGCGAGGTCTGACTTGGTCAGCTTGCTCCAGAAACGAGCCGCTTCAACAAGTGCCGTGGCAGCGACATGGTCGGGATGAGCATCCTCCCAATACGGAGCAAAAATCCAACGTGGTCTCGTTGTCCGAAAAATACCCGCCAGGAGCGCGCGAGCCTCCAACGTCGGCTCAAGCGATCGATTGGGCAACTCTGCATTCTCGCGCCAAGTGAGCCCCAGAATCTCAGTCGCGGAGTCTGTTTCCTGGCGACGCTCTTGGGGAGAACCATAGGGAGTTGGCTCACCCGATGTCAGATCCAAGACACCTACGCGCCATCCTTCGCCAAGCATCTTTACAATAGTTCCCCCCATCCCTAATTCGGCATCGTCCGGATGGGGCGCAACAACCAATACGTCGAGCGGTTCCATTATGGTTTTGTTTCCTGTTTTCGCTTTTCACTTGCAGCACTCTCGCGCAAATAATTTGGCACCAGTGTCATGGGATCCTGAGCCAAGCCTTGCCTAAACATTTCCCAACCCAATTGGCCAACAGCAGTGGCCGATGGTTCCCACAGTTGGGACGCGGCCAACTCGACGCCCGTGGGAAGGATCGGTCGCTTTCCCCAAACATCGCCCACTGCAGTAATTTTCTCACCTAGAAAAGAGCCGATCCAATCCTCGATTTCGATCGCCTGGGAAGGGAATAGAACGCTTCCGTCATGAGTTTCGCGTCTCCAAAACACTTGGCCTCGATACGCATTGAGTACCGCATCAATGACCGCCACGTGGGGTAAAGTTTCGCGGACGGCGAGGATCATGGCTTGCAGCGTATCGCAGGCCACCACGGGAATTCCGAAGGCAAAAGCGAGCGTTTTCGCCGCTGTTACCCCAATGCGGAGCCCCGTAAAGGAGCCAGGTCCCTGCGAGACACTGACAAACTGCAACCGCCCTTGCGACTTGCTCAGCACCCCCATCAATTCTTCGACCGCCGGTGCAAGAGTCTGCGCGGTACGCAATTCCGTCGGCAAAACAATCTGTTTAACCGTTACATCGTGCCGAAGTAGCGCAATATTGCCTTGGCGACAACTAGTTTCGAAGGCAATTTGCCAACCGGTCATGGGAGTACCATTAATAAAAGGTAGACTCTACAATCTTCCCCACTGCGGGACCAGTTGCTCGGTAGCAACACACTGCAGCGAAGGCATGACGAGAGTGGCTTGTCGCTTTCATCCCCGATTACTCTTCACGTTTTTGAGGCGTGGCAGCGTGAGGCGAGCCCTAATCAGCGATATTCATGCGAATCTAGAAGCACTGGAAGCAGTGCTCGCTGATATCCGCACGCAAAACGTCGACGAAATCTACTGCCTGGGGGATGTGATTGGGTATGGGCCTAACCCCTGTGAATGTCTAGATTTGGTCATGAAAAACACTAAATTGTGTGTTTTGGGGAATCATGATCAAGCTGCTTTGTTTGATCCTGAGGGCTTTAATCCTGTTGCCCTGCAAGCTATTTACTGGACTCGCGATCAGCTAGACCAAGGTCCAGGAACCCCAGCCCAGATCAATGCTCGTTGGGATTTTCTTGGTGAACGGCCTCGGAAGCATTCAGACGGGGACTTTCTCTATGTCCATGCGTCACCAAGAGATCCAACCAACGAGTACGTTTTTCCGGAATATGTCTTCGATCAGCGAAAGATGGAAGCGTTGTTTGGAAAAGTGGATCGGTACTGCTTTAATGGACATACCCATTTGCCCGGTGTGTTTACAACGGGATGCGAATTTATTGCCCCAGAAGATTGTGGTTATAGCTTCCCATTGGGGAGAGAAAAGCTGATTATAAATGTTGGCAGCGTCGGACAACCGCGCGACGAGAATTCGCGAAGTTGTTATGCTATCGTCGATCATGAAGAAATGATGGTGCATTTCCGTCGAGTAGATTACGACTACGAAGTGACTGCCAATAAGATTTATGCCGAAGAAGAGCTAGCGAACATGTTGGGTGACCGGCTACGACATGGACGCTGAGCTTTGCTCGACGGTCGTCCCCATTTTGAATTGCTGAGCGGCGGTGAGCAAACGAGCGATATTGAGCGATATCCACGGCAACCTAGCAGCACTTGAAGCAGTGCTGGAGGATATTGGCCGTCAGCAAGTGGACAGCATTGTCTGTTTGGGCGACATCGTTGGTTATGGACCAGATCCCTGCGCTTGTCTCGATCGGGCAATGGGGTTCGAATTCTCCATACTGGGCAATCACGACAACAGCGCCCTATTTGATCCAGAGGGATTCAATGCGGCCGCGGAACAAGCGATTTTCTGGACGCGTCGTCAACTAGAATGTGGCGATTCACCAGAGAATAGTCTTCGTCGGCTGGAATTCTTGGCTCAAATGCCAAGGACGCGGCTTGAAGGGAACTTGTTGTTCGTTCATGGCTCGCCCCGAGGACCCACAAATGAATATGTCTTTCCCGAGGACACTTATAACCGCCGCAAAATGGAAAAGCTCTTCTCATTAGTGCCTGGGATCTGCTTTCAAGGACACACTCATGTGCCGGGAATTTTCACGTCCGACATGAGGTTTGTCCGTCCCTCCGACATGGGTGAAAGCTTTATTTTGTCCGAGGACAGAATTATGGTGAACGTTGGCAGTGTTGGTCAGCCGCGCGATAATGATCCGCGAAGCTGCTACGTTATTACGGATGGCAAATCCATTCGCTATCGCCGCGTCGAATACGACATTGAATCGACCGTGAAAAAAATCGAGGCTATTCCGGATCTCGATAATTTCCTGGGGTACCGGCTGCGCGACGGACATTGATAATGTCGATACCCTCCACCGTTTTTGGGGACCAACCCCCTGAATCTCTCGCCCAATTGCTCCAACTGCGAGCCCTGCGGCATCCGTCGCGTTTAGCCATCACGTTTATCGAAGACGATGGCTCTACACGATCGTTGACCTATGCGGAGCTGTTAAAAGAGTCTCTACGGACAGCAGCCAAGCTGAGTCAGTATGGACCGGCAGGTAGCCGTGGATTGTTGCTGTATCCACCCGGCATTGACTTTCTGATCGGCTTTTTTGGCTGTTCCTTTGCTGGATGGATTCCGGTGCCCAGTTGTTTCCCTAAGGCAGGACGGGGAATCCCTAGGCTTGACTCAATCGCCAACAATTGCAATCCATCGGCACTGTTACTCGATCAATCGACGCTGCGAATGGTCGACCGATCAAAATGGTCTGCGGTAGCATCAGCGTTGCCCTACGTCACTACAGACGATATTGGTTGCGACTGCGCTGGCGACAAAGACGCCGAATCTTGCAATAACGATTCGCCGTCTATTGAATCAGACGCGCTACAAAATTTGTTGCAGATCAGTCCACTAGCGCTATTGCAATACACCAGCGGGTCAACAAGCGAACCGAAAGGTGTGATGGTGACCCATCAGAACATGATGGCTAATCTCGAAGCCATCCGCGAAGGATTCAAAATTGAGTTTTCAGATGATGCGAGCCCCACAACACAATCATCTGTATTTTGGCTGCCTGCTTTCCACGACATGGGTTTAATTGGAGGCTTACTCTCGCCGCTCTATCTTGGCACTCATACCGTTAACTTTTCACCTCGAGCGTTTCTTAGTCGTCCGCTGAGATGGCTAGAGCTCATCTCACAGTATCGCGGTACGATCACTGGCGCCCCCAACTTCGCCTATCAATTGTGTGTCGACCGAATCGATGGCGCGCAGGCAGAAGGGCTCGATCTGAGTTGTCTGCGAGTTGCTTTTTGCGGTGCTGAACCAATCCAGCATCGCACGCTTGAGCAGTTCGCGAGTCGCTTCGCGCATACAGGATTTTCCGCTCACGCCATTGCACCCTGCTATGGTCTCGCCGAATCGACTTTATTTGTCTCTGGCGGCCGACTGGGAACAGATTCTTTAACGATCCACGTTGATCGCGCCAAATTCCGTGCCGGCAACATTCACATTGCTTCATCGCAACATGGCAATGATACCATCCGCTTGGTCTCCAGCGGACGCGCATCCAGCGATATGGAAGTTACTATTGTGGACCCCAGCAACTTAACAGCGCTGGGAGAATGTCAGGTCGGCGAAATTTGGTTGCGAGGTCCATCGGTTGCCGCTGGATATTGGCCAATGTCTGATCAAGACCCACGTTTTTCCGGGAGAATTCTCAAACAGCCCGCAACACAGCCCAATTATTGCCGGACCGGTGATCTAGGATTCTTACACTCTGGACACCTCTATGTGACCGGTCGACTTAAAGATCTGATCATCTTACGGGGTCGCAATCACTATCCTCAAGACATCGAAGCGACTGTAACAAAATCGATGGGCTCTGACTGTGGAGCAGCGGCGGTGTTTTCAAGCTCCGGACCCGCTGGCGAGGGCCTGTGCATTATCGCAGAAACACCGCGACATTTCGAAACCCAGCAATTAACGGAATGGTCCCGCAAGATCCGTCGCGACGTTATCGAAGAGCATGAGATCGATCCGAGACACTTATTATTGGTTCGACCGGGAACCGTGCCAATGACAACATCGGGCAAGGTGATGCGATCGAGTTGTAAAGAATTATTCGAATCAAAATCCATCGAGTCGCGTTACCGATGGGATCGATCCGACGTTCGAACTGATGGTGCGCCATTACCATTGCCCGAATTGCCAGTGTCGGGTTCCTATCAAGATGTCTCCTCGATCGCTCATTCGATCGAGCAGTGGTTACTTTCATGGCTAATGATTCGTGGCGGCGTTTCTCAACGAGAGATAAACGCTGAAAGATCATTCAACGACTTCGGACTCGACTCATTGTCGGCGATTGAAATGAGTAGTGAAATTGAAGATTGGCTCGGGGTGAGATTGACTCCACTTACGGCATTTGAACATCCCACTCCAAGAGCGTTGGCAAACTACTTAGCCCAAACATTAGCAAATCCCTCCTAAGCGGTGCTCAGCGAAACGGTACTCGTGTCCGACACGCGCGCCGAGCACGAGGACGAGGACACCAAAGGCCGGTGGCTAGCGCCAAAACCGCTCACACATATTCGTGCTCGTACTCAGCGAAGCGGTGCTCGTGCTCGAAACGCGCGCCGAGCACTTGCACGAGCACTTGCACGAGGACGAGCATGAGGACATGAAAGGCCGGTGGCTAGCGCCAAAACCGCTCACACATATTCGTGCTCGTGCTCAGCGAAGCGGTACTCGTGCTCGAAACGCGCGCCGAGCACTAGCACGAGGACATGAAAGGCCGGTGGCTAGCGCCAAAACCGCTCACTCGTGCTCGGAACGCGCGCACTTGTACCTTACAAAAAACGCAACTCAAAAAAACGCGCAAAAACAGCTCGTTCAAGCAAAATCATCGCGAGGCTGTTTATTGGGAGTGTCCGAGGTCGGAGCAGTATCGCCCCCGAAAGGCTCAATCGCTTGCCCGTCTTCATCGAACGGAATTTCAAACAAGTCCTGCACAATTTGAAGATCTTCCCGTTTCAGCGCATCAGCATAAAAAGCTTCGCTGCACAATACATCACTCAAGTGCAAGGTATCATGAATCCACATCCACCGAACCTGCTCAGGCGATGCTAAACCAGCTTGTACAACTGCTTCGTACAAGACTTCGCCATCGGTAGGAAAATGAACTGGAATCGCCGCAGCTGTGACATGGCCCGCCGTCAGCGAATTGAGCCTAGTCGCATGATAGTCAATCTCATCCAGGATGGAAGATCGACAATATTCGGCAATGCCGATTCCTGCAGCATTCCCATGCGTTTTCTCAGTCAATCCACGAACGTATATTTGTCGGACCTTGGGGTATTCGTCTTCGCCGGCAGCCTTGTCGCTTAGTTTTCTTCCAATAATATTGGTATCCATCCCGCTGCCACTCACGTCCTTGCCAATTTGATCAATGACTAACAGGTCAGCGCGATCGAATGGTAGTCGAGGCATGAGTGTTTGCGCAAGCTCCAATAGCTCAGGCTCACGTTGCAATAGTGCATCGGGTTCAACCGCCTCGATCAGAAAAGTTTGATCATGTGCGTTCTCCACGATTGCCAATCCAATCGTGACGGGTCGTGCTTTGATTAATATCGGAACCACGGTCGAAATCAGTCGATCAAAGGGGATCGTTTGATTGGCTCGATGATACAAGCTGGCACCATCGCGTTTCCCTAAGCCAATCATCATCATCTTCATGAGGCCACTTTGAATTTGCCCAGTAAATCTGGTGTGTGGCTTGACGCGATTAACCAAAATTAAGTGGTCAGCCTCCAAAGTGATCGCATCGAAATGGACGGGCAAACCATCCGTTGTAGTACCCACCACTCGAGTTTCCATAGATGCCCGAATTTCGCAACCAACAGAATCCGGATGAATCCCAAGGCTCTTCAAAACATCAGTTTGGCCTGCTGCCGTGCCGCCGCCGTGGCTCCCCATTGCAGGCACGATAAAGGGCACGCCACCCACCGCACGGACGTGTCGAACTATGGCTCCTACGATACTTGGCAAATTGGCAATCCCACGACTACCGACGGCAATCGCAACTGATTCACCTGTATGAATTCGATCTTGAAGACAAATTCGTTCTAATTCATGTGCGACACTTGCAGCAGGGTCCGTCAAACGGCGACCATCGAAATGTTGACGCACTCGAAACATCCGCGGTAATAACGTACTCATGGCACAGTGGGTATGGAGGAAGAGGGAACGTCGTTGGCGGGAATCAACTGCAGCGGATTCAAAGATATATTGGGCAATGATTTGCGTAGTCGCTCTAGTCCGCTTGAATCTACTTGCGTGCGCTGAATGTCAAGCGACTCAAGGGACCTCATGCCCAGCAGCAGTGGAACGGAGTCACTCGTTATCTTGGTTCCCGTCATCCACAAGACGTTCAATAATGGCAATGTAACAATCGACTGCATGCCTGCATCATCAAAGGTCGTGAAACTAAGATCCAATTCTCGTAGTTTTTTGTGCCTACCGATCCATGTACCGATTCGGCTGTCGATATGCGAATTCTCTAGGTTTAACCGTTCTAGGCGATCTCCGTTACCCACTAATGCGGCAACATGCGAATTTTCGACGGGCAATCCACCGAGGTCGAGCCAAACCAAGCTTGTTTGATCCGTAATTTGTAAAATTGAATCTAGCGAAACTATGGTCCGCCCCAAACAAAGCGTCGTCAACTGGGTACCAGGTCGTAAGGGTTCCAACTCATAATTCTCAAGCGATAAAAATTGACACAGTCCCTTCGACCATGATTCGCTTTTGTCCGGTATCCGCAATTCATCAACGGCATGAGCACCACGGTAAACAGATTGAAGATACCTCATGGCAGTCGCTCGTTGATCGGCACTATCCATCAACCAGTGTGTGTATGCGGCAGCAGTCGTATACCAAGCGCCAAGATCGTCACGTTGCTGGACAGCGTCTCGACCTTCACGAGCCAGCTCGATCAAATCAGGAGGATCTAAGGTTGCCAACCAGCGAGCCCGAGCGTATTGCAATTGATTCGATTCCCAACCACCAACGGCTGCGTATTCACTATGGAAACGGAGCGACTCCATATAGCATGCAATTCCCTCCACGATCCAAAATCCCGCATTCAGCCCGGGCGCCATTACAGTCTCTTGTCCCGTTTCTTGGAGAAGTTGATGTGTGATCTCGTGGTAACGAGTCGCCACGTCCGCCTGGGGACCAGCAAACAACAACGTCAGCCGCGCATCGGGAGAATAAAATCCAGTCGATTGATCCGCACCTGGTCGTTCGCTTCCCAATGCTCGCATGTAGGATTCGCGATTCGCGAATAGAGCGATTTCAAAATGACTCGCTTCACGAGGTATCGGTTGGCCTCGCGAGATCGCTTGGCATACTGCTTCGCTGGTAGTCCACTGAGCAAAAAAGACTTGAGACCAAATTTCATAGAACCGCTCAAGATCCTCCGCCATGGCGGCAGCTTCGCGGCGTGGTGCATTCGAATAGACTTTAAAATGCGATGTTTCTGCCAACACGAAAGAGCGGTCCGGCCACCCTAGCGACGCCGGCGCGGTGCGCCCGGGTCGAATCGTGACTCGGTTTGTCTTACCATCAGCCAAACCAAGAATCGTTCGGACCTGTGGATTGCTTGGTTGCTCGCGAATTGCCCGCCAAAGCAATCCGTAGGCCAATTCTCCTTCATTCTTGGCGGCATACGCTTTTGCTAACCCCACCGCTGCCTCTGCGACCTCTTTCCGTGCCGATTCAAATGCAGCTTTGACTTTTGGCTCGAACAAAGCTGGAAAAGCGAGATCGTCAGGCACGGACGAGTAATACGCCACTCGGGAATCGCTGCGAGTCTGCGGAATCCACTGCCGAACGGTTGTGGCTGCCTCACTCCGACCAAACTTTTCCAATGCATCTGCCAATTCGAGCAGCGGACCATTGAGAGTCGCTAACCCGTCAATCGCCTCTTGTCCCCTCCCTACATGAACACCCCTATCCCAAATCAAACAAACAAGAAGAGCCAACCAGGCCATGCGAAATGCACTCCTTTTCCCATCGTGTTGGTTTGCGTAATGGAGCATCGATGCGAGAAAACCAATGAGAGTCAGGGTGAATAGGCAGCAACTGCCGCAATAAGTGTTTTCCAATTTTACTGTAAAACACCCCGTTTAGCGTCGCTTCTAAGCGCCAAGATTCGATAGAATGCGAGAGAAAATTAGTCTTACCCAGTCCTAACTTGCTAAACCACCCAAGTTACCGAGATTTAAACCGAGCATCGTTCACAGAATGAGTAGTTGTCTGATGCGCACCCTACCGACATTATCGCCGGAGCCCATGTCGTCAAAACACCAAGCAGCCGGCTCTGATATGCCTCTGCCAGCTACGGCCAATACCCATCCCACCCGGACAGGCCGGGTAGTGCTTGCCTGGATCGCCTTGCTATTGCTGGTGCTCGCTGCCTGGATGGTGTTCAATGCCTGGAATGGCCCGACGATCCCCAAAGCGAACCAGAATTCTTGGGTGATTCCCAGCGAGTTCAATGGAGATCGGGCTTTCAATTATCTTCAACAAGTTGTCGCATTCGGTCCGCGCCCCAGTGGTTCCGAGGCCATGTTGAAACAACAAGCATTCCTCAAGGATTTCTTTGAAAGCGCAGGTGCCGAAGTAGAAATGCAGCGATTCGACGGGCGGCATCCCGAATCGGGTCAACGGGTTGAAATGACGAACATTATCGCCCGCTTTCGGCCCACTGCTGCCAAGCGGTACCTTCTCTGCGCGCACTATGATACTCGCCCTTTTCCCGACCGCGATTCGGTGAACCGCAAGGGACTCTTCGTCGGCGCGAATGATGGTGCCAGCGGCGCTGCGGCGCTGATGGAATTCACGCATCACATTTCCACCTTACCCGCATCGGTTGGAGTCGACCTAGTGTTGTTTGATGGAGAAGAATTGATATATGACGCACAACGGGATGATGATTACTTTCTTGGATCCACCTATTTTGCCAACAATTACGTAAGAGAAAAATCAACCAACAAAGCGTTCACTCCCTATGTGGCCGGCGTTTTGCTCGACATGATTGGGGACCGTGAATTGCAGCTTTTTTATGAGCGAAATAGTTGGAACTACGCGCACGATATCACCGTTGAAATTTGGAGCACCGCCAAACGCTTAAAGATTGATGCGTTTGAAGCTCGCATTCGTCACCTTGTGCGCGACGACCATTTGCCTCTCAATCAAATCGCCAAAATTCCTACGACAGACCTCATCGACTTTGATTATCCACGTCCAGGTTTTCGCCACCAATCCTATTGGCATACGACGGAGGATACGGCCGATAAGTGCAGTGGTCAGTCCATTGTCGCAGTCCTTTATGTATTGCACACGTGGATATCGAAGCGAGGCTGAGCAACAACGAAACATGCATACCACGAGTTTACTTTTTGGCACCACCGTGTTGGCTGTTGCACTCGGGCTGGAAAACCATCGAAGACGCACCGAGAATAGTCTCGACCTCACGCGTTCTGAGCCATTTCCACCCGAATCGTCAAGAGAACACCGGCCGCCGGGAAATCGATTCACAGAACTAGACAAAGTTTATGTCGAAAAACGCCGCTTGGGCCGCTGCTGGACCAATGGTCTGATTGCCTTGATCGGTCTCCTTGCGTTGATTGCAGGAGGTGTTGGTAAGGGACACTCCTGGTTAATACTCTGGTCATTGATACCGTTGTTGCTGTCGGTGATCGTCGCTCTAGCCATGATGGATGCATGGCGAACCCATACCTATCTGCTGCGCAAGATCCCCGAACTTCAAACAAGCTCGCTGGGCTCGGAACGTCATCCTTCCCTGGATACCGTCGCTAATTCCGAAACCAACGGCCCCGACGCGGTAAATCGATCTTGAATCGTCCAGTGGATTTCCCTACTGTCACCACGCCTAGACAAAACAAGCCATGGAAGCGCTTGTTTTATTTGGGTTTGTCAGTAGGAATCCTTACGTTGCTGGTTATTGCCAGTCGCCTCGAACCCAATGCGAGCGGCATGGGAACACATCAGCAATTGGGGCTACCTCCATGCAGTATGATTTTTTTGTATGGAATTCGTTGTCCGGCTTGTGGCATGACGACATCCTGGGCCCATTTTACCCATGGTGAAATTCGTGCTGCGATGGACGCGAGTGTTGGTGGCACTCTATTGGCAATGTTTGCGATGATTTCGGTCCCCACGGCGGCATGGAAGTCGTTCCGTGGAGGTCCCTTATCAAACAGCGCTGCCTGGACGATGGCTGTATTGCTCATTTTTGTTTTGGCAATCACGATCATCGATTGGCTCGCGCGAATTGCGTGAAGAATGCTGAATCGGATTTTTCAGCCTTGATATTTCAACCGCGAAGGGATTCGCTATGCCATTCCAGTCCGTGCGAGAACAATCGACTCCCTCCGGACACTCCAAGTGGATGCTCGCCATCGTATTCGCAACACTTTCTGTCGCGCAAACCGGTTGCATCCAAATGGTTGCCAACATGATCCATGCGGTTCATGGAGACAACGTACCCGCTGAATTTGACGGTTTGAAAAAGAAAAAGGTCGCTGTCGTGACCGTCACAGATACGAGTCAATATTCTGACGACATCTCCGCCAGAATGCTGACGCGATATGTGAGCGAAATACTACTTTCCGAAGTTGACGACATCAAGCTGGTCCGCGAAGACGAAGTTGAACAGTGGCGCGACATTCAAGGCCTCAACGAAATCGACTATCTTTCGCTTGGCCGGGGCGTGAAGGCTGACAAAGTTCTCTCCATTGAAATGACGAACCTGCGACTCCGCGACGGACAAACGCTCTATAAAGGCCAAGCCAACGCAACCATCACAGTTCATGATGTGGCCTCAGGCAAGATGGAATTTCGACGAGCGCTCGAAGACTACACCTATCCCGCTACGGCCGCCTTGCCCGTTACGGAAACCAAAGAAGACAAATTTCGCCGCATCTTCCTGTCGATGTTTGCTCAACGCGTAGCACGCTACTTCCATCCCTATGACTTCCGAGATGGTTTTGCGAACGATGCTCGAATTGTAAATCAATAGTCGCCATCGGGATGTTGATACCAGTCTCGATCCCCCAATTCATACAGTAAGGATTGTGGGATCGTAGCACTCTCCGAACACCTCAGCGCGTGATAAATGAGCGCTGCGGGGGTACGAGTTTCCAGCGGCTCCTTGGTAATGCAATCAATGATGAGATGGAGCGAATGTCTCGGTCGAGTCACTGCGACATAGAGCAAACACAGAGCTTCGGTCATCATGCTGGCTGCATTTTCTCCAAACACTTGCTGCCATTGCTCCGGCAACATGCTCCAGTGATCCGCAGCAACGTAGCGCAAGATAGCATTGGGTGGTGACATCGGATCCGGAGAACTTGAAACCACCTTACGCGACATTCGCGTTAAATTCCCACCCAATTCCGGCAATACGACCGAGTCAAACTCAAGGCCCTTTGACTGATGAACGGTCATCACTCGTACCTGCGCGGGCCGGGGGCGTTCGACTCGCTTTTGTCGAACTAAATCGACAAAGGCCGATAACCTTGGTTGCTCGTTGCGTTCATAGGCATGTGCTAACGAAAGAAGTTGCCTCAACCGTAAAACGTCAGCTTCACTGGCGATCGAAATCACCGCATCTGATAGCCACATCAGAGTTTTTGTTAATCCAAAATACTCATAGCGGTCGCGAATCAAGGTGGCGGCGCGATCGATTTGCTCTTCGCGATCTTGGGGAGCCTGCTGTGGAGATAGCGCACCCATTTGCAGTAATTCGCCCAGCGGCGAATGCGACACATGATACGCCCAGCGATGATCGCCGGGATGCTCTGACAAAAGCAACGCCGACAAAACGAGTTCTACCAATGCAGAATCGGTCAGCGGATTACCCCCTTCCTGAGAAACGTCAACGCCAAGCCGCTTCAGCAAGAAAATTAATCTCGCTACGGAGCGATTAGTGCGGGTCAACACTCCAATCGAATGTTGAGGCGATGCTTGTGCCAAATCGGCAACCTCTTGCGCAATAAACTGTAGTTGCTGGATCGCATTGTCGTTTGACGAGGTGGCCGACTTGGGCATGGGCGGCGGCCCGGTGAGCAATCGGACGTATCCGGCGCGCTTCCTTCTTGCACTCCGATGGACCGGAAAACTATCTGCAAATTCGTGTATCGCAGCCGCTTCGAAATCTTCTTTCGACCTGGGCTGTGAAACTACATCGGCAAACTTCGGATGCAATCCAATATGCTGAAACAGCTCGGTAACAAATTCCATGATGATTGGGCTGCTGCGAAAACTTTCATTCTGCGTGGCCTCTTGAACTCCCGGGATTTGGTCCTTTACCGCATCAAAGATGGCCGCCTTTCCGCCGCGCCATCCATAGATCGCTTGTTTAGTATCACCCACGCAAAAAAAAGAGGTCTTGGGAGGAGAACTCGCCGCTTGTATCGCTAATGGTCGTAACACCATCCACTGCACAGGAGACGTATCTTGAAATTCGTCAAGTAACACGTGATTTAATGAGCCATCCATGCGAGTGGACAATTCATCGATTTGAATGGATTCCATCCATCGAGCCAATCGAAATGCAATGTCATCGAACGCCATCACTCGGGCATGAAACTTAATGGATTCCAGGTAGTGATCGTAGGCATTAAGAATTCCGCCCGTGGCTTCGCTTTGACGACGCACCAGCCCCAGGATCATCGCTTTTGCACCGCTATAGGCCACCGACAGTGCATTGACCAACGGAGCTGGAACTGTTTTCTTGTAGTAGGTTAGTGGTGGATCATCGCCTAGACAAAGTTGTGCGTCGGCGATGATCTTTCGACCGACCAACTTGTCCCAAAGCCTTGATTTCAAATCGCTTCCAATCTGCTGCAACATGCGGTTGGCGGAGGCATGTCCGATGACGGCTTGCAGTAACAAATCGGCCGCGGATTCAATGTTTTCTGAGTTGGGATACTCGCTCTCTGGGAGCGTCTGCCAGGCCTCTTGATTGCACCATCGCGAGATAGAATAGGCATCCGTGATAATCGCCTGTAGTTCGAAATCGATAGAGCGGAGCGAATCCCCCTTACCTAACATTGATAGAAGAGTGGTTAATTCCTGTTGATCAATACTGGCAAGCATTGCATCGATGGAGCGACGACGAATCCAAAGTTCTTCAATTTCATCACTCAGCCTCCAGCCGGGCGGCAACCGCAGTTCGAATGGAAAGGACCGGGCCAATTGAGAAAAGAGACTGTCCAACGTACAAACCCGCAACCGATGGATCTCGCGGATCAAGCGATGCAATAACATCCGACATTCCGCAGACGTCAATTGTGGACGCTCAACTTGCTCTCGCAATTGCTCTAGCGCGCGCTCGTTTCCTGCCGCATGGGCTAGAGTAACTAGGATGCGATCAAGAATTTCACCCGCTGCCTTACGGGTAAAAGTTGTCGCCAATACCGACTCAATCTCGGCTCCGGAAAGAAGTATTGAGAGCAGCCGGCCCGCCAAAGCGTAGGTCTTTCCGGTTCCTGCCGAAGCACGCACCAGCAAGGGAGCAAAAGTCGTACTCATTTATTCCTCTTGCTCCAACAATAAATTTTGCGCAATTCCAATTTGCATGATCATGGCATAATCGTCGAATGCCACATCGCCAGTATCGATTAAGGGATCAAAATTCCCATCCAATATCCCTGTCGCCACTTCGGCTGCTCGCTCTGCGGCCGATTTCATCATGACCGAATCGAACACAGCCATGTGAATACCGGTCTCGTCAGCCCGCTGTGCAATATTGAAGTACCCAACCTCAACATGTTCCGCCGGCGAATCGATCCCCAATGCCTCCAACATGCATAAATACAGGGGCAGTTGCAAATCGACCCAGGTATGCGACGCCTCATCATAGTGCTTGGACATTGGCAAATGGCCATGCGTTTTATAATCAATGATCGCCCATCGCTCTTTCTCAGGATGGTAGTCGATGCGATCGATCCGTCCCTTCAAGAATAATTTTCGTTTGTCGGCCGTTTCCAGAAATGCCTTGGAGGTTCCATCTTTACCTACACTTACGGCAGTCTCTACTGAGTGTATGGTCCATCCCGATCGCACTCGCTCTGCCTGATGATCGGCCACAATCTCCAGTCGTCTTTCTGCTTGCCCAATCTGCAACTTGACGGCAGCGGTTGGCGCATCGCCATATTGTTCTTTCGCATATCGATGCAAGTGATGTCGCAGACTCTCGTATATCGTGTCAGCATCCGACAAATGGCGATCCGTACTCTGCCCAAAGTATTCGACTGCCGCATGAACTAAGTCGCCAAATTGATTTGCCGCCAGTTCTGCTGCTGCATCATCCAAAGGTCTCAATCCTACGACATGCCGCAAGTAAAATCGAAACGGGCAGGCGAGATAATCTCGAAACGCAGTCACACTGACGGCTTTAAGCGGAGCTGCTTGTACCGGTCGTGGAATCGGCAACTGTGTCTTTTCATTTGATGAAACCCAACGGCTACGCACCACAGGGTCGCGAGGTGGTTTTCCTAGCAAACGGGAGATCCTCTTCACTGTTGTCTCCGAAGGGCATGTCGACAACAGACGACTAGGAGGTGTCGGAGAACCATCAGGGCCACTGCGACCTACAATCAGCCGACAACAGGGTCGCGAGCGTAGAATCAATTGCAGCACATAGGCATCACGAGCAAATCTTCTTTCGTTGTCAGCGACCTGCAAACGGCTGCGCAAGTTTCCAGGCAGGAATGCATCAGCAGTAATCGACTGTGGAACAAACGGGTGATTCACGCCAACCACTACCATGTTGGGCGAATCGTCCATTGCCAAATCTAACCACCCGGCAATGGGAATCGCATCCGCGCGATGACCTTCGGGATACAAGGCAGTATTCAGCCATTCCATTGCCATCTCTAGCGCTACCGCACAAGACATCGTTAGCGTCATCTCTGCGGTAACTTCTGCCATGTGCGCGAGGCACTGATTCATTTCCGCTCTAGCCAAATAGTGAACATCCACTGACTCACGATCCATTTGCGCATATCGTACGTCGTAGATCGCAGCTATCGTTTGCTGCAGTTGCTTGCACCAATGAGACAGCGATTGCGCGGGAGCACGCAATGGTGATAACCAATCTTTCAATCGTTCCAAGATAAGGAACAAACCGGGCATATCCTTTTCTAAATTAACCGCCCCCGGCAACTGAGCGTCAAAGCGGACGGGAAAATGAGTTGCCCGCATCTTGTCAAGATCGGTCAGAATTTGCTTCGCAGTTGTCCCTTGCCCCATCACATGCAGTACATCGGCATGGCGACACAATGCGCTAAATGACAACCAATTCCATTCGACCAACATCTCACGTATTAAACGGAGCAAACGTCCTGGCGCCGTTGAAGCAATGGACACTCCTGCTAAGTTCTCGGGAGAGAAGCCTCGCAGACACAATTCCGTATCAACCAGCGGCACAAAAGCAGGATCCGTGATGCCTACGGTACAGCGATTTTCTTGAGACTCCGATCTCCATTGTTCAACGATCTCCATTGCGGCATGCGCTTGTTGATCGGCGCTACCGGCTGATAACCATTGCTCGTCATCCATTTCGATGTGAGTCTCAAGCCACTGTGCAGCAGCTACTCGACCGTACTTATCAAACAGATTTGCACTCAACTCGGGTGCACCAATAAACAATCGGACGTTTGCTTGGACCGCCTCGATCAACTGGCAAGTTCTTAAGCCCAAATCGACACAACCGACCAAGATAATTTCACGACGAGTTTGGCACTTGCGCTCTAACAACGCTTGTCGACGTTCTTCCTGCGGATCTGCGAGCTCGACAGCGGCCAGCGCTTCGATGTAACGAGCGTGAAGCTTCGCAATACACGCCCATCGGTCTTTCTCCGCTGGTGTTTGCAGATGATGAATCACATCGATCGGCGACAAGCTATCGGCTGCCAAGTCTTCGCACAACCGCCGCATAGTCCCCGCAAGATCCAACCATGCAGTGATGGGCTCCCTCGGGGGTAGATTAGACAAAAGCGGCGCTAGTTCGATCTCGCTCGCCCCCATTAGCACCTCCGTCCAAGCCAAGGTTTGCTGCAGATCAGTCGCCAGCGATTGCCGCGGCTTGTACAGTAGTTCAGGCAGCTTCCCCACCGTGGTTATCGCCGGTGCAACCCAGTTCAAGCCTTGCTCGATGACATATTGGTCGAGAAGCACACGAAGCCGCCGCGCAGCGCTGCTCACCGGTACAACGACAACCACGTTACCTAAATCCCACATTTCGCCACGGCGATGCAACGCGACCAACGCATCAAGGGTGGAATGCAGCAGTGGGCGATCCCAACCTAAGTAGCTTCGTTGCATGGTTTTCATAACGTCAGTCGCAACCTTCCTTGAAAGACGCCCCCCCAGAAATTACCGACGGGAGAACGATTAAGCAGATTTTAACGATTATTCTGAATTTGTGGGTTAAGAGTGCCGATACCAATGAGCAAGTGGTATTAGCTGGGCCAAAGCGTGCGCGGGAGGCACACGCCGATGATTCTCTGGACAATCAAACAAATCTTATCATTGCGTAAGATCTTTAGTGGTCGAGCCCATCCAAGCGAATTGGCGTGGGGGTTGGCGCTGGGATTAGCCATTGGTTTAGTTCCTAAGGGAAACTTGGTTTCCATCTTGCTGATCGGACTCTTGGTCTCCGTTCGTGTCAACCATGGCATGGCGGCACTTGCGGCCGTCAGCTTCAGCTTTATAGCTGGCCATTTTGACTCTTGGACTCACCAATTGGGCGCAAGTATTTTGCAGGCGCCATCGACCAGGCCGACGCTCGAACACTATTGGAACCTGCCCTTGGTTCCATGGACTGATCTCAACAACACTGTCGTAATGGGCAGCACCGTTATTGCGATTGCAGGACTCTTACCCACAGCGCTCATTACGTTACCGATATTCAGATTGCTGGCTCCTCACAAGCCGAAAGAACAGAGCACTGTTGATCCGCCTCCAAGCGTAGCCGCCATGGCCCAGGTTGAAGCTCATCCGACAGTAAAGACTGTGGAAATAATTCCCATCCATAGCTCACTACAAACTGTATCCACGGCGGATGCGTCCGTGGCCCATTCTATCCAACATGCGATGGATTCGGCTGCAGAAAACAATGTAGCAGACGCCGCGGAAAATGATGCCGAAACCCATGTCGAGACGCAAATCGACATTATTCGCATGAGATCAATTGCGGATGACGAGGACGACACGTCCAGTTTGGCACAGGATCAACAGGGTCCAATGAACGAAGCACTAGGATACCTGCTGCGGCGATTACGAGACTCACGACAGGGGAAAGCAGCATGATTCGTTGGCGATTTGTCCTCACACGAGTTTTGATCGTCGTTGTTTTCCTGCTCGTCATGCGCTGGACAGCAGGTCCCATTGTTCAATACTTGGTAACGCGCTCACTGGAAACAGCGACTGGTGCCAAAGTCGACATTGCATCGACAGAAATCGGCCTGTTTCCACCTCGTTTGTCTATTAACGGACTCAAAGTCGCCGACCCAAACAAAGAGATGAAAAATCTCTTTGAGGCGGAAACGATGAGCTTCGCCATCAATGGCAATGCCTTGCTCAAACGCCGTTATGAAGTATCAAGCGGTCGCATCTCGGGCATTCAAATTGGCAGCCAACGCGCTGACAGTGGATGGTTGGAAGTGGTACCGCAAGAAGAAGTGGAAGAATCCGATGGGCCTTCCTATCTGCAGCAATGGTGCAACACGCTCTCTGGAGACATGCAAGACAAGGTAGAAAATTTTGGCGAGAATCTAGCGACAGTTCAGGAAGCAAAGCGCATCCGAGACTTCTGGCAATCCGAATACGACAACCTGAGACAACGTGCAAAACAACTTGAGAACGATGTTCGAACGCTGCGAACAACGGTTAAGAGCATTGACAATCCGCTTCGCGATATTCCAGCATTGCAGGAATCGCTGCGCCGTGCAGAAGAGATTCGCAAAGAGCTCGCGTCCGTACGACAGCAGCTTGATGTCGTACCCGGCAGAGCCAAAGGAGATATGCAAGCCCTGGACCAAGCGCGACGCAATGATCAAGAACGCGTTGCCTCCTATCTGCCTGACGGATTTGCCGCGAATCCGACCAGCATTGGTCCAGAATTGCTCGGCGAACTGATCAAAGATCAATTGAAAATGGTGCGTGAATACCTGGACTCAGGGCGTGAAATCGCACAGGTTACAGTAGCGGGTCCAAAAGCAGCTCGCTCGCGGGGTGAAACAATTCAACTGGGCGGCCCACAAGGTCCTTCATGGCGAGTCGCGAGTTGTGAGATTGATGGGCTGCTCCGCGTCAAAAATGAAAAATACAATTTGATTGGTGTGTTGGAGAATATTACCAGCGACACAGCCAACATTGATGGCCCACTCCATGCTCAATTACGGCTTGATGGTCCGCGAATCGTGCGGATTGATTTCCAACGCTTCTATGATACGGATACTCCCCGAGACCATCTGAGAATACATTGGCCTGAACTCGAGTTACCTGCTCAGAAATTGGGTAAGGGCAGCGATGCATCTATCGTGATCGATGGGGGTAAATTAAATCTCTGGGTCGATATCGATACCTGCGGTGACACCATTGAGGGTCGACTTGTGTCGCGTCAATCGGACACAAAACTACAGTTCTCCACGAAGCCGGAAATTGAACGCATTGTGGTCGTTCAATCACTACAAAAAAGCTTGTCAGAAATTCACACCGTTGACGTCGATGCCACCTTCAAAGGGACTTGGCGACGAATGGATTTGGCAGTGAATACGAACTTGTCCACTTGTATTTCGGATTCCGTTCAAACGGCGTTACAAGAACAAGTTGACGCGACTCGATTGAAGCTCGCGCAACAGGTGGAAAAGGCTTACCAGAAACAAACGACCGAACTACAAGACTGGCTATCCAAGCAACAATCGGGCACGCGTGATCTGGTCGCTCAAACGGACAGAATCATTGATGACATGAATAAGAAAGTCGTATCAGAAATGGAGTCGGCTGACGCTTATCTCGGCAAACTTCGCGCCGGGTTGGGCAAAGTACTCAAATAGATCTCATTGCCTCGAACTGGTTACGACGATTTCTCTTCGATCGCTCTGTCGTAAGGTTCTGCAAACGCACCAAAAGCGCCAAGTCCACCGTCCACTTGTAGGTCGGTTGCTGTGATAAAGGATGCGGCTGCGCTGCTCAGCCACATTACCGCAGCTGCAACTTCATGGGGCTCTCCGATTCGCCCCAGGGGATGTCGATGAGCCAATTCTTCAGCACCACCCTGTTCTTCCAGCGAAGCTTGCACTAAGGGTGTATTGATGGCTCCCGGTGAGACAGAAACAACACGAATTCCATCTCTCGCGTATTCAACACCCCATTGACGAGCCTGCATTAAGTTAGCGGCTTTAATAGGACCGTAGGCGGCTACTCGGCGAGCCGTTCGATGGCCTTGTCCGCTGGAAATATTCACAATGACTCCGCTACCTTGTGCCAGCATGATGGGAATCGCATGCTTGGCCATCATCGTGTAACCGGTAAAGTTCACTCCGATCATCCTTTGCCAGATGTCTTCTGTCATTTGATGCACCGGCGCATACGACTCTTTTGGCTGAATAGCGGCGTTATTAACGAGAACATCAATCCCTCCCAGCGCATTCACCGTCTCATTCACGGCCCGCTGGCAATCCGCTTCGACGGATGTATCTCCTGTGACAAATAGCGAGCAGCTATGTGGCGTACATAGATCGGAGGTCAATCGATCGAAACAAACGACACTCGCTCCCGAAGCGATAAATGCATCGCAAATCGCTCGACCAATGCCCAGTGCTCCCCCACTTACCAAAATGACTCTGCCGCGATTGTCGTAGGTCACATTGCCCTGTGCCCGAATGCTCTTCATGATTCCCAAACCTATTGCGGATAACTGCTGAGACTACACCGCGTATCCTAACCCATTCCCACATGCGAGGTGGTTAGTCACAATGCGAGATTCATCGCTCTAACTTCATGCTCCAACACCAATTCTTCAAAAAGCCAACCCAAGACCACCAGGCGCACCCATGAAAATCGACTCCATTGATTTCTACTATTTGGCGATGCCTGAGGTGTTGGACATTGGTGATGGCAGCCAAGACGCACTATTGGTCCGCATCGAAGCAGGTGGTCACGTGGGTTGGGGAGAATGCGAAGCCTCACCGCTAGTTTCCATTGCAAGCCTTGTATGCCCAATGTCGCATAGCGCATGCAAACCGGTGGCTGCATCCGTCCTAGGACAATCAATTGATACGGTTGATGATATTCGTCGTATTGGAGATCTCGTTCGCGCCAATAGCCTAGATCTCTTACAAGCAGACCACACCCTTTCGGGAATCGATATTGCACTTTGGGACTTGATGGGGAAACGGCATCAAACGCCCGTTTGGCAATTGCTCAGCTATCGACAGTCATTTCCTAAAACGCCCTACGCTTCTGTTTTGTTTGGGGATACAGCCGAACTAACTTTTGCCAAAGCTATACTTATCCGAAAGCAAGGTTTTCTGGCAGCCAAATTTGGCTGGGGCCCGTTTGGATGTCGCACACTAGACGATGACCAAGCACAATTGCACGCTGCCCGCGAAGGCTTGGGTGCCGATGGCATCTTGTTGATCGATGCAGGTACCGTATGGAATACCAATCTCGACGCGGCACGAGCACGTCTCGATTGCCTTGCAAGAGTACGAGCAACATGGCTGGAAGAACCGTTCGTATCGGGCGCATTAAATGAATACAAAGCGCTTTCACTGGAAAGTATGTCTGTGGGAATGGCGGGAGGTGAGGGCTGCCATAATTACCACATGGCAAAGCAAATGATCGACCTAGCGGGCTTGAAATACGTGCAGATCGATGCAGGTAGGATCGGTGGCATTACCGTTGCAAAAGATGTAGCCGATTATGCTGCGGCCAACGGAATCAATTACGTCAATCACACTTTTACTTCCAATCTTGCACTCTCTGCTTCACTACAGCCCTTCGCAGGTTTACAAGACCATGTAATTTGTGAGTATCCCACCGAGCTCAAGCCGCTTGCATGGGATATGACTCGCAATCACCTTGACTTGGACTCCAATGGAAAGCTATCTGCACCCGATGCGCCCGGCCTAGGCATAGTCCCCGATATCGAAGCAATGCGACCATACTTAGTGGAAACTGAAATATCTGTGCAGGGAAAAATCCTCTATCGCACGCCTGAATTGCGTTATTAACAGGTAGAAATGAATGGGCTCGGACGCGAGCAATTCTGCTTGACTACTCAACAACTGGTTTCAATAAAGCGGCAATCCCCATTCCACCCCCTACACACAAGGACGCAATCGACTCTTGGGAATATCCATGGTGGATTTGCCACGCGAGATGCGTTATCAACCGCGCTCCACTCGCGGCAAGGGGGTGCCCGAGTGCAATTGCACCACCATCGGGATTAATCCGCAAATCACTTCGTCCATATTCCAACACGAGCAGACCATCGGCCATAGTCTGAACATTGATTCCCAACTCCTGACAACAAGCTAGCACTTGTCCGGCAAACGCTTCATTGATTTCTAGATGATCAATGTCAGCAAGTTTGCGACCGCTCGTTTCCAACAATTGACGAACAGCAAATACGGGTCCTAAGGCCATACGTTGTGGGTCGCACCCGACGATAGTTCCGTCAACCCATTCTGCCATCATGGGCCAACCTTGCTCCTTCGCAAAACTCTTTGCGGCGAGTAGCAACATGGCGGCGCCATCATTCACTCCCGAAGCATTTCCGGCAGTCACAGTTCCAGTACTGCGAAAAATGGTGTTCAATTTCGCCAGGGAGTGCAGTGTGACCTCGGGACGCGGATGTTCGTCGCTCAGCAGTTCCTGGCATTGGGCAAGTTCATCGCTATAGCGTCCCTTGCTATAAGCTACGGCAGTTAACCTTTGACTACGTTCGGCATACGCGTCCTGCAACACTCTTGGTATCCCGTAATCAATCACCAGATCTTCGACAGTTTCCGCCATGTGCCGCTGAGAAAAACTATCAACCAGGCCGTCGCATAAGAGCGAATCGCGTGCTACCTCCGCATTGAGAGGACAATTCTTCAAAGGACGGGGAAGCAAGAATTGAGCCTGCGACATCGAATCGACACCACCAACCAACACGGCTCGCGATTCTCCCGATCGAATTGCCCGAGCACCAACATTCACAGCTTGAAGACCGGAGCCGCACATCATATTAATGGTCCACGCGGCAACATGCTGAGGGAGTCCCGCTTGAATGGATACTTGCCTGGCAAGGTTCATGCCGTGCCCCGCAGCAAGAACATTGCCTAGAATCACTTGATCAATTTTGTTCAGATCCAGCCCGCGCAACATATCCTGTGCAGCTAGTGTGGCGAGACCGACCGGACTTTGCTTGGCCAGACTCCCGCCAAATCGACCAAAAGGAGTTCGCTTCGCGGCAACAACAATCACTTGTGACATGTCAAAGTCGCCTTTCGCTCCGCGAAAGTAGCGTCGTTTTGTTTGCTACTTTCGCGGATAAAATGTGAATGTATTAATCGAAGGCAATAATAGTCTCCTTTCGCTCCGCGAAAGTTCTGAAAAAGCAGCGAATACCAACGCTACTTTCGCGGAGCGAAAGGCGACTATCTTAGACGCGTTTCTATTCACGAGCCGCGCAATCGATCGCGCGATCAAGTTCCGCTTCAGTGTTGTAGGCATGCATGCTAAGACGCACGCCTCCACCTCGATTACTGACAACGATTTTTTTCTCCAGCAATCTTGCTCGTGTCACCTGTGGATCCTCACCTGGTTTGCGGATCAACAAAATTCCACTGCGATTGTTTGACGCCCAATCGCCGATGATTTCCAACCCAGCTCGAAAACACCCCTCGCGCGCATGCCGGTGCAAGTGCAAAACTCGATTGCCAACCGCCTCTTTGCCATGCACCGCAGCCACTTGCCAATTCAATTGCAGACTGGCGTGCAGCGCCATTAAGCCAGCCATGTTGTAAGAACCTCCCTCAAAACGTGCGGCCGTGGAGCGAAATTCCATGGCGCCAGCGGCAAAACTGTACCGCCCTTCAACGCTATTCCAACCCACAACTGGACATTGCAATAAGTCGAGATGCTGACGTCTTACATACGCAAAACCGGCACCTTCGGGTCCAAGCATCCACTTGTGGCCATCAGCGGCAAGGAAATCGATGGGTATGCGTTGAACGTTCAACTCAAACACGCCGAGCCCTTGAATGGCATCCAGAAAGAAAAGTGCGCCGCGACCATGAGCCAACGCGCACAAGTCCTCGACAGGCATCCGATACCCGCTGGCGTAGCCAACCCAAGATGCGGCCACGATCCGCGTCCGCGAGTCCATCGCGCGACGAATACCATCAAGATCGATTCTCCCGCCCGGACTAGGGACCACTCGTAATTCCACCCCTTTGCGCTGTTGATTCTCCCAGGGAAAATGATTGGAAGGAAATTCTCCTCCAGGGATGACAACATTGTCACCGGACCTCCACGGAAATCCCTCTGCTACAAGGTTGATTCCAAATGTTGTGTTCGGTACAAGAACAATCTCGTCGGGAGAAGCTGATATCCAGTGAGCCAATCCCACTCGAAGCTGTTCAATATTGCTGGACCAGGCCATCCATTCTGTGTCCCCCTGTTCTGCCGCTTGCCGACCGTAATTGGTTAGCGATTCGCAGGCCGGTTGGGGCAATGGTGCGACGGCCGCGTGGTCCAGGTACGACCATTCACGAGTGACCGGCATCTGATCACGCCACCACAACCAGGGTGCATGGTGAACAGAAGTCGCTTCGGCGAGCCCTTTTTCAGGCCCTAAAGTTGATGAAGTTGACATTTTCGGAAAAATCAGACCTGATTTTGGAAAGTGTTAAATTAGGCTATCTCGGTGGGCGTGTGAAATTGGGAACAACTGGACTATACTGCCCGCATCGATTGTATTCACACCATGCCCACCGCTCCCGCGATCATAAGCCGAGGTTCCTTGATGCCCAAGGCGCTGTGCCTAACCAGCCTTGTGGTTGCCGCGCTGTTGCTGCTTCTTTTTCTTGCCGATCTCATTATGAGGTTCGCTGGGATGGAAGCATCGGCACCGTTGCGCGGCGCAAGTCTGATAATGGATATTGCATTTCTCATCTTCGGCGGGATCCTCGCCTTTTTGAGCTGGACGACTTACAAGGAACAGCCTTAACCAAAGGCTGGAGCCCTGAAAGCCCTGCTGCGCTCTGCGCGAGCCCACTACGGCCCGCGCAGGTTCTATGAACTTGCGCACAAAGAATACGTCGACACGTTTTATTCAGGCGTTGACAGTTTGCTATCCAATACTTCAAGTCGCAAATTCCGAAACCGGACTTCGGTGTTGCCCCCTGAATGAAGTTGGAAAGCGATGATACCTCGGCGAGCGCCCTTCGGATCGTCCAGTTCTACGCACAGTTCGCCATTAATTGACGTACTTATTTTGCTTCCCACTGCGACGATTTCGTAGGTATTCCATTGCCCTTCGGCCACATGTGTCTCTCCGGACTTGTCCCAAAGCAAGCCACGTCCATGTTCTTCGTAGAGCTTACCCCACCAACCGGCACCAACATCCGCTTGGTATCCACTCACCTCTCCCTCCGTGGCCGAGCTACGAAATTGGATTCCGCTGTTTCCCAAATTGTCGACTAACAAGACATCCACAGTAAAACGGAAATCGCCCACTTCCAGGTCGCTGATCAGCCAATTGTTATGATCAATCCCTGAAGTTTGACCGACAATCTCTCCTTGGTCCACCTTCCAGAGATCGTCGCTGGAACTCCAGTGGCTCAGGTCTTTACCATTGAACATCAAGCCGGCCGTTTCCGCATTGGCCCGCATAGGAACTTGAGTTTTGCCACCCAAGTAAGCAATCAATGAGCGGATTTCTTTGGGGCTGAATTGCTTGAGCTGGTCTTCCGGCATCATTGATTTGTCACCCAGGCGACGTTCTTCAATCTCCTCCAGGGGCAAGACGACGAGCGCGTCAGCCGATTGGACCGTAACCGAATTTTCATCTTCGGCTCGAATCAGTCCCGTCACAATTCGACCGTCGACAGTGATCAGAATTGTCGGCTGATATTCTTTGGCCATCACCGCACTTGGATCGACAATGTTGCTGAGCAAGTAATCAAGATCGGCGCGATTCGAACCCGTGAGATCGGGGCCTACATGATTGCCGTTTCCAAAAAGGATATGGCACTTTGCACATGTTTGTGCAAAGACTGCGCGGCCGAGCGCCAAATCAGGCGCCAAATCGGGCGCAGTTTTGCCCTTGGCCTGAACCAGCTTCTTATATTCGGCGATCAGTGCCAACTTGTCTTCTGCAGACTCGCGTACGCTGCCCCAGACGTTTTCCAGCATGGCATCGAGTTCGTCGTCGCGTAGGAAATGTAATTGCCGCACCAGATCGGCAGTCAAATCCGTACCTTGAAGTCGTTTCGATTCAATCGCTGCTAGCAAGGCTTTTCCGTAGTTAACTCGTGAACAGAGCGTTGCCAATGCGGCTCTCCGTCCACTCGTATTAAGTTGTTGGTAACTCTCGATCAATATTTCTGGCGTTTTTGGATCTGAGTATTGCGCCAGCCCAGATAGTGCCTGCAAAGACAACTCAGGGTCGTTGATCCAGTTCTGTAACGAGGGAGCCAAAGCGGAGTCTTTTGCATCTAATAGCGACTGAAGGGCCACTTTGCGAAACTCAGCCTCTTCGTTTTTATCGGCTACACGATTCCGCATCGCTGCCATGGCCGAGGAATCGCCAAAAGTCACTCCCAATGCGGTAGCTTGTAGAACAATTTCGCTATCCGTAGATGATGCGAGTCGCGAGTAGACTGCTGCCCAGTTGTCAGGTGCAGCCACTTGCCGCTGTCCCCGGAGCGAAGCTCGAATCGCTTGCAAGTAAGTCTTTTGCAACGCCATCTCTTGAGCTTTTCCGAGTCCGGCAACCAACACATCAATGGCTTGATCATTGTCGGTGCTACCAATTCGTCGCAGCATGAAGTCTCTCACTAATGGCTGCGAGTCACCCGAGGCCATTGCCAAAGCTAAGGCGCGTTGTGGGTCGACCTCGGCTAAAGGTTCTGCCGCATACCATAACATCAGCGGTAGGTTGTGGTCCTTGTCGTCCCCTGTTCGTGCACACAGAGCGCTAACCAGGTTCCAGCGAAGTTCGACCGGTAATCGCTGTGCTGCGGCAGCAAGATAGAGTCGAACAAGAGGAGCGGGATCACGCTGTGCAAGCGCTGTCAATGATTCGGCCAATGCGGCATGCTCTGATTCGGCAGCATGCTCTAAGCGAAGCTGAACCATCCAAGCGCGGACATGCGGATCCGCATGCTGGAACAAGTATTGAGCCAATCCAGCTTCGATTCCACCTGTCACATGCAACGCCCACATAGCGCGGAGGACGCGTGTTGGATCGGTTTGGCGGACTGCCAATTCAGCCAATTTGGTGCGAGCAACTTCGCTGAGGCTACCTTGTGATGCTCGATACTGCAAGATTTTGCGAGCATGGCGTACGTACCAGTCGTTTGGATCGAGGGTCAGGGCGACTAATTCAATATCCGTTAGCAGACGTAAATCGCTGCTCGCCCGGCTCTCTCCATAGATGATTTTATAGATTCTTCCATTGCTACGATCATGAGCGTTAACTTCCCCTCGATGACAAGCTTGCATGTCATACCAGTCAATCATCCATGCATTACCATCGGGACCATAACGCAGATTAAGAATTTGTGATGCGCGATCCCCTGTCAATAAGAAGTCAGCTCCATGCGATCCTACATATCCCGATCCTGATTCTTGGAGAATATCCATGTTGATTCGTTGACCATGGATGTTGTTCATGAAGATCTTATTTCTATACTCGGCGGGCCATTGATTACCCAAATAGATCATCGCCCCTGCATGAGCATGCCCTCCTCCAGCGGAATCGGATTTGCTATTTCCACCGTGTGGATTGTTTCCCAGATAGTGCAAATGATCGGCAATTGTGGTGATATCGCGATACGTATGCGAATTGAAATGTTGACCCGCTTGTCTTTCGTAACGAGCGCCTTGAATCATGTGATACAAGTGGGGAATGACGCATGAAGTAATGAAAGCCTGTCCGTAGTCGTTGAAATCGACTCCCCATGGATTACTCGTCCCGTGGGCAAATACTTCGAACTTGTGCTCAATCGGGTGATATCGCCAAACACCGGCGTTGATGGGCTGCCGATTTTCTTTGGGTGTACCCGGTGCACCTACGAGCGAATGGGTAAATACACCGTGACATCCATAAAGCCAGCCGTCAGGTCCCCAAATAAACGCATTGAGAGTTTCGTGAGTGTCTTGGTAACCCCAGCCATCCAACAAAATTTGTGGCTCGCTGTCCGGAACATCGTCGCCATTGCGATCGGGAATAAACATCAAATACGGCGCCGCACCTACCCACACGCCACCAAAACCGACTTCCAATCCACTGACGAGATTGAGACCTTCGATAAACACTTTCGATTCGTCAAAACGACCGTCACCATCTTTGTCGGTGAAGATCAAAATACGGTCGCGACCTTTGTTACCGTCAGCTCTCACCGGATACTCAAACGCTTCAGCGACCCACAGTCTTCCGGCATCATCGAGAGCCATGGCGATGGGTTGTTGCACAATGGGTTCTGCAGCAGCGACCGTGACGCGAAAACCATCTGGCAACTGCATTTCCTTAGCCGCATCTTCAGGGCCGAGTAGTGCATGAGGGTATTCGTCAGGTACAAGGCGAACTAGCGGCGGAGTGGGAGTACCAGGACTTGTTTCGTGAAACTGAAAATCATCAAAATTCAAATGGCCCCATGCGCCCTTGTGCTGGTCGACCAATCGAATGCGTATCGATTCGCCGAGGTGATCGCTCAGATCGACAATCACGCGGCGCAGGTTCTCTTCATTCGTGCCCGAGATGCTATAGAAGACCTTATCGGTCGTGTTATCTACCAACTCGACGCGAGTTTCAAAGTGAGAGCCTCCATTAGACAGAAAGCTGGCAAATGGTTGTGTCACTTTAAACGGATCACTTGTTAGTATCCCGACCACAGTATCGCCAGCCCGTTCATAACTCCCTACCCAGTAGTTTCCTTGATGATTGCTCTGCATATCGGGGCGACGTGTTTTGACAGTGTCTCCTTGGATGGGACCGGCAGAAAAGGCCAAACCTTCCGCTGTCCAGTTCCGTAGGTCGCCCGACTCAAAATCGAAATTGAGAATTCCACCCTGATCATCCACAGCGCCAACGGAAGTTTCGGCCTCCTCTGCGGATGGAGCGACAACATGCTGTGAACTGCTCACTCGAATCCAATCGATACCAACCATATAGGCGGGTTGAGCGTCTGCGTTGGCTCCAGCAATTTGGATACCCAGTTTATGCGGCCCGTTCAACTTGAGACCGTCCCAAGTCAGCACTCCCGTGGTGACAACTTGCCGGTCATACAAATCGACTGGTGCTCCAACCGGCTGGTCATCGACCAATAATTGAACGATCGCATAGTCGCGGGCACAGGTCATCACGATCTGTAGTTGATCATCTCCTTCGGCTCCTCGGATTTCACATTCCAGAAGGTCACCTGGTTTCGCTCCATTCCACCATAACTGCGCATTGGCACTCCACTTGTCTGCCGCGAATCCATTCATAGTCTGAACAGAAGTCGCGCCGCCTGAGATTTTAGTTTTCAGTTGTTCTCCTTCGATCGCGTCCTTTGCGGTTCCATTCGCCTTGCTCAACTTGGCCTTCGGCCCACGGGTTCGCTCGGCCCCTTCTGACTTTGGTAATTTTGGACCCACATAGGGTTTAGGTTGATGAGACAACCAAGTGGCATCGTCGACAACTTGTGGCTGATGTATGAGAACACTTGCTCCCTTCATGCCCCCGACGGCCACATCCAGGTGACCATCGAGATTAATATCCGTAACGACCAGTTGGCGTCCAATTCCCGTTTCGCCGTTGATCGTATACGGAACCCAATCGACCCCATCCTCAGTGCGATTGAGACGGAACCAAGTAACTACCGCTCCCGCATCCCACATGGGACTTCCACGGTGATGAGAGTAATAGGTCTTTCCTGTGACGATATCTTTCAGACCATCACCGTCGATATCGGCCAATGCAACTGAATGTAGTTCGCTGAATAAGGTTCCATAAGCATTTTCCGAAGGATGGCTTCCCATGATTCGGTGCCGCTGGAATTCTGAACCTTCCGCTCCCTTGATCTGTTCATACCAGTCCAATCCAAAGTCATGCGCTGCATCACTAGTGATTACATCTTGGTCACCATCTCCGTCCACATCGTAGGCGAACATATCGGCGCCACCATAGGCGGTCGTAAAGGGAACGGAGTGTGCTACCCAACGCCCTTTCTCTGGATTCGCAGCAGGTTGCTCGAACCAGCCTTGCGAATGGATAATATCTGCGAGTTGATCTCCATTGACGTCACCCACTCCTAATCCGTGACCGAATCGCTTATCTGCCATCGGTTCCGAAACAGGATAAAAGGTCCAATCAGCAAATGGCGTCGCCGAATTGACAACCGCATAGCCAAAGAAACCATCTCGGGTACACACGAGTTCAGGTGTCTCGTCACCAACCACGTTCACCCACTGCGGCGACTCGTTGGATACCCAATCCAATACCTGATGTTTGATCCAATCATTGCCATCCTTACGAGGATTCTCATACACAAACGAAGGAGTTCCAGGGAATCCAACAGTAAGAATGTCATTCCAGCCATCGTGATCGAAATCGTAGACCCAAGCAAAAAAATGATCCGAGTATCGCTCGCGATCTTGTGGCACGGGTGGATAGATTTCTTTGGCTACCGTGAATTCCGGACCTGCGTACCAATGCGGACCATAGACGATGTCGTTGATTCCATCAGCGTTGAGGTCACCGACAGCGATCCCTTCAGAGAAATAAACATCCGTCAATTGTTGTGAAGTAAATGGATGAATCGTTTTATCGGCCGTAGTTTTGTCATCGGCTTGTTGGCTGTGGACTTGCTCGCTTTGAGCTTGCCAAGTTATCAACAATATCGACATGAAAAGGCAGATACGCAAATGATTAGACGAACTGGGGCGGGTGGTCATGGGGCGGGGACTTTTTCAAAGGGGATATTGCCAATTCGGTAGTTTTTCCAATCGCGAAAATCAAAGTGCCACCATTCGAATTCGTAGACCGTGAAGCCGACGGATTCCATGACTTGACGCAATTTTTCGCGATACCAACGTTGTCGTGATGTGCCTCCAGGATACAGGGGGAATGATCGTGCAGAGAATTCGTCATAACCGGCGACCATTTGAATGGGTTCTTTGGTAGTTAGATCATACAACGTGAGATCTACTGCGCATCCTCGGTTATGACGCGAACCGTTCTTAGGGTTCGCAACAAAATCTTTCATTGCATCAGGAGTTGCCTCCCAGAACATCTTGGTCACAAACCAAGGCCGATAGGCATCGTGTATCAACAGCCCTAAGCCGTACGGTGCGAGTTTCTGATGGGCCTGAACTGTGGCTTCCGCAGCCGGCCGTTGCATCAACGCTCGAGACGATTGATAGAAAACGGACCCTGTGAAGTTATTGGTGGAAGCGTAGCGAATGTCGAGCCGGACGCCTGGGTCGATGCTATTCACATCAACAAGTGTGGATGGTTCAAATTCGCCAACTTCCGCAGGAGGCTCCGCTTGGATCGCCTCTTGTCGAATTTCTTTGATGGCCCGTACAGGAGTGATACGAAAGGTCTCGCCATTTTTTGTTCCTACTTCGCGGCGGGGAAAGCGGACCGATGCTGCGATTGCATTGGTGGGATTACCGTCTCGATCCGTTTCAAATACGATCTGTTCGCCGTGGTAAAGACCATAGTCGGGAAATGCAAAGATGTTTTCTCGTACTTCCGTCAGCGGATAGAAGTAAAACCACTCGATCAATGCATACAGTTGGCCATTTTCCTCAAGCACGTACAACGTATTGAAATCCCAGCCATACTCGCCGATTAGGTGTTGCCACTTCGGCAATATTTCTGCGGGCGGCGAATCGGGCAACTGCTCAAAATAGCGATCTCCTATTCGCAACCGACCATCTTCCGTTTTGCCTACCGGAGTACCGTAACCGAACACATCGTCTACCACTAAGACGCCACCAGATGTAGACGCCCTAACTTCGGATCGGAAAGTACCCGAGTAAACATAGACATGGCCATCCAGTTGTACGACGTGGACCGCTTGTTGGCCGAGCGCGTAATTGCCAACTAGCTGCACCGCTCTTTGATAGTCGACAGATTCGGTGGTGGGAAATTCAGGAAGCGGATGCCCAGCTTTCGTGGCCAACATCAATCGAAGTGCGTGATCGGTAATTCGTTGAACTACGCCATTCACTCCGTCCAAAGAAGTCATCGCAATGACTCCTAATTTTTTTTCTGGCAATGCTTCAAACTGAGTGGAGAATCCGTATACGGCACCTCCATGTCCGATCTTGCGAAGTCCTTCAAACTGACCAACATGAAATCCCAATCCGAACTCTTGCAATGAACCATCTGGGTTTTTCGCCGGTTCGAGCATACGCGAAAATGTTGCGGGGCTGACAATCGTTTGTGATCCGCCATCACCATCGCGAAAAATGCAATGCATGAATTTGGCCATATCATTGACGGTTGAGTACAAATTACCTGCAGGTGCGGTACCCAATGGAAAATGGGGAGCCTTGAACCGCCGACCGTCATAGGTCCACATCATCCCCGCAGCTGAATTCTCAGAGATTGCCTCGGTCCGATCAAAGCTGCTGTCCAACATTTCCAAGGGGTCAAGAATGGCCTGCTTCATGTACTCTGAAAAAGAGACACCGGTCATGTTTTCTAAAACACGACCAACCACAGTAACTCCCGCATTCGAGTACTTTGTTTGCGTATCGGGTGAGTAGATAAGCTCGGTTGTCTGAAGGCTTTTGACCGTATCCGCGAGCGTCGGGAGAGAATCGTCAAAGTAATGTCCCACAGGGGGCTCTCGCACAAGCCCCGCGCGATGGGACATGAGTTGGGCCAGCGTGATCGATTGAGACCGCGAATCGACTTGGCTCCCTTCTTCGTTGCGTCGAGTTGTGAATTCCGGCAGATATTGACTAACGGGTTCATTCAATTTCAATTCGCCGCGTTCGACAAGTTGCATGACTGCGATGTCCGTAAACAACTTGGAGACTGAGCCCACGCGGTAAACGGTGTCCGCGGTCGCGGGCAGAGTTTGCAATTCGTCGGCGAAACCAAATCCGGCAGACCAAACAACGTTTTGGTCATCGACCAGCGCGATGGAAAATGCGGGGATATCTTTTTCCGCAATTTGACGACGGATCACCTGTTCAAGGTTGGAAATAACCGCCGAGTAGTCGGTCGGTGAATGACTCGTAACAACCGCGGTAGGTAACGATTGTGCAAATGCATGATGAGTTTGCCACAGCAAGACCGTCAAACAAACAAAGACGCGTACCGCGTACTGCCAAATGCTATCAGCGTTCAAATATCTTCTCCCAGGCGGGGCAATTCATTTTCCGGACATTGTACTTATCTTCGAGCAGTGAAAATACGACCCACGCCGATCAGTGACATTTTGTACGCTCTCGCGTTGCCCTGCGATGCCTAAATGGGCTAGAATAAGAGGTGTTCATAACCCGCGAGGAATATTAAATGGCCACAAAACATCTTCTTTTTTGTAGCTTGATTTTGGTTCACAGTCTTGGCTGCGAGACGCAACCGATTGCGATGCAGCACGTTGATTCTAAGGAAGTGGCTCCAGAATCCTCAGGACAGCTGGATACTTCCGACGCCAATGAATCCACCCATTCGGACGAGTCAGGCGTCAAGGATGACCCCAAAGCAGAAGTCAAACCTTCACAAGAAACCACGCCTACGAAAGCGAAACCCAAAGTGTCCATCGATTTCAACCCTCTGACCGACCTTGAAAAATATGTCATTCTAGAGAAGGGAACTGAACGTGCCTTCGTGGGCCAATACACCGACACAGAAGCGGCCGGCACGTACATTTGCCGCCAATGCAATGCGCCTCTTTATGACTCGACCAGCAAATTCCATAGCGGCTGCGGTTGGCCTTCTTTCGATGATGAAATCGAAGGGGCCGTGGAACGACATCCCGATATTGATGGTATGCGGGTGGAAATCGTCTGCAAAAACTGCCTAGGTCATTTGGGACACGTTTTTGAAGGCGAGGGCTTTACAGAAAAAGATACACGCCATTGCGTCAATTCCGTATCCATGAAATTTATCCCCAAGGGCAAACCATTACCCGAGGTCATATCAAAGCAGAAGGCGCCAGAGAACGCAGAAGAAAGTAAAGAAGACTAGGAGGGCGTGCCCCCTCTTTTTGAAGTTTCGCGGCAAGACGCCGTTAGCGATGTGTAGGAGCCGTGGAACTGGACGCTGTGTCAGTGGGGCTTGTCCGTTCGCGATCACGAACGCCCAGCAAATACAGGATTGCATCGAGCCCCAAATGCGAAACGGCTTGCTCTGCTTTGCTGCGAACAATGGGCTTCGCATGGAAAGCAATGCCCAGTCCAGCGCGTGCTAACATGGGCAAATCATTGGCACCATCGCCCACTGCAATTACTTGTCGACGATGGATGCCTTCAATATTTGCAATTTGTTCCAGCAACTCGGCTTTGCGCTGTCCATTGACGATCTCGCCGGTAACTCTGCCCGTTAACACTCCGTCGACGATTTCCAATTCATTGGCGAATACATAGTCGATGCCCAATTGTTGTTGCAGTCGCAGCCCAAAATAACTGAATCCTCCAGAGAGAATTGCGGTGCGGTAACCCAACTCTCTCAGATTGGCAATCAGTGTTTCTGCACCTTCGGTAAGCTCTAGTCTGGCAGCGACCTTAGACAAAACAGATTCGGGCAAACCGCGCAACGTCGCCACGCGCCGCCGCAGTGAACTATCAAAATCCAGTTCGCCACGCATCGCTAATTCGGTGATCCTAGAGACTTCCGGGCCGGCTCCCGCTTCTTTGGCCAATTCATCGATGACTTCCGCCTGGATCAACGTAGAGTCCATGTCAAAAACTACTAGACGTCGGGAACGCCGATAGGCATCATCGCGCTGCCATGCCACATCAACCCCTAATTGCCGACTAAGTTCCATGAACTGGCTGTGCATTCGAGTTTTGTCGAGCGGCTCACCACGCAACCAGAATTCGACACAAGCGCGCTTGAAGGCTTGATTGCTCTGACGGGCAGGACGTCCCGAAAGCCTGTGAATTACATCGATATTGAGGCCTTCTGATGCAATGACCTCAGTCACTGCGGCAAGCTGTTCAGCTGTCACGCCTCGCGACAGCAACGTCAGGATATAACGGGATTTCCCCTGTTGTTCGACCCACGTATCGTATGCCTCGTCAGAAATCGACTCGATCTTCAATTTCAGACCTAGCGCAGACGTTACGCTGGGCAAGTGCTTTTGCAAATTGGAAGAATTGGTTGTACGAATCATCATCCCCAACAGCAAAGATTGATGGATAACGGCCTGATTAATGTCAAGAATCTCCGCTCCCAGTTCCGCCAACGACGTGGCGATTGACGCGGTTAATCCAACACGGTCTTCTCCCGTGAATCGCAACAAAAAAATTTCGTCCATATCAGCCGTTCTTGGCGACTTCGCCAAGGATGTTGGAACCGTTTCAGGGTCTATTTCAGGAAACCGGAATATTGCTAAATTGACTGCAGGGGGAGACGTGCTACTCCCCAGGCACTATTCGGCGACGCCCTTCAGCTTAGACACGGCCAACAAAATGGTCGAGTGGCACGAAATTCTAGAGACCGCTCTATTCACTCTTCAAAACCCCCTTGGAGCGAACTGCACCGATGTTTATCTGGAACCATCTCGAAGTGATCCTCGACCGTTACTTGGAACAGTTTCCACAAGAACGGACGCGTCACCAAGGATTCAGCGAGTTCCTCAGCCACTTTGAAGGAGCCGCGCGAGGGAGTCGCGACAATTTCCGAGGACACATCACGGCCAGTGCGTTTGTCGTTAACCGAACGGAAGGGTCCATGCTGATGATTCGTCATCGTGCGTTGCAACGCTGGTTGCAACCGGGCGGTCACATTGAGTATCACGATCCCCATCTTGCCGGTGCCGCGTTGCGCGAAGTGGTTGAAGAAACGGGATTAACCGCAGATGAACTCGTGCCACTCACTTTACTGAATGATCGTTGGATTGCACATCCATTCGACCTTTTCAATCATTTACCACTAGATATTGATAGCCATGTCATACCTGCGAATTCCAAACGCGGAGAGCCAGAACATATCCATCATGATTTCCGTTTTTTATTCGCACACGAAACTTCTACTACGAAGCATTTAGGAGATTCGCAATTACGGCTCGAGGAAGTAGAGGACATGGATTGGATTTCAATCAAGAAACTTAAAGACTGGACAGATTTTGATTTTGTAGCAGCAAAGCTGGAGGTAGCTCTTCAATGATTTCATTTCTAATCGCAGTTGTGAGCCTAACAATCATACTATGTGGTGGCGGAACCCTCTGGTTCTTCTATGTGCGCTCACAAGACGAAGATCGTCGCTAATGGTGTTTATCATGCAATCCAGACACCGACGGGCTACTCAAGGCTCTCAAACGAACCATCACCCTTTAGCCTCCCAAGCCACACCAAGCGAGGTAAAGCCCGTAAATTACTGGGTTTTTTGAGATAAATGCGATACCGATTACGCTACTACGGGTTTGATGTAGTGGGTTCGCAAATTCACAGCGTTTTCCAGCGATGAAGTTTTTTTTTGCTATGACTTGTACTACATAGCAACGAAATGAGAAACAATTGCATGGCAAGCAATTGGCTTTATCGTGCGCGGAAATTTTTCGTGCATCACTGTTGTCAGCAAGTGGCGGGTGCTGGCATTGAGTAACTATTTAAATCTAGTTCCTAATTCACAGGTGATTGTCAATGCATCGTCTTTATCGGCAGGGTTCCCTGCTGCGCGGTCGGCAAGGTTTCACGTTGGTTGAGCTGCTGGTCGTAATCGCAATTATCGGCATTTTGGTGGGGCTATTGCTTCCCGCAGTACAGGCAGCGCGTGAAGCAGCGCGTCGAATGAGCTGCCAAAATAATCTTAAACAACTTGGGCTTTCATCGCACAACTTTGAATCAGCGATGGGGAAGTTTCCGCCCGGATACTTGGGTTGTATATCGACGACTGAATTTGACGGAAGCGCGGGCTGGAAACCGGATACTAATTCCTATGTGGGACACTTAGTGTTCTTGTTTCCTTATATGGAAGCAACTCAGCTCTATGATTTATGGTCCACCAAACGAGATCTCAACGTTGCGAAAAGTGGTGTAGGAGCAGCCACCACTGATGCATGGCGATATCGACGTTGGGTAGATGGTGCATATCCGACCGAGAGTCTTTGGGATGAATCTCAATTCAATGTCTCTACGCTGCTTTGTCCATCTGATAATGCAGGTTCGTCGACAATCTCGGCCACCGAGGTTTACGTGACTCCGGGCGGATGTTCGATGGAAGGTTGGCTTACCGACGCGCTGGGCAAAACAAACTATGTAGGTTCGGCAGGACAGCTTGGTGTGGGCATTCCAAGTCGCGATGCGAACCGCGGTATTTTCTACAACCGCAGCAAAACCGGTTTTCGCGACATTCGCGATGGAACTTCGAATACTATCATGTTTGGCGAAGTGACAGGCTTGTTTACCGATCCAGTAAGAGCTGTTGGACGGGAATGGTCCTTTGGATTCAATGTCGGTCCAAATTTCACGGAATGGTTTGCTCCCGGCTACGGCTTGGGAAATCAGAAATTGTGGTTTCGCTTTTCCAGTATGCATCCGGCAGATGTGATTCAATATGCAATGGCTGACGGTGCAGTAAAGCCGATCAGTTTGACGATTGATTCGCAGTTGCTTATCTATCTGTCAGCAATGAACGATGGACAAGTCGCCCAGATTCCAGACTGAGTCGAGCGGGAGAGTCGATCCTGTGAGCCCGGGAGGGTCTCGCGCAAGAGATTGCGCTGGCCCTCCCCGTGGCTCGTTCCTCGCCTCGACCCTCCCGAAGACGGGAGGATGAAGCGGTAAACCCTCCCGAAGACGGGAGAATGAAGCAGTTGACCTTATACAGGCAAATCCGCAGTACTGTCAGCAAAGGTATCGCAGTGCACGCCAACGCTGTTGAGCATCGTTACGAACAAATTTGACAAGGGCACTTCTTCTGAGTATTTGCGATATTGGCCATGCTCTAGGCCAAGTTGCCTGCCACCGGCTAAGACCAGTGGGTAATTGCGATTGTCGTGCGTAGTACTATTGCTGCTGCCATAGAGAATAACGGAATTGTCGAGTACCGAACCATTGGATTCTTGCGCGGTACGGAGTCGCTCCAAGAAATACGCCAATTGCTCGGCCATGAATCGATCCCAACGACCGAGTTTCTCTGCACCTTCCGGCTTATCCCAATCATGGGCCAAGGTATGAAGCGTATCTTTAAAGCCTTGCAGCTGAGGAAACTTTGCTGCCTTTGACGAACAATCTGCCATGTTGGTAATTTGATACGTGGCAACTCGTGTGGAATCGGTTCGAAATGCTAGGTAGATCAAGTCATACATCGTGCGAATGAATTGCAATGGTGCTTGGTCATCGGCATCTAAACTCAAAATGTCGCGGTCTTCATCACGTAGTTCAGGCCGCGGAATCTCTAACCAATGTTGAGACCGCTCGACACTCTCTTCAATCTGTCGGACCGACGCTAGGTACTCATCCAATTTTTCTCGATCCTGGTTACCCAGTCGGTTCCGCAGCGAACGAGAATCTGCGAGTACAAGATCCAGCATTTTGGAAGCGCTTCGCAGTCGACGTCCTTTGGCGATTAAGTCGGCATCGCCAGCTCCAAACAAGCGTTCAAAGATCTGCCGCGGTTGGTGAAGAGCAGGGAGGGGCCGACCCTTCGCGTCGTACGAAAGGGTACTCGATCGCGTCGGCTCGCCGACACCACCGTCCGTAGATAGAACTAATGAAGAAAATCGGGTCTTGTCGCCATGGGCTTGAGCGGCAACTTGGTCAACCGAAACTGAATTATGCAACGACTTATTGTTCAAATAGGCGGCAGTCAAAAACGTATCGCCCGTATCGTGCCCTCCCATACGCCGACCGTTCGGATGCGACAAACCTCCCAGAATGGTAAGTTCCTGTCGATGCGGCTCGAGTGGCTTGAGTGTTTCAGTGAATTGGAAGTCTTGCCCTTGGCCGTTGGGAAACCATCGCCACTGCGCGTTGTCGCCATCTTCTTTGGGCAACCCCACACCGAATCCGAAATACATCGCGCATAGTCGTTTCGGCTGGTTAATTTGGGACTCTTCTTTAGCTCGAACCGACATGCATTCCATCCAGGGCAACCCCAACGATACACCGGTCCCCATTAAAAATGTTCGACGACTAAGATGCCAAGATTTGGATGTCATTTGCCAGTTACCCAACAGTTATTTTGTTTGAAAGGAACGGCTATGTACGACCGTTTGTATCAATTCTCGCATTCGAAATTGCTGTTCAACGCATTCATTCACGATCTCATCCACGGCCTGATTGTCCGTGAAATCGAGAGTTCGACCAAGAGCATAACTCAATAGCCTTACCGCGAGCGATCTCGTGAAATCCTCACTGCGGTTTTCGAGCAAATATTCCTTCAGCCCTTCAACGCCTACGATCTCCTGACCGCTCGGCAAAATATCGACCGCATAGATGGGATCTTCACGCGGGCCGTTACTTGTTGCCGTCCCTATCGATTCTCGCCACAGCCCCACGGCATCATAGTTTTCCAAGACTAATCCCCATGGGTCAATATTCCGATGGCAGTTAGCGCACGCTTCGTTACTGCGATGAATCTCCAGTTGCTCGCGAATCGGTCGGGTACGAAATTCGGGATCAGCCTGATCCAGTGTGGGAACGTTAGGGGGAGGTGGCGATGGTGGATCATTCAGTAATCGATCCCGCAGCCACACTGCACGACGAATTGGATGCGACTCTGAACCCGTGGAGTGAATTAGCAGAATGCTTGCTTGGCTCAGTAATCCTCCGCGGTGACTACTCGCATCCAGGTCTACTTTGCGGAACTCCCGTCCAAATTCGCTTGCCAATCCATAATGTTTGGCTAACGGCTCGTTCAGCATCGTAAAATTTGCGGACAGCATTTGGAGAACGCTCAGATTCTCTTTCATCAGCGTCGCCATAAAGGACTTTGTCTCTTTACACATTTCGGCTTTGAGCGACTCTTGAAACTGCGGGAACTTTTCTTTATCGATGGCCACATTGTCAATGCGATTTAGGCTAAGCCATTGTTCGGCAAACTGGTCTATGAATCGCATAGCGCGCTCGTCGGCGAGCATCCGCTCTACTTCTTCCGTTAGCACGAGTGATTCATGCAGCGTTCCATTGGCTGCCCGCTTCATCAACGACTCGTCAGGCATGGTGCTCCAGAGAAAATACGACAACCTGGTTGCCAACTCCCAATCATTGAGTTCGCGACGCTCATCACCAGCTGGTTCCACAAGGTATAAGAAATCAGGAGCAATCAGCACCATCGCCAACGCTTCGCGAACAGCCTCTTCCCAACTAGGAAATTCACCCCGAATTGATTGAAAGAAACTGAGGTAAAAATCAACTTCGTTATCGGTAGCTGGTCTTCGAAAGGCGCGAGTAATAAAACGGCGTAGCACCTCTCTGACGTAAGCCTCGTCATCGCTGCGTCCCGTATCAGCCTCAAACAGGATGCTGCGATGTGCTGCTGGTGGCCACGATTCGTACGCATTCCCAATAAACTCAACAGATCCAATCGTCAGCGTGGGCAACAGCGGTTCATCGGCATAGAACACTCTTTGGTTCTCATCCTTTTGCTCAGGCACTGGCGGCGTGCCATCGTCGTAGACATTTCGCACGCGAATCACCAGTCCTGGATACTTGCCTTGTCCACGCACTGGCAATGGAAAATCTTCTAATCGCCCCCGAAATTCATAAGTTTTGGTTTCGGAACTTGTTATTTCCACTAAGGGAAACTCACGCAACAGTATCTCGGTGTCCGGTCGATAACCGACAGATAATTCCAACAACGGGAAGCCAGTATTCGACTTGATTTCCGCCGTAGCTTGCACGCGAACGACGAATTCTCCCTGGTCAGGATAGTCATGATCAATTTTCGCAAGAAACTCCTGCTGGCGACCCAGCCGATTACTGAGCTGAGCATTTCCCAACCAACCGTCAATCTTACTTTCGGAAAACGAATGCTGCATGGCAGCCGGCATTTCACCTGATACGATCACTCGATCCAACGCTTGCCGCGCGGTAGCCAAGTAGTATTCCAGTTGCAAAGATGACATTTGCAACGCACTACCGTCATTTTCAAAACCATCACTCGAAATCGCATCGGGAGGCAAGTCACGAACATAGTCCATTTCCAACCCCAGCAGATCAGTCATCGTGTACTGATACTCTCGACGATTGAGCCTTCTCAGTACAACACGACCGTCTGTGTGTTGTCTGGCCTCTGCCGCCTTGCGCAATTCAGCAGTGATCCATGCCGTGACCGCATTGCGACTCTCTCCATCCAAAGCGGGCTCGGTTTCTGGAGGCATAGAACCGTCGTTCAGCACATTGAGCATTTCATGCCAAACTTCAGCTGCCACACGATCATCTTCCAGCCGATTCGAAAGCTGATCAAGCCTCACATTCCCTTCTTGAACATCCGCACCATGACAATGGATACAACGCTCTTCAAGAAAGGGTCTAACCTGTTGCTGATAGGCTATCGAAGCATCATCGAAAGCGAAGAGATGGGTACACCCCACCAAATGCAACAGCACGGCAATTTGAAACAAGCGAAGGACCATGGAGGGAACAATGCTGCAAAGGTGGGAAAATTGGCGGGCAACTAATTTACAGATCACGGCAGGCAGTCTCACATCCTATCCCAATCATGCCAAAGAAGTAGAATCACACCGTTAAGCAATGATGTCCTTCACTACTTTTCCAGCTACATCCGTGAGGCGGTAGTCGCGACCAGCGTGTCGGAAGGTTAGACGTTCGTGGTCCAAACCCATCAGATGCAACATGGTGGCGTGCAAGTCGTGGGTATCGACAGCTCCCTCCGCTGGCAAAATCCCATGCTCGTCGCTACACCCATGAACAAATCCACCTTTGACACCGCCTCCTGCCAGCCAAGAAGAAAAGACTAGATTGTGGTGCTCGCGCCCGGCATGGTCAGCCACTTGATGAAACGGAGTACGGCCAAATTCCGATGTCCAAACAACGAGTGTCCGATCGAGCATGCCACGTTGCTTGAGATCTTTTAATAGACCTGCAATCGGCAGGTCGATGGCCTTGGCCAATCTCTCGTGGTCGGCCATATTTCCATGCGAATCCCAGTTATTGCTAGATCCTACGTCAATCAATTCGAGGAAGCGAACGCCCCGTTCGGCCAATCGTCGCGCAACCAAACACTGCCATCCAAATCCTGTTGTCTCACCTCTTCCCAAACCGTACATAGCCAAAGTTGCGTCAGACTCTTGAGATAAATCAAATGCCTCAGGTGCTTCTCGCTGCATCCCGAATGCCGTTTCAAATGAGCGAACTCGCGCGTCCAACGCCATGTCGGTCGCTCTTTGTGCCAAATGCTTCTGGTTAAATTGGTGTAACAAACTCAATTCGAGATTTTGCAGTTCTTCGGAGGCAACTCGGGGATTCAGGTTAGGTAACGGTTCATCACCGGGCAGCACGTGCGTACCTTGATGACAAGCCGGCAGAAAATCACTCCCCCAGGTTTGCGCGCCCGCATAGGGTGCGGACGGCGCGAGCACCATAAACGATGGTAGATTGCGATTTACTGTTCCTAGGCCATAGCTAAGCCATGCACCCATGCTGGGGCGTGCGAATTGCGCGGATCCTGTGTGCGCTGCTAACGTGGCTTTGTCATGTCCATCACTCTCACAGTGCATGGCATTCAAAACACAAATGTCATCGATCATGCCGCCAATATTGGGAAAGAGATCGCTGACCCATATCCCGTTCTTGCCATACTGCTGAAAAGGCCATCGCGGACGAATGAGGAAACGTTCGAATTCTCCCGGCTTATTCAACCAACGCGTAGCAGTAATCGACTTACCATGATCCGTAGTCAATTGAGGCTTGTAGTCAAACGTATCTACTTGTGAAACGCCACCAGTTGAATAGAGAAATATCACACAATCAGCTCGACTCGCAAAATGCCCCGCCTTTGCTGCAAGTGGATCGGTGGAACCCGGCCCCACTTCGTTGGCATCTACATCGGCAAGCATTCCGGACAACGCCAGAGCACCGAAGCCTCCGGACGCAGCCTTTAGAAACGACCGACGATTAGGATGCACTGCCGAATTGCAATGTTGAAAGTTTTTTTTCATGGCGTTATTTCATCGCGTTAATCGACAGAGAGAAAAGCATTGCTGGTCAATAGGACGCGCCCAAAAGCGGCCCACGCTGACCGCTCAGTTTGCTCTGGTGATGTCGAATCGGTCGCTATCTGCTGCTGGTATTGTTGCAAGAAAAGAATTGACTGGGTGACATCCGAATTGTCAGGCAGTTTGCCGCAAGTCATTTGCCAAAGCCACTCGATTCTCTCTCTATCGTCCACGAAAGCATCGATCGTATTCACTGCTAGACGATCTGCAAGCTGATGAACGAACGGTGCATTCATCAAGTATAAACTCTGTGTTGGCGTTATAGTCGGTTGTCGCGTCGCAACACTTAGGTTGGGATCCGCAGCATCAAAGAGTGCCAAGAAGGGATGCCGTCGGTTTCGTTGGATCATCAAGTAAACACTTCGATGATCCGATTCATAGACCGCATAGAACGGGTTGTGAATGGTAAACGCCCAGGAATCAACATTGGGAAAGGGATGCGGCGGTGGCAGGGAACGATTTAGAGAATTACAGACAAATAGCATTGCGTCTCGAAGGCTCTCTGCATCCAAAGAACGCCTCGGCATCCGCCAAAGGAAACGATTAGTTGGATCACTCTGCAAGTTTTCCGCATGATCATCGCTAGACATCTGGTAAGCATGTGACAACAAAATCGTGCGATGCAGCTTCTTCAGCGACCAACCATCATTGATGAACGAATTGGCCAAATAATCCAACAATTCCGGGTGACTAGGACGTTCACCTCGCGACCCAAAATCACTTGGCGTGTTGACTAGCCCTTGCCCAAAATGCCATTGCCAGATTCTGTTCACGAAGACCCTCGCGACCAATGGACTGGCAGGTCCCCTCATCCAATTCGCAAGTTCCAATCTACCGCTACTGGTCGCATTGTCGGTTAGTTGTTTACCTCCCATCACCACGGGAATGCGTCGAAGAACTTCCGACCCAAGTTTGTCGGGCTCACCCCGTAGCTGAACTTTTGCGTTAGACACGTCTCCTTCTTCCACTCCATAGGCGACCGGATAAAGTGTCCGTTTCGCTTGAGAGGCGCGTTGTTGCTCGAGGTCCTTGATTTCCTTGTCGATGGCTGCCAGTTGCTCAGAGCTATCCACCAACGGAAGCGGCTCAAGCATTTGGAATGAGTCGAGGGGAGGAAAAGCCGTCCGTTGCAAGCCAATATTATCAAGGTCTCGCGTCGGTACTGTTCCAGATTGCTGTCCAAAACCGTCGCAAATGAATGTATCGACCACACCGTCCCATTGCGGATTGAGATGCAACGCATCGACCACGGTCACGTTATCGGGAGTTCCCACTTGCACCGCATAAGTGCGGGACGCGCGATCAAGATTGATGCGAAGCGAATACCAAGTATCCATCTCGAGCGAACGGATCACCTTCCATTCGTCTTTGTCTTTTACGGCAAACTCATTCGCAGTGACACTGCATTCAAATGCCAAGGATTCAATAACTCCGCGCCCCAGGTAGAAGCGATACGAACCGCTTGGCGCATCGCCATCACCGCCCTGCACATCGCCAACTGGGACCTTCCCAACCGTTCGAAAGTCAATCGTGAAAGCTACTTCGTTATTGGGGTCGTCTTTGCGGATCGGCTCAAAAACGTAGCGAACTCCTTCAAAAGGTGTTCCTGAACCAACTCGGACTCCGCGGGTTCCTGGTGGATGCGTTTGTGCAAAAGGGCTTTGCGCGTCAGCGAGCACACTATTGGGACCGGCAGAAAGCCACACCCCTGTTGGCGGCTTAGCCAGTTCTTGGGATTCGAAACCCAAATCTAAACCACCAGCATAGAAACGGGAATCCAATTTGTTGCGCATTGCCTGACGGGTGGAAATTTGTTGAGCTAAATGTTCAACCTTTGCAGAACGAGCCGCTTCGAGTGCAAGCACTTCGTCACTTGGGATCATCGGGACGAGGTTTGCAGGCCGTTTGTGTTCTTCACCACCAGGGAAGGACCAACGAGTACTCTGCAAGACACCATAAAGAGCGTAATAGTCTTCAATAGTTATGGGGTCGTACTTGTGATCGTGACACCGCGCACAGCCGATTGAGAGCCCTAGTATCGATCGTCCCACTGAATCGAGGCAATCTGCAAAATCGAGATATTGATAGTCCTGATTCGGCGCGTATCCATATCGTTTTCCAATCGCCAAGAACCCAGTTGCAGCAATTCGATCGGCATACAAAGATCGTTGGGCAGCGCTCGTATCCGAGCGTGCCACGATATCGCCAGCAATTTGGTCTCGTAGGAATTCGGCATACGGCTGGTCGGCATTCAACGAGCCAATGACCCAATCGCGATAGTGGGCTGCTTCGCGAACCGGATAGTCAGCGCCGTCACCCGCCGTATCGGCATAGCGTGCGATGTCTAACCAATAGCGCCCCCAACGTTCACCATATCCAGGATCACCCAACAATCGATCCACGACTTTCTCCCATGCGTTGGGTGATGGATCACGAAGAAAGTCTTCGATCTGCTCGGTTGTCGGAGGAAGACCGGTTAAATCAAAGGTAACTCGCCGCAACAGAGTTCGCCTGTCAGCCAATTCGTTATGCTTCAATCCCTGCTGTTCTAGCGACGAAATGAGAAAGTTGTCGATTGGTGTGGCAGGCCAGTCTGATTCGTTGACCGTTGGTACCTGGATGGAATTCAATGGTTGAAACGCCCACCAATGTGCGGCGTCCTCTGTAGCCATTCCCGCTATCCGAGATTCCGCTTCTCGCGGATCAGGCGCGCCGCGGAGAACCCAATCAACTAAAACATTGACATCGATTTCGGCCATCGGCCCCCCGTGATCTTCTGGGGGCATTTGCAAACCATGGTCGTCGTAGCGAATGGCCGCGATGAGGCGACTTCCTTGGAGATCGCCGGGGACGATCGCCGGGCCAGAATCGCCCCCTTGCTGCCAACCCATTCGCGTATCGAGCGCCAGACCGCCACTCGTTTTTCCCAACTGAGCCGAATGGCACTCGATACAGTTTTTTACCAGAATCGGGCGAACTGCCAATTCGAAGAAGTCTTCGTCTGATGGTTCGTCAGCCGATGCGGCTGGTGAGGAGAGAACACAGACGATTAAAAAAGAAAGTCCCACCTTCAGGCTCCTCATCCGCAAATGTAGAAATGGGCGGATGGAAGGAGAAATTATTGACATGGCGGGAACTCGGCGGGAACTCGGTCGAATGTTATGTCGAACCCTGGGGACCAACTCGCTGCCCTAAACGTCGGGCTAAGTTCATCAGTGTTTGGCTCGCATCGTTCTCAGTCAGTTTAGCTTGAATGATATGGGGCTGACTACGGTCATCCCAAGCGGCCTCTAACGCTTCGACAAATTCTCGCTCGGTGTTGACCAGGTATCCCTGGCCCCGGCCGTAAATTAACGGCAATTTGTGATACGCCCAAGGGTTGATTTCATTGTACTCCCACTCGCCATCGTGAAGAAACCTTTCCGTGCCATAGCCATGATTATCAAAGACAATGATGACAGGACTGGCACCACTTCTAGCAAGCGTGGAGAGCTCCTGGCCCGTCATCTGAAAGGCCCCATCGCCAACGAGCACGAGCACCCGATGGTCAGGTCGCGCGACCGAAGCACCGACAGCGGCCGGGACGCTGAAGCCCATGGAAGTGTAATAAGCGGGGCTGAGGAACTCACCTCGATCATGGGTCAATAGCTCAGTCGCCGCAAATAAAGAATCGCCAACGTCGGCAATCACGATCGTATTATTGTCCAAGCGTTGTTCGATAACGCTCATCATACGACTGATATGCAATGTGGCGTCGGGCTCCATCGCATAGGGCTGATGCACGCGTCGCGCCAAAATCGAATCGGGAATCGAACGACTTGCGCGACGCAAATCAGACTTGATCAGGGCCTTTAGAAAGCCATCCAAAGAGACATTATGGAAATGGTGATGCGAAATCTGCATCTGCTCGCTTGTTATATAGACACAGCGTTCCAGTTCGAGATTGGCTGTGTAGACCCCCAGGTTAATGTCTGTCAGGAACGTCCCTAGCAGCATAATTAAATCGCTTGATTCGACAAACTTGGCAACTTCTGCATTTCCCAGAGCGCCCTCGTAAAGGCCCAGATAGAGCGGGTGCCGTTCGCTGACGACGCTTTTACCCAACATAGTGGCCGCGATCGGAATATTGGTTGCTTCCGCTAACTGCAGAACTTCATCTTGAAGTCCGAAGCGATGCAGCTCCACACCGGCGACGATCACTGGGTTCTCGGCCGCATTGATTCTTCCTACTGCTTCCTTAACTGCTTCACTCGTCGCCTTGCTATCGGGCTGCCACCCAGACCCACGATAGGAGTGTGCCACGGGGGGAACCATGTGCACCATATCTCGCGGCAATTCAATATAGACAGGGCGTTTAAATCGATCGCAAGCATCCAGCACTCGATCAATTTCAGCAAACGCTGTCATGGGGTCTGTGATCTCAGTGGCCGCAATCGTGAATTTCTCAAAGACTTCCAGCTGTGTGCGAAAGTCCCGTACTTTGTGATGCAACAATGGATTGTTAAGTCGTTCATTCAGCCCGGGTGAACCGGAGATGACCACCACTGGCGATTTCTCTGCGAAGGCACCAGCGATACTGTTGCAAACACTCAAACCACCCACACAATAAGTGACGCAAACGGCTCCCATTCCTGTCAACCGAGCATATGCATCCGCAGCAAACCCGGCGCAATCCTCGCGAGTGCAACCAACGACGTTGATCGGACTTTTCTCCAACATGCTATAAAAGCTCAGCACGTAATCGCCAGGAATGCCAAAGACATCATGAATACCATAGTCACGTAAACGTTGGATCAAATATTGTCCCACAGAAACGTTGGATGTGACTCGGCGATTCGATTCAGTTGACAGTTGTTTGAGCCGTACACTCATGAATTTGCTCCACTACTGGAAGTAGTAATTGGTTTTGCTGGAACGGTGTTCGTGGATCTTGGTGCTTCACCCTTGCCCGCTGGTGTAGCGTTATCTGCTCCGCCTTCCTCTTTGTTCGTCGCCCGCCGAATCACGCCGAACATGTGTCCGCCTACTTCATCGTGCTGCCAGGTTCCCGCGTACGAATCTTTGTAGAACATGACACGAGACGAAAAAGTCCCCATGCCAGGAATCCACATATTGGTCAGCGTGATCACTGGAGTATCCCCGGCCCAAAGGACTGGCAAGTCCAGCGGCAACTCGGTATCAACCTCCCCATACTTTATGCGAGCCGTAAAGCGGTAGAGATCTCCCTCCGGCAATTTTTCGCAACGAGAAATCGTATATTCCTCTGCAGGCATCTTCGATTCGTCTTTGCCAAGAATTGTAAACCGCCCTACGAGTGTTGCTCCACTCATCATTCTTGCAAAGTCGTCTTCGCGATCTTTTTGCTCGGCGGATTTTTCATCCCCACTGGCATCGCTCGTTGGCAGCGTTTCACCGTCCAGGGGTGCCAGGCCGATCGACGCCTTTGCGGCCGGTTTTGCCGCCTTACCGGGCGTTCGCGGTGCGTCCTGGGACATAGCTGACTGAGCCAGTCCCATACTGGTCATTACGGTCGCAAGAAAGACAGAGCATTGATTGAAGCGTCTCATCGGAATCGAACCCCAAAAAGAAATGGAATTTACAGCATTCGTTCGCACATGCGGGCAGTGGTTAGCCTATCAGCCAGCACCCTGCAGTACAGTATAGCCGTCGACAGCCGGGAAGACTTTATTGAGAATCTAGGTACAATGAGCAACATGAACCGCCCACTAATTCCGCACCGACGAAGATTTCTCGCCGCGCTCGCTGCTACCGCTAGCCTCGGTTGTTTGCCCGTTCCTGATTTGGGTAGCCTCAGCCAACCTGATAAGGGCCAACCTGATAATGCCCAGCGCGACTCGAAAAATCTCTTGCCTCCCCAAGACAACACCGCAGTACCCGAGTTGCAAGCTCGTTTGGACCGCGTCTTAGACGAAGGATATCACCGTCGCTTGACCGTCAAAGACAATGGCGCATGGCAGGTGCTCCATGGAATATTGGCGTATCGACAGGACTGCCTTGTCGAATCGCAGGGAAAATTGGTACCAGCGATCGATTACCTGCTGTCCGGGGGTTCCTTGACCGGGTGGAATCCCATGAAAGGAGATACGCTGGGTGCAAATGCGCGTCGCGGACTTCGTTTCGAAGTGGAAGCGGGCACCCTGAGCGGTCAAGGTCACCGCGATCAATGGTTGGCCGTCCTTTCACAATGCGGTGTCACATTAAAGACTCCGATAGTTTTTAACGGGACGACCTACGAGATCGAGGACGTTTTGAATCAGGCACTTTGGGATGTTCCTCGAAATTTGGAAGAAGAATATAGTTGGACCATTAACGGGGTAACGGCCTACCGACCGACCGATTTTATCTGGCCTGCTCGCGACGGCAACCGCTGGAGCATCGAACAGCTCGTCGATGTGGAGACAAGGGCTTCCTTACAGATGGCTGCCTGTGGCGGAACCCACCGATTAGTCGGCTTGGGGAAAACTTTGATGCGTCGCCGCACAGAGGGTAACCCGATCACGGGCGTTTGGGCTGCCGCCGATGATCGAGTGAACGAGTCGTTGCGGGACGTCCAGACATTCCAAAACGGTGATGGTTCCTTTTCTTCGAATTACTTCGGGAGACGAGGTTGGTCGCCCGATTTAGCCGATGCGTTACGGACCACCGGCCACATGCTGGAATTCCTGGCTGTGGTGGCATCGGATGCGGAATTGAAAACCGATTGGGTGCAGTCTGCAGCACTTCGCTTATGTCATATTCTCGAGTCCAATCGAGTCGTAGATTTAGAATGTGGCGCCTTATATCACGCCCTAAATGGCATGTTGGTGTATCGCCAACGTGTATTTCCTGACAAATTGTGGGTTGCCCCCACCCTAAAAAATCAACATCCGCTACCCTCAGATACAAATTCCTAGGATCTCCCTATTCGAACGGATACGATTCTCGGACATAATAACTACGTGCTGCTCTGCTATTGACCCACCCTATGCTGCGTTGATTTTCGCGGCCCGGAGAACTCATGATGATTTACCCGCTGTCGTGTCTGCACCGAATATGCTGTGCAAGTCTTGTGCTCCTTCTTGCTTTTTGCCTTACCTCTCCAGCATTTGCACAGAGCGAGGGACTTGCTGATCTCGACGATGCCATTGTCAAAAAGATTGACGCAACTTCCGAGGCTGAATTGGAAGAAGTGGCAACGCTGATTGAATCGGCAATCAAAAAAGGCTTGGATGACGAGAACAAATCGTTTGCCAAGAAAATGCTCGGCGGAATCGCTCTACAGCGTGGCCAAGCACTTGTTAATAAAATGATGCAGGGCGGGGGAGGGCAAGCCAAACTGCAACAACTCCGCAGCGATGCGCTCAACAGTTTAGAAAAAGCTGTTGAGAACGATCCTACCCTTGCCGATGGTCAATTGTTGATCGCTCGGCTCAGTATGCTGCCAGGTGGCAATCCCAAGCGAGCTCTGGATGCTACGACTGCCGCAATCGAAAATCTCGCCGACGATCCCACGAAACGATCGGGAGCTTTTGTGTTGCGTGCCTTGCTACAAGAAGATGAGCAGAAGCGAAGTGCCGACCTCGATGCTGCGATTGATGCTGACGCAGGTAATTCCGATGCACTCCAAGCCCGCGCCTTGTATCGCCTCCAATCTAAGAACGTTGAGGGTGCAGTCGCTGACCTCAAAACATTGTTAGAGAAAGACCCCACTAATACAGCGGCAGCGGTTGCAGCGGCAGAGGCATTGTTGCAATTGAATCGGTCCGACGATGCATTCGTGATTTTAGATCACGCCATCACAGCTCAACCTAGCTCCCCACTTTATATGTTGCGTGCGGAACTCCATCGATTGGCAGAGAAGCCTGAGGACGCACTCGCCGATCTCGATCGCGCCATCGCTATGGATGACAAAAATGCCATGGCCCTGTTGCTTCGCGCCGAGGTCAAAATGAGACAAGACGATGTGAAAGGGGCAAAGGCTGATATCGACTCTGCCATGTCCATGCAACCAGGCAATGCGCGTGGAGTACTGCTGAGAAGCTTAGTTGCTGCAGAACAAAAGCGTTATGCCGATGCGATCAACGACATGAAACTTTTGGCCCGTAATCAGCCCGACAACAATGCTTGGGCGCTGCAACTGGGCAACTATTATCAGTTGGATAAGCGACCCAACAAAGCGATCGAAGTGGCGGAAGAAATTATCAAACGAGAACCGGGGCAATGGCAAGCACTTCGCCTCCGTGGTGACGCCTACTTGAGCATCAACCAACATGAACAGGCCATCGCTGACTACGAATTGGCGCTGGAAACAAAAGTCGCTACCGAAGAAGAGTTAGCCACCAATCCTGGAGCGATGTCAAAAGAGGCCCGTTCCGGACTACTCAATAATTTAGCTTGGGTACTCGCTACGACACCAAAAGACGCACTTCGAAACGGCACGCGATCAGTTGAATTAGGTGCTGAAGCGGCAGAGCTCACCGAATACAAGGAAGCTCATATTCTTAGCACCTTGGCCGCTGCCCATGCAGAAGCAGGGGATTTCCCCAAGGCTATCGAATGGGCAACAAAAGCAGTCGAGCTTGGCAAAGCCGATGGCCATGAACAATTGGAACAATTGGAAAACGAATTGAAAAGCTACCAAGAAAACAAACCTTGGCGTGAAGAACAGTCGCTTGAAGAAAACAACGTTCCAATCTTGGCACCTGAAGAGCTGATTGACACCTGATTCATCGCCGTACATGTCGCGACATATACTGCAGAAATTGCCGATCCAGCGTTTCGAGATCAATTTTCATGGCATCTTGAAACGCTTGCACGCGGGCGCGAGGATCTGGTTCTCGCATCAGCGGTCCGCTGGCAAGCGTCTGCAAGTATGCGAGATACTCTTTCTGTTTTGTTCGCAGCAAGAAGTAATTCAGTGCCCACGCTTCGGCATAGGCCGATGGTGCCTCCGAAGGGCTGCGAAATCGTTGGTCATCGCGAATTAGGCTGGTCAATGAATCGGCTGGTCGCTGACGCAAATAGGCTTGGAACCGAGTTAGATTGACTTGGTTCACCCCACCAATATTGCGCCATCCTTTGGCGCTGGAATCGGGCGTTTCAAAGTAGGTGGACAGTCCCTCGCTGACCCAGTAGGGATTATCGGCCATGCGCGTCTGCAGACCGCTGTTGTACGACAATTGATGGACTGCTTCATGAACCAAGGTTGCCACTCGACGTTCATTGTTTTTGAGAAAATAGGTAATCATGCAATTGGTTTGCAATTTGTAATAACCAATCACAGAATCGACTAAATCACCAATTTCAGGTCGTGCGTACTCAGCAAAACTTCGCTGGTCGGCAAAAACGATGGCCACCAGAGGAAATTCGGCGTCGGGCAATTTTCGCCCTTTGTTCTTCCAATACACATAGAACCCTGTATAGGCCTGTTCGAACAGGCTGCCAACCCACTCGACATATTCGTCAGTTGTGTTGTGACATATCACGTAGTGCGCAGTCTGGTGAATTTGAAAACCGGGCGGCAATTGGCCCAGTAGTCTCTTTCCTGCCTCTTCGCGAGATATTGGTACGAGCGGCTCATTATCGCTAGTACGCGAGATCAAACGTTCGGGTTGAACTGTCCACAATTGTCCGTCGTCAGCACGTATCAGGAAACCACCATCCGCTGCCGTGACAAGCACTTCACCTGTTACTGAAAGCTCCTGATCGCTATCGGGACGAGGCCGGAAGACGACATGCTCCACCGCGTGCACTGAGGAAGAAATTTCCAAGCAGTAAAACACGACAACCAATACAAGCATCAACGGAAAGGCAATTCGCATCCAATATCATCCCATAAAGAGCGTCCGTAGAAGGCTTCTCTGCGCTTTCTTTGGAACCCACTTCGCCATTACGAGGAAGTAATTAAATCAGTAGGCCGATTTACTGGCTAACTTCAATCCTACAGCCGCTAGTAGCCAGACGGCAACCGCGGAAACTAAAGCAAGGCCCGACTCTTGATATCGTACTCCACTATGGAGCAAACCAAAAATTCTTGTTGCCACTGTGCTAACACTGGGGGGAAGCACCAACAGAGTGCAAGATAGATCCGCAAAAGTAATCAAAGCAATCCCCATGGCGGCGAGAGCCAAAGGCCGCCAGAGCCTCGGTGCCTCAATTGCTAGTAAAAGCCTCCATCTTGACGCACCGTCTAATCTGGCCGCCTCGCGCGGTGCATTATCCAAGCGACAATATGCAGCACGCAACGTAAAGAATGCCAATGGAACACACCGTGTCATCAAAGCGAGAAGTGCCGGGAGTAGCGTTCGATCATAAAAAAAACTCAACACCGGGCGGTTAAAAATGGCAATCAATACTAAGCTGACCACCGGACCTGGTATCGCCACCAATATCAACATGCCGATCCAAGTGGCCCCCTTTAGATTCGGTCGACGCTCGCTAACCGCGGCCAACAGCCAGCCAACAGGTAGACTAAACAACACAGAAAAGACGACTAACTGGCACGACCAATAGTACTCACTGGAGAATGATCGCAAAGTTTCTTGGATGGTAAAAACAAATTGTTGAGCAGAGAATGTGTGAAACAGTTGTCCTCCTTCGCTCGTCTCCACTTTCCAGCCCGCTTTTATAATCAACGAGACAAGTGGCACACCACCCACAATCGCAACGATGGTGATCGCATGGAAACTTGCCATTATCATCCAGGCTCTATGCGCGGAGCCACTAATCATGTTTGCATCGTTGGAACCCTCCACGCGAGCACGATGAGTTCGCGAACGAATTGCATTGATGTATGTGTTTGCAGCGGTTGAGAATTTTGCGCCCAGCGTCACCCCGTATATGACGATCGGTAGCAGAATCACCATGGGCACCACGACACTGATTAATACAGGCCCTGCCTCTGGCTCCAACGCATAGAATTTGTAGACCGCATCGGCGAGAGTGCTTACGCCGTAAAGATTCGCCACTGTCATTTCCGTTGCCGCAACGATGCCAACCCACCAGGACGCGGCGACGATCAGTGGCAACGTCAATGGCAAGCCAACGAATCGCAAACGTTGCCACCAAGTAGCATCGATGCAGGCGGCGCGCCAAAGTGAAGAAGGCAGGCCCTGAAAAGCAACGAGTGTTGCTAGCCCTATCCAACCAACACCATATCCCGCATGAATCCACGTGGCGGCTGTCATGCCGTGAAACCAATAACGCTGCCCCCCCCGCAGAATGGGCAGCCAACCAAACCTGCCAGTCGCACTTTCCCATCCCGCTGCATGCACATACAAGGGCAGAGAAATTATCGCCAACATGCACAATACATTGATTTTGGACAGCCAGCCCATCCAATCGAACCTTCCCCTTGGCTCTGCGTGTTGCAACAGTAGTAACGAAATTCCCCAAGACACCCCTAGTACTAACGCAATAGACGTGCTCAACGTTACAAGCGATACGGTCAACAGTGTCGGTCCCATCGACTTCCTTTGGGGGCAAGAATCGTCGTGCGAATTATGTCAGACTCATTAAAATCGGAAAGGTGATACGCGTTGTTTCCGTCACTCTTCCTTACTGCCACAACCTCAGGCGTCGTATCACTGTAGTCTGATGAAAATCACCTCCATCCCCCAACTCTATCGAAATCTGCGGCGATGGCAGGAAATCCTAGCTGTTTTGCAACGACATGGTTTGGCAGACTGGCTTAGCCATTTTCCGAAACTTCCTTTTCGCGGATTTATCAAAGACCGCGATGGGCAACCTTTAGCAGATCAACCGCGGGAAGTGCGTATTCGAAAAGCCCTTTGCGAGCTGGGGCCGACGTTTATTAAGCTGGGTCAAACGCTCGCGGCTCGAAGTGATTTAGTGGGAGTGGCATTGGCGGAAGAACTGAAAAGCCTTCACGCTGATGTACCACCGGATGCCACTGCAACCATCAAACGTATTCTGCGCGAAGAATTGGGCGAGAGGTTCGAAACGGAATTCGTCGAATTCTCTGAGGCTCCCTTAGCGGCGGCATCAATCGGTCAAGTACACACGGCGAAGTTGCAAGATGGAACAGAAGTCGTCGTAAAAGTTCAACGCGACCAAATCGAATCGCTCGTTCTTCAAGATCTCGATGTGCTGTCAGGCCTTGCCCAACTTGCGGAGCGCGTGCCAGCGTTGGCCGCGTGGGGTCCCGTAGAAATGGTTCGCCAATTGAGCCCGATGCTCAAGCGTGAACTTGATTTTCGCCGCGAACAACAAAACCTAAGACTCTTTGCTGAATTTTTTGCGAGCGATTCCAGCGTCGTAGTTCCCGCGCCAATCGACCATCTTTGCTCGCGACGTGTATTGACGATGACGCGGTTTCGTGGACGCCCGATGAGCGATTTCATCACGGCGCCCAACGAAGCCACCACAGCAGAAGCCGCCGAAGAATGTAAGCTGATTGGTCAAGCATTAGCTAGTTGCTACATGAGAATGATTTTCGAGTTCGGCATGTTTCACGCCGATCCCCATCCCGGCAATCTCATGATCTTGTCGGCCGGACGTCTCGGAATTCTCGATTTTGGTATGGTAGGGAGAATCGACGATCGATTGCGGGAGACCATTGAAGAGATCATGGTGGCCACAACCAGCGGCGACCATCGCTCGCTGACACGGCTGGTGAAACGAATTGGCAACGCACCCGCCCATCTCGATGACGCATCATTCTCCAGCGATGTTTCTGAGTACATAGGAACCTACGGACGACAACCACTGGACCGTTTCGACGTCACCGCAGCACTAAATGACCTCTCCACCATTCTTCACAGACACGGCATCAAGCTACCGCACCAATCGGCCATGCTGCTGAAAATGATGATTTCTCTGGAAGGGACTCTACGAGGTATTCAAGCGGATTTTGACACCCTTTCGATAATGCGCACCTTTGTCCGACGCGCGCTTATTCGTCGCTTGAATCCCAAACGTCGACTGCAGCAAGCGCGACGCATCTACTTTGAAGCAGAAAACTTCCTCGAGTTTGCACCCGACCAAGTGCTTGGGCTCTTGGACCAAACGCGACAAGGTCAACTGCGCATCCAATTAGAACACAGACGCATTGGACCAACGGTCAATCGGTTGGTCCTGGGACTTATCTCCAGCGCTCTATTTCTTGGATCGGCTCTCTTGCTGGCTCAGCAAGTACCTCCCTTGCTTTTTCCTGACAATACCTATTTCGGAATGACTCGCATCAGTATCTTCGGCCTAGCCGGCTGCGCATTCAGCCTGTTAGAAATGGTCAGGCTCATGTGGGCCATCCGCCAGAGTGGCGCATTAAATCGCAATGACGACTCAGAACTAAGATAGTCTCCTTTCGCTCCGCGAAAGTTAAGAAAATAGTCTCCTTTCGCTCCGCGAAAGCTAAATAAATAGTCTCCTTTCGCTCCGCGAAAGTTCTGAAAAAGCAATCAATACCAACGCTACTTTCGCGGAGCGAAAGGCGACTATTATTGCCTTGGAGAGGACGACCAACCCGAACTGTCGTAATCGCTATAACGATTCTGTTTGACGGATGGCAACGTTGCTGGTTTCTGCAGTGAAAGTTTCGGTTGAGCAACCGGCTGCTCATAGTGCGATGCGGCTGCCGTGTAACTCACAGGAACTTCGCGCCATACAATGGATTTGTATCCCCAGGATGCCTGAGCAACCCGATCTTCGCCTGACTGATCTGCTTGCGGTTGCTGTCCGGCAGGATTCGAACTCGCTGGTGGAGTAAGGTTATTGTGCTGTGTACTAGGAGACGTGCTTGGCGCTCCATAGGGCTCGTAAGATGGTGGTGGGCTTAGCTGAATACGCGAGTAAGGTTGCTCGCTCGCTGGCAATGGCATGGCTGGAGAATGCGCAGTTGCCGAATCAGATTGTAATTCAGGAGCAACCGGCGACTGAGCCGATGGCTGACGCAAACCACTCTGCGACCACCATGTTTGCGCAGGAATAGGCTGCGGCGCAGTCGACGGTACCATCAGCGAACTGGAACTGCCCAAAGGCTGTCCGCTGGAATCCAACTGAGGTTGCACAATCGGTGACGCATCGGGATTCCCATTGGCACCCGAGTAACCTGGTGCTACGGAACCGTACGGTGAATAAGTGTTTGCGCCCGTATTGGGGGCAATTGTATTCGGCACTACCGTTGACTGCACAGGAGGACCGTAATAGGTCGCGGGAACATTGCCGGAAATCCCACCTTGAACCATGGGAACGTTGCTCGCGTAGCCGGGTGCCCCATACCCGACCGCCGGTACAACACTGGTCCCATTCGCAACGGTGCCTGCATACGGATTGTAACCTTGAACATACGAATTCGGTGCGCATGCGTTCGCGGGTGCGACTGTCGTCGCTCCATAGGCAGGTGCGAGCGACGTGTAGGGGAGCCGCTGCATTTGATACTGGTACGAAGTGCAAGGTTGCTGCACTACCGTGGCAACGCCTGTTGTAGGATCAACAGTATTGACAGGTCGATAGTACGTTACTGGCGCACGATAATACGATGATTGATAATTCGTTCCAAACAACGACCCAAAGAATCGAGATAGCCCCCCAACTGCTCCAGGATTACTCGCAGGGATACCCGGATAAGTTTGCACAGTCGACGGCAACACCGAAACGGGAGCTTGGTAGGTGCTGGGCACTTGGTAAGCCGAATATCCTGAATAGGGTTGATATCCGGACACTGCCGCAACTGTGTTGGGAGCAACACTAGGATAGTTGTCACTGGGATAGATATTCCCAGTCCCATAGAAAGATGTTTGCTGCGTATCACCGACTGGGAATCGCGTTCCCGCTGGTGGCGAAGCCATGCTGTAACCATAGTCGCCAGGCCCCTGAGCAGGAATCATTCCGCCCACATAGCCGTTGGCTGCTGGATAGCCTGCACTGTAAGGATAGCCCGCACTGTAAGCTGGCATATGAAGCGCGTTAACGCCCGATTGACCTACCATCGCCGGCTGCACCATCGCATTAGGTGCTGCGTAAACGGGTGCTGCGTTGGGTATTGTTCCGTAGCCCGCCGAATAAGGTGTACCAACTGGAACTGGGTAACCAACCTGTGACGGATATCCTACTTGTACCGGATAGTTTGCCGCATACGGATAGCTCACCGCAGGAGGTGCATAAGCAGTGGTGTTGCGACCGAACAACCAATCGCACAATGGCCCCGCTTCAGCATTTGAAGGTGTACCAGCGGCGCTGGCGACAGCCATTAAGGCAATCAGCGCAGTACGTTTTGTTGAAAGTCGCGAGGACATGCATCACCATCGATTGCGTTCGGGTCAAAGATCCGTTTAAGTGTTGGACTCGATTCATGAAAAGGCCACAAGAGATTCTGATATTTTTCGAACTAAATTCCCGCCTCTAGCACCCTAGGCCTGCCCAAAGTATCGATTACACAACATTTAACGATTGCTGGACACCTCGGCTCCTTCTCCTTTAACCGCGTTGGTAAAATGACCTCTCCTTTCTCCAACCCAAACGTGTCAGATAACTCCACTTCGCTTTTCCCACTTTATCTTGGTTGCCCAGTCTGGGCGTGTTCGGCATGGGGTGGCGAAGTTTATCCCCCCAGCACCCGACGCGAACATTGGTTGAATTGGTACTCAAAAACTTTTAATACTGTAGAAGGAAATAGCGTCTTCTACGCACTACCAACGCTCGACAACGTACGCAAATGGTGTCGTGAAACGCATGATGGCTTTCGTTTTGCGCTCAAAGTTCCGCGCGTCATATCTCACGAAGGACGGCTTCAAAAAATTGACTCCGAATTGCGCTCACTTTGCGCGGTATTGGAAGTCCTTGCCACTCACAATCGACTTGGACCTACTTTTTTACAACTACCTCCCAATTTCTCTCCCAGCGAAATGCCCACCCTGAAAAGTTTTCTTTGGACACTTCCCAGGGAGTTTCCCTGGGCCGTTGAGGTTCGACATCACGATTGGTTCGATCAGTCTGACAATGAAGGTTGCCTTGACGATCTGCTGCGTACTTTACGCATGGACAAGGTGCTCTTCGATTCGCGTCCACTCTATCAATCACCTCCCGACGATGAACATGAGCAAGTATCTCAGACGCGGAAACCTCAAACTCCTTATCGTGAAACCGTCACATCAAATCATCCCATGCTGCGTATTGTAGGACGAAATAAGACGGAATTGGCGGCACCGTTTGTTGAGCAATGGGCCGCAGTGATCGCAAAATGGATTTTACAAGGGCTGCAACCGTTTGTATTTACCCATGCACCGGATGACGCGTTCGCACCAGCATTCGCTCGCCAATTTGCCGCAGCAATCAGCATCCATCTACCATCTCACGCTTTCACTATCCCATCCCTGCCCCCAGTACCTCGTCAACAGAATCTCTTTGACTAGTCGCTGGCTGGCAATCCATAGTGCCGTCCACCTGCATCGCCCGTTACCAGCAGTCGGCCATCATCGGAGAATTTTAATTGAGTCACCCGCCGGCCGCGATGCATTTCGAGGGACAGCAACTCATGTGCTTGCTGGTCCACACTTGGCGCCATAAACCATAATGTCGTATTGCCTGCGGAGTCGCCCACCACAAGTAAATTGCTTTTTGCATTGGGGGCGATAGCGGTCAATTGGGAAGAAGGAAGATCGATACGAATACTTTCTGCATTCGCTACACTCTCCCCTGACTTTGAATTAACGGGTACCACGTCGATTCTGCTACCAACGCCATTACGATTCTCAGAAACGATCGCAAAGTACCATTTACTAGCCAAGCTGCCGTTCGCAAATCGCTCTTCGAACAATCCCAACCGACTGGGAATCGCGTCTTCAGCTAAGGCAATGGGGCGAGCGACTCCTTGGCTCCATCGATTCGCTTGCCATGTGAACGATCTACACTCAACTTTTGAGCCGCCGCCATCGACTTTCGTGTCATCGCTCAGCACCGAGAATTGATAACGGGCCCCGGCTTCTCCAGCCATCATCGAATTGTCGGTGTGCCACACGAAATCGTGGACTGGTCCGAGCTCTAATATTCGGCTTTTGCTTTCGTCGCGGAGGTCAATGCAAAGCCCTCGTATCTCTGAACTCTGATGGTTCATTCTTCCAGCAACCAACAGAAATCCTCCGGAAGGTGCGATAGCGAGGCGATCAATACTTATGAACGGACTTGGAATCGCAGTCCAGGCAAACGAGCTGTTTTGCTGCGGAGTGTGCACCCATATCTGTCCTTCGCGATGTCCAGTAACAGTGGTCTGTGTGGCAGCGTCAGAATCGGCCGCCGTGCATTTAGAATTCCCCAACCGCACAGCGACACTCTTATCACTAAGATTCACTCGAGCAATCGACCCAGACTTGCTAATAGCAATCTTCCAATCTTCGTCAGAAGTCGGCAGCAAGCGAACGATGGACTCGAACCCTATAAACTCAAGCTCACCTTCAGCAACGGTCGAAACAATTCCATTCACCTCTCGCAGCCAATGATTTCCGATCAGTTTTCTGCGTTCACTTATCTTGAAACCAGTCGCCTCAGCATCAAGTTCACATGTTAGCCACTCCGACACAGCATCGTTTTGGGACACAAGATCTAGTCGCAGCCCTGCTGAATTTGTTTTGCTAACTCTCCAATCCAATGCACCCTGAACCAAACCGGTGTTCTCAAGTTGCAACACTGATCGAAGATTCAACTTTCCACTTGCATCACTATCAAACAAATGTATCCGGCCAGTATTATAGAACACCAAAAACGTCTCACCATCAGCACTCCAACCAACTTCGACAATCCTGTGCTGTCCCTCTAGATCTGCCTGTTGGTCGTTTAGACCAAGAGATACGAGAGAATTCTTACCAGCATTCGTCCGGTCTTCAAACGCTCTAACCAGTCCACGCACTGCAGTGCCAAGTCGATGTGGTGAAATCGGTGAAATATCCAGGCCGTCTGCCAGAACACCTTTGCCCCGTTCATCGATCAATGGGACCATCTTCCCGGTCTCAAAATCAACTATCAGCGATTGACTTGGATCCCCATTCATCGCCACGACTGCTGAATCGCCACCGGGTGAAACGGCAACGCTTGGAATCCCTTTCAAGCCGTCCCACCAACGATGAATAACTTTTCCTTCTTGCAAATCCCAAGCACAAAATTCTCGATAGCTTTCCGGTAAATCCGCAGCAAACACATCAGAACCAAATGCATGGCCGCTCGCATTGTCGACCCAAGCGCTAGTGACTAGCGTCTTGCCATTCGCCGAGAGTTCAGCATCAATAATTCGCGCTCGAGGAGTATGACCAGCAATCGACCATCCATTCGTATCAAGTAGTTCTCCATCGCTATCATTCCAATTGCGAACGAGTCCATTCTCAAATACGGAACTCATGGTCCCTGATAGACCGCTTGATCCGGAATAGATGACCTGTCCATCGATCTCGCCGGAGGCAAGATCGAGCTGACGACGTTTTCTTTGAAGCGGCAGATCCCACAACAAACATCGTCCAGAACGATCGACGGAGACTGCAAGCTGATCATCCTTCAGAAATCCAGCCGCTAATATTTCTTCATTGCCATGCCCAATTAAGCTTAGGCCTTGATTCCATATTCCTACGTTTCGATTCCACATCTGAACGATGGGTTCCATACTGACAGACAGCACCGTGTCACCGCTTCGCGCCACGGCAATTTGCACAATGCGCGTGGAGTGAGCACCAGCAGTAAATTGCTGACTCACTTTCAGCTCTCGGTTCGCCGTTGTTGCTTCATACAACGCTCCACTTTCTGACCCGACAATAACTCGATCTTGGTCCAACATAGTCGCATACGTCATGGACTGTGTAAGACCGTCGACATCCGCGAGCTGGATCTCTCCAGTAGTAGTTCCTTTGATCGTTACGAGTTCTGAGCTCTTCTCTGCCGCCAACACGAACGCACGAATCTCGTTGCTAGCTCCTGTGTTGGACCAACTCATCTGATCCACTGCCAGACGCCGGAGAGCCGGCACGACTTCCACAGGTCCTCGAGGCAACTGCGTGTCGCTTACATCCCAAGTCCGTACACCCCGCTCTAATGAGACAACCAAGAGTTTTCCATCGGGTGTAAAGTCGAGACGATTGACTCGGCCTTGATTGGGAAACTCTAAAAGAACGGGTTCGTTGCTATCCAAACGCCACGCTAGGATCCGGTCACCAGCGACAGTCGACATTACATACGCCAACCAATTTCCCCGTGGATGCAGTTGAAGTAGACGCAATGATCCACTATCGGCCTCTTTGGCATTACCCTGTACAATCCCCAGTGAAACAAATTGCCCAGCACGATCGAGTGCAATAACCTCAATTTGCCCCGATTCACTCCCCAAGGCCACCAAGCCGGATGATTGAGCAATTGACGCGCAGGAAATGCGTTCCGCTTCACCTTGACGCATCATCTGAAAGGAGGGCACATCCTGATTGGTGGCAAGCTGTATTCGGTCAAAAACCCAGTTCCTCGTGGTTGGCGCAACGGGCGTACTCACTAATGCCCTGTCCAAGCGTTGGATATCATTTAACGCATCAATACCCCGAGCGACGTCTCTTTGCTTGATCAGAGTGGCTGCCAGCGCAAGCGAGGCAGGAAGGCTTCGAACTTCGGCAATCAATCGATTCTTTTCCGCGACGCTTCGTGCCGACTGGGCAACTTCTGTTAATTCCAATTGCGTTTGTAAGCTGCTGGCGAGTTGATTTCGCTGTTCATCGAGGGTTCGATATTGCTGAGTAATCGTCTCATTCTTCTCCTCAATCTGCTCTTTAGCCGCGACGGCAATTGCTTCGTTATTTCGCGCTTGTTCCTTGGCCGCCTTTTCACTATCTGCCAGCTTTGTGGCTCGATCCCGTTCCCGCTGTGCTGCCGCTTTCTCTTGCCACGCCCAACCTGTTAAGCACATAAAAACAATAGTTGCCACTAGGCCGCCAACGGCCAGAGTTCGTTGCAGTCTCCTAATTCTCGCATTGCGCAGCAACGACTGTTCTTTTCCGTGCAGCGCCTGCTCATAAAAAGGGAGCTCCTGCTCGAAGGTTGGTCGCAAAACTTGCAGTGCCAAATCATAGTCCGACTTTTGCAGCGCACACTGTCCGTATGCCAAATGGGCGCGATCTATGCCATGCCGCGCCTTAGCATTCTCTGGCCACAATTCAACGGCATCGTTAAACGCAAAAAGGGCTCGAGAGAATGATTCGTAGTCAGCGCCTGCAATTGCTTTTTGAAGAGTCTCTTCGGCACGCTGTGACTGCGCAACACTCTCAGCATGTCGTCGGTAATCACGAATGGCACGTTGAAAAAGTTCAACAGTTTCAAAGCGGCTCGATGTCTCCGATGCCATAGCCGTCAACGCGATGTTTAATAGCGGATCATCCCTATCCGGAATCGGATTGAACCGATTATTCGCCGCCGCTAGAACACATTCAGTGACTGTCTTACCTGGATGGGGTGGATAACCACAAACAATTTGAAACAGCATTGCACCAAGTAAATAGATATCACTCGTTGGTCCAATTTTATCAACATCGTGTCGCGCCATCTCCGGGGCCATGTACGCCGGAGTCCCTGCCAAATCAAATCGCTCACCCCGTTTGAGATCAATTGCCAACCCCCAATCCATCACCAGAACTTCGCCAAATTGGCCAAGCATGATGTTCTCTGGCTTTAGATCCCGATGGATAATCTGGTGCGCATGTGCGAATGCAATTGCATCAGAGACCTTAAGCAAAATATCGACGTTCTCGTCCCGTGAACGATTTGCCAACTCATTTTGCCATTGGCTGCCACTTACCAGTTTCATGGAATAGAAAGGGGATCCATCATCGCGCAGCGCCAAGTCATGCACTGGAACAATATTAGGGTGGTCAAGCTCCCCTGTAATCTGAGCTTCGTATAAGAATTTTTGTTGGTCTCGACTATTTTGAGAACGCTGAGCCGAGATCGTCTTTACTGCGACAATTCGGTTCAACGCTACTTGCCGTGCAGCAAATACTTCGCCCATTGCCCCCTTACCAACAGCACGCATGATTTCGTAATCGGCCGTGGGATCATCGGGCAGATCCGTCAACCGCCGAGGATTGATCCCCTTGGCGTGCGTCGTACCGAGTGGCGCACTTCCATTTGCCGAACTCATTGTGAAAGGGAATCCAGCAGCACCAGCGGCAGGGGAACCCCATAGACTTTGCGGTAGTTGCGATGCCAGCGTTCCGCCTTTGGTCACGCGCGCCGACATAGCGATGTTTTGTTGTGACGCATTTTCTATAAAATCCGATTCCAATTGAACCGTCTTATCCGTGCCTGCTGGGTCAACCATTGTTGCAAGTGGATCGATCGATGCGTCATTGGGAGGAATGCGCGAATCAGCTGTAGGCTTTGCCCTCGATGTATCGTGTTTCTCATCCAAAGTGCTCAACTCTATCGTCGCATCGATTCGCACTGTGGCGTTGATATCGTCCGTCACTGCTAAATCAAGAGTCGCACCGATTTTGGAAAGATCGATTGTCGCATTTGGGTCCATTCCGCAATTGTCTAGCGTGGCCATCGTCTCTGGAGGAAGACTCAAGCAAGTACCACAGCGAGGACATGCACCATTTTCATCGGCGGAGACTTGCTCCAAGTTACATTGAGCACAGCGCAACATTAGGGATTTCCATTAGCGACTTTTAAGTCTCTTCCAGCGCGATAACCGATCAAAATGTACTCGACCAGACTTCGCGGGCGACTGTGTCTTCCGATCTTCAACTTCTTTGACCGCTATACCAACCACTAGGGAACCAACCGCAGATGCGATACCCAGGTTGCGCAAGTGCGACCAGTCGCTTGCTGCTGGCAATGAAGCACCCGAATCGACATTCGGTTCATTGGGCAATACCTGTTCGTTCTCATCAGTATCCCCATCTGTTGCACCTGCATTATCCATTAATGCTGTGTCCGCATCCGGAACGAAAATCATCAGTACCTTTTGCTCTCCATCCGTGCCACGACGAATGATACCGTACACCTCGTCCTGAAAAATTCGCTGGTCAGGCATTTCACCTTCCCCAGCAATAAAGTATTTCGCAGGGTTCTGCTGCAGATCTCTTACAAAATCTCGCAATTGTTCATCAGTCGCATTTTCAGGGAATGCCAGAGGTATCGGCAATGTCGTAACGACATCCATTCGTTGCAAAAATGCGGCGGCGTCATCCACCCAGCGAAGTAGTAATTGCTGGTACTCGGGTTTGTCTAGCAAACGATTTGCATTGACATCCAGATCTTCCCAAGTAAGCGAAGCGATAACAATTTGGAAATTATCTTCTTGGATCAACTTCACCTCGACGTCATTATTAAACTCCACTGCACGGGGTTGGCTAATTAACGTGAAGGGCAGGGGTTGCAGGACCGGTTCCAAAGGCAAGGATGCAGGAGTCGGCGGAACAGGAATCGTTGCGGGGACGACTCCGGCATAAACATCGGATACCTCTTCGACATTGGAAGTAGGAAGAAATGCAACGACAGACGCTATATCCACTCGTCCGGCCTGCTCGTACATGAAAACTCCGTCGGCACGCCGAAACAGCACGGCTGTTGGTAGCTCAAGCCCGCCAATCGAACTGAGAAATTGGTTCTCAAAGGGAATCTCTCGTTCTAAATGTACCGCAACCCCATTCCCTGTCGCAGTATTTAAAACGCCGCCGCCAAAGGTTTGGAAATTTCCATCCGCATATCCAACGACATGATCAAAACCAAATTCGCTTTGCGGTCCATTCGTTGCACCATAGGTAACAGCGATACGCTGCAACTTGCTTTGCAATAACGGATCTTGAACAATTCCGCGAGCTGGAACAACAAGCTCGGTGGTTAGCACTGGACCAATTCCATTACCACCATCAAAAGCCTCTGATCGCAGCTCACTTTCGAAGATGCCAAAATTTCCTGCAAGAAGTTCTCCATTCCGACCAAAGATCAGATCGTCATCCGCGATCAATACAATGCCACCTAAACTGGGTTGAGTTGCTCCATCGATGAACCGAATGCTTCCTGCAATGGTTAGATTGTCTTGCAACGAAGGGAGCGCGGTGGGTGATTGGCTCTCTATCGTTTCAATATAAAGATTCAGACCATTGCCGACTGCATCAATGTGATCGACTTGGAGCGGCCCCTGATTGCGAATCAATAGTGCGTATCGTCCTTCGTGAGTCGCCTCAAAATCGAAACGATCTTGCAACGCGTCATACGTAATACCATCTATCGATACTGACTTTCTGGATTCAACTGTAAATGCCGCGTCGAGACCACTTAAGACCTCCTGCGAAACAAGAATCGCCTGTCCGTTTCTCCTACCTTCAAGCGCAGCGCTATCGACCGCCAGCGGATCGAGATTGGCACCGACATGAGCGGTTAAGCGGCTAATAGTTGAATTGTCTAAGACGATCCACGTTCCTGCGAAGAGATTGGCCTGGTCCGCAACGACTCTACCTGCAACGCCAGGAAGCATCAGATCAAAATTGGTGATATCACCCGCTGAGGCGATCGAAAGACTTCCCGCTGGATCGATGACTCTTCCGATCGTATCTACCTGCGTCGCACTCACGATATCCACAATACGAGTCGAATCCGATTCGAAAAGGACAATATCTCGACCCAATGCAGCAACTTGCCCCAGCTCCACAAAAGGTGCCCCATTGGAGACCGTCCCGGGGATCCCGACGGCAATATCTGCGAGCGTCTGATTGCCCTGAGTGTCACGACTTGCGATAGCCGTAAACGTAACAGTTCCACCCACACGGAGTGTATCGGACGCAATTCCGGCAGACGTGTCGGCCAATACAATATCACCCTGGGACGTAAAGTTAGCATTGCTGGCAACGTCGATGGTGGTTCCAGCGCGATCCGTTATTCCGCCCGCGGAACGAAGCTCAAGCGAATTAGCAAAGGCAGAATAAATTTCAGTCGCATTGGATTCTACGATAGTCACGACGTCGCCCACGACCGCAAGGGAACCGAATTTCGCTTCTCCCATCCCGGGGCTGCCGAGGGTAATGTCCTGTCGAATGAAGCTTGGTCCCGCCTGATAGCCAGCAAAGAAGCCAGCGTCACTTTTCAGATCCAGCGATTCGTTGGCGAGATCAGCCAAGCGAATCTCACCACTCGCATGCAAATTGGCTTGCCCAAACACAACGATACTGGACGTTCCACTATCGGTAACGGTCCGGTCCGCAGAAACAAGTGTGTTGCTCAATGGGTTACCATCGAGCCCGACCACAACTAACAATTCATTTGTGACGCTAAGAGATGGATGGCTAAAATCCACCGATCGACTAGGAAACAGCAATTCAAGATTGGAGACGGATTCAGGTACGATCAAATTGGACGCCGCGACATCGACGGATCGAGTCGGTCCCGTCGAGATATCGCGAATGCGTACGTCCCCCATATCATTTACTGTGCTAATGACTTCAATGGATCCTTCGATGCGGTTGTCGATCAATTGGTTTGAGGAAGTCGATCGATCTAAACGCACCTCTCCTTGCGGTGTTTGAACGATGGCCACAAGATCGCCACTGAGCCCGCTTCCGGCATTTGCAGAAACTTGTATGGGATCAGCTTGTGACAAGCGATCGGTTGTGGTTATTGACAGTCGGTTTGCAATGCTGGCGAACGACTCGCTCTGAAAATTTCCCGAGATGGGATCGATGAAACCGGACGCTTGCAAATGAGTAGCACTGTCTTCGAAAAGAGCGACACTGCTGCCGTAGAGTCCGATCGAGCCAAAGTTTGCGATTGCGGTTGCTGCATTGCCAATCTCGATCGTATCTCCCAAATTAGCATTGGGATCACCCGCCCGAAAGTGAGCCGTACCATCAACGTTCCAGCGATCCGCATCATCATTTGCGACACGAATATTACCATTCGCTATTAGCTGTGCATCACCTGTAATCTGAACCAACGTCCCTGCCTGGTCCGTTAGATTGCCGTTGGTGGCCAGTCTTAAGATTGCAGCTTGATTGCTGCCCGCCAAGACAGTATCAGAGTCTTCGTGAATGATCACCGCTGCCTGAACTTCAAATTGCAGAGTTCCCGTATCAAAGGCTCCGTTCCCCAGATTCAAATCTTGGCTGATGAAAAATGACCTACCTGTCACTTCAATGGACGAACTGATCCTATCGACAATGGAATCGTGTGCCTGCACACTTAAACCTTCCGCATTCACACTATCAAGCAGAGTGCTGTCCGATTCATACAACTCAATCTCGTCGCCATATGCAGAAAAGCTACCGAGATAGACCTCAGGATCATGGATGGTAGCGGCGTTTGTGTTTCCAATGTGAATATTGAAAACTGACGGTCCCGATTGTGCATGGAATTCAGCACTCCCATCAATCCTCAGCACCGACCCAGCCGAGGTCGCCAGAGTAATTTCACCCAGGGCGTCAAAACGAGCGTCACCCTCAACATGAATCGATGCATTAGAACTGCTGAGCAAGTTTCCAGCAGAAGTCAGTAAGAGATGATCCGCATCGATATGCTGAACCATCATCGCATCGGATTCATGGATCGCGATCGAAGCACCTCGCGCATCGATGGTTCCCAAATGAATGGAGGGGTTCCCCGTCAGTGAACTGTCGAGGCCGATGCTGATGTCTTGGCGTGAATGGATTGCTCCAGAAGTTAGCGAAACAAGCCCGCCAATATCTAGTGAATCATTTATTGAAGTTCCCAATGCAATCGGCCCACCTGATTGAACAATGAGATCTCCGGTCACTACGAGCTGAGCATTTTGGTGCGATACTATTTGACCGTTCGTTGCCACTTGCAGGTTTCCCAGTACCTGAAAGTCACCATCAAACGACATCCCCGCGTATTGCGATTCGCCTCCCAAAACGACCGTTCCTGACAATTGATCCAGGACAACATCCCCATGTGATTGAAAAGTTGCTCCTAGATTTACTTGATGAATGCCTTGGATATCTATCGCAGGGTTTCCCGCAGTACCCAAATTATTCGCGGCTGAGAAATCGCCAAACCAAAAGAAATTCCCATAGGGTGCAGGGGTATCCGTATTCAGTTGCACGCGAATCTGCTGCAGATCGGACAATAGCCCTTGAGTTTCTCCGACAGAAAAAACGCCATCTTGATCTTCGTCCACAAAGAATTTGAGCGGGTCCGTGTCGACCAGCAATGCGGCAGTGTCTTCTGCGGGATCCAAACTATCTGAATAGGAAATCTCCAATAGTCCGCCAACAAATGAGCTGGTGACTGATAGCACCCTTCGCGATTCGAGGGACCGAAACAACAAAGCTGGTCCAGATTCTTTGCGCTGAGATTTCGTCGCTTGCAAACCGCGACGAAACCATTTCGATAGTCGAGCCTGGCGAAACGACATTGAATAGAAAACCATTTATTCGGAAAAGAATTGATCTGCAGGGCTTTTACCCTGAAGGCATCTTCCTTTGGACGACAGAATCGCTGCTTAGTTCAATCGTCATCTGGAATAGCTCGTTTTGGCTGACATTGTTTAAAAATACAACGATTGGAACTTAGACTAACATCTTTGCGGGTTGGAACGAATGGGCGAATGAGTCCGCTTGCGGGTCATGTCTGCTTGTCCGGCCAGAACTGTACGCGAGTATAGAAACACTCAATTTCAGTAGTGGTTTTTGTTTCCAGGGTATTGAGCATCGAAACCGTTAACCGATAGGAAGGAAGGATCGGAATCGTCAATTGACTCTGGTGGAGTGGGAATCATGGTTCAGCGGAACGGGCCCCGTAGATTGGCGGTCGGTGCTACAGTCCAGAAGTTCTTCATTGGCGGTGTGATGGGGATTGTTGCCAGCCATTTTTTGCATGGCGCCGTTTATTGCACCGTATATTCAGACGAAACATCTGTCGTACGATTCATTGAATCAAATACTGGAACGAGTCGACAGCCGAGTCCCTTGCCCGCACAAACAGAACTATTTGGTCGGCTTAGCTTGGATACCGACGTTGGTGCAGGCTCCCCTGGATCGAACTATCACATCGACGCGCGGCCCGCATTTCACGGAACTCGACTGTCGGAGAAGGACAACATTGTATTGCCGCCGTGGCAAGCTAATGACTTCACTTGGGCAGCCCCCGTATTGCGTCATCAACCTCTCTATTTTGAGCAGGTCAATCTAGAACGCTATGGCCAGGGTCCAAGACGTTTGTGGCAACCCGCATACTCGGCCGCTCACTTTTTTGGATCCACGGCACTACTTCCGCTGCACGCGATCCAGCAAGGCCCAACAGCCACCGTCTACACTTTGGGTCAGTACAGTCCGGGCGACTGCGTACCCTACCAGCAACAAAGGTACCTTCGCGCTCGGTTAAATAAAGAGTCGCGTTGAAAGCAATGCAATTGCCTCAAGGCGATGGTTCCGGTTGTTCGTCATTTCCGGGAATAAGTCCAGTTCCCGGATCGTCGTCGGTGTCTGTCTCACTCACGGCCTTCAGCTCGCCAACTTCTTCCAACCAAAGACGAATATCGTTGTCGTATTCGGTCGACATATCGCTCAGCACAAGTTGGCGGTGGAAGGCAGCCGCACCCTGATCAACGTGCTCTGCTGCTTCAGCACTGGGAAAACGGCGATTCGGATCGGGCGCGATGAGACCTCGGCAAAAGTTCATGAGCAATCCATTGCAGGTGACTTCACCCGGCAACAGCTCATGCAATCGGGAAGGAAGTTCTCGCTTGGCAGCCAACAATTGTCGCAGGTCGAGTCCTGGCTCAAAGGGTAAGCGTCCTCCCAAAAGCTCGATCAACACATATCCCAAACTCGCGAGATCACTGCGAGGCGAGGCATCGTTATTTTCGAGCACTTCGGGTGCCGCATAGACGGGCGTGCAATCTCGATCGTGTGGTGGACATTTCAAGTCAAACGCAGAGCCGATATCGATCAATTTTAAGTGACCCGTCCGTTTAAGCATCAAATTTGCCGGCTTGATGTCCCCATGCACAATGCCTTCACGATGTAATGCCGCCAGCGCCGAGAGGCACTCTCGCACGATCGCCACCGCGACCCCAGCCTTAAAACGCGAATGGTCGGGGCCGGCTGTCAAAATAACTTCGTTGATATATCGCCATCGCCTAGCGTCAACTCGCTCTGACAACTCCGTCAAATATTCCGGTCGTAAAAGCTCGCGTAAATCGAACCCATCGATCCATTCCATCACCATGATGCGAATCCGATCACGATCCACAAAATTATGCACATCCAATAGGTTATCATGCTGAATCATCGCGACCCGCGCAGCAATTCCAGCAATTCGCCGCATGGCATCTTCGTACTGACGAACATTTTCATACCGCATGGGCGAAAAGACTTTCACTGCCACGGGCAAAGTAAAATTATCAGTACCGCGACATGCCGACAGAAACACACGCCCCTGTCCACCACTTCCAAGCAATTTCCCTAAGCGATGATGGGAGGTCCAATTTAGCTTTTTGGCCGTGACCAATCGCTGGTAGGGTTCATTCAGCTCGTTCGCATCGAACTTAGATCGTTGCGTTCCCTGAAACGTCATGGTGGCGTTGGGATCGTGCCGCGTTGTACTCAACAAATCTCGCATCCTGCTCATACGATTGCTTTCCAAATCACGTCGGGGTGGGGAAAGCCGAGTCGCTTGTCCACCCAATTGTACAAACTAAGTCCAGCTTGCCAGCGTTGAAGATTCTCGCAGATTAGGTCCACCGTGTCATCTACGCGACTGAACGACTGAGCACCTACGTGCGGAGTAATGATAACATTCTTGAGGTTCCAAAGTGCGCTGTCCTGCGGCAAGGGTTCAACTTCCGTAACATCGAGTCCGGCCCCCTTGATCTGCCCTGATTCCAGTGCGTCGATCAGCGCCGACTCATCCACCACAGATCCACGCGCAACGTTGATGAAATAGCTGCCAGGACGCATCTTTTCAAACCGCTGGCGATCAAACAAGTGATGCGTAGATTTGTTGAGCGGGAGGGCAAGGACCACGACATCGGCTTGCTCGAGCAGGACATCCAATTTATCGACCCCCCAAAGAGACTCCACGAAGTCTGGCTTATTGACTGGGTAATAATCCGTTGCCACAACTTTGCGGCATAAGGGTGCGAGAGCTTTTGCAATGCAACGCCCGTTGCCACCAAATCCGACAATTCCTACGGTCTTGTTGCGAAGGTCGTCCGTTGGTCGTCGAATAAATTCCTTTCGCAGAGAAGCATCCATGAACACGGGAAGACTGCGCAACAATCCAAATAACAAAGCGATAGTTTGCTCAGTTACCTGAGGTGCAAACAATCCCGACGCACTACTCACGATTATCTCGGAATCAATCACTCCAGGCACAAGACAATGATCCAAACCAGCAGCCGACGATTGAATCCACTTCAAGCGATTTGCTTGCAAAACTCTTTCCCAATCAACAGGCACCTTTGCGTGACCAATAAAAATGTCTGCGGATGGCAATTCCGCATTTATTCGTTCCTGTCCCGCATCAACAATTTCAGCGCCGATGGGCGAGTGTTTTCGAATTGCATCCACATGATGCTTTTCTGCTGGAAAGCACAGTACGATACGCATTTGCAACCAGTAAAAACCAGAACGGTGGTGGGATGAGGATTCTTGCCGTGCGATACAATTTAACAGTCGGGCGCGATCAATAGTGGGCGCCGAAACTAGATTCGTAGCACAAATTCGCTGCCTAAGAGAACGCTAGCTAATAGACCGCTGCACAAGAAAAATCGAATTTTAACATCGTAGCCAAGTAGCTCAATTCGCAACAGGAGATTGACAAGGATGAATGACTCGCTAACCACCGCCTGTAACCAATGTGGAAAAAGGTACCAGGTAAATGCCAGTTTTGCCGGCAAGAACGTTGTCTGTAAAGCATGCGGTGCATCGTTTCGAGTCCCTGAACAAGACGAAGTTCTCGATGCAGTCTACGTCGGTGAAGGGGACTGGAATCAGCCGGTCCAAACCTCGTCGGTTCGAGGTGCGGGCAGCACTGGAACTCGTGCGGATGTGATCGATTACGAAATCTTCGGACAGGAAACCCAATATGTCGAAGTGACGCTTGACCCAGGGGAACAGGCAATCGCAGAAGCGGGCGCAATGATGTATCTGGAATCCGATATTCAAATGGATACAGTGTTTGGCGATCCCTCCCAGCAACAGGGTGGTTTTTGGGCCAAAGCGCTGACGGCTGGCAAACGTATGATGACCGGCGAATCCTTGTTCATGACGACGTTCACAAACCATGGTTCAAGGCGTGCCAAAGTAGCTTTCGGCTCTCCGTACCCAGGTCGCATGTTGCCGATGCACCTGGACGAATTAGGGGGCGAAATAATTTGTCAAAAAGGAGCCTTCCTATGTGGCGCACGTGGCATTCAGGTGGAGATCGCTTTCCAAAAAAAGATCGGGGCAGGGCTGTTGGGAGGTGAGGGGTTCATCATGCAAAGACTGCGCGGCGACGGAATCGCGATTGTTCACGCCGGCGGTACGATGATGCATCGGGTGCTCGGAAGGGGCGAAGTGTTGCGCGTCGATACGGGGTGCTTGATGGCTCTGGGACCTGGAGTCCAATATGACGTTCAATTCGTCGGTGGCTTCAAGAACACGCTTTTTGGTGGCGAGGGTTTGGTCCTGGCAACGCTCGCCGGCCCGGGTCCGGTGTGGCTTCAGTCATTGCCATTCTCCCGCCTGGCAGGTCGAATTGCCGCTGCAACTCCAGGAGTCAGTGGTAGCAACAAAGGCGAGGGATCTCTCTTGGGTGGACTAGGTGGGATGCTCATGGGTGACAGCAATTGAACGCTTACTCGAGCGGCTCAAAATTCATTCAAAACGTTTCATTACCCTCTCTACTGAGGCCGTTGCGTTTTTTGCATTTTATGCAGCTGGTAGTTGTTCTATGGTCGTTCGCACCTGTCGCCAGCATCGCTCAGACTGCCCAGATTCCAAATGCTGAAGTAGACAAGTCGATCGTTAACGCTTTCAAAGCTGCCCACCAGGGATTCAGCGTTGACGAGCTGCTGATTCGAGACCAACTTCGCGAAGCCTTCGTGGCTAGCGTTCAGCAAGAGCATTCAGCTCTCTCCGAAGCTGAAATCAACCATAGGCTATTGAACCTTCGCAAGGCAGGTAAGCTAGCGGTTAAGGCCCAACAACGCGGCACTCCACCGAAACCGTCCGTGCGGTTTGCTACCGAAATTGCGGCCAGACTGATCAGCGATTCCAACAACGCCACTTTGGATGAAATATTGTGCGATCCGGTGTTGCGAGAAAAACTACTCATCGAAACGCAAAGAACAAAATCAGATGCATTGCCCTATGATGTCTATAAAACTGTTCTCAATTTGCGCAAGGCACATCGCTTACGTCCCGAATTAGTTCTCAAAGTGGCCGACTGGAATCGGCAAATATCCGTCTGGAACTTGTCTGAAATCGAAGGTAAGTGGAACGAAGTACCGTCCTCTCCTGGCATCTACTTGTTTCGAAACAACGATGGATATCTCTACATTGGTGAATCGCAAAACCTGCGTGAACGGCTAAAACAACACCTAGCTGATAGCGACCGAGAGAGCTTGGCAAATTTTCTCCGTGGCCCATCAACACAGGATCTATCTATCGAAGTTCATGCCTTTGACCCTCAGTCACCGGCCAAGCGGGCCGATATGAGACGCGCTTACGAGAGCGAGCTGATTCGCTCGCGAAACCCCAAGCTCAACGTTCGACCCTAAAATCAGAAGTTGTCGCTGGTCACTACACTGCCGGCTTACACGGCACCCACTGGACGGCCAGTAGGTTGCTGAATCGCCGCCGTTCCTGACGCAGGATAACTATCGACCAAATCAAACTCTTCAGCATGAGTTGAGAAACCAAACATCGAGGAAAGCCCCAGATAGAATTGGTAGAAAACGGGGACCAAAAACAGGACCAGCCCCGTTGCCAACATCAACCCAAAAGCAAGCGAAGCTGCCATGGGAATCAGTAGCTGAGCCTGAAAGGATCGTTCGGCGATCAGCGGCATCAGCCCTGCAATGGTCGTCAAACTAGTCAACATCACCGGACGAAAACGTCTTCTGCCCGCTTCGGCGAGCGCCATTTGATCTGGCACTCCCTCACGAACGCGAGCATTAATAAAGTCAATTAAGACGATGGAGTCGTTAACAACCACCCCGGTCAGCGCCACCAGCCCAAACATGCTGAACAGAGTCAACGGTAAGCCCAGAAACGCATGCCCCCATACGGCACCGATCATACCAAAGGGGATAATCGCCATGATGATAACGGGTTGTGCGTAACTGCGGAATTGAACGACCAAGAGGACATACATACTCAGCACAGCAATGGTAAAACCAACAATCAAACTCCCCACCGATTCATTGCTCTGCTCGCGCTGCCCCTCCCACTTAATCGAGACTTTTGGATAGAGTTTGCGCAGCTCCGGCACGAAATCCGATTGCAACTTGGCAATGATTACATCGGAATTTGCCTTGGTTTCATCCAAGTCTGCCGAGATCGTAATCGACCTTTTTTGGTCCACTCGATTGATTTCTGAAAAGCCCCGTTTTACCTCAATCTCGGCGAGTTCGGTGATGGGTCGTTCGGATCCATCATTGGTGCGTACACGAATTTCCTGGAAATCGGCAAGACTACGTCGTTCATCCGTCGGATAGCGAACCATCAATTTGACTTCGTGCCTGCCCCGTTGAAGTCGCATCACCTCCGCTCCGTAATAGGCATTACGAACGGTCTCGCCCAAGTCGGTCGCTGTAATGCCTGTCGAAAGGGCTTGGTCCTTGACCTTTATTTGGAATTCCCATTTCCCGGCAGCATTATCGTCCGCGATATCGAAAACTCCCTCAAATTCGGAGAGTTTTGCTTTCACGATATCCGTCGCCGCGCTCAGTTGATCTGTTGCATCAGCCGGTGCCAAAAGCTTGAATTCAATTGCTTTTCCACCAGGCCCAACCCCAATAGAACCAAACACCAGACTCTCGGCCCCTGCGATACCACCGTCGGCGTCCACCTCTTCACGCCACAGGCGAAGAATTTCTTCGCTACTCGTTTCGCGAACCGTCGTATCAAAGAGTTCAACATAGATTTGCCCCACATGACTACCCGAGCCACCCGAGTCTGCAGCGGGCCCACCACCTGTGCTACTGATCTCGCCTACCTGTCGGAAGGTAAGACGCACAGGTCCAGAAATAACTTCGTCGGAACCGGGATAAAGAACGTCAACTGGGACGTTGTCCCTCGCTGCATGTGCTTCCGCAATGCGTTGGCTGACACGCCGAACCGCTTCTTCCATCTTCCGCGTCGCAGCGTCTGTAACAGACATCGGAGTGCCATCAGGAAACGCGAGCGTGGCCCGAATGTTATTAGCATCCGTTTTGGGAAAAAGAACCGTGGGCACAACCCCGCCCCGCACCATCCCGACAGTAATCAACACTAAAAATATGCAGATTGCGACGGGGACCAAGGGATACCGAAGTGAAAATCGCAAGGCAGGCAAATAAGCTCGATCAGCAAATATTTCCTGACCGTTGGTGAACTTGACATTGAGCCAAGCCAACACGATCCCAAAGGGACGTAGCGGATAACCGATGATCGACAGAAAACGGAACATGCCATGGTGGGGATGCCCCAAGTGACAGGGCAATACCATCGTACATTCAACGAGTGAAATCAAAATCATCGAGATGACGGTGAAGGGGATGACCGCCATGAACTTTCCCATCACGCCCGACACGAAAAACATCGGAATGAATGCGATAACGGTAGTCATCACACTCGCTGCAACGCTCGCCCAAACTTCACTTGCACCATCCAACGCGGCTTGAATAGGCGATTTACCCATTTGCCTGTGAGAATGGATATTTTCACCTATCACAATTGCATCGTCGACAACGATTCCCAAAGTCATCAAGAACGCAAATAGGCTGAGCATGTTTAAAGTTTGGTCGCCCCACCCAAGAATAACTCCAGCACCCAAGATGGACGTGGGAATTCCCAATGCAACCCAAAACGCTAAACGCAATTCCAAAAACAATGCCAATACAATAAATACTAATACCAAACCTGTTAGTCCATTACTGATTAACAGATCCAGACGATCGCGAACATCCGTGCTAGTGTCACCCCACAATTCAAATCGATACCCAGCGGGTAGGTTCATTTCTTCTGCTGCAACATAGCCCTTAACTGCATCGACCATGGCTAGCAAGTCTTCGGACTTGGTGCGTTCCACATTGATTACCATTGCGGGAAAACCATTGATCTCGCTGACCGCACTTATATCTTCAAAATCATCCTTCACTTTGCCCAAATCACTCACAGTGAGCACGGCCCCATTGGATTGAGTGATCAATGGAATTTTCCGAATTTCGTCACCATATCGACCACGGTTTTTTGCCCGCAGCAGAATTTCTTGACCTTCAGCTTTCAGCTGTCCACCGGGCAATTCCACATTCCGACTGCGAATAATGCCAGCCACGCGACTCAGGGAAAGCCCATATTGCCGGAGCACCTCCTCGGAAATTTCCACATCGATTTGGTAGGGGCGTGCGCCAAGAATCGAGGCGGTGGAAACAGCCTTCAGTTGCAGAAGTTCGTCTCTTACTCGTTCGGTTACTTCCCGCAATTGCGCCTCACGATCGGCAGCCTGCGTTTCCGGACCAATAATCGCCACGCGAATTGCTGCATCGCGGAAGGTAATTTGTTGAACTTCAGGATCTTCGGCCAACTCTGGGAAGGTCGGGATGCGTTCAACTTCGCGACTAATTTCGTTCAATACCTTTTGCACATCCGCTACATCGGAGCGCAATTCCATCAATACAAATCCAGCCCCCTCCTGAGCAATGGAAGTGACTTGTTTGATGCCATCAATAGAGCGAACCGCTTCTTCAATCTTTTGGCAAATCCCCGATTCCACATCGTCGGGCGTCGAGCCCGGATAAGGAACGGAAACCATCACGACTTCAAGTTCAAACTCGGGAAAAACTTCTCGGCGCATGTTCCAAAGGGAAACAGCACCAATCAGCATAAAACCGATCATGAGCATATTCATGCCAGGCGCGTTCGTAATCGCCCAACGAATAATGGATTTCATCTTTGAATCCGTGACTAAGATTTGAATCGATAGAAGTGGTCGAAACAGGCTCCAATGGGAACACCTGCTTCAGTAATTAGCAAAAATTCCGAACTACCAGGCGAGCGTCTTGTCTGTTATTGCGCCTTAAGATTCTGAATCGGATCGCCACTGGGAATTGCTTCACGAACAAAAAACACTGCTTGACTATCAAAGGCTGGCAAGGGCGAAACGATAAGCTGATCCCCGGCAACTAGTTCGCCACCTGCAACCTCACAGATCCAATAACTGGCCTTTCCCGTTCCGTCCAATGCCAAGGGGCCATCTCCAGTTTCACCCGGGACGAGTTGCGCGGACTCGATCGGCCGCACGCGTGACAGCACTTCGAGCCGCCCAACGGTCCACTTACTAGGGTCAAACTCCGTTTTCTCTTCGGCAACAACTTCGTCCGGTATTGTAGGCACGGGACTCTCTGCGTCATTCGGTACGTCGTTCAGTGCGTCAGGATCTGGGCTGAATTTCCAGACTAAATTTCCCGGCTTCAAGGTTACCGCCGGCAAAACCAATAGCGACCTTTTCGGTTGCACATGCAAAACGACTCGCACGAACATGCCTCGCACCAAAGCGGATGGACCGGTTGAAGCTAACGAACGATCCGTCGAATCCGATCGTATTTCATAACGCCTTGGATTCTCAACTAGGATGCGTACTGGCACAGTACGGCTGGTCGAGTCAAATCCAATACCATCGTATCTCTCAAGCTTGCCACTCCAATTGTAGACCTCGTCATCCCGACCGGTCACACTATATTGAATAGTTGCATCCGTCGAAGGAAGCGAATAATTGAGTGCATTATTGGGCGTGCTCAAGTCGACTGGATCTGCAGAGTTTCTATCTTGATCCAATACCCAAAACAATTGATCCGTACGTAAATTCACGACGACTTCAGCTTTCGTGGTGTCTTCAAGAGTCACCATCACTTGGCCACGCTGAACGAAAGAATTGAGTTCTGCATCCTCCCTAACTATCACACCCGCAATTGGAGAACGAATCTCCGCACGTTCTAAATTAGTGCGGGCCGATTGTAATTGAGTTTCAACAAATTGTTCCGCTGCCTCCAATCGCGTGCGTCGCTGACGCATCAAATCCAATTGGTTCTCCCAATTGACCCTTGTATTCTCCGATTGAATAAGAGCTTTCTTTGATTTGTCTAATTCACCCTGGCTGGCAATACCAGCTCCCAATGAAGTCAATCGCTTGAGCTCGCGGTTCTGCAATTCGACATCTTGCTTGGCCAACTCGATCAGGCGTTGGGTGTTGACCATTTCTTGGTCAAGTTCACGCACTGCCTGATATTCCTGTTCTTTTTGCTTGGTTAGCCGATCGATTTCATTCTGATAATCGGTCGGATCAATGCGGAACAACAATTGCCCTTCTCTAACGTATGCGCCCACTTCGCACATGGGATCTTTGAGGGTAATCCTGCCAGCCACTTCGGCTGCCAATTGGACTTCGCGATAGGGAACTACCAAGCCGTCAACTTCCAAATTCAGTCGCCCGCCCACGGAGGCCAACGACCGCACAGGAAGAGTCTGAACTTCAGGCAATCTAGAAATTCGCCCGGCAAGACTCTGATTTTCCGGCGGTTTTACTGGAGCCGTCTGCTTTCCAAACATGAAAAACGCCCCGACCCCCAGCAACAAAATCCCGAGCGGAAGCAGAAAGTTAAATGACACCCAGACGAAAAGCGATGTCTCCTTTCTCTCGGTCGGAGTGAAATCACTGGTCGAATCCTCGCCATAGGGGTGATTCAAACTGGTGTCGGCCGCAAAGTTGACAGGTGGTTTCTTGGAGACAGTTGACATGACGTATTGGAATGCCGTGGAAAAATGGTCCCAGTCGCTTGGGATAAAGTTATGGATTCAGATTACTTGCAGGAGCGGTGATTTTTGACAATGGCCTGCTGGCGGCAGCTTCCGTTAGCGAAGCAATATGCTCAACCAAGGACTCGATACTGAAATAGTCATTTCGTACTTGAGTAGGAATCATGGCCCTCACTGTTTCACGCCCGACACGGTAATAAAGACATTGACCCACTACACTAAAAGCCAAACGCTGGCACTCGGGCAGCGGCGTGGAGGGCGGCATCATCCGCTCTAAAATATGGCAAAGCTGGACGAAATTAGGACGAAAATACTGTTCGATCAACTCCTGAAATGCCTCTGTGGGCCGATGCATTTCTCGCATCATCAACTGGGCTTCCCAACCTCCCTCGTCTTGATCATTTAGCATTCTCGAGAGCATTACCCAAATGTGGCTCCGCAGCCGCTTTTCAATGGGCTCGTCGGTTGCCTGTGGCATGGGAAAGCGGGCTTCACACTTCGCACGAATGCTGCGGATAACCTCTAAGTACAAACCCATCTTATCGCCGTAGTAGTACGCGATTCCCGCCACATTAACCCCCGCTGCGCGGCAAATCTCACGAACGGTCGCGCCATCAAACCCCCGCTTGGCAAAAACTGGCCCCGCCGCAGCCAGCAACCGCTCGCGAACATCCTCGTCCGCGATTGCAGGACCTGCTGTCTCGTCGCTGTTTTTTTTCGAAGCCGAAATGTTACTGTTGTCCTTCAGCACGGGGGAGTAAAACACTTGTTTAAAACAATTGTTTGAGACCGCTTTATTGTCAAGTGGTATCTACGCAATTTTATTTCAAAAAACGCGCCATCAGAACGCCATCACTGCACCCTTGAAGCGAAGCTGCAGCGATTTCAATGATCCGGTATGAGTCACTCGACCAGTGTTCGGATGGCGTCCAAAACCTGACCATCATGTCCATCTACCTGGACTCGCTTCCAAATATGGTGGATCTTTCCTTGCGGGTTGATCAAGAATGTAGATCGTTGGATTCCCATTGATTTCTTGCCATACATGTTTTTTTCGCGCCACGCACCATATTTTTCCGCTACCGCATGATCCGGATCCGCTAGTAGAGGAAAATTCAAATGGAATTTGTCTCTGAATTTGACGTGACTGTCGAGATCATCCGCGCTCACCCCTAAAACGACGGCTCCCAGTTTTTTAAATTCTTCCGCCGCGTCGCGAAAACTACAGGCCTCTTTCGTACAACCTGGAGTGTCATCTTTGGGATAAAAATAGAGGACGACCGCATTACCTTTAAACTGTGAAAGTTTGATTTTCTCCCCAGAATCGCTGGTTAAACTGAATGCAGGGGCGGTGGAACCTATCTCGGGCCAGTCAGACATAATTGGAACTCGCTAGATGAAATTACAGGAAGATGCGTGGGTCACGTGTACAGGAGATGTGATTTCGATACAATTAGGATTCGTATAGGTTCCCTCTCCAACAAAAAATCTGTATTGCTCAAACGGCTTATCGTACGTGGAAGACACTAACCCCAACATGGAATCGAAACGGTTCGAGCGCCCTCACGGCTTGGAACGGAGCCGGCAATTAGCCGCTGCTGCCGCCCAAGTGGCATTAGACAACCGCGGCCAAGATGTCATGGTCTTGGATGTTTCCCGTCAGACTGCTCTCTTTGATTATTTCGTCTTGGCAACTGGCGCCAGCCGTCGTCAATTGCACGCCATTGCTGATGAGATTGACGATCGGTTGCAGAAGGATTTGGGAGATCGTCGTTTGGGAGTCGAGGGCTTCGAAGAGAGTCGTTGGATAGTGCTCGATTACGGCAGCATTGTTGTCCATTTGTTCGACGAAGAAATGCGAACCTACTACGACCTTGAGTCACTCTGGGCTGATGCGAAGCCGATAAGTCACGAAGAACTTGGGCTTGTAAATCACTCCCGACGCTCTTAATTCCACCACACCCACCCATCTTTTGGGACCTGCTATTTCAAGGGTCTCGATCTTCTAATGCAGCTCCTATCTTTGATTCGAGGGCGTCTATCAGATGCCCTGACAGCGTTCGCACCTGATTCCTTGGACTTGGCTGAAATGGTTCGGCCCACCCAAGATGTAAAACATGGTGACTTCCAAATAAATTGTGCAATGCCTTTGGGCAAACGCCTGGGACAACCACCACGAAACGTGGCAACCCAGCTGTTAACTCACTTGCAACTCGATGACCTCTGTCTTCCTGCAGAGGTGGCGGGGCCAGGATTCATCAATCTAAAATTGCGAGATGATTGGATCTGCAATTCCGTATCTGCAGTGCTTGCCAGCGAGCGACTTGGCGTCGATCTAGCTTTAGCGCCGCAGCGCTATGTGATCGACTATTCGTCTCCGAATATTGCCAAACCGATGCACGTGGGACACGTTCGCTCCACCGTCATTGGTAATTCACTGGCTAAGATTCTGTCTTTTTTGGGGCACCAAGTCATAACCGATAATCATCTTGGAGATTGGGGCACCCAATTCGGCATGATTATCTATGGGTACCGGAATTTTCTTGATCCTAAAACCTTCAAACAGCAACCCGTAGCTGAACTTCTTCGCATCTATCGCATTGTCAATTCTCTCATTGATTACCATAAGTCTGTCAGTTCGATTGCGAAGCTCCAAGACGATTTCGCAGCGGCTCAATTGGAACTGGACCGTCAGCGTGCAACGATTGCTAACCTCTCGGAGGCAGAAGCCAAAAAAGCCTCCAAGGGTCTGGCCCTCGCAGAGAAGCGATGGCGGTCGATCGACGAACAATTGCAAACTATCCAAGACAAGATAGACAGCATTCGCTCCGATGCTCCGCTCTATAAGCTTGCCAGCGAACATGCAGATATAGGAAATTCCGTATTAGAAGAAACCGCCAAACTACATGCCGGTGATGCAGAGAATGTCAAACTTTGGAATGACTTGCTCCCCTACTGTATGGATGAAATCAACCGCGTCTATGAACGATTGAACGTCACTTTTGACCATGTTTTGGGAGAAAGTTTTTATCATTCCATGCTCCCAGCAATCGTGGAAAAGCTTCATACATTAGGGCTAGCTACGGCAAGCGAAGGGGCAATTTGCGTATTCCTCGATGGATTTGACGCACCCATGATTGTCCAGAAACAAGATGGTGCTTTCCTCTATGCCACGACCGATCTCGCCACGATTCAGTACCGTGTTGAGAATTTCCAACCCGACACAATTGTTTATGTTGTCGATTTCCGACAAGGGGATCATTTCCAGAAATTGTTTGCGGTCGCACCTAAAATGGGGTTTGAAAAAGTTCGACTCGAACATGTGAGCTTCGGTACTGTTCTAGATGAATCGGGAAGGCCATTAAAAACGAGGTCCGGCGCATTGACTGGACTAGTGAGCCTTTTGGATGAAGCAGTCGATAAAGCCTTTCAGGTTGTATGCAACAGCGAGGCAGGAAGTCGCCTCGATCCTCCATTGTCGGATGAGGAGAAAAAAGTCATCGCTGAAACGGTTGGAATTGGTGCAATAAAGTACGCAGATCTGGCGCATCACCGCACCAGCGATTACAAGTTCAGCCTAGAGAAAATGGTATCCATGGATGGCAATACGGCAGCTTATGTGCAATACGCCTATGCCCGTATTCAAGGTGTTTTGCGATCCGCTATTACGGCCGGATATTCCACAGATTTTTCCGATATCGAAGTCCAATGCAGCGATGAAGCAGAGCGGAGTTTGATGCTATCTTTGTTGCGTTACGAGGAAGTCTTGCAGCAAGTACAATTAGAATTCGCCCCCAATCTGCTGGTCGATTATCTATATGAAATCGCAAAAGGGCTAGCCGCATTCTATGAAAGATGCCCCATCATCAAAGCCGATTCCGATGATATTCGCAGTAGCCGATTGGCTCTAATAACTTTGTCGGGTCGACTATTGAAGCATGGATTATCCTTGCTGGGCATTGATGTCGTACCTCGCATGTAGTAGTCGGGTAATAATAGTCGCCTTTCGCTCCGCGAAAGTAGCGTTGGTATTCGCTGATTTTTTAGAACTTTCGCGGAGCGAAAGGCGACTATGATTGACTTCGATTAATAAATTCACGGCCTATCCGCAGATCTTCAATTATGATCACATAGTAATTGACAATCTCATCATTGAGCTTTATCTAATAGCATCAGCATTTTGATGATGCATGAAATGTGGCCAACTTTTCATTCCCCCGATTCGAAGGACTATAACTATGGCAAAGCGTTCAGCGGGACCTAATAAGTCAGCAGCAATTCGCGAATACTTGGATGCAAACCCAGCAGCCAAACCTCGTGAAATTGTCGATGCACTTAAATCTCAAGGTGTGTCGGTATCACCTGCGTTCGTCAGCACAATCAAGTCGAAAGCTGGCGCTGAAGGCTCGACAGTCACCAAACGCCGTGGTCGTCCTAAAGGTTCCGGACGCAAATCGGTAACACGTAAGCAAGCTGCTGGTAAGGCGGTTTCTCCTGCTCCAGCGACTCGACGTGGTGCAACCACGGAAACCATTACCGTTGATGGCTTGGTCGCCGCGAAGAAGCTTGTCGATCTATTGGGCGGACATGCTAAAGCTCGTGCAGCTCTTAGCGCTCTTGAAAAGATTACAGGCTAGTCGACGAGTTATTGGACTCTATTATCCCCAACGACTAATTTGTCACACCCATGTGTTGGACTGACGGGCGGTAAGATGCAAATCTTGACGCCCGTTTGTTGTTTGGTGCACAGAGTTCTAGCTGCGATCAAGCTGCTTCTCGTAGCCCATCCAGGCCGTTTTCCAGCACATCCAACACCTCGTCCAACGATCCCACCTCGCGGATCATCTGCTGAATCAGCCTCGCTTCGTCGACGCTTGCATCGATGTCCATCTCTGCCAATAGCTCGCAGATCTCGTCCGGTGTCATGCCAGCAATCAGCGCTTCCGGTGTCAAATGTTGGTCATCCATATTGGTTTTCTCCACGTTGACATCCATTGATTCTAGTTATCGCTCGACAAGCACCCGCTAATCGCTCGACGAGCACCCGCGATCCAAAGTTTCAAAATCGTATCGAACGCACCCTTAGCAATATCCCAATTTGAGGAAATCTGCTGCTTGCACGTTGCGGCCACTGGACGAAACAGGAAACCTTGGGGATTTAGGCAGCTTGTAACGCAACCTTTAACAGACTTAACGCTGCAATCGATCCGTTCCGAAGATAGAGGAGTTGGGCACTTCTGAGTGACAACGAAGGCTTATTAATCTCCAGTCACTTCTTGAGAAAACGGGCCGCAACACGGGCACCTTATGACCAATTCGCAAAGACTAGAGATTGTCCGATCGACGTTGCTGGCTTGGTATGAACAGCGGCACCAAGCCTCGATTGACCATTTCAATGAATCGATCTTGATTAGAGACGGTTTCTACTGTGGCCGTAAATTCCGCTTCGCTGACTACAGCGCGGTGTGGTTTGCAGAGGAAGATCAACTCAAGCTCTATGACCCGCAGGGATCATTGCTGGAATCCTTCGCCATTGATGGAAAGCCGTATACCGCCGCACCGACGCATGTGCAAAGAAGGGCTGCTGCCTAGTGCAGATTTCGCTCGCAGCCCTGGTGAAATTGCTGTCGTTACTATCAGTAGTCGATTTCTAGGTTCGCTCCATACGGCGTCGGATCGCTTCCCCTGAGATTGGGAAGATTTTCGCCGCCGCGGAGACATCGGTTAACAACAGGTTGCTGCTGGCATCGTCTGCGGGATCCGTTTCATACTTGACGATGAAGGCGCCAATCGCAACGCTCGACTGCTGATAAACGGGTGGCCAAAATTCTTCAGAACGAGTCGCCAGAGTTTTCGCCAACAGACGTGTCGCGCGCCCAGAAAATCCGCTGAGCACCATCTCTAAACGGCCCAGGGGTTCTCTGAAAACATAGAAAACCAAAGCTGCATCGTGGCCCTTGCCACCCCCTGCCCAAACCCACGAACCATCATCTTGTTCGTAATAAAAGCCCGGTTGGTCCGCTTTTTCTTTCTTCGATAATCGAATACCGGCTGATGCAGCCCCCGGTTGCGGATCGTGATCGCGATAACGCAGGAAGAAAGGACACGTGCGCATCGACGCCTTTGCCACATCATCTTCACTGGTAAAGGGTTGTGATCCAAAAGCATCTGAGAAGACGAGTTCAACAACTGGATTGCTTTTCACACTACCGATACAAACCAGCGACTTATCCCCCTGGTCCTCAGAAAACGCTTCAAAGACCTCTTTGGCACGCGATTGGGCGTCTTCAACAGATACTTGGCCGGGACTCCACGTCAGCGTTTGCTGCAATCGTTCCGGTTGAGGAGGTGCTTCATCGCGCCCAGCATCACTTTGTCCAGGCCTGCGGGTGCGGTGTTTCGCAATCCCGCCCACGGTCGTCACGCCACTCAGCAATTCACCCACCAACACTGAGTCCGATGCGACGACCCATGCATTTTCGGGGCTCTCCGAGCCATCGCCTTGCCTTACTCCCACACAAATTTCAACACTTCGCCGGCGCGCCAACAATTCCCAAAAACTCTCCGGTTGAATTGCAAATAATGCACCGGGTAATTGATCTGCGGTAGCATGACCATGATCAATTAGATAATCACAGATTCTCGATAGTGCTTCGAGCGGAATATACTTGGCTTCGTTTTTTAACAAAGCAGCTACTTGATGGCGATCCAGACCAGTATGCTCGACAATCGCCTTGATTGTACCTGGACGCCTACGACGATCCGGAGTGTGGCCGAGTAGCTCGGCGAGACGAAAAGCATATCGCATTGAAGAAGAGCGGTAAGAGACAAGCAGCGTCGAATTTCAACAACCGTGGTGAAATCACATCTTTGCCACTAAGTTCACAACGCAACAGTGTAAACACCACGGGGGTCACATTAAAACTAGGGGTCCCCGCAATTCGTGGATTAACCGCCAACATAACGTGCGTACACTTGCTTCGCGACTAGCGGACTTTCAGTTCCGCCAATGACTGCGCGACCGTCGCGGAACAGGGCGATCGACATCCCTTCTCCTAACTCCATGCGCACCAAGAACTTAGAAGTGTGCAGCAAGCCAAGACCCTGCCAACGATTCGCAATCGTCTTCAATTCAATTGAAGTTCCATTGGTAGGAGCGGGTAATTGTACAGCGTTCCTACCACACAGCACCAAGGGTTCAGCCCGCGCGCTTTCGCCAAAAAGAAAGTCCCGCTGTCCAAACTGACAACAGGGACAATTTTTCCCTAACAGCCCTTCCGTGCTCAATAGGCGGAATTTCCGATTCCACATTTCCATCGAAATGAGCCCCTCTTCGACCGGTAACTCGTCTCCTGCCGCCAGCAACTTCAACGTCTCCATGGCCTGGATCGATCCAATCAAATGGGTAGCTGGTGCAAGTACTCCGGCCGTATCACAAGTTGCAATGGAAGCAGGATCGGGAACCGTCGGTACCAGGCAGCGAAAACAAATCGTTTTTCCCGGTCGAAATGCAAACGCTTGCCCCATGGTCCCGACACAACCGCCATGGATCCAGGGTACTCCCATTTCCCAGGAGAGGTCATTGATCAAAAATCGTGTTTCGAAATTATCTGTACCATCAACGATGACATCGATCGATTCTGCCAAGCTCATCAGATTGCTTGGTACCACATCGATCGCGATGCCTTCCACGGTGACTTCGCTGTTGATCTGTGCAAGATGATTTGCGGCAGCTTGAACTTTCGCAAGCGACTGCAGTGCATCGTCTTCCGTATAGAGCGCCTGTCGTTGTAAATTGGACCTTTCGACAATATCTCGATCGATCAAACGCAGAAAACGAACTCCGGCCCGCGCTAATAATTCTGCCACAACGCTTCCCAGGGCACCCACACCGATAATTAATACCCGCGACTTGCAGATTCGCTCCTGTCCCTGCTCGCCAATTTTCTCAAACCGCATTTGTCGCTCATATCTAGCGAAATTCATTTTTCTCTATGTGCCCGTATCTGGGTTTGCTTTTCATTGTGAATTCCATTCCATCATAACGTGTTCGAAATGCATACAAACAACTGGGCCCCCACTGCTTCGATCGAATCCTTAAAATTGCGAGCACAAATTTTGCAACAGACACGGGCGTACTTTGATACTCGCGGATTCTTCGAAGTTCAAACTCCCTGCCTTTCTCAAGAAACCGTTGTCGATACTCACTTAGAACCCATTTCCGTTAGTCTTTCTAATCAGTCCTATTTCTTGCAAACTTCACCCGAGGCTGCGATGAAGCGATTGATGGCAGCTGGGGCACAATCCATATATCAAATCGGCCCAGTTTTTCGCCGCGACGAATATGGTACGTTTCATAACCTTGAATTCACCATGTTGGAATGGTATCGAGCCGGCGACGACATGGCGCTTGGAATTGAATACCTGACGGACTATGTCGCTGCTTTGACCAAGCGTCCTCGAGCAAACCGTATCACGTATCGCCACTTGTTTCGCGATTGCTTGGGATTTGATCCACTCGCTATTTCGATTCGCAAATTGGTCCAAGAAGTGGAGCGATGCAACACTGGCTACGAGGTGCACAAGTCAGATGATCGAGATACCCTGCTGGATGTCTTGATGGGTCTAGTAATACAGCCACAACTCAGCGGGTGCATTGTGGTAAGCAACTATCCACTCAGCCAAGCAGCGTTGGCCCGCCCCAGCGAAGAAGATCCACTCACCGCAGAGCGTTTTGAGATGTTTATCGATAGTATCGAAATCGCAAATGGTTATTGCGAGTTGCTCGATGCTGACGTCCTGCAAACACGCAGCGAAGAGAATAACCTGCTTCGCTCAGTCGCAGGGAGAAGTACGTTGCCAATCCCGAAACTGTTAATTCAAGCAATGCGGCAGGGGCTGCCCCTGAGTAGTGGAACCGCACTTGGCTTCGATCGATTGGTGATGACAATTGCTGGAGCAAGTGATATTGGTTCGGTAATTGCTTTCCCTCTACCAATCGCCTGAAACTCTCAGCCCGAAGATTGGCTAGCTAATCTTTCTTTGGCTTAGGATCAGATTTAGCAGGAGCATCGGACTTTTTCGATTCAGGCTTCTTGTCACCGGACGAGTTGCTGGAACCACCATCGCTCTTGGATTTATCCGCAGCCGCAGCCTTTTTATAACCGTCGCTGCGGTAGTCGGTCTGATAGAATCCCGAGCCTTTGAAGACTATCGCTGCGCCTGTTCCAAACAAGCGTCGCAACTTTTTCTTGCCGCACTTCGGACACTTTGTTAAGTGTGGTGCGTTGATCCCTTGGAATTCTTCAAAGGTATGTTCACAAGCGTCACATACATAATCGTAGGTTGGCATTCCCGTTACACTCGTGGCAAAATTGTATGTGAATGGATTGCAATTAAATCAAACGTCGAAACGAACATAAATTGTGCCGCTGCGTCAATTGTTACCCGTACCCGTGCTAACAATGACTTGACTGGGTCGCACAACCCGGTCGTGCAATTGATACCCAACCACAGCAACGTGGGCGATGACACCAGCGGGAACCGTCGGGCTCGGCATCTGGGAAATAGCTTCGTGAAAATTGGGATCAAATAATTCCCCTTCAGCCGGAATCGGCCGGCATTGATGCTTGGCAACTACATCTTCCAGTTGCTTGGCTACAATGGCAACTCCATCTGCGACGGCAGCGGCCGAATCGGAATTCTTTGCCGCATCGATTGCGCGACGAAGATTGTCGAGTACTGCCAAGGTGTCGCGCAGCAACGGCATATTGGCGTACTTCAATTGATCTTCGTAGTCGCGGCGCATTCGTTTGCGTGAATTCTCGATCTCGGCCTGAGCCATCAGCACGCGGCGATTGGCTTCATCGAGTTCGCTGCGAAATCGCTGAACCGCGTCGCCTGACGATCCATCCGCTTGGTCGCTTCCATCAAATCCCTGTTCCAAGAGTTCTTCCATGGATTGATCAAAAGGAGTCCCTTGATCCGAATCGTGTTGATTTGAATCGTGAGACGACGAAGGTTGTTGTTCTGAATTACTCATGATGTAATCATCGGACCTTTATGAGGGTTCTTCTTTCTTGGAATCTTCCGGATCAAAGAAATACCTGAGTTTTTCCAAAAATGACTTGCGCTCAGGCAGAACGGATTCGTGATCAATCTCTGCCAATTGCCGCAAAAGTTTTGCTTGATCCACCGATACTTTTTTCGGTACTTCGATAAAAGTTTGAATCAATAAATCGCCGCGACGTCCACTTCGTGGATCGACAACGCCTTGGCCCCGCAACTGATGCACAGTGCCGCTTTGCGTGCCGGGCTCTACGCGGAGCATATGAGGTCCATCCAGAGTGGGGACCTGTATCTCTGCACCTAACACGGCCTGATAGTACGCGATGGGCAATCGCACCACCAAGTTGTTTCCATCCCGTTGGAAAAGGTTGTGAGGTTTGACGGTCACAAAGCAGTAGCAATCACCGGCTGGTCCGCCTCCAGCACTCGCTTCCCCTTCCCCTGGCAGACGAACTCGCATACCGTCGTCAACACCAGCAGGAATATCTATTTCCAAGGTGACTTTCTTACTTTCCAAACCCGCGCCACTACAAGTTCGGCACGGTTCTGAAATCACCTGCCCGGAACCATGGCACATCGGGCACGCGGTTTGGACTCTCAAAATGCCTGCGGACTGGATGACTTGCCCCCGACCGCCGCATTGCCTGCACGTCTCAGGCTTACTTCCCGGTGCAGCACCAGAGCCAGCACAGGTTTGACAACTAACGCGTCGCCGAAATGAAACTTCACGACGAACCCCTTTGGCGGCTTCTTCGAGAGTCAGCGTTACATCGCAACGCACGTCTGCTCCTCGCCGAACTCTGCGGCCACGACCACCACGACTACCTCCGAAGAGGTCTCCGAACATGCCGCCACTAAACAGGTCGCCGAAGGCTTCGAAGATATCTTCTACGTCGCCAAATTGTGGCGCGCCATTGCCGACACCCGCGTGCCCGTATTGATCGTATCGCGCCCGTTTCTCGTCGTCGCGAAGAACGTCATACGCTTCGCTAGCCTCTTTGAATTTTTCCGTAGCATCATCGCCGCCGCGATTGCTGTCCGGATGGTATCGCAAAGCCAACTTTCGGTAGGCTTTATCGATCTCCCCTTTGGACGCCGTGCGTTCGACCGTTAATACTTCGTAATAGCAGCGTTTTTGAGCCATCGCTTCGATGCATCGTGGTTCACGAAACTAAGTCCCTCACAAAAAGGGGCCACTTCCGAACTAGGCGAAAGTGGCCCAACAATTTGAAAACGAGGGAAAGACACTTGGCAAGAACAATGTTGTTCTCAACCCACGTTAGTTCACGACACCTTCAACGGGCCGTTTTGCTTTGTCTTCCTTGTCATAATTGGTGACCAATGCTTCGGTGGTCAACAACAATCCGGCAATGCTACCCGCATTGGTCAGCGCTGTGCGAACTACCTTGACTGGATCCACAACACCAGCTTTGAACATGTCGACATATTCACCGGTGTAAGCGTTGTAGCCAATATTGACACCCTTCTGACGAACTTCGTCGACGATCACGCTGCCATCAATACCACCATTATCGGCGATTTGACGCATCGGCGCATCGAGCGCACCCAGCACGATATCAACTCCAATCTTCTCGTCGCCCTTGCACGACTTCTTGCAAGCTTCAATCGCTTCAGCACAGCGAAGCAGGGCAACACCACCACCAGGAAGAATACCCTCTTCAATGGCGGCACGCGTTGCATGCAATGCATCTTCAATACGTGCTTTGGTTTGCTTCATCTCAGCTTCGGTCTCTGCACCGACACTGATCACCGCAACGCCACCCGACAACTTGGCAAGTCGCTCTTGGAACTTCTCCTTGTCGTAATCGCTATCCGTTTGCTCAATTTGAGCACGGATTTGGCCGACTCGCTTATCGATATCCGACCGCGAACCTGCACCTTCGACGATGGTGGTGACGTTCTTGTCGACAGATACCTTCTTGGCGCGTCCCAAATGCTCCAAGGAGACATTCTCTAATTGGATTCCAAGATCTTCGCTGATCAAAGTTCCGCCAGTTAGCACAGCAATGTCGCCTAGCATCGCCTTGCGTCGATCGCCGAAACCAGGTGCCTTGACCGCACAAACATTGAGCGTGCCACGCAGTTTGTTCACAACCAACAGGGTCAATGCTTCCGCATCAACATCTTCGGAAATGATCAACAATGGCTGACCGCTCTGTGCAGTCTTTTCAAGCAATGGAACGAGGTCACGAATGTTACTGATTTTCTTTTCATAAAGAAGAATCAGGGCATTCTCCAACACCGCTTCCATTGTGGCGGGATGATTGATGAAATAGGGGCTGATGAAGCCTTTGTCAAACTGCATTCCGTCGACATATTCGACTTCAGTCTGACGAGACTTGCCCTCTTCTACAGTGATCACGCCATCTTTGCCAACACGCTCTAATGCATCGGCCAACAAATTGCCAATTGCATTGTCATTGTTCGCGCTAATCGCACCGACGTGGGCAATTTCTTGCTTGCCGGATACTGGGCGTCCCAACTCGTGCAAACGCTCGGTCGCCGCTGCAACAGCTTTCTCAATTCCGCGACGAATCGCGGTGGGGTTGCTGCCGGCAACAATATTCCGCAAGCCTTCTCGGAAAATTGCTCGTGCCAGAACGGTCGCCGTGGTGGTGCCGTCACCAGCCAGATCGCTCGTTTTCTGAGCGACTTCGATGACCAACTTGGCACCCATGTTCTCAAATCGATCTTCCAGTTCGATTTCTTTGGCAACTGTTACACCGTCTTTGGTTACGGTTGGGCCACCAAACGATTTATCAATAATCACATTGCGACCGGTCGGTCCCATCGTGATCGCCACGGCATTGGCAAGTTTGTCGACTCCAGCCAACATTCGAGCCCGCGCGTGGTCTTCAAAAAGCAATTGCTTAGCCACTGAATTGGATCCTTACAAAAATATGTTGATTGAGTGTTAGAAAGTCGTAGTGCTTGTTTCCAAGATCGACTTACAACACCTTTGCCAGAATGTCAGATTCACGGAGGATTTTCAGTTCCTTGCCATTAACTTCAATCTCGCTTCCGCCGTACTTGCCGTAAATGACAACGTCGCCAACCACAACGCTGAGCGTGCCACGATTGCCGCTGTCAAGCAACTTACCAGGTCCAACGGCCACCACTGTGCCCCGCTGTGGCTTTTCACGTGCGGTATCGGGCAACAAAATGCCGCCAGCGGTGGTTTCTTCTGCTTCCGATGGCTCCACAACAACGCGGTCATCAAGGGGACGAATGTTAACTTTGGCCATGTAATCTATCTCCGAAATTATTTGCTGAATTGTATTTGTTTTTGTTTTAACACTGTCATGGGTAACAATTCGCGCCAGCACCACTGGCTGGCGCGAAAATGAACGTTCAAGGGGGTGATTACATCATACCGCCCATGCCGCCCATTCCACCCATGTCCATGCCACCCATACCGCCCATTCCTCCCATACCACCCATGCCGTGGTCATGGTGGTCTCCGCCACCTCCCTCTTCTTCTTCGGAGGGGATGTCGGTAATGAGCGATTCGGTTGTGAGCAATAGCGACGCAACGCTAGCAGCATTGGTTAACGCAGTACGAACAACCTTAGCAGGGTCAATAATGCCAGCGGCAATCATGTCACCATACTTATCCAGATTTGCATCGTAACCGTCATTCTTGCCTTTCATTTGGCGAACGCGATTCACGACAACTGCACCTTCCAAACCGGCGTTATTGGCAATCGCACGCAGTGGAATATCCAACACATTGCGAATGATCTCGGCACCGTGACGCAAATCTCCCTCGAGCGACTTGATCAACGCATTGACCGCATCGGTACAACGGATCAGGGCTACACCACCCCCTGGGACAATGCCTTCTTCCAAAGCGGCTCGAGTTGCGGCGCGGGCATCGTCGATCAATGCCTTGCGCTCTTTCATTTCGGTTTCGGTCGCAGCACCGACATTGATCTGTGCTACGCCGCCAGCCAACTTTGCCAATCGCTCGTCCAGCTTCTCACGGTCGTAGTCGCTGTCGGTCTGTCCGATTTCACGTCGAATTTGTTCAACCCGAGCATTGATTTCGGCCTTGGTTCCTGCGCCACCCACCATGACGGTTTCTTCGCTGGTAATACGAATCTTCTTCGCACGTCCCAAATCGGAAAGCTTGACGCTTTCCAAGTCAATTCCCAAGTCTTTGAAAATTGCCTTGCCACCGGTGAGCGTAGCGATATCGCCAAGAATTGCCTTGCGGCGATCGCCATAACCTGGCGCCTTGACAGCTGCACAACTCAAAATGCCACGCATTTTGTTGACTACCAGCGTTGCCAACGCTTCGCCATCAACATCTTCAGCAATGATTAACAATGGCTTCTTGGACTTGCTGATCGCTTCAAGAATCGGAATCAACTTCTTGTTGGCGCTGATCTTTTCCTCAAACAACAACACATAGCAGTCATCCAATTCAACAGTCACATTGTCTTGATTGGTGACAAAGTGGGGCGATAGGAAGCCGCGGTCAAACTGCATCCCTTCCACGACATCCACATAGGTCTCGCTGGAACGACCTTCTTCAACGGTAATCACACCGTCTTTGCCAACTTTGCTGAAGGCATCCGCCAATACACGCCCAATTTCTGGATCGTTGTTGCCAGCAATCGTGGCAACTTGGCGAATTTCGTTCTTATTCTTCTCGTCAATCTTGGTCGACAATTTGGCGATCGCCGCAGTCACCGTGTCGACCGCCTGGGCAATCCCGCGAGACAGCGCCATCGGGTCAGCACCCGCAGCAACCATCTTCAAACCTTCGCGGAAAATGGCTTCGCTAAGCACGGTTGCCGTGGTTGTACCATCCCCTGCAACGTCATTAGTCTTGCTAGCAGCTTCTTTAACAAGCTGAGCACCCAAATTCTCAAAGGGGTCGTCCAGCTCAATATCCTCGGCAACGGTTACTCCGTCCTTGGTTACCTTGGGGGATCCCCAGCCTTTGTCCAACACGGCATTGCGACCACGTGGGCCCAACGTGCTACGGACAGCCTTGGCCAACTTGCTCACACCAGCCAATAAAGGCCCGCGGGCTTCGTCATCGAACACGATCTGCTTTGCCACGTCGTGTTTCTCCTTGGTTGTTGTTTAATTGACTTAAGTAAAACTTGATGCACCGCCAACGGGGCGGATGACTCTCTATGTTTTTTCGGAGACCGACGACCGTCTAATCTGACAGCCCATCGATTCGGTCCCTTCCGTTGAGCAAGAGGCGTGCCGGAATCGTCAAATTGAGACGCAAACACCATAGAGTAAAGCACTTACGACAAATTACACCATTTGGTTAACAGGCGAATTAAGCTCCGTCCCCCAAGTTGTATGCCAGCCTGGCAGATCCCTTTCTCGACTCGGTAGTCTCCTCGCTTGCTCTCGTTCCGCCTAGAATCGGGCAGTCTGCTATTTACTGCGACTTGACTTGTTTCAACGCTCCCGTGAACAGAGTGCACATGAACACCTCCTCCACTAGCCTTCCCCCGAAACGGTCGCCAGCTCCTGGACCCCATGGCATCAACCGCCCCTTGGTGCGTGTGGAAGAAATTCCGACTCCTTTTATGCGGATTCGCCCCCGAGTGGTGGCTGACAATATCGAACGCATGGCCAAGTATGCTAAGGCCAAAGGACTATCCCTTCGGCCTCACGCCAAGACCCACAAATCACTGCGGGTAGCCACCCTGCAACTCGACGCCGGGGCCATTGGGCTGACAGTTGCCAAACCGAGTGAAGCAGAGGTCATGGCCCAGGTTTGCCATGACCTACTGATTGCGTACCCCATTGTTCAACCGGCTGCAGCACAGCGATTGGCCCAATTGGTGGCCCAGGGAACTCACATTACTGTCGCCGTCGATTCTGCAGCCGCAGCCCAGAATTTGGCCGCAGCGGCACACGCTGGCGGTGTAACCATTGATCTGCTGGTTGATGTGAACCTCGGTTTTGGACGAACGGGAATTGGCGAACTCGAAACAATACTGAAATTAGCTCAATTCATTCAGGCAACGTCGGGAGTCGAATTCGCCGGAATCTTTTGTTACCCGGGCAATTTGATGGGGCCTCCCGCCACACAATACGATTCCTTGACGTCACAGAGCGAACGCCTTGTCGAAGTGAAGTCGGCATTGCTTGCCCTAGGCCTAAACTGTCGTGTCGTGTCAGGAGGTTCCACTCCAACGGGCGTGCAATCACATTTCAATCCACAACTGACTGAAATTCGACCAGGCACATACGTCTATAACGACCGCATGTGCGTTACCGGCGGACATGCCACATTCGAGCAGTGCGCAGCAATTGTTGTCGCTACGGTGGTTTCGGACGCGGTACCTGGTCAAGTGGTCGTGGACGCGGGATCGAAAGTGCTAACCAGCGATGGGGCATTGCATGTGGATGGACATGGTCATGTGCTGGAATTCCCCGAGGCTATTATTCGTCGGCTCAGCGAAGAACACGGCATGATCGATGTTTCTGCGTGCCCCATTCCTCCCCAGATCGGCCAACGAGTATCCATCGTCCCCAACCACATTTGTCCCTGTATCAATTTGACTGATGCGACTTATTGGGCAAATGACGATGATAGCGTTGCTGAGATCGATTGGGTGGATGCGCGCGGATGCGTTTGGTGAGTTTCTTGATCCCAATCTGCCCCGATACCCCGAACGCAACACCCGGCACTTAAGACCCAATGTCTGAACTTCCTTGCGCAACCATTGCTCCTCTGCCACTAAGACTGCGACGCAAAATCCTTGGGATGTCGGCGATCTTATTGCCGCTGAACCACGATGAAAGTGTTGACTGGGTCGGGTTTCGAAATCATGTACTGCGAACCCTCAACGCCGACTTAGTTCCAGCAGTCAATATGGACACTGGTTACGCACACTTGATTAGTGAATCGGTGCGAAAAGAGGTGCTGCGAATTACTGCAGAAATCTGCGATGGCAGGATGTACGTTGCGGGTGCTTTTGTTTCCGATCGTCCAGGGGATGCACTGGACTGGAATGGCTATCGCGAAGCTCTCGATGCGATCCAATTTCACGGCGGCACTCCGGTGATCTTTCAGTCCTTTGGACTGACGGAAATGAATAGTGAAGGAATGATGCGTGCTTATGAAAACATTGGGCACCACATCGGTTCATTTATCGGTTTCGAGCTAGGTAGGATGTTTGCTCCTTTCGGCCGCATTTATGATGAGGAGTTCTATGAGCAATGGATCCAGATTCCGCAATGCATCGGCGCCAAACACTCGTCCCTCAGTCGACAGATGGAATGGGACCGTCTCAGCATTCGCGATCGGGTACGGCCTGAGTTCCGAGTACTCACGGGAAACGATCTGGCCATCGATATGGTGATGTACGGCAGCGATTATCTATTGGGTTTGAGCACTTTTGATCCCAACTCGTTCTCACTTCGCGATCGTTACTGGGAATCGGGTGACGCGCGATTTTTTGAACTCAATGACTGGCTGCAATATTTGGGAATGTTCGTGTTTCGGCAACCGGTGCCAGCTTACAAACACAATGCGGCCCAATATCTTCACATCAAGAATCAAATCGCCAGCAATCGTACGTATCCCAACAGCGCGACTCGGCCCGAAAACGACATCGAGGTCCTGCGCATCATAGCGCAGCACCTCGATACCTATCATTCCAATCAATAGTCGCAGACGTTTTGTCTTTATGCTGCCACGATACGGGCACTTATTTCATTGAGAGTCTTCAGATTTGAGCTTATCGGCAAATTCTTCCTCAACCTTTTCGACTTTAGGACGAGCTACCGCTTGGCAGTAAGCATCGTTAGGGTTTTTTGCGAAATAATCCTGATGATAATCCTCCGCTGGGTAAAACACCTCAGTCTTCTTGACGACCGTTACGATGCGTCGTGGCCCAAACGTTTTTGACTCATTGAGCTTTTTGATGTAAGCCTCTGCTGCTTCCATTTGAACGTCATCGTGATAGAAGATTGCGCTGCGATATTGAGGCCCATGGTCAGCACCTTGAGCATCACGCGAGGTTGGATCGTGCGTTTTGAAAAAGACTTTCAGCAGTTCCTCGTAGGAGATCACTGTTGGGTCATAGTGAATTTGACAAACCTCGATGTGACCGGTTCGTTTTGTACAAACTTGTTCGTAGGTAGGATTTTCGACATGTCCCCCTTCGTAACCCGAAACCACCTCGGAAACCCCTTTCATTCGTTCGAAGACGGCTTCAACGCACCAGAAACAACCGCCGCCAAAAGTAGCGACGGAAGTTGGCACATTGGACTTTTTTTTGGCCGCCGGGTCACTCGCTTTCACGGATGTGAATCCAAGTCCCACACACAAGCAGGCCGCTGCGGCCGCAAACGAAAGAGTCGATAATTGGTGGTTTTGTCGCATCTGTGTCCACTCCGCAAATTTTAAGGAAGTCCGCCCATCACGCGATATTCTCAATCAATGGACACTGCCGATAGACTGAATCGCTAACTAAGAAAAAGCCTCGATCCAATCCTTACCATGGTAGCCCCCTGGGCAATCGCCATGGGAAAATCGTCACTCATGCCCATCGAGAGTTCATTTAAGGTTACGTGGTCGGGCAAGCCTCGGGCAATAGCTTTATCACGCAAGGCTCTCAATTGGGCAAATTGGCTTTCAGCTTGTGATGGTGTAGCGCTCAACCCAGCCATCGCCATCAATCCCACAATTTGAACGTTGCGAATATCTGCTAATTCGTCGAGCGTGGCGAACAATTCTGTTGGCGGGAGACCTTGCTTTGCTGAGTCGCCCGAGACATTGATTTCCAAAAGCCCTTGGACTAATTGATGGTTTTCTTTGGCAATGGAGTCAATAAATCGCACTAAACGAACGCTATCCAGGGAGTGAATCAAAGAGACGCAGGAAAGAGTTTTTCGAACTTTGTTTCGCTGCAGGCTACCGATAAGATGCCACTGGCAATCAAGATCTTGGAGCAAATCGGCCTTATCCCACAATGCTTGTGGTCGACTTTCGCCCAGCAATCGGCAACCGGCCAGTACCAGTTCCCGAGTTTGTGCGGCATCTACATACTTGGTAACTCCAATGACTTTGACGATATCTCCGGAGCGCGCCGCCTGGTGCAGCGCTCCGTCCACTTCCTCGAGGACTTTCTGCCATCGATCACGAATGGAATCAATCGGGTTGTTCATCGACAGAAATTAGCTCCTCGACATCGCCATTTTCCGAATCGAATCGTCCGCAGAAAAATTCGGAGACAAGGTTCTTACCTAAAAAGGTTCGATTGTGTTGACCATTGAGCGAGCGATAGATGAGCCACTGATCGTCGCCCAATTGAATTCGAAACGCGGCTGCTTCGTTACTTGGTACTAAAGCGAGTGCTTGTCCTACAGTAAGTCTGCGCCAAGTTCTTGGTTTCGTCATTCGTTTTTTGTCAAAGTCGATCCACAGTGGTGCATACAGAGCGACTTCACCACGCAATTCACTGCTCATCACCAACCCGCGAACGGGGTCATCCTCGGACTCCAAGGGCGCGTCAACAACACGAAACATTCCTGAAGATGGCCCAACACGCCACTCATTCAAGGCGAGCGGCAAGACCAGTGCGCGCGGTTTTCCATCACTGATAAATAACTCGCGCGTTTCTTTTTCTTCCTCGACTCCCGCTACAGTCATGAGGGGCAGCAGGCTGCGATATTCAATAGTTTGCCCCATTGGGCCACCGATTACCGCATCGGCCAACATCAAACACTGATCATCGCGGAGCATCAACCATTGACGTTGCACCTTGAGTCCCAAATCGAAACTCTGCTCAATCTCCAAGTAATGCACGTCGTCATCCGAGTACCAACAAACGTCGCTCCAGGGTCCAGTCGGGTGCAATGCTTTTCCATTGAGCTTAAGTTCGATCTCCCAATCTCCGGCAACGAGAGGTCGCTTGCCTCCGCCGATTTCCATTCGTGTCTTTTGGCCCTCGTAATGGACTGCCAGTCTCCCTTTTCTCACATCCCAATCTGGCAACATCACCGCCAACTGGGAATCTTCATCAAACCATCCCGGCTCTGGCAACTCTACTTTCCAAGCCGACTTGCCGTCCGACTTTCCTCGCCCGAGCGATGCGTCGAGTGCTGCTTGCAACGAGGGTCCGCCTAGTTCGGATACCGCAATGTCAAACAACCCTTCGCTAGCCAGATCGTCCATCGGTCGGCCAGACGATGGTTGCAAGGTCGCCGAGCCATCGGAGCGGACAAGGGTGGCCATCCATGTGGCCAAGTCAATTGCCGCAGCTGACTTTTTCATAGTCAACCGTCGACTCGCACGCGCGGCTAATCGTCGACAACGAATCGCAGATGCCAATACCACGCGTCCCCATCGCCCCGATTCGGAAACCGCAGCCGCGACCGAGTGCCCTGACTTTTCGAACCAATCCGTCGTCGCTTGCATTGCCGCATCTTGCAACCCTGCACATGAGGGAAGATCAATCATCCGCCAAGCAAGTACCGCTCCGATTTCACCACCGGCCAGCAATCTGACCATCGATTCATGTGGCAATTGCTCGATGGCAACCCGCTGCAAGCCTTGTAATTCACCTAGCAACTCCCACCAAAGATCCTCAGAAACATGAGACTCATGACGTAAGGCGAGTTCGGGCATTGCATAAGCCCAAGCAACTCCTTCCAAAACGGTTGCCATGTCAACGGGATTCTGATTGGCCGCAGCGACAAAGTTTTCGGCTGCTTTGGACAAATCAAAATCGCTGGCAAATTTCCGTTTGGCGGCAATTCGAGACAACATTGCTACCGTTTCTGGAATCTGGCCGAAGGCCACAGACACGCCCCAGCGAAGCACTCCGCCCCCTACGCCGCATTTCTCCGGCCAGAGAATCCGCAGATTTCTACGCAAACTCCTACGCGCGGTTTTTTCGCGCAAATCAGGCCAGTGTGCCTCACGCCCATTCGCGGGGGCATCATTTTGTTCTGCGACTGCCATAAAATCGGTCTCATCAACGAAGGCAAACTTGGTAAGTTATTGGTTCGGTAGCTGCACCATTCTTTATACACCAGCGAGCAACGCAATGACCCAACAATCACAATCTGAAACTCGCTGGTATCTGTTTGCATGGGCGACCAGCTACGTAAGGCACAAAAAGTTGCTGCAACCCGCATCGGTGGCCCTCGTTTTTCCTTTGTTAATGTTAGTCGGCTGCTCATCTTCGAAGGACAATCAGGCTCCCACGAATGACTTGTCGTCGCAGAAAACTGGGGCCGAAAATCAAGCCGACTTGGCAATACATGAGTCTCCCGATTCGGATTCTGGAGGTCTGCAAACGGCGTCCGACACTTCGCTGGGAACAGCAAACAACACGGACTCTTTGCGAATTCCACCTACCGTCAACGATTCGGCGACCTCAACGTCAAATCCAGGCTCCGATCCGGATGCTACCGCAAACACAAACGAAAGCCAGGCACCGGCGAACGACCCCTACGGCATGAAAAACCCTTCGGAAACGGCTGCCGAGAAGGCTTTCATCGAGCCGGCCGGGACCACGCGACTGGCTCCCGACGCTAATCTGTGGGTCGATGGAAAAATGGGACGAGTTATCGTCGACGGCTATGTCGCATTGCGAGAAGGCCCCTTAGAAATGTTCGCTTGTCCCATAGGTACGAAGGAGCATGAATCGGTCGTAGCCGTACTTTCCAAATCCCGTTACGTTCAAGCGGCTCTGCTGGCCGTTGGTGCAACCCAGGGAACGCCCGTCGCCTTTGATCCCGAATATCGGCCTGCGACCGGTCAACGAATTGCCATTTGGGTGCTGTGGAAAGATAGCGAAGGCAAAATCCAAAAGAGTAAAGCTCAACAATGGGTCGAATACACTGGCACCAACAAGGCCCTCGACCTGGACTGGGTTTTTGGCGGCAGCAGCTTTTGGACAGAGCCCGAAACTGGCAAAGAATACTATCAGGCCGATTCGGGGGACTTAATCTGTGTTTCGAATTTCACCACGGCAACCCTGGACCTGCCCGTGGAGAGCAGTGCAACCAATGCAGCATTGCAATTTAGCGCATTCACGCAGAACATCCCCCCACGCGGAACCCCCGTTCGAATCGTTCTGATCCCAATCCCCGTCCCCAGCGATGATCCAGCACCACCAAAATCGGACCCCGAAATTGCCCCCGAAGACGAGCTGGTCGCGGCACCTGCTACCCCCTAATTACTACGCTTTTGACATAAGTGTCTGAGCGTAGCAACCACTTTGAGGGAAAAAGTGGACGCAAACGCACTCCCGCATAATACATTCGCAGTGAACTGCAATTCACGTGATCCGCGCATATCCACTAGACGGTTGAATCGTAATAATAGGAATAACTTTCCGTCTTTCTTGACGGATATTGCTAGACTGACTGGAAATAGGGATCGGGGTAGATAGGATGTGGAATTGATCTTGTCATCACCCCCCAAACCGCAAACCAATCCCCGGGGTTTTGTTCGTTATGCCAGCTCGCGATGATTCGGTGATCCGCGGAAGCCTGATCGCCTCCGTAATCTTCTTAGTGTTGTCGCTCGTCCTAAACTTCTTGTTTTGGCGATGGGGTGATACTTCAGCAAGTGATGCGGAACGGGCCAATACGAGCCTGGCTGCCGCTAATGGGAATTTGCAAAAGCAAAGCAACCAAATTAGCTACATGATGTCCGTGATTGGAATCGGTGAATTGACGGAAGCTGAGCAAACGCAGCTGGCCGAAAGTGCGACCGGAGATGCCAACATGGAAAAGGTAGTTACGGATACGAAAAACGTACTCGCCTATTTTGGTCCCGAAGTCGATAGTTCACAGCGGAATTTAACGGCCTTACCTGAATACTTGGTTGGAGTCATTCGCGAGCGAGTCAATCAGTACAACGCAGTCAGCCAAGCGCGAGAACAAGAAAAGGCCCAAGCTGCGGCAGATATCAAGGTTGCCCAGGATGCTCAAAAGACTGCAGAAGCCTTGCAACAACAGGCTGAGTTGGAAAAAGAGCGTCTTCGGACTGTTTTCGATGAAGAACGTCAGAAAATGAAAAAGGATGGCGCAGAACTTCAAGACTTGGTCAATAAACAAGCCCAAGAGATGCGTCGAAGCGAGAAAGAAAGCGCGACCAAAATTGCCAACTTGGAAAAAGAGCGCAGTCAATTGTTGGTCACGATCGAGACACAACGTAGCGAAATTAACCGGTTGAACAAATCTGAATTCGAAGTGGCTCAAGGTGTAGTTACTTACACCCGCCCTGGCGATAATACGGTGATGATTAATTTGGGTTCCAAAGACGCGCTTCGCAGAGGGGTGACCTTCAAAGTGGTTGACGCTGATGACACGAGCGTCACAGAGTCGGATATCAAAGCCATCGTTGAAGTGATTGCCCTTCGTGGTGATCACCAGGCCGAAGCCAGAATCCTCGGTGACGCGATGGTCAATGACCCGATCATTCCTGGTGACAAAATCTATTCACCATTCTGGGCACCCGGGCGTAAAGTTCGTATCGCTCTAGCAGGTGCGATCGATATCAATAGAAGCGGCAAGGGAGATGCTGAGGATATCGATATTTTGACCGGTCTGATCGAATCAGCGGGTGCCGAAGTTGCCGCGGTAGTCGACACTGCTGGTCGACGTGGCGGCAAGAGTCAACTCGATAGCGGCATCCGCTTTCTTGTTGTCGGCGAACGCCCTGAAGCGTCCGATAACGCTGATGCAGCCCAGGCCCTTCAAGACCAGAAAACACTGGTTGAATTGGGCGCAATTATTGACGAAGCCAAGCAATTGGGTATCACAGTTATCCCTGCGGACAAACTGATCGGTTTTCTCAAGACCTTGGACGACTCGATCACTGTGCCATTGGGTCCTGTTGCCCGTGCGTCTGACTTCGGTCCACGCCCTATTGAAAATGTTCGTGCTATACGTGAGTCCGTTAGTGACCTCTATAACGACACACCAAAACGTTCGGACTAGAGTTCGATTCCCTTAGCTTATCTTGCCACAACCGGGTCTCTTGCACCCGGTGAATGAGCGGGTCCGCGTTGGCTGGCCCACTCTTTTGCATTTCCGTAGGCCACACGAGGCGATTCGCTCTCCGTCAAGCGAACATTGCAGTATTCCAGTAGCGAACCTTTCTCAAATTGAATGTTTCGCAAAGCAAGGACATACTCGACTTCTGCTTGGTGATACCGCAAGCGAATATCCAAATATCGACGATAAGCCTCAAGAATTACATCCAACGGCGCTGCTCCGCGACCCGACGCTCGCCGCTCTTGTAGTTTATCGATTTGCTTCGCCGTCGCTTCAAGTCGTTGCAGTTGCAATTGACGATTGTCGTAAGCGCGGCGGACTTCGCAAAACGCATTGCTCAAACCATAGTAAATACTGCGTTCCTGCTCGCGCAAGATTTCTCGCTCTCGCTCCAATTGCAATTGCGCATTTCGCACGGCCGCATGTGCCCGCCGATATCCAACAGGCATCAGAAATTCCACCCCCGCTTGCCACTCTTGATAGTTGCCTTTCAACAGGTTGGCAGCAGCACTATCGGCGATGTAACCGTCTCCACTCCCGCCCCATAAATCCTCACCAAAACCTCGGTAACGGTAACGTCCAACAAGGTCCAGTTGCGGCAAGAGAAAATTGCGACTGGCAACCAGCTCCAACTCGCGCTGTTTAATGACCCAACGCTGCCTACGCACTTCTTCACGTCGAGAAACAGCCTCGGAGATAGCCGAATCCCAGTCATAAATGATGGCCGCCTCGGGGGGCTGCTCTATCGGTCGGATGATGCGACCGTCGTTGATCTCCATTCCCATGATCCAGCGCAATCGTCGTTCGGCGACACGTAAGCCTCCATTGCCACGAAACGTTCCACCAGAGCTGCCGTTATACGTTCGTGTTGCATCGAGCGGTCGACCGTTGAGCGCATCGAGTACATCCGCTTGAAAGCGAAAATACTGCTCTTCCGCTTGATCCACGTCACCAGCCTGCGCCATAGGTGCCGATGCATCCGAACCATCCGTATTGGTCGCTTGCCGAGCCCTCTCCTTCTCGTAAATCTCTCGCGCTTTATCGCGGACGTCAATTTTGGCGTGCAGATCACGGTAAGCGAAATAGAGATCCCAATAGGCATTTTCAACATCCGCAACGCAATCACGAACGTTTTTCTCGAAATCGGTCAAGCTGATATCTTGGCGGACTCGCGCCACGAGTACCCCTTGAATATTGCCGGGTGTACCGTTCGGGCCCGCGATGCGATTGAATTCAGTCCCCGCACCTTGAAGCAGCGGATGCCGAATTTCTCCTTCTAGATAGGTGTCAAAAGTCGATCGAATTTGATTCGAAGGTTGATTGTTGGAATCGTAGAGGGTGACATTGCGAATCGAGTACTTCCCGCCAGTAGCAGATCGCTTTGACAGCTGCCATTGATACGTGTGAATATCTTGCAATAACTGTCCGCCGTTTCCATAAAGCGTACTGCTGGAAGGGCGATCCACTTTTTCGAAGTTTAATCCGGCTGAAAAATTTGCATCGAAATCAGCAAGCGCTGCTTCTTGACCAAGTCGTGGATCCGCGGCAAGAATTGCAGGCTCAAATCGGGTGCCTTGCGATTGAGGACTCCGCAGCAGTGCACCCCCGAGCTCTCGCAGAATGGGCGAATGGGCTAACGCCTGGTGTATGCAATCCTCCAGGGACAGCTCCAACGTATTCTCTGCGGAAATGGTCGATTCATTTAATTCCAATGGAGACATCGCTTCGGACCAGTTGTCCAGACACCGCTGCTCAATACAGGGTTCAGCAGTCCTCAATTCCGTCGGTCCACAGCCCGGACTGTCGCTGTTTGAATAGCAGCCAGCTGCCTGCGGTTGGTGATTCCAAGCAGATAGCGAGCACCCCACAGCAGATAGCGATCCAAGACTCAGCGTGCCAGCACCTAGCAACCATGTGCCCAGCGATCTCCAATGAAATCTCCGCCCGTTTCGCAATCGTTTGGGCGGGCTCATAAGATGTTTCGCTTGATGGTCAATAACGACCCGGCAAGCTCTCCCGCTTGGGTCGTCTTTTCTCATCAACCTTATTCCTTGATTCTCAGGTAGGCTTTTGCAGAAAAACCACTTCCTTACTGCAAAGCAGTACGATCTCAACCATTGCTATAATCGGGCCAGAACACTACCGTCGCTACAGAAATAAGTTTGGGACGGGAGGGGACTAACTGCATTTAGCCCGTTGAATGTGAGGGTGCGCTGGTTTCGGCAAACTTTAACTGCTGGTTTCATCACGAAGATGACTGATTCACAAGACATTGTGGCGATGGATCAGGCGCTCAACAAACTTGAGCTCCTTGCGCAACAGCCTGCGCAATGGAGTACTTTCTGGGATACGTTCTTTTCTAGCATCTTTCAGTGGACTGGCATCCGCTCGGCAGCATTGCTCTCCCTACATCAGTCCGTTAACGCAGACTTTTCGGCTAAGGAAAACCATTCTTCTCCCAATGTTTCGCAGCCCATTGTTACAGAGTGGTTCACGTCAAGTCATTCCCAACTCCTCTGTGGCAGCGCTGAAATTGCCATCGCATTGCAGCCATTTTTGACTTCACGTCCCCAGGTGGCCGACTCCACCGACCATGATTGGCGCGATGTCAACACCCTAGCAATGGTAACGATTGGGCAAGACAAACAAAGATTTGCGGTTGGGCTGTTTTTACGTGCGCCATGGCCGCAGAAGTTCGTTGTTTGGCTCGAATGTCTCGCTCCGGCAAATTCACCGGGTGATAGGCAACGGCGCGACGAGTTCCTTGTGAGCCACGAGCCCTTTCTCTTAGCAATGATCGAAATCGCTTGCACGTTTCTGTTCCACGATAAGCGTCGTCGCGAACAAGAATGTCAGACGCAGTTGCCCATCCTGATAGGAGAGATCAACAGGGCTTCATCGCTGAACGAACTCAATGCATGTCTTGCACACGATCTACCTTCCTGGTTGGATGCGGAGCGTGTGGCCATCGTCCAGGCCGACGTCCAGGCCGATGGCACAGCACCAAAGCTCAAATCGCTGACCGGTGTCGATGCCATCGAACAGAGAACCAGTCCCATTCGCGATCTAGAGCATATTGCCAAAATAATACTACCGCAAAAGTCTCCAATTTTTCTGCATGATTGCAGCCAAGCTTCGAATTATGGATTCGCGTTGCCGCTCTCGCACGGCGCAGTCCTTATTGCGCAGTGGCGCACCGCAACTCAAATGCTGGAAGGATCTTCGCGACTCGACAGCATCTTGGGTTTCTTAGTTCACGCGAGGGGAAGGTGCGAACATATTCCCACGCCTTTCGCCACACTCAACACTATTCCCAACCTTTGGAATCGAATGTCGACGCGGTGGCGATTGCTGGCCGCCATGTTCGTTCTGGCTGTCGTCGGGGGACTCGTCAATCTACCTGTGCGATTTGCGATTGAAGCTAGCGGATTTGTAGAACCCGTTCAACAAAAGATCGTCTTCGCACCTGAAGATGGCTTCGTTGAACAACTCACTGTTGATACGGGGTCCGAGATCCCGCGTGATACTACGCTCTTACAACTTAAATCACCTGAATTAGAACTAAGGCAACAATCGATTGCAGGTGAATGGGACGATGCCACCCAACGTCGCACGGCATTGAATGTAGCCATCAATCAGTCCCCTGCAGGGGACTCACGGCTTCAAACGCTTTCTCAACAATGGTCAGCGGAGGTCGCTGGCCTCGACGCGCGTATTCTTAGTCTTGAAGAACAACAACGGATCCTGACGCAGCAACACCATCTTCTCACCCTCACTAGTCCGATCAATGGTGTCGTCATTACACCTGACCTAAAGAAGAGATTAGAAAACCGACCAGTGCTGCGAGGCGATCAACTTCTTCGCATTGCAGACATTAGCGGAGAATGGCGTCTGCGTCTCTTGGTGCACGAACAAGACTTGGGGCATGTCCGCAGTGCTTGGGAGGCAAACAAGCAGCACTCGCTGGTTCAATTTCGCCTTCAATCTGCGCCTCAGATAACTCATACTGGCGCTATTACGCGAATCGCGTCATCGGCTACCCGAGAGCCTGGCCAACCACCAACAGTTTCTGTTGAAGTCGAATTAGCATCCGGTGCACTTCAAGTAGAACAAGTAGGCGCTACCGTACGAGGTATCATTGATTGTGGACAGCGTCCTTTGTGGTATGTCTGGACCCGTGAATTGACGGAATCGTTAATGCGAAATTTCTGGATAAATACTCCAGTCCAACAGGCTGTCAATCGTCCCTCATCCCTCGATCCTTGAATCGATATTCAAATTGCAAGAACCGCCATGATGCAGCGATATCTTTTTACTTTTCTACTGACGAACGCGTTGGTCTTGTTAACCAATTACTCACTCTTCGCACAATCTCCGACCCCATCCACGCAAGTAATCAACCCCATCCTTAAACTGATAGATAAAGTATCAGTTCCCACCGAGGTAAGCGGTACAATAGAGACAATGCATGTGCAAGAGGGCTCCGTTTTAATCGCTGGACAACCGATAGCTACTATCCGATCGCACGCCCTTAGGATGCAATTGCGTCGCGCGGAATTGGACCGTAACACGGCCGCGTATCGCGCCGAGAATGACATCGAAATACGCGATGCAGAAAAATCACTTGCGGTCGCAAAGACTGAATTGGACCGAGTCCTCAGTGCGAACCGCAGAGTGCCCGAAACATTTATTCAGGGTGAAGTCGATCGATATCAACTTTTAGTGGATCGAGCGACGCTAGCTGTTGAACGCGCTCAATTCGAACAAAAATTGGCTCAATCGGCTTTGGAATTAGCGGAACATGAAGTCTCCAGCGCTTCTGAGTTACTGTCTCGCTACACCATTACATCGCCGATCGGTGGCACGATAGCCTCCCTCCTTGCGCAGCGTGGTGAGTGGTTGGAAATAGGCCAGACCATCGCAGAGGTCGTGAGCACCAAAAGATTACGAGTAGAAGGGTTTCTCCATTCTGACGCTGTTCCAACTGCACAACCTGGTTCGCAAGCCGCTGTAAAAATACTCACCTCTCCCAACCAGTGGATTGAAGCAAAGGGAACGCTCACCTTCATTAGTCCCGATGTGAATCCGATCAACTCCCAAACGCGTGTATTCATAGATGTGGATAATTCGAGCCTTGGCCTCAGTCCCGGTCTAATGGTCGAAGCATCCATTGTGACTGCATCGAGTCCTTAAACATGCCTCGACAAAGTGCTGGCGTGAAACAGTACCGATTTCGCAGCGAACTCGAATGGCAGCACCGCATTGTACACGGCGCGAGTCGATGGCTATTGCACGACCCAATACGGTCGAAATTTTTCTACTTTTCGTCGCAAGAGTACCATTGGGCAACCCAACTCGACGGCAGTCTTCCCATGAAAGACTGGCTAGCGATGGTCTCCGTAGACGCAGGAGCCGATCAAAATTTCGGCATGAACTTTCTCCAACAACTGGAGAGCCAAAGCCTATTGTTGCATGACGGCTTTGGACAGGGAAAAGCCCGCATGCATAGACGTAATGCGCGCGATTCGAAAATCCGTCGTTCTCTTCCCTTTCGATTGCTCACCATTCGTGTTCCACTCTTCGACCCCACACCATGGACAGCACGGATGCGTCCCCTGGCCGACCTGTGGTTTTCGAAGGCAATGTTTGCATTGACGGGTGCGCTTACGTTCGTTTTTCTGATGCTGCTTGTTCGGCAGTTCAATTTCGTTCAATCGGAATTTGCGAATTGGACATCACTATTGACTCTTCGGAACGTGTTCCTAACGCTCGCCGCCTATGCTGCGTTGAAATCGTTTCATGAAATAAGTCACATTTTAGCTTGCGTACATCACGGGGTTCAGTGTCGTGAAATAGGCCTGCTGTTTATCGCATTCACTCCGTGTGTCTACTGCGATGTATCCGACGCATGGCGACTAGCAAACCGCACCCATCGCGCTTCCATTGCGGCTGCTGGCGTATATGCAGAGATGCTGATTGCAGTGACTGCTGGTATTTTGTGGCTGAGCACCTATCCAGGCATTTTGCATTCCTGCTTGTTTTTGCTGGCCTTGCTTGGATCGGTTAGTACACTCCTTGTGAACGCCAATCCGCTGCTTCGCTATGACGGATACCACGTGCTGGTTGATTTGTGGGATGTGCCTAATTTAATGGAACAGGCCAATGAGGCATTATGGGCTCCATTAAAAAATTTTCTCTATCAAATTCCACAACCGTCGCGACCGCTCGACAGTTCCCCGTGGCTGTTGGGATGTTTTGGCTGCTGCGCCTTTTTGTATCGCTGGTGGCTGACCGCCATGATCTTGCTTGCCGTACATCTTCTTGGTCAGTATTGGCATTTGACCCTTCTCAGCTCATTTGTGATTGCACTCACAATCTCAGGTATAGCCATGCAATGGTTTGCGAATGGCAAATTCTTTTGGATTCATGCGATTAGGAATCATCAATTGAGGATGGCGCGTTTAACGGGAATTGCGTTATTGCTCTGCACCCTTGTTTCGATAGTGGTTTTCACACCGTTTGCTCATCGCCTTGAGATCCCTGGAGTGGTGCAGGGGGGCGACTCGATTCCCTTATATGTTGCCGAGCCAGGTTTTTTAAGCTCATTCATCCGCGAGGGTGACGATATCCGCCAAGGCGAGACAATCGTCATTCTTCGTTCACCCGCGTTGGCGTTGGAATGGGAGAGCATACAGGGGCGGCTCTCGTCACTTCGACAGGAATTAGAGTCAACAAAAAAGGCGGCCAGTAGCGACCCAAATGCGGCGTCAGGAATCCTCCTGCTGGAAACGAAGATTGCCACCGAAGTCGCACAACTAAAATCGGTTGGCGATCGCCGTCAACTATTAGACATCACCAGCCCCATAGATGGTCGGTTTGTGTCTGGACAGGACTCCCCCAGCCCACAGGAGCATCCCCTCGAACTGGCTAACTGGGTCAATGTCCCTTTGGATCCGATGAATCAAAACGCGTATCTCGATCGTGGTGTATTGCTGGGCTGGATTGTCAACGACCATGAACTATCGATCGAAGGTTACGCAAGTGAATACGAGCTCTATCTACTGCAACAAGGTCAGCCCGCGCTCGTTCGTTTGGATCAACATCCAAACAACACTTTCGAAGGACACCTCGTCAAGTTGTCACACGAACCAGCCGACGTACTTCCCAAGACCATCACAGGAGATTCAAGGCTCCCATGGAGCTGGCGCGAGGAAAAACCGTCACAGGAGAGGGAAAATCTGTATCGGTTGTCCATCACCGTACGTTCAGATCATCCCATTACATTCACACAATTTGGACTGGCCACTGTGCAACTTCAAGGTCCATCGCAATCCCTTTGGAATCGAGCCTTGCGTTTCCTACAGCGGTCGTTCAGGCCATTGTCGTTATTCAGCGGCTAATACGGACGATAAGATCCCGCACTGTTCAATAAGTCTTTGATGTGCGACGAACGCGAAGGGTAGGGCAATGCTGGTAATCACGACGATTACAAACAGGAAGCCGTTATGGGCTTGGCTGGCTTCAGGAATCACTGCCAATAACCCTAGCGCGAGCAACGGGATTGCTGCTGCAGTGCTCAGAAAATAGGTAGCTCGTTTCTTGGTCGTGTGGATTCGCTCAGCCAGCTCATAGTCAGTCATCGTGGGAGCAATCAACGATGGATAATAAACCATGGTGCTCACTAAAGAGACACCAAAGAAGGGATAGATCCAGGCGATTCCACCGCAAATAAACAAACTTAAGAATATCTCAAGCGAATCTTTCAGTCCAAAGGAAGGTTTAGCTATTCCCATAATCAAAGGAAACAGAAAACCGGCAATCATCCACAACAATCCGCCAATCATCGCCGCGCGGTGCCCTAGGTTCCAAGCGGAATCAAGGGCCAGCGATGGGGCGATGCCACCCTTCCAGACACGCTTCAAGTCGCGTTGTACAGGAAATGAAAAGCTAAATAGGATCACAGCACCGATGGGAAAAGTAATCGAATTGATCCAAATGGACAGATTGGCGAAAAAGGAAATCAACTCAGGATGTGCCTGTTCGATCGACCGGAAGTTGTATTGATAGTTAAGCGCGCCGGCGATCCCGTTGGGAATAAAAATGATAAAGGAAGTGACTAAGAAAACGGGCAATCGCAACAGCTTGGCGCGCCAACTATCTTCTGCCGGTTCAAAGGACTCCGCCGCCTTGGGATGGAGTGCTAACCGCAACCGGCCTGCAAATTCACTTCCCGACCGCGGTCGGCGGTCGCGATCTTCACTCATCGTCAATCGGAGTGTCTTTTCAAGTACGCGACCAGTGGCATTAACCGGGTTTCGGGGCAGCAACGGCTGCTGCTTACGCAATTCAATTTGTTGCACTACTGCCTGGTACCAATTCTCTACTAAGTCAACTGCTTGCTGCGGTCGCTTTCCCTGCCAAAGCTCCCATAAAACAACGGCAAGCGAATAGAGGTCCGAGCGATGATCCAGTTGCTCGGCTTTCATTGTTCCAAACGGACTAGCAACCTGAAGTTGCTCTGGCGACATATAGGCCAATGAGCCACCGAAATGAACTGCGGCTCCTGAACATCCCGCCATACTGCCAAAACTGACATTAAAGTCTGCCAGCTTCGGCACTCCCTCAGCAGAAACCAAGATATTTGCAGGCTTGATATCGCGATGCATGACGCCAGACCTATGAGCGGCCGCAATTCCCTCGGCCAATTGCACTCCCAGCCAGGCAACCACTGCTGACCACTCCATCTGCGACAATTGTTCGCGCGTTTGAGAACGCTCGGGGCGCTGCTGCTCAGCAATCACAAGCGCTTTGTCAACAGTTGCCAAGAGCTGTCGTCCCGACAATTCCTCCAGCTTCTTCACACGAGTATCTTGGATAACTTCGGAAAGAGTTCCCCCGGGCACATATTCCATATACAACAAATGGGATTCTGGCTCGCTGATTCTTCGCTGGTCGTACACGCGCACCACGTTGGGATGATCCAACTGTGACAGAGCAATGGGCTCGTCACTCTTTCGATGTGATGCTTTCAGTGCAACCAATCGCATCATCGACTGCTGTTTCGCCAAGTACACGTTCGCAAACGCACCTTGCCCCAACAATCTTAGAATCGTGAATTCGTCAATCGTTTGCAGTTCATGGAATAGCGGAGGCTTTTCCACTGTCCTGGCGATCGGTTCGGCAATGTCTCGCGACAGCATTTGGTCGAGGATATCTGCCAAGTGTGGATACATTTTCTGCAATTCGACGTTCGACGGCAAGAGATCGAACTCGCGCCTAATTTGGATCTCATCCAAAACAAGATCCAAGGGAGGCAAACCATCATCAAATACCTCCTTTAAAATCTCGGCGTAGTAGGAAAGCGGGCGAAATTGGCCGAGCTCGGCTGCCTTGGCCATATCCAATTTTATCAGCTCACCTAGGATCAACTTCCGCGCCGAAGGGTTACAATCGGGCAGAAAAGCGATCAACTGCGACAGCTCGGCAACTGGCGTATGCTCGAAAGCAAGACTCAAACAACCTTCTAAGTGAAGGAACGTTTCGTGTATCGATTGCTCGATATGAGTGTTCATGGGGCGACCTCCAGCACTCGAATGTTGGGATCGATCACCATCGAAGCGGTTTTGTCCAAAAAAAGAAAGCGAAAAATATGGAAGCCGGTGATTCGGATAGGGCAGCTCTGCTGATCTCACGTATTCGTCAAGGAGATCGTGATGCGTTGGGGGACCTGCTGCAAGACCAGCGAGAAAGTCTTCTGGGGTTTCTCAAACATATTACCGGAGCCCACCTGCTGCGTGTGGTGACAATTGAGGATTTGTACCAAGAAGTTGCAACTAGCGCTATCACGGCCCTTGGGAAGATTGCCAGCCCAACACTGGACCCCGATCCCTGGCTTCGACAGTTGTGCCGACGTCGCGTAGCTGATGCACATCGGTTTCATTTTGGCGCTGAGCGACGTGCGGCAAACCGGGTTCAAGGAATGGGTGGCCATGGAAACCAAAGCGAACTGGGCCTCGAACAACTGCTGATTGCCAGCATTACCTCACCCAGCGCGGTCGTTAGTCGCGACATGCGTATGGCCCGCGCCGCAGCGGCCATCGCCTCGTTGGGCCAAGAAACCGCAGAGGTCATTCGCCTGCGGTATGTGGAGGGTCTTGGCACTAAAGAGATTGCTGAAAAACTTGGGAAATCAGATGTTTCGATTCGTGTACTGCTAAGCCGCAGCATGAGCAAGCTGAGCCAACTCCTGGCTGACAAAGAATAACGACCACAATCAAGACCGGGCAAATCCGACATTGCGAGGAAAACCGGGGGGCGATTCTTGAACCAAATCTCGGATCGCTTTGAAGCCCGCATCTTTCGCCGTGCGGCACCATTCGAACAGGATTGTTTCCGTTGTTGTGAGAGTACCACCGGCATCGCGTATTCTCTCCAGTGCAATCGAATGGTCCTCCATCTGCCGCGCCGAAACGGCATCCACGACAACTTGTACTTCGAAGCCTTCCGCAATCAAATCCAGTGCGGATTGCAATATACAAATGTGGGTTTCAATACCACACAGCACCAACTGAGTGACGCCACGATCCGCCAAGCCAGTAATCAGCTCACGCACCGACGCAATGCTGAAGGCAATCTTTTCGTGCCGCGTTTTGAGCCATGGTTGCAATTGAGAAACCGTTTCTTTGAGTCCTTGCGGATATTGCTCCGTCGCTTCGATCGGCAACCCCAACTCGGTCGCCCCACGCAGGAGTCGCTCAATATTCCAGAGCATTCGACGGGATTCCAACACCTTGGGCGTGAGGCTCTCTTGAACATCCACAACGAGGAGGGCCGATTGACTCCGATCAAAAAGCTTCTGGCTACGAAACCATGCTATATCGCTGGACATACGACGATTCTCTTCAGACAAATGAAAATAGCTAAGCGAACAATTCCCATTGGTTTTATCGATTTGCAGTGATGCCCGGTAGGTCGTACGGCCAACTTCAGCACGAGCTAACTGGTTCTCTCCGTTTGCCCCCAAAACTGGGATTGCTTTCCGCCGCTCCATTCCCTTATTTCGCTCATTATGGCGTTACTCCGCTTTTTTTTAATCGCCGTTCTCCTACCGCTAATAACCGTGGGCTGCCAAAGCACCGCGTCGATGTATGCATGGGCACCGGCAAACTTAAAATCGGCTGTGGGTCATCGTGTCGCGCTGGCGCAAATTGTCGGCCCTGCCGCCAAGGCAAACTCGCTACATCAGGCGTTGCTAGAGTCTCAACCCCGAGACGCCGATCGACTTGTTCAAATAGTTGAACAGCACCACTTGCAGAATACGACAACAGTGCAACTTGCTGCGGCAATCGAGAATATTCCCAGTGATATGGCGATCCTGCACGCCGCCAAACAGCAAGGAATTGAATATGTGTGGATCGGAGAAATCTTAGAGTCTCGATCTACGGAAATGACAACACCATTGGCTAAGGACAAAGAGCTCAAAACCGAAATTCCCACATCTAAAACTCCCCTGCCAAATAAGCCATCCACTCCGACTGGACTCATCGCGCTCGTCCATAAGTCCGCGCGTGACTCGCGACCCCAGTTCACCGTATCTTGGCAATTGCTCGACGTCGCTGGTTCGCAGCAAGTGGGTGGGCAACCTGTCTCCGTAACACACGAAAACTTACGAACAAACCACCCAGACCTATGGCAACGACTAGAACAAGGTGACGAATCAGTGTGGGCCAAGGCGGCTGCACGTGATAGCTGGCGATTGCTGACACCTCATTTGCAATCCGTACCGGTACGGCTTGCAAATCCATATGGGTCGCTTCGCGCTGGAGAAATTCGCGCAGGAAATCGACTAGCTCAACAAGGGCATTGGGACCATGCGGAAAAAATGTGGAGCCAAGTTGCGGAAAGAAATCCTCGCAACCACGCGGCGCTTCATAACCTTGCTTTAGCCGCTGCAGCGCGAGAAGACTTTTCATCCGCAAAGACAATGGCTCAGAATGCTCTTCGACTGCACTCATCATCCAACTACGAACAGACCGTCGTCTGGATCGAGCAGCGGCAAATCGAATTCACGGAGGCGTTTCAACTTCCACCTCCCGACCACGGTTGGTTGTTCTCGCCCGATTCACGTACGACAACGACTCATAACCTCACGGCATTCGAGCGATAACTTGCCGACAACCTACTTTGCATCGAATGAAGTGCTTTGCCGAGCCTCAAGAGTATAAGGCGATCCGCTCGGAGCTGCCCACCGCGTACCGCCGGCGAGCACTCGCCGCACATCGGAGTGATAGTAAATGGGATACGTCTCGTGTCCGGGACGAAAGTAAAAAATCTTCCCTTTCCCGCGGCGAAAAGTAACAGCGCTGCGGAATACCTCACCACCCGCAAATGAACTGATCATCAGTAGTTCATCGGGAGCGGGAATATCAAAGAACTCGCCATACATTTCGGTAGCGGGAAGGTCAAAGTGATCGACGGAAAAGCCATCAAAAATGGCATGACTGGGATCGACAATCCAAAGACGCTCTCGTTGCCCATCTTCGCGCCACCTCAACATGCAACTAGTCCCCATCAACTTGCGAAAAATTTTCGATCCATGGCCGCTATGCAACACAATTAATCCCATTCCCTGCAGCACTCGCTCATGAACGCGATGGACGGTAGCATCAGCCACTCGATCGTGCGCAGCATGCCCCCACCAAAACAGGACATCCGTTTTATCGAGTAGTTCTTGCGGCAAGCCGTTATCCGCTTCGTCGAGCGTGGCCGTACAGACAATAGCAAGATCCTCCAGGGACTCTTCTAAGCCTTCAGCAATCGCCACATGCAAGCCATCTGGGTAAACTGCTCGCACATCTTCACGCTCCCGTTCGTGAACAAATTCATTCCAAACCGTAACGCGAATGGGCTTTTGCACAGTAAAATCTCCTTACCGGCTAAAAACGACCTGTAAAAGTGAGCATGCTAACCAACGTTTTACCACACGTTGACGCCGGGCGGGCCGCAGATCAACTTAGTCCCTAGACAGCCCCTCCCTTCACCCCCTCCTTTCGAACTACCTATTGCATCCATGAGTTCAACACCGGTCCATTTGGCAATTGACTTGGGCGCTTCTGGCGGACGTGTCCTCGCCGGCTCTATCCAGAACGATCGCCTGCAGATGGAGGCCGTCGCACGTTTTGGCAACGATCCAGTCTTTGTCCAAGATCAGATGTGCTGGAATATTTTAGGACTCTGGCGTGATATTCGGGCCGGCCTGCTACGAGCTGCAGCCGATTCGCCCGTTTTGTCGGTAGGGGTGGCCACTTGGGGTGTTGATTACGTGCTGCTAGACCGTGACGACCATATTGTTGGTCCAGCTGTCCATTACCGAGATGGACGCACTCGCGGGATGCTAGAAGCGGCCTTTCAAAAGGTCTCGCGCGAATCTATTTTTGCAGAGACCGGCCTGCAGTTCATGGAAATTAATACGGCGTATCAACTCTTTGCCGATGCCCAATCCAACGCCGTTCGCCTAAAAATGGCCGATTCATTTCTGATGATTCCCGACTTCTTCCACTGGCTTTTAACCGGTGAAAAGTCGTGCGAACTGACCAATGCGTCGACCACTCAGCTATACAATCCCAAAACAAAAACCTGGTCCAACAAGATCATGGAAGCTTTGGAGATTCCACGTCATATTTTTGGGCCTATCACGCAACCCGGAACCAGGCTTGGTGTCATTCAGGCATCTGTTGCCGGCAATACTTCCCTCAAAGATGTCCCCGTGATTGTGCCTGCCACGCACGATACGGGATCAGCGGTGCTAGCCGTTCCTGCCAACAATTTTGCACCCACTCAACCCGATTGGTGCTACATCAGTAGTGGAACATGGTCTTTGATCGGTTGCGAACTCCCTGAGCCTAAGATCAATCCTGAATGCGCTGAGTATAACTTCACTAACGAAGGTGGAGTCGCTGGCAGCACTCGCTTGCTAAAGAACATCGGTGGTCTGTGGATCTTTCAGCAAATTCGCGCATCCTTAGAACGACGCGGAGTACAAATCGCGTGGGACGAAATGGTCGCACGCGCTTCAGTAGCTGCACCACTGCAATTCCTTCTTGACCCAGATGATCCATCTTTGGTTGCACCGACGGATATGATCGAAGCGATCAAAGCATCCGCTGAGCGAACAGGCCAGGCCGTGCCTAGCGATGAGGGAGTGCTGTTCCGCTCGGCACTCGAAGGCCTTGCCTTAAGATACCGCAAGAGCATCGAAGTCCTGGAGTCCCTGACCGCCAGCCGCATTGAAACGATTCACGTAGTAGGGGGTGGTTCGCAAAATCCACTCCTCTGCCAAATGACCGCGGACGCATGTCGACGTCGAGTGGTAGCAGGTCCCGCCGAAGCCACCGGGATCGGAAACCTGTTAATGCAGATGATCGGGCTCGGTGTACTCAAGTCTGTCGATGAAGCTCGCGCGTTGGTGCGGCGCAGCTTCAATCCAGTCGTTTATGAACCCAGCAACCCGACCCCTTACGATGACGTGGCGGAGCGTTTCAATCAACTATTAAACTAGGGGAGTATTAGTTCAACTGGCCACTCTACCGGCGGTTTCACTTGGAACTCTAGCCGTTCTTCACGAGTAGGATGTTGAAACTTTAGCGCGAAGGCATGTAGCCCAATACCACTGCCAATAAGATGGGTAGTGGCACCGTACTTCGAGTCACCTACAACTGGATGTCCCAAAGAGGACATTTGGACGCGAATTTGGTGCTTCCGACCTGTCTTCAACTCGACTCGCAACAGGCTCATGGCGCGGGAGCCGACCTCTAAACGTTGCAGGAACGAATAATGCATCACGGCCTCTTGGGAATCGTGATGCGTACCCCGCACATCGACCCGCATACGATGCCGCGCATCGTCTTTGTAAAGTGACGAGCGGATGGTGCCAGCGCTGGGTTCGACTTGACCTTCGACCAACGCCAAATAGTTCTTCGACATCGTCCCCTGACGAATTTGCTCGGATAGTCTCGCCGCCCCTTTGCTGGTACGCGCTAGAACGAGCACTCCGCTGGTCAACGTATCCAGGCGACTGACGATTCCGACAAAAACATTTCCGGGCTTTTGATAACGACGTTTGATATAGCCACCAGCCCATTGGTAGACACTGAGGCGATCGGTAACTCCCATTGTTGGCATTCCCGCTGGTTTGTTGATAACCAAGAGATGGTTGTCTTCATGCAGCACCACAGGATCTTGCATCGTAGGATTTCAATTGCGCTCAAAACTTGACGTTGTTTTTTCGGTCTGGCCTGTTAAGATAGCTCTCGGACGCAAGTCTGACATCGGGGGCGATTTAGAATCGACCGGATATCAAGAAGCGTCGGTGGCGTGCCGTGGTTGGTCAGTCGGCCACGTTAAAAGCTGACCACAATTTATTTGCCGAGGAAAACCTCGCAATGGCTGCGTAAGTAAACGGAGCCCTGGCTGAGGGGGACCGCTGGAGTCGCCCAAAAGCTAGTCAACAATTCCAGATCGTTTGCAGTCACGCTCAACACGCTGTGAACTAAAAAAAGTTTTGAGATAGCAATGAACGCAGCCCGTCGTCAGGCGTCGTGAGTTGCGAAATACCCAAATTGTCGACTACGCGCGTAGATGCCGCCGTGGATGTATCGCGGGACGGGAGTGCAATTCTCCCCGCCTCCACTACAAGCCGATTTGCGATTCGTCGCAAATCGGCTTTTTTCTTTCCCAGACTCGCCGTGTCATCGGCCCCAATTCCAGACTGTAATCGACAGTTGCAACACAGTCGCAAGTGATACCCAAACGAAATACGGAATCTGGACGAGAGAGACCAACTTGTAGTGCGGCCAAATGGCGACGACGCACCAGATGATCGTTACCCAAACGACCATGATGTCCAAGGCCGCTAAGGGAAGATTCCGTAAACCAAATTGAATCGGCGTGAAGATCAGGTTCGCCACAATATTGATGGCGAACGGTAACGCGACAATCCAGCTGACCTTGCCGCGAAACGCCTGTACAAAAACGAAACCAAAACTGACGAGTATGACCGGATAAAGAACTTGCCAGATCGTCCCAATGGTTCCCGGGGAAGGGGTCCAACTTGGTTTCTCGAGCGAGTTGTACCATTCAATCCAGGGCATTTGCAGTTACTTTCTTGGGACGGTTTGCCTTCGATCCGCATGTTATTCGCATGCGTATACGATTGCGGCTTAATGAGCGGCTTTACAAACATCGTACCCGAACTCATCATCATGCGGAATTCGCAGACACAGCATGAAAACTATTGAGCTACAAGACGGCGGTGTCCTGCTTTACGACGACGCCTTTCTTCCCACTAACCTTGCTGATCGGTACTTCCACGAACTGCGTGACCAATGTGCTTGGGAGCAAAAGCCCGGTATTTTTGGACATCTGCAACCGCGCCTCATCGCGTCCTACGGAAACCCCGGAATCTCCTACCGCTACTCAGGTGTCGACAATGTCGCGTTGCCTTGGACTCCTACATTACTAGAGATCAAGGAAATCATCGAGGCAGTGCAGGGCCAGTACAACTACTGCTTACTCAATCGCTATCGGTCAGGGTCGGACAGCATGAGTTGGCACGCGGACGATGAACCCGAGATGGGCAATATAATTGGGTCACTTTCTTTAGGAGCAACCAGAAAGTTTCGTATCAGGCACAACGTCACGAGAGAGACCCAAACATTTCTCGTAGGCCACGGAACGCTCATCATCATGTCTGGAGACATGCAGAAGTTCTGGCAACACCAGGTCCCCAAAACTCGAATAAAGGTTGACGAGCGGATCAATTTGACTTTCCGCCAAATCTCAACGGCTATCCGTTCACGCTGAAATAATTCATCCAGTAATTTTGCGGGCTCGAGCCTTGGTTCAAGTTCCATTCGATGTGATGTACAATTTGCCAAAAGTGGGCAGGAAACTGAAGAGGAATTGCGACAGAATCGCTTGAATTCAGTCCAGACTCGCATCGCTCGACAGTGATGTAAAAAAGACAAATGAAGCAGAGCGAAGGGAATATATCTCGCTCATAATGATTGGTGAAATCGATGTTAATGGAACCCGACGATCTCCAGATTTTGTTGAAACTGCATCGGACGCTCATATTCTTTGTGAACCAGCGTCTTGACGTGGTTCCCTATCAGCTCGCCTCGCCAGAGGAGCTCTCAAATTTGACATTGTTAGAAGTGCGCGAGATCCGGGATGTGCTCAACGCCAACCTTGGGCTGATCGACTCGTTTGCCGATGCAAACCCGTTCGACTTTTCGGAAAGTGAACTCGCCATTGTTCGTTCTTGGCGGCATATGGTGGCGGGAAAATTCTTCATCGTCCGTGAGCTTAAAAAGTACACAGTGTTTCTTTCCGCGAGCTCCCCTGCCGTTGCTTATGGCGTCACTGCATTGTCACAGCCATTCGAAGATATGATTGGTACGACTCTACCATTTTACACGGAGGCGGTGCTGCTTCCTTTTAAGGACATGATCGTTTACGACAGCATATTGAGCAACAACCAAGTCACGTTTGGCCCCACTTTCCGGCGGAATCTAAACGAGGAATATAAGGAGGCCAAGGCACGATATGGCATCGTCACCTCCTTGCCGATGTTAGACCCGGCTTTGCCTGCAAAAGTGCAGAAAGTGAAGCCAGCTGCGAAAGTGCAGAAAGTGAAGCCAGCTGCGAAGCCGCCATCGCGGGAGGAAAAAGACGATGCATTGCAAGTGGTCATCGGACTAGTCGACCAGTTTTGTAACGAGCACTTGAACGAAGAATACGCCGTACTCTGCCGCAGTTTGGCAGAGAAACTCGGACGCAAGCGTCCATCTCCCTTGCTTCAAGGAAGCCCGAATGCTTGGGCCAGCGGAATCGTGAGGGCCGTGGGTGGAGTCAATTTCCTGCAGGACAAAACCCAGACGCCGTATATGCGGTCCACCGATATCGATCGCCATTTGGGCACGGGCTCAAGCACCGCTTCCGCAAGGTTGGCGACAATTCGCAAATTGTTCGGCATGGACCCGCTTGACCCGCAATGGACCTTGCCCAGCCTGATGGATGACAACCCTCTGGTATGGATGCTGGAAATCAACGGCTTCATGATGGACGTCCGCATGCTTTCGAGAGAGATCCAGGAGGTCGCCTTCAACCAAGGGTTAATACCCTATATCCCGGCGGATAGGAAATAGTTAGGTTTGAAATCCAGGGACTCGGGAGGGTGTACCAATCCACCCTCCCGTCTGCGGGAGGGTCGTGGCGAGGAACGAGGCACGGGGATGGCTTGCGCAATCTCAGAGCAGAGAAAAAGGCCCTCCCCGGGGCTCCGCCCCGACCCTCCCGCTCGCCGCAGACGGCGACTCGGGAGGGTGTACCAATCCACCCTCCCGTCTGCGGGAGGGTCGGGGCGAGGAGCGAGCCACGGGGAGGGTTTGCGCAAAACATTCCTGTATATTGCACCCATTGAAAAAAACGCCTAACCCGTTCCTTGAACGGCGAAGCTGTTTTGGGGCAGTCGCTCATCGACATCGTGTCTCTTATTTGGTCCTTAGGTACAAACGATGGCATTTTCCACTGATGAGGAATTGAACTATGGTGCCCTGGCGGTGCGCATGGGATTCATTGAACCTCAGCAATTTGCCCGGATCGTTGTCAATTGGCTTAACGATCCCGAGGAAAGCCTGGGCGAGCATCTGCTGGGACTCAAGGTCATCAGCACTCAACAAAAGCAACAATTAGATAAACTGGCATCTAGCGGTAAAAAGGCACAGGATCCGGCCGACGATATTACGAAAGAACAACCTACCACAACGCCTCGAAATGGTGACGAAATAACCTCGGTCGGTACACTCAGCTTCGATACTACTGATGTTAAAGGAGCACGATATGCAACCTTGAGACCGTTGGCGTCAGGCGGTCTCGGTAAAGTATCCGTTGCTAACGACACAGAACTGCAGCGAGAAGTTGCCCTCAAAGAGATTCTCAGCGGAAGCGACGCGACTCCTGAACAACTCGATCGTTTCTTGGCCGAAGCAAAAATAACGGGTGGACTTGAGCATCCTGGTATCGTCCCCGTGTATGGCCTGGAAATCGATGCGGCGGGCGCGCCCCGATATGCCATGCGATTGATACGAGGGCAGAGCCTGCAAGAGTCCCTCAAAAAATTCCACAAGAACAATAAGTCGCAAAAACTGGATAGCGGCAACGAAGGTTTTCGTGTTTTGATTCGTGCGCTTATCGATGCCTGCAACGCAGTCGCCTACGCGCATAGCCGCGGAGTCATTCACCGAGATATCAAGCCCCACAACATCATGCTCGGAAAATTCGGCGAAACATTGGTCGTCGATTGGGGATTAGCCAAAGTCGTCGATCATCACGACGATGATTCTTCGATGAGTGAAATGCCGATTCAGGACAATCGTTCGGGAGATAGCCATCGCACGACCATGGGTTCCGTTCTCGGAACGTTGGGTTTCATGAGCCCTGAGCAATCGGAAGGACGCTTGGACGTGCTCACCTTTGCAACCGATGTATTTAGCCTCGGAGCGAGTCTCTACACCATCCTGTGCGGAAAGCCTCCGTACTCAGGTGGCAGTCGCGAAGAAATGTTGCGTGCTTCCAGCATGGCAGATTTTGAACCTCCCCGCGAAGTAAATCCAAAGGTGCCAAAAGCTCTGGCAGCCATCTGCACGAAAGCCATGTCGCGAAGGCCGTCCGATCGATATGCGTCTCCTGTCGAATTAGCGGAAGATCTTGATCGATGGAGTGTCGGGGAACCCGTAGCTGCAATGGCAGAACCGCTTGTGCAACGAATCTTTCGTCAAGGCAAACGGCATCAAACGGTGGTAGTCGCGACGCTGGGAATGATCACGGTGGGCCTGTTCGCATCGCTATTGGCAAACTATGCAATTAGCAAGCAGCGAAACATCGCTCAAATGAAAGGAGCTGCCGCTATCCTGTCGGCCGAAGAAGCGACAAAGCAACGGACAAAAGCAGAAAAGAACAGCGATGCTTCTCTCGCCATCGTCGATGAGTTTGTAAAACAAATAGCCGATGACAAATGGTCCGAATTTCCGGGTTTTGAATCCGCAAGGATCTCGATGGTGGACCTCGCATCCGAGAGATGCCAAGAACTTCTTGTTGAAGACACCGACAACGAGAAACTTCGTTACCGAGTCATTCAACTGTTGACCCGCAGCAGCACATTGCATCGCTTGGTCGGAGAAAATCAAACGGCTCAATCGCGCGTTGATGAGGCACTTGCTGTGATCGATTCACTCAGCGATGACACTTCCGATAGTCGCATCGGATTAGAGGTCGACGTGTTATCTACGGGCATTCTCTGTGCAAAGGCGTCTGATGGGGCGTTAAGCGCATTGTTAATCAGCCAGAAATGTCTCGACATTTCAATAGACCGAATCAGTCGTTTCCCTAATTCCCCCCAGGCGAAAATTGGCTTAGCAAGAGCGCTGCTGGAGCATGCGGAACTGACTCTGGAAGTTAGTAAACCTGCCCAGTCACGAGAGTATGCGAAGCAGGCTGCGGATCATTTCGCCACGCTTAGTCAGACATACGACACAGTTTTTGCACTACGTGCTCTGCACTGTGCGGCACATAAGGCGATTGCCGAATCATATTTGCAAGAAAAAAGATTCAACGAGTGCAAAGCTGCCGCTCAATTCGCCATCGAATTGGGCCGACAAGCCAAGGAACGATTTCCAAACAATAACAACATCATCGACTTTGCGCAGGCACCAGTGTTGACCTCGGCCAACTGCGATCTGGCAGATGGAGATGCTGAAGCATCTTTAGAGAAGTTGGAAGAATCGCTTCAAGTCTATGTGGATCTTTCCCAAGAACATCCAACCGTGAAAAACTACCAAAAGATTCAAGCCGAAATCTACAACCAGCTTGCAATTACCCATCACGGCTTGGGCAACTCAGACGGAGCACTCACGGCAGCCAAGCGCGCGACTGAGATCCTTGACAAGTTAACGGGAGAAAGGGAAGAAGTTGTTGCCAATCTTCCTGAGCGAATAAAATCACTCACGGTTCAAGTTCTCGTGACTCCTGAAGAACACACTATCGATCTTCAGGCGAACTTCAGGAGAACTCTTGATCGATTCAGATCCACCAACAACTCCCACCCCGATTTGTTAAACGACGTGGTCGTGCTGGCAACTAAGGCGAAGAATTAGTGCGTGCTTCAATACAATACTAGTCCTCGGTTTCGACCGAAACCGTGACGTAGCCTCGTACTTCATTTTCGGGGTTTTCAGACGTAGAGATTGTGATAGTCAGCTGACTAATCAAACCATCAGCACCCTCTGCATTCGAAAACTGATCATCATCATATGCAATGCACCAGACGAAGAGAGTATGGGCTTCGATTAGTTCTACCTCTATAACTTCGATTTTCAAACCGAGTCCGTCAATTCCAACGGAGTTCCACAGATTGAGTTCCACCCCTGATATCTTAAGAGCGTTGACCTTTACTTTTCCAAACCTCGCGTTAGCAACGCGAGTGGGCAAAACACGAGTGGTCTTAATTAACTTCTGCTGACTAGTCCCAGCCTCTTCGTCAGGATTGCGATCCGTTCCGAAACAATTTACTTGGCGAATTACAAGCGGCATAATTGAACTCCACTTCCGGTGTAAGTAGCAGAACGGCGAGATTGTTCGTTCCTCCAGTCTAACGGTTTTGCTTGAGCTCAACAGCAGTTTTGAGAATTTCCTTGTCGAACTTCCAAGTCTGAAATGGACAAGTACTTATCCAACCAACTCCATCATGCAGACGACGTTGCTTCAGCGTTTCATGGTCGAAAATCCGGCCGATTTTGAAGTTCCGGCTCTGAAAACAATGCCTGGCACGTGTGCGCGTTTGGTATGATGAGCCAACGGATTTGGACGGTAGCGGAGCGACATCGGGGTCGCTGCCATGAGTTAACGTTACCTTGTGCGGCCTCTGCACATTGAACCACAGTTTCGTCCGACAATTTGTTTTGCCCTTCGGTTAAAAATCCCGGGTGTTTCCCCATGTTTCGTCAACATTTATTTACTTTGCTGACAACGCTGTTGCTATCGATTTCGCTTCAGGCATCGGCGGAAGAGCAGCGTCCCAATGTTGTCGTTTTCTTAGCAGACGATGCCGGTTGGGGTGATTTTTCTCATTCGGGAAACAGCCAAGTCCAAACGCCGCAAATCGATTCGATTGCCCAGCGGGGCGTTTCTTTTGACCGCTTTTATGTTTGTCCTGTCTGTGCACCGACCCGCGCCGAGTTTCTCACCGGACGCTATCACCTTCGCGGTGGCGTGCAAGGCGTTTCCACCGGTTTTGAACGGCTGGACATTGACGAATCAACCATCGCTCAAGATTTTCAGCGCGCCGGATACGCCACGGGTGCCTTTGGTAAATGGCACAACGGCAGCCAATGGCCCTATCATCCGCAAGCGCGAGGATTCGACGAGTATTTCGGACACACATCGGGGCACTGGGGCGAGTACTTTGACGCGCCCCTGGAAGACCAAGGCCAAATGGTCAGGACCAAAGGCTATATCGTGGACGTTTGCACCGATCGCGCCCTGCAATTTATTGAACACAATCATGATCGCCCCTTCTTTTGTTACGTTCCTTTTACCACGCCCCATTCACCTTGGGCTGCTCCAGAAGAAGACTGGGAGCGTCACAAAAATCAGTCGCTGACTCAATTTGCCACTCGACCAGAACTCGAAAAAGCTGAGGAAACAAGATGTGCACTGGCCATGTTAGAGAATCAGGATCGAAACGTCGGCCGCATCCTTGCCAAATTGGACGAGCTGCAACTCGATGAAAATACCATCATAGTCTATTTTTCCGATAATGGACCTAATAGTTGGCGATGGAACGAGGGCATGAAAGGTCGCAAAGCATCGCTCGACGAAGGTGGCATTCGATCGGTCTGCTATCTGCAATGGCAGGGAAAAATCCCAGCGGGAAAAGTCATTAAGCCCATTGCCGGGGCAATCGATCTACGTCCAACGCTCACCGCGCTGGCCAACATCACCACAGTCTCTGCTGAGTTGGACACGGCACAGCGACTTGATGGGCTTGACCTGCAGCCGCTGCTGCGAGGCGATGCAACCGATTGGCCAGAACGTAAAATCTTTACCGAATGGAATGGCAGATACAGCCTGAGAACGGACCGCTTTCGCTTGGATGATACAGGCAAATTGTTTGTCATGCTAAAGGACCCAGGTCAACTCAACGCCATCAACGAAGATCAACCCGAAGTGGCTCTCGAATTGGACGCTGCGATAAAAGATTGGCAAGCAGAAATGCAACATGAGCTTCGCAAAGCACCTTCGTCGCGAAAGCAAGCGATGGACCCACGCCCCTTCACTGTTGGTTATCGCGAATTCCCCATCACCATGTTACCAGCTCGCGATGGCGAGCCTCACGGATCAGTGCGACGAAGCTCCGCAGCCCCCAATTGTTCCTATTTTGTGAATTGGACCTCCACTGCAGATTCCTTAGTCTGGAATGTCGCTGTGAACACGGCAGGCCAGTATCGAGTCATGATCGATTACACTTGCCCGGCAGAAGATGTAGGCTCGACGATCGAACTCTCTTTTGGCGACAATCGCTTGGCGGGTCAAGTCACAGAGAGCTTTGATCCACCACTCTATGACAACCAAGACACGTTGCCTCGCCCGGATGGGGAGTCGACCATGAAAGAGTTTCGCACAATGGAATTGGGCCTTATTGAGCTGCCCGCAGGCACTGGCCCATTGAAGCTCGAGGCCACCGAAATTCCTGGTTCCTCCGTAATGGATCTGAGACGGATCACGTTAATCTTACAACCTTGAATAGTTTTCTATAATTCAAGCCTGCGGCGGTACATTTGCAAGCGTGCCCCAGTTTGCACGGCCAGTTTGCACGGCCAGTTGAGTAGCCAGTTGAGTAGCCAACGAATTGAAAACCCATGGATAATGAAAAAATTGCGGCCGCCTTTGATGAACTTGCTGATCTCTTGGAGTTCAAGGGGGAGAATGTCTTCCGCGTTCGCGCTTATCGAACGGGTGCAAAAGCGATTCGTGATCTCGACGAACCTGTTGTAGACATACTATCTGATGCAGAGCGCGATCTCGCATCCTTGCCGGGAATTGGCAAAACGCTCGCTGAAAAATCTCAGCGATTGGCCGAAACGGGAACGCTAGAGCAATTAGAACGATTGCGTGTTGAAATCCCCTATTCCGTGATGGCCATGCTGAAGATCCCCGGAGTGGGAGCGAAGAAGGCGTCGCAGCTACACAAGGAACTGGGAATACAAAGCTTGGAACAATTGCGCAGTGCATGCGAATCGGGCGCGGTGCAGAAACTTAAGGGCTTTGGGGTAAAGACTGAAAAGTTAATACTTGCAGGGTTGAGTATTGCACAGACTGCGTCAGAGCGGATGCGTTGGGCAGATGCCGATCTGTGGGTACAGCGTCTCTCGGAGCACATGAAAAAATCTACTGCATTAGTACAGATGGAGTTTGCAGGAAGCTATCGACGGGGCCGTGACACGGTTGGCGACCTCGATATTTTGTGTGTCGCGAGTGACCGAGATGCGCTGATGAATCACTTCGAGTCGTTTGCAGATCGCTCTGAAACATTATTGCGCGGCGATGAAAAGAAAACCAAAATGTCCATTCGTGTTGGGAGTGGCCTGCAGGTTGATTTAAGGATCGTCGAGGCAGACCAGTTTGGCGCGGCGCTGCAGTATTTTACAGGTTCTCAGGCTCACAATGTCCACGTTCGCTCCATCGCCAAACGTTTAGATCTAAAGGTCAACGAATATGGAGTCTTTCGAGAGGGCAATGATACGAGCGTTGCAGGGGCAGACGAACAAGAGGTCTATGCCATTCTAGGTTTGCCATGGTTTCCTCAAGAGATTCGTGAGGACCGCTTTGAATTTGATTGGGCAGCTCGTCCAGAGGGACTTTCTCAACTTGTGCAGCTGTCTGACATCCAGGGTGACTTGCACATGCACACGACCGCGACGGACGGACAAGCAACGCTGCGCGAGATGGCGGATGCAGCCCTTGAAAGAGGATTAAAATACATTGCTATTACCGATCACAGTCAACGCGTTTCCATGGCTTCGGGATTGAATCCTGAACGACTGAGAATGCAATGGGAAGAGATCGATCGTATTCGGCCCGAGTACGAAGGACGCTTGCAAATCCTTAAAGGCATCGAGTGCGACATTCTTGAACGGGGCGGTATGGATTTGCCCGATGATTGCCTAGCAGAAGCCGATTGGGTTTTGGCCAGCATTCACTACGGCCAAAAGCAACCTCGAGCGCAAATTACGGAGAGAATTTTGGGGGCCATCGAAAATGCTTTCGTATCTTGTATCGCGCATCCGACCGGACGTTTAATCAATCAACGACCAGCCTACGATGTTGATATGGAGGCTGTAATGCAAGCGGCGAGTAAACACCGAAAAATGTTGGAGCTCAATGCAAATCCCGCTCGTTTGGACTTGCATGACGTTCATTGCTTAGCCGCTCGTCGACACGGAATACCGATTGTCATCAATACCGACGCACATTCCACCTATGGTCTTGATGTCATGCGATTTGGAATTTTGCAGGCCAGGCGGGGTGGCTTAGCGAAGGCTGATGTCGCCAACACGTTCTCTTGGGACGAAGTGGATAGCATGATTGGCCTTCAGTCCCCCAAAAGTTAGCCCCTAATCCACCATTATTTTTCTTCCTTCATCAACGGCAATGCGGGCGGTGCGGAGAATTTGCAGCGAACGACAAGCGTCCTCCAAATCGCCCATTTTCCGAACTAGACTGGTCACTGCGCGATGGAATTGAGTCAACAGTTGCTCACCCACGGGCAACTCTGTATCTAAGCTTTCCAAATGCCTACCTGCCTCATCGAACCAAACAAGTGTGGTGGGCAAATCAACAAATGCGACGCCCGATTGACAGCGAATTTGCATTGCTGAAGGGGGACGAAAACCAATCGCCTCGTGCCATGCGGCAGGAATGTATCGCCCGCAACTGAGCTGTGCCACGACGGGTGGGTCGGTTGGCTGCAAGGCAGGAAACTCCATCGTGATGGCCCAGTAATCAGGCGAGTCAGGATTTCCATGACGAATCGATCCGATGGAGAAAGGTTCTCGCCCGACAACGTAGCGACACCAATCGATCAATTCGACCAGTTCTGCCTCGGTTCGTCGCACCACCCCCCCTTCCATGCCTAAACGTTTGGGGCGAACTTCGTCACCGGGAACACGACGATGACAGAAAAGCAACTGGGGTGGTCCCAATTGTGTTGCGATCAACTCCTTTAACCGCAGTGTTGCCGGTGCAAAACGACGAGGGAATTCCGCCATGAAAGCGATTCCCGACTCATCGACGCGACGGGTCAATTCGCTGGCAATATCCGCACCAAAGTCGAGGTCAGCCGCCCAGTAGACGGCCTTACCCGCATCGCAGGCAGCGAGAATCGGCAGCCAACCTTGCCACGCATTTTCCAAAATAAGGATGGCGTCAATGTCGTTGCGTGACACGAGAGACTTAAAGCCATCGCATTTGGTTGCGTTAAATTCCCGCGCGGCTTGCTCTGCAAGCAGAGGCACATTGTTGAAAACGGCCCGTACTTCAAATCGATCGTGCAACATTCTCAATGACGGGCGGTGACGCTGTTGCCAAGCATCTCCTAGTCCGATGAGACCAATTCGCAGCTTCATGCCAGCACTTGTGGTAGGTTGGGGGTCTCTGATCCACGCAAAATTTATCTGCCAATTTTTCTACCTGCCGGTTCGCCCCGCGGCGTCGCTACAGGATTTCATGTTTCCGATGTAACTTGTGAAGGAATCGTATGTTACAGCGTTTTTTGGGAAGTGGAACCCAGTTTGCTAGCAAACTCCCCGTATGGGGACAATTCTGAAGTTAATCCACGGGATGGCGATTTAAGCCGTTGTGGTGTCAAGATCAATTTCTATACTTCTGCCCATCCTCATCCATTAAAGTCTTCGCGACCGTTAGAGCCGAACCTCTCGTCCGCAAATGATTGGACTCCTCTAAAGGTCGTGGCGAAGGGAATCGTGGTCAAGGATGCCATCAACTGATGACCGGAGTTATGCACTTTCATTTGGCCGACTTAGAAAAGTACTAGGCCAAGAAGTCACTCCCGCCGGACGTTGACCTGAATTGGAAGGGACTATCGCGTGTTTACGTAGAAAGCACATGAGTCGACACGTTGTCGACAACCGCGATCAGTGCCGCCCACTCGTAAGAAGGTTTTCAGAATGTTGTCGATGCTTCTGGCTGCTACTCTTGGAACAATCGTTTCCGCGAACCCTATGTCCACTAGCTATGCCGATGCCTATCGGATGGCACAGGCAGAGGGCAAGCCCCTAATGGTTGTTGTCAGTTCAGATGATTGCCCAGCGTGCGTGACACTCAAGTCCGATACGCTGCAAAACTTGGAAAGTAGTGGCGGGTTGGCCGATGTCAGCTTGGCAATTGTGAATCGCGACACCGATCCACAATTGGCCAGCCGCTTGATGCGTGGCAGGATGATTCCACAAATCATTGTATTTTCACAATCGCAAGGTGAGTGGAAGCGTATGCAGTTGACTGGCTATCAGACGCAAGGTGGCGTTCGATCGCTCATTCGAAAGGCCTTGACCTTGGGCAGGTCATAGTCATTCGATACGCAAGCCGGTGCAACAATGATGGTAGCCGGTAACTTTAAATTTGATTGTTGATCGCGCAACGCGCCCGCCGCCGAGAATTTCCAAAACCGGCCGTGGGCGCGTTTTGTTTTGTGCCGATCTCGCTATGATTGTGGAAGCCTAATACTTGCAATGGCAACGCAGAGTTTAGGCATGGTTGCGTTTTGCGTCTCTTCCCGCTTTCGATATTTCATCGCCATGGCTTTTCCTACAGATCTTGACCACTTGATTCGCCATGACGAACCATTGGCTCCCTATACTTGGTTGGGGATCGGTGGTCCTGCACGCTATTTCGCTGAACCAACGAACGTTGACGAATTACGCTCCTTGGTGGCCCATGCAACTTCGGCCAATGTTCCCATTCGCATCCTGGGCGACGGCGCCAATATCCTCGTCCGCGAATCTGGGTTTGATGGCTTAGTTATCTCCACCGCTGCCTCATCGCTGGCAAGCTTAGAAGTTCGCGGCAATCGACTTATTGCTGGAGGGGGAGCAAAACTCTCGCACGCGATTACCCGTGCGATCGGAGCTGGACTGGGTGGGTTGGAACGGCTTGCAGGCATTCCTGGCACGGTGGGCGGCGCGGTCGTAGGTAACGTTAGTGCCGGTGGCGCTGAAATCGGTTCAGCCGTCGGCGCTGTCGAAGTCCTTGATGCTGAAGGAAAAATATCGGTACTCGACCGTTCACAGATACAATTTGGGCACCGAAAAAGCGACTTGGAAGGAAAAATTCTAGTCGCAGTGCATTTTGATCTTGAACCATCCGATACCGCCAGTTTGACGAAGCGATTGCAAAAAATCTGGATCGTGAATCGCGCGTCGCGACCAGTCGATCAGCTCCGTATCGCTACTCCTTTTGTCGATCCAGACGGTGCAGATGCAGCCAGCTTGATCGACCAAGTTGGGCTCAAAGGGACACGTCGGGGAAACGTCAGCCTCGACCCCCAAAATCCCGCCTATTTGATTGCACACAGCGGTGCGACGAGCGATGACGTAGTGGAACTACTAAAAACAGTGCGTGAACAAGTGTCGAAACAAACAGCAATCGACTTGCAGCTCAATTTAGTGATTTGGTAATGGATGAGGTATGACACAACCTCGTACTGACACTGATCCACCTGAGCCACCAAAGCCAGCGGCTACCGGAGCCAAAAAGCGGACTCCCAAGCTGAATGTACCCAAACCTCCCGAACCACCACCACGTCCTCATTGGCTAGTACGTTTGGCGACTGCGCCAGCAGTACTTATGGTGCTTTGGCCATTGATTTTGATTATCGGTGGCTTCATCGCATGGAATCGGTGGGGAGAGGACCGATTGGGGCAAGAGTTCTATAGGCTGGAACCTCAAGGCGTGACAATTTCTCCCCCTCCAGAATACATTCGATCCAACATCGTTAGCGAAGTATTCGTAACACACCAGTTGGAAAAAGTCTCGCTGCTCAACCGTCTAGCAACCGCTGCCATTGGCGAAGCATTTCGAACACACCCCTGGATCGATGAAGTTATCCGCGTTGAAAAGAGCTCCAAGGGTGTCGACATACAATTGCGTTATCGAAAGCCAATCGCTTGGGTGCGAGTTGCCAGTCAACATCCCAAAGTGCCTGGAGATGCATTATTTTTGATAGACTCCAAGGGTACGATGTTGCCAACAAAAGACTTTTCTGCCAGTGATGAAACAAAATACATTCACATCGAAATTCCCAATACCTATCCGTCAGGTGACATCGGTGCACCTTATGGAGATGATCGAGTAATTGCTGCAGCCCGCTTGGCTGCTGCGCTAGCGTCTGATTGGCAGCAATTGAATTTGCGGGCGATCGGAATGGAAAACCCCAATCGAACGTTTAATGAAGCGTGGGTTTATACGGTTTTCCGACAAGACCTTTCCAAGGTCATCTGGGGAAGCCCTCCCGGAGAAGAGCTTCCAGGAGAACCGACTGCTGACGAGAAACTTCTACGACTGAAGACCCAGAGCGGTACAGTCAGCGATCTTCGTACGCCCTAGCAGTAAGAACGTCAATGAACGCCCCCGCCATTGCGAAACTCACGATGGCATTCCTTGCAATCCAGCAGCAGTTGTTTGAATAGCTGGGAAGCCGTTGCATTGTGCTGAGAATTCAACGCGGCAGTCAGTTCTTCACTGACCTGCAAAGAATGCTTCATCTTCTGGATTAGCGCTGGGTCCGATTGGACATCGGCCTCTAATTGGCGGACCGATTCTCGAAAACCCTCATGAATCAGCAATGCTTCTCGCGCTGGCACAAGGTCTTGATGATGTACCGGAGGCTGCCATTCCTCGGCCTCGCAGAGTTTCAGTAAGTCGCCCGCACGATCCATTTGCGCCATGATTGCTGCCAAGGAACTAACTTCAGCCAATTCCACAAGCTCAGGCAACGGAGTATCAGGGTCTGGTGGCTGGAATTCACGCACGTCGCGCCATAGTCCGGCGTAATCACGACTCGTTCCTGCACGCTCCAAAATCGCTTCGGCCTCCATCGCATTGGCTAGTCCGGCAGCGCGACATACTATCGCTGCAGCCGCAGGCCCACGATGTGTGCCATGGTGGCAATGGATGTAGAGTGGCCCCGCGTCTGATTGGGCCAATTTCACAAAAGCGAGCCGAGCTTCATTCGAAACGCCGTCATATCCAATGGGAATGTGAACGTACTGAAGGCCAAACTTGTGGGCGACTTCAACTTCCGGCGGTATGCCATCGACGCTAACTACGGTTCGAATTCCAATTCTTTGGAGCTCTGCAAAGGCAGCTTCATTCGCGGGTTCACCTCCGCTGTAAATGGAATCACTGATTTGCAAGATGTTATGCAGCAAGTGTGTATTGGTCGCATCCGGAGTTAAATCCGAGAGTACCGGCTCGTCTTTGGTGCAGCCAAACAGTGCACCGCAACATAAGACTAAAAAGAGCAGCAGTAACCCATTCCGAATAACAATCATGGCACACAATCCCCTTTCGGAGCAGCCGTATAGTGGTATCGATTTCTAGACCCTTGGTCCATCAAACCATAGTGATTCCAAGGCCCGATCGCGTCTCGCATCCACTCCAAATAGGCCTCGATTTCACGAGCCGGAACAGCGGATGCCTCCATTCTCGGTCGCCACATCAGGTTTCGTATACGCAGATAGGATTCTTGCAGCAGTCTCATCAAACCAGCGTCGTCAGCACTCCATAGACATTCATCCACACGTCCAGCGGCAATTGCTTCTTCTGAATGAATCGCCGCCACAAAATAGATCATTGCGTGCGCACAAAACAATTCAAAACAACCTATCGACTCGTTGCATCCGGCAACCATCATGTCCATTGCGGCTGTTTCCTTCAAGACTTGTCGTTGGTATTCCTGCAGGCGAAGACTTTGATCCGATTGCGATTGAGACGCTAACAAGTGGGAGGCCAAGCGATAGACTCCACTCAGCCCATGAGCGATTCCGCTGCTATGAAGTGGATCAATAACCACAGCCGCAGTTGGCATTAACGCATATCGATTTCCCACGATGCGTGATGCGCAGCGTTGGAGTCGCGCGGTGGAAATAAGCCCCGTCGATGGAGCAATCAACTGTGAGTGGCGGAACATTTCACAGAGAGTTGGATAGGCATCGATTCCCAGTGCTCGCATCACCCCCATGTTTTCAATTTGGCACGCCGGCTCGGCGCGCCGCGTCCAGCCAACGCTAACACGCCCATCGTCCATACGGAGCATCCATAACCATCCATTGTCGCCCAACAGATGATGTTGGGCCGCGTCATCACAATCGAAGGGGTGATCCAGTGTATTAATTTGATGCTGCTGCAACCACTGCGTCATCGGCTGCACGTTGACAAAATGGCCAAAGGTAGAACATGTATTGGTCAGTAGTCGATCGCTTACATCGTACACTCCAAAAGCTTGTTTCAGAGTTCCATTTCGCCCTCCAGCGTCGATCAAGAACGAACCTTTTACTTCGAGGTTAGCATTAGAATTCGGTCCCAAAGTGACGCCCAGCCTCCAACCATTTTCGCTCTCTTCTGCAGAATGAACATGACCTAAGAGAACTTCAGCACAAACCTCTTCCGCCAACCGGAAAAAATAATGATCCACGTCAGCTCTAACCCAATGCGTATCAGCCAAGTCGTCATTGAGGCTGGCCGTCACAAGCATTGAGTTCTCATGCCTATCGGATTCTTGAAATGCGTGATGAGGTTGGTGGGAGAAGTAGCTGAAACCGCGTTTCTTGCCGCACATGACTTCAGGTCGTTGTTTCTTCCATGCTCCATATCGGGAAAAGGGCAATAGTGATTCCAATTGATATTTGTCGGCAATCACTTTGATGAGCAAGTCGGCAATCGGTGTGGACGATTCCCCAACGGCAAAGCGGGGATGAACCGTGTCATCAATCAGTGCGACTCGCATTCCATTGGAAGCAAGCACATAAGCAAGCAGCGATCCCGCAAAACCGCCACCGACAATGATTACATCAAAGGTCTTCATGAAGTCCGCAAAACTCACAGGAATAGTCGTCTTGCCATAGCTGATTGAGATTGATTTCGTCGAGTCGTTTTTTTCGTGCCTCTGCACAATGCGGGCAAGCATGGGGCGGCGGCCAATTCCAAAGATCTGCCGTGACGACTCCGCGTTTGGGAATTGCCATGGCTCGCTTCATAACCGTTTCTAAAGCTCGCATCGACGGGGGTTCGAATTCACCCTTGGTTTGAAGACCATCCAACCAGCCATTACCGGCACGAACCGGGATGATGCTCGCATGTCGTACTCCCAACCGAAAAAGGTGCCGTAACGTCAACTCCGTCCAGCGAATCCCTTCCTGATCCAAGGTCCACGGTGGCCGCAACAAAACAAACGCGCGAACATCAATCTGCCAATTCTTCAATCGACCTATTGCTGCATCGATATCGTCGCGATTCATTCCTTTATTGAGCCGTCGCAACATGCCAGTCTGTAATGTTTCTACCCCTAATGCTACTTCCAACTGGCCAGCGAGTCGCCGCGAAAAAGAAAGCACTCGGTCAGTACACAGACGAGGGTGATTCTCGACAATGATCCGATCGAAGGGACGACAAAGTTCGGCAATCCGCTGATGGTCCGCGATGGGAACGCTCTTAGCATCAAAAAAATTACCACTGTTGTACAACTTGACCCAGCGAACATCTTGGGGCAGATGTTCCAATGCGGATTCAATTTGCTTCGGGACGTCACCAATAGCGGTGGGTCTATCGAGCGTCTGCTGCCACAGATCACACATGGCGCAGCGCCACGGACATTCAGACACGGCGAGCAGCACAGTAAGCACTTTCACTTGACCGCCACATCCATCCGTTTCGCTCTCTACCCACACCCCATTTGCTTTCCTTGGATCCACGGGCAAACGGGGTCCGCGCAAGTAAACGATTTGATCGCGGAAATTCGCTATGCGGTTCATTGGGTGGAGGGCGAACGGTAGGTCAATGGTGACGTCTTTAGATTCGCACCGTTACCAAAAATCTCCGCAAACGCAGCGCGATATTCTAGCGGGTTTTTGGGGAACAGAGCATCGAAACCCTGCTCGCCAACTGCCCCTTGTTGAAAGCGGCGTTTTTCAAAGATCGGCATGTCGACGCCCGTAACGGCTTTGACGCCCGCAGCGACGATCGCTCCCTTCAAACTGTAGAGTCGATCGTGGTCCCAATCAGTCATCTCAATGAAGGGAATTCCCTCAGCGATCTCGATCACGTTGGGCAAAGCATAGGGACTGAATCCTTCAAATCCACAAACACTTGCAGGAGCAAAGGTGCGAACGTGTCCGCGGCTCTGGCCTCCGCTGTAAACCAACGAGTGCTTAATGCAATCAATACCCCATCCCTCTTGATACAACATGCGATTATTAAGCACGCTGCGAATCGTTAATTCAGGGTTATCTTCGATGGGATAGTCTTTCAAGTTCTCATCACCACCATCGCCATCGATAAGGTAACGCCATTCTGGATACCGTCTGCGTATTTCTTTCACGGCAGCAAGTGCCATGGCCGCCGATTGCACATCGAGCGCTTTGTAGTCCTCCATCACACGAATGGCTGCGCGCCAATCGATCGCCTCTTTGGAGACTTGCAATAATTCCAACAGCATCGGCATCTTTGTGGCGCGAACAAATTCCATGGCTTGCAAACAATCGGCCGCCTGCGGATCAACTGCTAAGGTGAACGCTTTTAAACGCTGCGGCGATTCCCCCCGGGCCAACAGCAGCTGATTCAACACAACGAGTAAAGCACCACTATCGATTCCGCCGCTGAACATCAAGCCGATCGGCTCCTTGGCGTCCAATTTGTCCAACCAAGCGGCACATTCGCTCGCCAAAGCCGTGACATACGCCACTCCAATCGCTTGGGGATCTGCCGGCAGGCGATTCCGTTGTGGCGTGAAGAATCTTTCTTGCAGTGGATTAGGATCAGGGCAGCCAATCAACTGCAATTCGATCACGTGGTGGGCGGGAACCATCCGCGTATAAGAGGGGTGAAATTGATTTTCCAGACCATCCGCCAACAATTGTCGATAAATTTCGTCAATTCTTTCGGCAACTATGAGGCAGGGTCCGGCGGCTTGTTTTGCCAAGAAGTATCGCATGGGGCGACCAATCGATCGGGCCATCCGAATGGTCTTGCCTTCTTGTTGCAAAATGGCAAATTGGCCGCGAATTGCACGAACACGACTCACACAACCACTTCGAACTGCGGCTTCAGCCTCCTCCTGCGAGGTATCCAACAGGACGTTTCCGCGGGGATCTAAGAGGTTGATTACACGTTCAATGTAGCTGGTCGCATGGCCACTCAAAGACGGAATTTCCGAAATCGACATACTAGTTGGCTCCTATTCGACTGTTAATAACAAGCGCAGCATATAGCATTATTGGAATAATCGTTAGAGAACGGCCAGTCGGGAAAACCCTTCGGGTCGAACCATAATGTAAAGGTTTGGCGGCCACACGGTCAGCCTGTCGATTCATGGAGGAACCGTAGTTGTATGTAAGGGTAAGGCCCCTGAGAATCGTTTAGCACTTATCAAGTGGAATTCGCGCGAGTGAACCTCGAACGTAGCTTAGGCCGGAATAATCCGCCCCGAACCCATCTTATTGACATCCTCCGCCATTGGGCAACCGAGCGGCCGGATGCGTATGCCTACCGATTTACCGATGCAGAGCAACGGCACGAATCGGTTACCTACAAAGAGCTGTTGGAACGCGTCGAAGGTTTGGCGGGATATTTGCAATCGCAAGGTGCGCAGGGTGAGCGAATTTTGTTGTTCTATCCGCCAGGGCTAGAGTTTGTCGTTGGCTTTTTCGCCTGCCATGCTGCTGGCGCGGTAGCTGTTCCCGCATTTCCGCCCAGAAAAAATCGCAAGTCCACGCGGATTCGCTCCATCGCTCAAGATGCCGAAGCACGATTCGGACTTTCTGTCGGTAGCGTCGTTGATCAAATTCTTAGCAACGCACAACAATCTGAAGAACTGGCAGATGTAAAACTGTTGGCCACCGATCTCATCGAATCTCATCGTCCCGAAAACTTTCAACCCGTGTTAATTAAACCTGACGACATTGCAGTGCTGCAATACACTTCGGGTTCGACCGGCTCTCCGAAAGGGGTTGTGTTAACACACGACAACCTAATCAAAAATTGCGAGCTTATCCAAATCGGATTTGAGTCGCGTGGCGGACAGATTGGTGTGACATGGTTACCGACCTATCACGACATGGGCTTGGTCGGTGGCATTCTCAATCCGATGTACATGGGTTTGACCAATGTATTGATGAGCCCGATGACTTTTCTGCAGAAACCCGTTCGCTGGTTGCAAGCGATATCTCAATACAAAGTTTCAATTAGTGGTGGGCCTAACTTTGCCTACCAGTTGTGCGTCGACAAGATCTCCGATGATGAACTCGTCGGACTAGATTTGTCGAGCTGGGAGATTGCGTTTAATGGCGCCGAGCCCATTCGCGAACAAACGTTGCGATCATTTGCTGATCGCTTTGCATCCTGTGGTTTCAAATACAAAGCGTTCCTGCCTTGCTATGGGATGGCCGAAACAACACTGATTGTCACGGGTGGGCCCAGTGCTACCAGGCCAGTGTTGCGCTGCTTTGACAAGTCCGCTTTAGAAACAGGACAAGTTAAGCCTGTAGTCGATGCGTCCAACTCGGCAGGTGGACAAGAGGGCCGAACACTTGTGGGCTGTGGTGCTGTGTTGCCTGGCGAGGTCGTCAAGATTGTCGATCCGGCAACTCTGGCGGACATGGCCAGCGATAAGATTGGTGAGATTTGGGTACAAGGACCATGCGTAGGCAAGGGTTATTACAGAAACGCTGAAGCAACTCAAGCAACGTTCCATGCCTTTACTGCCGACGGCGCAGGCCCCTTCCTGCGGACGGGCGACTTAGGATTTCTTTGTGATGACCAACTTTATGTAACCGGCCGCATCAAGGACATGATCATCGTTCGCGGCGTCAATCGTTATCCGCAAGATATTGAACAGACTGTGGAACGAGCGTCGATGGCAGTACAAACAGGCTCGGTCGCGGCGGTTTCGATGGACCTGGGCGGCCGTGAACAACTCATGATTGTGGCAGAAACGGTTCGGCAACGAGACATCGATTGGGATGCGGAAATTGCCGCAATTCGACGTGCAGTTACCGAAGAGCATGAACTGCCCCCGGATGCCGTTTATTTAGTCCGCAACAGCTCCGTTCCCAAAACCAGTAGCGGTAAAATTCAGCGACATGCCTGTCACGAAGCGATCATGCGCAACGAGTTGCGATTGATCGCCTTCTGGACGCGCGAGGAATCACTCTCAGGGACGCCGGGCACTCCTTTAGCTAATCGGTTCGCCGGCGAAGTCATGCAAGCTGCTGCGGCAGGCGAGGGCGGACTCACCAGTTCCACTGCGTCTCAACGCGGATTACTGGAATACGTTGCCGAGCACGTACGTCGCATCGCCAAAGAACGTGCCAACGTTTTGACTGCCGACACAAATATCGTTTTGGATCTCGGTTTGGACAGTCTTGAGCGATTGGAGATCGCACACAGCCTTGAGCAAACTTTCGGTGGTCGTTTCCCTGAAGAGACTCTCCAAGAAATCGAAACGATTGGCGAAGTGGCCGCTGCCATTGAAGCGAATATGGGGGCGGATGCGATTCGGCGCGCGCTTGCCGTCAGAGGTTCCTTGGGTAGTGATACAGTAGTCGATCCCGCCTTAACCACGGAACTGAGCAGCGAGAACTTACCTGCTCGCGAGATCGCAAAGGAAGAATACCAGTTTGATCAATTGCCTGAGTTTCGGCGGTTGAAACAAACGATGGCTCAAGTCCAACTGACGGGAATACCCAATCCCTATTTCTCGGTTCACGAAGGTGTGGTGCGGGACACGACACAAATTGGCGGCCGTGAATTGATCAGCTTTTCCAGTTACAACTATTTAGGATTCTCCGGCGATCCTGTGGTCAGTCGCGCTGCACAAGAAGCCATCGATCGTTACGGGACCAGTGTTTCAGCGAGTCGCCTCGTCTCGGGCGAAAAGCCAATCCATGGTGAATTGGAACGCGAAATTGCTGACTTTGTCGGTGTAGAACGCTCAGTAGTTTTTGTTGGGGGCCACAGCACTAATGAAACGACGATCGGCCACTTAGTTGGTCCAGGCGATCTCATCGTGCACGATTCACTATCGCACAATAGTATCGTTCAAGGAGCCATTCTTTCGGGCGCACGACGACGACCCTTTCCTCACAATGACTTTGCTGCGCTCGACGCCTTGCTCGCAGAGGTTCGCGGCCACTATCGACGCGTCATGATCATTGTCGAAGGGACCTACAGCATGGACGGTGATTATCCCGAGCTGCCCGAGTTCATTCGCATCAAGAAAGCACACAAGTGCTTCTTGATGGTCGACGAAGCACATAGCATCGGGACATTAGGTGAGGGGGGCAAGGGCATCAGCGAGCACTTTGGAACCAATCCGAAAGACGTCGACGTCTGGATGGGAACGCTCAGTAAATCGTTCGCCAGCTGTGGGGGATACATTGCCGGTTGCGAAGCCTTGATCGAATTGCTGCGTTATACGGCGCCTGGCTTTGTCTTCAGCGTCGGCATGCCACCATCGGCCGCAGCCGCCGCGCTGGCGTCGATCCGATCGCTCCGCAAAGAACCACAGCGAGTTGCCCAATTGCGTCAGCGCAGCGCCCAGTTCCTTCGTCGTGCAAAAGGCCTGGGGTTTGATACTGGGAAGAGCGGCGGTACACCGGTTGTACCCATTATCACAGGTAATTCACTGGTCGCGCTACGATTGTCGCATCGCCTGTTTCAGGATGGAATCAACGTTCAACCGATTCTCTATCCGGCCGTTGAAGAATCCGCCGCGCGATTGCGATTTTTCATCAATGCCACCCATACGTCTGAGCAAATTGAGCACACTATTTCCTCGTTACAGCGGCATGGAGCCGAATTGGGGTTGATCAACCCGGACACAGTGGCCAACCGTCACCCGACAGCAACAGTTTAGATATTGCAGGCGCGATGCGGGTTGCGATTGGGTGGCCAATGTCTAGAATATAGTTCTTGAGCTAATCATTCCCGTTGTCTAGGAGACTTCCGTGCTGACAGAGGCTACTGTTGAGAAGAGCTTTCGCAAGCTTTTTAGCACCCCCAATCGCGATGCTAGCGTGTTTGAACGTGCCGAAGAATTGCTCGATGAATTACGGGACGAAAGTCCTCTTCGCCATCGTTTGTCTCTTGAGCTAGACGAACTGCGCGATTTAGCTGGTGCACGCTAACTGGCTGGTGCACGCCAAATTCTGAAAACCAACGACAAAAGGGGACTCGAAAATGATCGAGTCCCCTTTAACGTTGTCTTCGTAGAAAAAACCGACGTTGTTAACTAGCGGTTGATTGCGAAACCGAAAGTTGCACCCAGCATGACCAAACTTTGGTCATTCGGATCCGAGATCTCACCTCTCCAAATCCCTCGACCTAGATCGATCATTTGGAAACCACCACGCAGTTGGAATTGTCGCGTCAGTTGGTAGGAGAGTTCACCGCGAACATCGAAACCGACTACAAACTCGTCATTATTCTCATACGTCAGGGTGTTTCGAGTCAACTGCTCGCTGAGCACGGTCGAGCCAATTCCAATTCCATCATAAGTCGTCACGATTTGTTCCGAGAACGATCGATGTTGTTGAAAATTCGCCAAAGCGAACGCCCGGAAGTCGGCCGAGTATGTGATGCGGTTGAAGCTCTTAAAGTAGTGTGCTCCTAACTGTCCACCGAACATATTGTTCTTGCTGGACGCTCCCGAATGAGACAGTGTTTCAATCGGGTTGGTGTCGATGTCAACACCTCGATTGTAGCGTTCGCGTTGCCAATAATCAGTCACGCCAAAGTAACGTAGGCCGATCATCGGTTCGAGGATGCCGCCGTAGTGGTACGGCTCCATACGCCAAGTCTTGTTGATTTCGAACGAGCTCGCATCGAGTACGTTGATGCTGTCTTGCAACTCGTACAACCGTTCGTTGAAGTACGGTAGGTTGCGGTCCGCAGACGGATAGTATTGACCAAAGGAGTCAAAGTCTCCCCCTGTTCCGCCTCCGCCGCCTCCGGTACCCGTAGTGGGACCAGCAAAATCGACTTGATTCAAGCGATCAATGCGTTCCACCAACAGTGTTTCATTGGCGTTCGGGCCGGTAATGTTCAGATAGGTCGCTGACCAACCTGAATTTTTCTCGAGCATGTATCCAAGCTCGAGTCGATTTCCCCAACCGCTATCAAAGCCGTTGGCATGGTCCGCACCGTTTGGCTCCAGCAGGATGTTCACCTCAGGCCGGCTAAAATACAGATTCATACGGTCATAACTACCGTACCAACCAGTATTCGCCCGCTTGGAGGGCTTCATATCCTGTAGATCCGCCTCGTAAACCGGTTCGAACCACCGAAAATCGGGGTCGAAATGGAACGGGTCGGCAACAGGCAAGTGCTCTTGAGCCACAACCCCCCGCTGCCCAGCCAGCAGGGCGGCAGCGGCCAGCAGACCGAACGTCAGCTTCCGTACCGACATGACTTTATCCACCGTTGTTCGTATTTGCGACGCAGGAATTGCCCCCCGCTAATCGCCTACCACTGATTTCCGCTATTCAATTGCCCCCGTTGGCGCATTTGAATCGGTTATGCCGGAAGTATCGGCGCGGTATGGTCCGATTATTCAGCTTGTTTGCTAGGTTTATTCCGCAAAACCGGTAAAAGTCATTCCCGTCAATACTGATTTAGCAAATTGAGCCCTTTTTGCGAATTGGGTTCATTTCTTTCCCAGGGCTCGCTTGGCCCGAAAAAAATCGCTTAGCAACAGCCCCGAGCGATCTGCCAACACGCCTCCGGTGAAGGTCGCCCGATGATTCAACCGTGAATCATCCAGTAAACGGAACAGCGACTGGACCGCCCCCGCCTTTAAATCCAATGCTCCAAAGACTACTCGAGGTATCCGCGCTTGTAGGATCGCACCCGCGCACATCGGACAAGGCTCCAGTGTCACATACAGCGTACATTCCTCGAGCCGCCAATCCCCGATCGCGTCCGCCGCTTGCGTAATAGCGATCATCTCTGCGTGGGCCGTAGGATCATGCAACATCTCGCGTTGATTGTAGGCGCCTCCGATCATTTGCCCTTTTCGAATAATAACTGCACCGACAGGGACCTCGTCTTCAGAGGCCGCCTGCGCAGCCAACTCAAGTGCTCGTCCCATCCAATGTTGGTCGATTGAATCCGCGTCGATCACTACTTGTTCTCCCATGTACGCCAGCGAAATTTCCTCAATTCGGCCTCGCAGTGAAATGCGGCAATACCAACCGGCAAACTGGAGTGCATCTCGGCCCGAATGCTAAATTTATGACCCGCCCTCTCTTGTTTCACAATCAATTTGTCGTCAATCCAAGCTTGTACTAACTCCTTGGTCACCCGAACTCGAATTCGGTACCACTGCTCGTTTTCAAAACTCATCAGTTTCTTCGTTTTATTTTCTGACGCATCCTCCCCGTCAATGCTGGAGAGTCCCACCACTGCGCCGGCCCAACCCCCGACGATAAAACTGCACTTTTCTTCACCTACTGGAAAAGTGACCCCGCAAAAAAAATCAAAGTTGCTCATGCGACGACTTTCAAACTCAATTTCATAGTCCTCGCTGGGCAATTCAACCAAACAGCGGACCCCCGTCAAAGGATCGCCACTACTCATTCGAATCGCTTCACTGGAAAACTCCAATTCACCGTCACCACCGAATTGACAAGACTTCCAAAGGTCCTGATTGGCAGTGTCCACCTCGTGCCATGGGGCTTTCCCTGGTAACTCAGCTTCGTCGGCTGTCTTATTGCCCGTTGGATTTTCGTCCGCCGGCGGCACAGTTGTAACGGCTGCTCCCGAAGTCTTCGCGACAGGGGACTCTTGCGCCGATACCATGGAAGGGCGCGCGTAAATAGTTGCCGCAGCGACTGCAAACGCGATGATGAGCTTGCTGCCAGTAACGGTTTGGCGAAAATTCATGTCCATGTTTTCCATTGAATGATTTAGCCCCTGCGATTACGGTTTGGGCTATAGTTGGTTACGAATTACTGAAGTTGATCTTTGCCGGGGTAGAAATAGTACGCATGCAAGCTCTTGTTCGCGCAACGATTTTTGGTTTTCGGCTGGCTCCGATTTTACTGGTTATTTACTGGGCCATGCTGTTCACAGGAACCCACCTTCCCGGTTCCAGCTTACGTGGCGTTCATTTTAATGACAAACTAATGCACTTTGGTGCGTTCGCGGGTTTGGCATTTTTGTTAGCTTGGGCCCTCCCCAAATCGATCGGTCGGATCAATAGCTTGGTTATTGCCGCGATTTTGATTATGACCTACGCCGTTTTGGATGAATGGACGCAAGGATTTGTCCCCAATCGTTCACCCGATATTCACGATTTTTTCGCGGATACTTTAGGCATGCTAGCCGGCTTCTTGGCCTACTTTGTGCTTCGCACCATACTCTTTGGGATGCTGCGACAACCTTCGGTGAACAAAAGAGGGACCAAGCGGGCCACCACGGCTCAACGATGACCTCTCTGCAGGTCGTCCGCCCAAGCCTCGATCAAGGTCGATTGGTTGGCATTGCGGTCAACTTGACTCCGTACGTCCAAACTTCGATAGAGACGAAACAAGTCGAATTCGTCAGCATGAGCCCGCAACTTTGTGCGAAAATACTCGGCTGCTAAATCACTTGCTTGCCGCAATCGCTCCCGACGTTTAGGTGCTTCCGTTCCAGCGCCTTCCACAAATTGAGTAACCAACTTGGCAATGGCCAGCGCCTCGGGGACCCCCTCGGACAATAATTCTGTCAGCTTCGTCCGGAAGTCGCGCAGCTCCTCTGAGAGATACAGCACAGCTTTAGCCAAATCGCCTTCAGAAAAGTCGAGTGCCATTTTCAGCGTTTCTTCTGCGATCTCATCATCCTCTGCACGAAGTTTGAGAATCGAAATCGCTTGCTCACCCTGCGGAGGATCAAAACGCACAACTTGACTGCGAGAACGAATCGTGGGGAGCTGTCTTTGCAAACTGGTCCCGATCAAAATAATGATGGCGCGAGGGGGCGGTTCTTCCAACGTCTTGAGCAGCGCATTAGCCCCTTCCACATTGAGATTGTCGCAATCATCAATGATGGCAATGCGGCGATCTCCCGTCATGGGTCTCAAACGAATATCGTGACACAAGCCTTCTTGCATCCGCGAATCTCGGGCGCCGATTAGCAATTCGATGGGAATGGTGGCCCGATCTTCGGGTCGACTCACGCGGAGAATGTCGGGATGGGTTCCTGCAATCATTTGAATGCATGCAGAACAGATTCCACACGGTTCCAGGTCGGCTGCAGGACGACTTTCACAAAAGAGTGATTGGGCAAGATAAAGCGCAAAGGTCCGCTTTCCGATTGCTTCGGGACCAACAAAAAGGAAAGTACTTGCCAATCGTCCCTGCGAGATCGCATGACGAAACCATGCTCTCTGGCGTTCATGACCGATCAAGCGGTGCGGAATCGCAGCCTGTTTTGCCATTGATGCCATGGCTATGAGTTCCCCCTGCCAAGTCGTTTCAAATGTCCCGAGTGCCGGTCCATCCACGAATCGACGGCCCCATACACTTGTTCGTAAATCCCCTCGACATGCTGATCCGCATCAACAATCACATATTCGCTACCCGCAGCAGCTACCTGTGCCAGAAAGCCTGCGCGGACATTCTTCATGTACTGCAACCCGCGGGACTCCATGCGATCTGCGGGACGATCGATTCGTTCAAAGGCCCTTTCCGCCGGAAGATCCAAAAGCAATGTTAAATCGGGGCGCAATCCTCCCGTGGCAAGCTCGCCCAATCGCCATAATTTCTCCGCACTCTCGCCCCCGCCTACGCTCTGATAAACCACATTGGCCAGCAAAAAACGATCGCACACTACGATCTGGTTATCAGCTAAAGCGGGACGAATACGTTCCTCGACCAACTGACATCTTGCTGCCATGTAAAGCAATGCTTCACTGCGACGGTGCATATGCAAATCAGAATCCAATAGCAGTCCACGAATCGCCTCGCCAGTCATCGTGCTTCCAGGATCGCGCAACGAGACCACTTGATTGCCAGCTTCCTGCAAGGCATTAACCAATCGAATCACCTGAGTCGATTTTCCTGCCCCATCAATTCCATCAAAGGTGATGAACACGGCTTGCTTAGCCCTTACTGGCGGTGAACTTCAATTTAAAAATTTAACGCTAGTGCTCCGCAATTCAGTGGCACTAGTTTGTTGTTGGTTTCGCAGGTTGTAACCACTTTTCCCAATCTTTCGTCCCGCTGCTATAGGGATCTAGTTTGCCAACGGGACTGCGATGGGAATAGTCAATAACTTTCCAGCCGTCGCTAGTCTTTTCCAGCAGCAAAAGCAACCGCCTCGCCAGTTTTTGATCTTCGATTCCGCCGTTTTTCAAACTCACCGTCACGCCAGCAATTAAATCCACAACCGCCTGAGGTGGATCTTGATTGGGCACCATACGAATCGCCTGATACCCACCTACGTTAGCTCGATCAAATTCGTAGTTTGGTAACTCTGCCGCAACTCTTTGGCGAATTTCGGGACGCGACGGATGGATGGATTGCAATGCACCTTCCACATCGTTGGCTTCGACTCGTTCGGCGAAGGACTCGATCATCATCTTGATTTGCTCGTCATCAGTGACAACCAGATTGGCAACGAGCCAAGCCACGGGCACTAGCAACAACAAGAGCGCTCCAACGTACAACATCCATCGTTGGTTGGAGCGCGTCCAAGAATAGACGAAGCCAGCGGCAAGAATGGTCAGAACGATTGCAACAAAAATGGGCTGTTCAGCCAACAATTTCATCATGGTTTCTGACCTCTTGCTGCCAAGCGACTGAGACTACAACTATTTTCGGATCAACATGGGGCCGGCATAGCGTGCACCAGCGCCAAGCATTTCTTCGATCCGCAACAATTGATTGTACTTGGCCATTCGATCGCTACGGCTTGCCGAACCGGTTTTAATTTGCCCAGTCGAGAGCGCAACGGCCAAATCGGCAATGGTTGAATCCTCAGTCTCACCACTGCGATGGCTCGAAATGCTGGTGTATTTGTGGCGTGCGGCCAATTGAATCGCTTCGATGGTCTCCGTCAACGTTCCAATTTGATTGACCTTGATCAGAATGCTGTTGGCAATTCCCTGATCGATGCCGCGCTGCAGTCGCTCCGTGTTGGTGACAAACAAATCGTCACCGACCAATTGCACACGGTCACCTAAACGCGTGGTCAATTTTTTCCAAGTATCCCAATCGTCTTCAGCGCAACCATCCTCAACAGAGCAAATAGGATACTTGTCACACCATGCTGCCAAGAAGTCGACCAGTTCATCCCCACTGAGATTCTTGCCATCCATAGCATAGGTCTTCGTTTTGGAATCGTAGAATTCGGTAGAGGCCACATCCAATGCGATCCAAACTTGCTCACCCGCCTTATATCCTGCTGCATCGATCGCCGACATGATCAAGTCGAGCGCTTCTTGATTGCTGCCTAGATCCGGAGCAAACCCACCTTCATCACCTACCGAAGTGTTGAGCTTCTTCGCTGACAGGACTTTCTTTAGGTTGTGGAAAATTTCGGTGCCCGCACGCAGTGCATCAGTAAAGGTATCAAAGCCCAGGGGCATCACCATGAACTCTTGCACATCGACGGAATTGTCCGCATGCTGGCCGCCGTTGATGATATTCATCATGGGGGCGGGTAGCAGATGCGCGCCGGCACCACCCAAATATCGATAGAGCGGCTGAGCCGTGTAGTTTGCTGCTGCTTTTGCAACGGCCAACGAGACTCCCAAAATTGCGTTCGCGCCGAGGCTCTTCTTGTTGGGAGTGCCATCCAATTCAATCATTGCAGCGTCAATAGATCGCTGATCCAGCGCATTCATACCTAAGAGAGCGTCGGCGATCTGGGTATTCACGTTCTCAACCGCTTTGAGAACTCCCTTGCCCATGTACATGGACTTGTCCCCATCGCGCAGCTCCCATGCCTCGTGGGCGCCGGTGCTCGCACCGCTGGGAACGGCCGCTCGGCCATTGCTACCGTCGTCCAAGACGACGTCGCACTCGACGGTGGGATTGCCGCGGCTGTCAAAAATTTGACGGGCTTGGATCGATTCAATCAGACTCATAGGATTTTATGCTCCACTGTACAATAACGGTGAATAAAGGGGCTGTTAGAAATGCTTGGCCGGCATTGTGGCAGCGAGCTTGCAGACTGACTAGGCCGTTGCCCCGCCGTTGTGCAATTCCTCTACGCAGCCTACAGTTTTGCAGATGTTTACCGGACTTGTCGAATCGTTAGGCCTGTTAATCGAGCGTCACAACCGACCGCCCGGTTGCTTGCTTCGTATCGAAGCGGGTCTGGTCGCCGCAGACGCCCAATTGGGGGACAGCATTTGCGTCAATGGCTGTTGCTTAACAGTCGTTCATCGATCGGGCTCCGAATTGCAATTCGAAGCCGGAGAAGAAACCCTGCAACGAACCAACTTGGGGCAACTGACTGCAGGGCAAGCAGTTAATTTGGAACGATCTTTAAAAGTTGGCGATCGACTTGGAGGCCACTATGTTTCGGGACATATTGATGCGGTCGCCACTTTGCTAAATCGCGAAGAAGACCCGCCTTGGGCAAAGCTCTGGTTTCTGATTCCCGAATCCCTTGCACCGCAGGTTGCGTCCAAGGGAAGCATTACAGTCGACGGCGTGAGTCTGACGTTGGTCGATGTCACTCCAAATTCGTTCAGCGTAGCGCTGATTCCTCATACCCTTTCGGTAACAACACTCGGTCGGCTCGCACTGGGCGGTCGAGTCAACATCGAAACCGACGTACTGTCAAAGTACGTTGAACGCCAACTGCAAGCACAATTTGGATGGAAAACCGACAAACTATCAGCTACGTCGCCGGTCGATTAAAGGCCGCTGGCCTCCGGCCCATCAACCGATTCGGCCAAAATTTTTTGGTGGATCTCAATTTGATGGAGCTCATTGCCCGCTCTGCTGAACTGGGCCCACAGGATGTCGCCCTGGAAATCGGCACCGGCACCGGCTCCCTAACAACGCGTTTGGCTAAACGAGCCGGTCAAGTTGTAACGGTAGAAATTGACGAAAATCTCGCCCAACTTGCCAGGCAGGAGTTCGCCACTTCGCCGCACGTAACTCTACTCCAGCAAGACGCCCTGAAGAACAAAAACACAATTCATCCCGCCGTTTATGCAGCTATTAACGAGGCCATGCGTCGCATCGGCCCGGGAGCACGCCTCAAATTAGTTGCCAATTTACCATACAGCGTGGCAACTCCTATCATCAGCAACTTGCTCGATTGCCCCATCGTTCCAACTCGCATGGTAGTGACCATTCAGAAAGAACTCGCCGAACGTATCATTGCTCCACCCTCCACTAAAGATTACAGCGCTCTTTCCATTTGGGTGCAAACCTTGGCCACGAGCGAAATTGTTCGCATTTTGCCCCCCTCGGTATTTTGGCCACGCCCGAAAGTTCACTCAGCAATTTTGCGGATCGATCCTCTTGAATCGCTGCGACAAAGAGTTACGGATGTCGGATTTTTCCACAGAACGGTGCGAGCTTTGTATTTCCATCGACGCAAATTCTTGCGAAGTGTTGTGGTGAGCGCTATGAAAGAAACGCTGACCAAAGAAGAAGTGGACATTGTTTTGGATAAAGCCGGCATGACGGCTACGACGCGAGCCGAAGAGCTAAGCGTCACAGCGACCATTAATCTAATCGAACACCTTCGCATGGCCGTAGAAGCGCATGCAAAATAGAAAACCTCGAAATCGCATATTGCGGCTCAAAGTGCGGTCAAAAAAATCTGCGGGCTCAGAATTCTTGACACGGCGCACGCGCACCTCGATACTCCCAATCACAGCCGGTAACTAAATGGATTGAAATCACTCCTTCGACGCACGGATTGCACTCAGCTACCGAGTCCTTTTTAGGAGTTAACAGCAGTGCCTCGATCGATTCTAGACGCCGTTCGTGAAGGACAATGGGATTTTGAACCTCGACCCTGCTCTCGCACTTCGTTTCAGCCAACCGAAGCATTGCCTGGTTCCCGCGAAAAATTGAAGATTCTCTGTGATCGCGTTCGCAGAGGCTTGCCTCTTTGGCATCCACAAGATCGCTGCTTTTTCGCTGCTAGTTCCAATAACTAAGAAACCAACTCTACTAGACGTCAATGTCAATAAATCCGCTGGCTTGCAATCGCACCAACATCTTGACGATTTCAATGGGGCGATTAAATCCAAATTGCTCCAACACTCTTTGACGTCGTAATTCGATTGTGCGAGTCGAGACACCTTGAGCGTCAGCTATCACCCTTGTCGCTTCACCCATCGCAAACAACCGGCACATCTCCGTTTCCTCTTCACTGAGCTGCTCGTAGATTTTTGCATAATCGGCTAATGTCAGACTAGTCGCCGCCCCCGGCCTATTAAATCGAGCGACCGGTCGTGTTATCCCAAGTATCCAAATTTCAGGCCGCGCGAACTCCGCTAAAGATCTCTTGAAAGTTCGCAGCGAATGAAGTGATCCGTCTGCACTCGGACCGACATGATCAACTTCCAGCGATCGATAACCTTCATTGATCAATGAATCAGTCTGCAGACCCACTGCTGCGATTGCCTTCTCCAAATAGGCCTCACCGCGATTTCCGATGGGAAGCTTCTTTAATCCGTAAAACTCAAAGTACTTTGAGTTCACATAGATGACGACACGCTCGCGGTTCTTGAGATAAACGCAGTCTTCAGAATTGTCGAAATTCGGAAGTCCGTGAGCACCCGTTTCCATCCAGTGGCAAAACTGGTTCCAAACTGCCATTACTGAGTTCTCGAACGACGTCTGATATGGTAGCTGGGTTTCCACAGAAAACGCTTGCAGGTTTTAAAAATTCTGAACAGATGATGGTAGCCAGAATGGCAGAGAGCCGATTCTGAACCGATGTTCGACGTGGCTCGACGGGCGGTCAAGTCGGAGAGTCCCCTAGCGGGGTAATCGCCACTTTTTCAGGGATGGGCATGCGGCAGTAAAGAAAAAAGCGTTTGCTTAAAAAGATGGGACCGACACGAGGTTCACGGGGCATTGTGATGATCCCGTGCCGGCCCGCAAACGTAACAGTACTCGCTCGCCCTCGCAAACAACTTCAGAAAGCGTCTGCAGCACCTTCACACCAAATTTCCGGTGCTTCTCCACAACAATATTAGCTTCTTCGGATTTCGCTAGTGCGCAACTTAGAAAATAACAAATTTTCTCGCAGTTTTTACATTGAATAACGTAATCTCCACCGCACAAACCGGGCTCATCCGAACCCATCCCGCAGTTCATATTGCGCACAAGCGCAGGCCAAAACGGAGCGCATTTCGTCCGTCTCAATTGAAATTCTAGGTTGCCGCAGAACCTGCCGTACGGACTAGTTCTAATGCTGCCCTGGCAGCCCACATTTATTGCCTTCTCGCCCCACAAATCACCTACCTACAGACAACCTTATGAATGAAGAAAAAACCACCGGTGGAGTCGTCGTCGTTGGGGCAAGCGGGGGAATTGGCAGCGAACTCTGCCGGCAGCTCAGTGCCGCTGGCGAATCGCTTTGGATGATTGGACGCAACTCCGAAAAGCTACAAGCACTCAGCCAAGAGCTAGGCCAGCCATGCCACGTTTGTGATGCATCCAATTGGGACGAACTATCGAATTCCATCCAACAAGCAGACTCACAAATGCAGGGCATACGCGGCGCAGCAAACCTCGCTGGATCAGTTGTCCTGAAACCAGCCCACCTGACTTCGTTCCAGGATCTGCAGAATTGCTTGTCGGCCAATCTGCTAACCGCCTTCGGATTGGTTCGCGCTGTTACTCCCGTGATGCGACGTGGAGAGGGCGGAACCATTGTGCTGCTCAGTAGTGCAGCCACCCAAATTGGCTTGGCTAACCACGAAGCAATTGCAGCGGCGAAGGGTGCGGTAGAAGGTCTCATGCGGTCAGCCGCAGCAACCTATGGACCTGCGGGAATCCGCGTCAATGTTGTTGCACCTGGATTAGTCCAAACAGGACTCACGGAAAAAATCTGGCGGAATGAAAAAATGGCTGAAGCTTCACGCCACATGCACACTCTGGGTCGATTTGGAACTCCGCAAGAAATTGCTGGTGCCATCGCGTGGCTTCTGTCGACACAAGCAAGCTGGATCACTGGTCAGATACTGGCTATCGATGGCGGATTATCTGCTACAAAGGTACCAAGAGTGGCTCAGTGACTGAGGTGGGTTGCGGTTCATTGTCGCTGGAGAGTTGCCTGCCCTTGCAAAGAAAGGGTTCATAGGGTGATACTGCCGCACCGACGGAAGTTCATAACTTGTTGACAACGCACAGTGACGCTCTCTGTGCTCCTTTTCGTTTCACACTAGATCCCACGACTGGTGTTATGGATCGCTTTCTTTTTCCCCGATGGGTCAATCGTCTTGTGCTCCTTTTAGGAGGCATGATTGCGGCCGGTGGCGTTTACGCTGGTGCAATGGGCGGCCTGATCACCGACCCCGAAACGCTCAACATTGGGTATCAACCCAAACAGCCCATTCCGTTTAGCCATGCGATTCACGCAGGCCAGCTGAAAATGGATTGTCGCTATTGCCACAATACCGTTTTTGAAGCGGCTCACGCTGCAATTCCACCCACGGCAACTTGCATCAATTGCCATAGCCCGGCTGACGCTTCCAATCAAACAGCGCTGTCTGCTGTTCGTCCTGATAGCCCGAAGCTGCAAGAGCTTCGAGATAGTTGGGAAACTGGCCTGAGCGTCTCCTGGAAGCGAGTTCACAACCTTCCGGAATTTGTCTACTTCAACCATGCTGCCCATGTTAACTCCGGAGTGAGTTGCGTTTCTTGTCACGGTCGAATCGACAAGATGGAAGTGGTTTTCCAGGCAAAGCAACTTTCAATGGCATGGTGCCTCGATTGTCATCGCAATCCAACACCAAACTTGCGACCCATCGACAAAGTCACTCAGCTCGACTGGAAGCCTGAGGACAGCCCCGAGTTCGATGTTGCTGATCACGTCAAGAATTTACATATCAACCCGCAAACCAACTGCGCCGTTTGTCACCGATGAGCCAAATGAACACTCAGTCACCCCGTCGATACTGGCGGAGCCTCGACGAGCTGCAGGAAACCCCTGAGTTCACTCAGTTCTTGCATCGTGAGTTCCCCGTCGCAGCATCGGAATACCCCAAAGGCGTGTCGCGGCGCCGCTGGTTGCAATTGATGGGAGCTTCGCTCGCGATGAGTGGAGCCGTCGGTTGTCGGTATCCAGAGGAAACGATTGCTCCATTCGTAATTCGGCCCGAAGGTCGAATTCCCGGTGAGAACTACTCTCGTGCCACAAATATCGAGATTGCCGGGCGGGTGCACCACCTTATGGTGTCTTGCGTCGACGGCAGGCCGCTGAAGATCGAAGGAAATAAACTTCACCCCGCTTCGGCCGGTGGCACTGATACGTATGTCCAAGCGTCAATTCTGGGTCTTTACGACCCCGATAGAAAAGCTAGTGTGACGATGCGTGACGGCACCAAACGGCGTGAATCCGATTGGGAGTCCTTCGAAAAGTACGCGAAGTCGATCGGGCAAGAATTATTGCAAAGTGGCGGGCGAGTTGCATTTCTAATGCCACCGTCACGGTCACCCTCACTCGTTCGGCAGATCGCTCAATTGCGGAAATCTATGCCGAACGCCAAGGTCTGTGTGTTTGACGCCGTCCATGGCAGCGGAGACGCCGCAGGAGTAAAAGCGGCGACGGGATTGCAAGCGCGACCGACATACAATGTCAAAGATGCTAAAATCCTCTTAACTGTCGAAGCGGACCTGCTTGGAAATCATCCGAACTTTGTTCATAACGCTTTCGGATATGGCGCAGGGCGAAATCCCACCAGCGGTGAAATGAGCCGCTTGTATTCGGTGGAGTCGGGTTTTTCCTCAACAGGAATGTCGGCCGACTCCCGCTTGCCCTTGCAACCCTCGCAAATGACTCCCTTCTTGGCAAGCTTGGAAGCCGCAATTGATGGCATGCTTTCCGGTGCAAGTCACGAACATGCAAGCGATGAAAAACCCTATAACGAACTCTCCGCGGCCGATCGCATCGCCCGTTTCACTGACGTGTTGGCTCACGATTTGATCGGTGCTAAAGGTCAGTCTTTGGTTGTAGTCGGTGCTCACCTCGGCGCGGCCGCAGTCTCTGCGGGTTTGCGGATCAACGATAAGCTTGAGAACTTAGGTAAAACAGTTAGTCTCTTTCCTGCGGTAGATGCGGGTCTTGGAGAAACGATTTCACTGGGCGAACTCGTTCAGCAACTAGAAGCGGGCGAAGTTGACGGGCTGGTCATCCTTGGTGGTAACCCAGTCTACACGGCCCCCAGCGATTATCCTCTGGCAGACTTGATCGGTCGACTTGAGCATACGGTTTATTTGGGTGAGTACGACGACGAAACGGCTGTAGTTTGCCGTTGGGCCCTGCCAGAATCCCATCCTCTGGAAAGCTGGGGCGACTGCCTTGGCGACGGTGGCCACTACGGCGTCGGTCAGCCGCACATCTTGCCACTACTTGGTGGAAGATCAGCCATTGAGGTGCTAGCCCATCTCTTGCAAAGCGACGAAACCCAAGGCGAGCAGATTGTTCGCCGTACGGCCGATTCGTTTGCCGGCGGGTCACTTTCCAACCGGCAGTGGCACAACTTGTTGAGAGACGGATTCGATGCCGCTATCGCAGTGACTCCACTCGAAGCCTCGTTTGTCGGCTCGGCAGATCCTTTAACAACAGTTCAACCGGTCGCCTTGGAAACCATCGACCGAGACAATATTGAGATCTCCTTCTTCCCAGCCGACGGCCTTTATGATGGTCGTTTCGCCAATAACGGTTGGCTACAGGAAATGCCGCAGTCATTGACCAAGCTAACTTGGGACAATGCTGCTGTGATGAATCCCGCGACTGCGGAAGCACTTGGCGTAAAGCATGGCGTCATGGTGGCTCTCTCCAACGGTGAATCGACGCTTGAACTGCCGGTCTTTGAGATTCCCGGCATTGCCAACGGTGTGGTGGCCATTAATTACGGATACGGGCGTACTCGTGCAGGGGCGGTCGGTGGACACGTCGAGCTGGAAATAGATCCAGTGGGTGTTGATGTGCGGCCACTGAGAACTTCTTCAGCGATGGGATCGGCCAACGGAATTCAAGCTCGTCCTCGCGCTCTATCTAACTACAAATTGGCCACGACGCAGGACCATTGGGCCATCGATGATCTCGGGCGTATCGAAACCGAAGCTCGCAGTTATCAACTTGTCCGCGAAGGCACGAAGGAACTGTTTGACACACTGCCCAATTTCGCTCAGTACCTTGGCGTTCACTCGCCACCACTGAAGTCACTCTGGGAAGAACCGATCAATACGATCGAACAGGAACAATCGTCCTTGCCTCAATGGGGCATGTCGATTGACCTTTCCAAGTGCATCGGCTGCAACGCGTGTGTGGTTGCTTGTCAATCGGAGAACAACGTTCCGATCGTGGGCAAGCAGCAGGTGCTGATGGGCCGCGAAATGCACTGGCTTCGTATTGACCGCTACTTCCAAGGTGATGCAGAGTTTGCTGATGTGGTTCAGGAACCCATGGCATGCCAGCATTGCGAAACAGCCCCATGCGAACAGGTATGCCCTGTTGCGGCCACCGTGCATACCGAAGAAGGCATCAATGCGATGGCCTACAACCGGTGCATTGGAACTCGATATTGCGCCAACAACTGCCCGTATAAAGTACGGCGGTTTAACTATTTCAATTGGAACGAACCCGTTGGCGTAGGCTACGGTATCGATGCATTCGAAGGCACAATTGAATCAGCAAATCGAAAGCTTCAACAACTTGTCTTAAATCCTGAGGTAACCGTTCGGGGCCGAGGGGTGATGGAGAAGTGCACTTACTGTATTCAGCGCGTTGAAGCGGGCAAAATTCAAGCTCGCAAAGAGAATGGCAGACCGATCGCAGACGGAGATATACAGTCCGCCTGTCAAACCGCTTGCCCAACTTCGGCAATTGAATTTGGGAACATTGCTGATAAGAAATCTCGAGTAGCCGCCAGTCGGCTTGATCCTCGCAACTATGCATTGTTAGATCAACTCAACGTTTCTCCTCGGACAACGTACTTGGCTCGAATTTCCAATCCCCATTTGCGATTGATGACATCTCACCAGCTAGCTGATTTGAAGAGGCTGCCGGAGATGGATGAACATCATCGCAAACACGCTGGTCATGGCGATGCCCATGATGAGCACGCAGACGAGCATTCAGAAGCAGCTTCCCACTGAGTCATTTGGTTTTCATTAACCCAAAATTTTGCCAGGCATTTCAACGAGCAGAATTCGCAGAATCGCCTTCGCTAGTTTAAGTAGTTTGTCGCAATTCATTTTCCCCTAGATCAACAGTCGATTCGGTAATAGCAATGGCCATAGCCGTAACAAATTCCTTAGACAATACGGTCGAACGACCGGGCGATCGCGCCCCGTTGGTACTGGGGAACACGACTTACCATAACATCACTGAATCGGTTTGCAGAATCGCCGAAACACCACCATCGAAGCTGTGGTTTTTTGGTTTCTTCATCGCAAGTTCGCTCGCGACCATGTTCGGTTTGCTCATTGCCTATTTGCTCTATATGGGCGTTGGCGTTTGGGGTAACCGGTCGCCCGTGTTCTGGGGTTGGCCGATCGTGAACTTTGTTTTCTGGGTCGGTATCGGTCACGCAGGTACGCTTATTAGCGCTATTCTGTTTCTCTTCCGTCAGGAATGGAGAACCAGTATTAACCGCGCTGCTGAGGCAATGACTATTTTCGCGGTGGTCTGCGCTGGTACGTTCCCCGGAATTCACGTTGGTCGTGCCTGGCTAGCATTTTGGTTAGCCCCATATCCCAGTTTGAACTTGTGGATGTGGCCACAATTCCGCAGCCCGCTGCTATGGGACGTTTTCGCGGTCAGCACCTACGGAACGGTCTCGTTGTTGTTTTGGTATATGGGGATGATTCCCGATCTGGCTACCTTCCGCGATCGATCCAAGAACAAATGGCGACGAATGGCCTATGGCATTCTCTCGTTAGGATGGTGTGGCTCCAGTCGCCACTGGATGCGTTACGAAAAGGCCTATGCCCTGCTCGCTGCTTTGGCTGCCCCGCTGGTGCTTAGCGTTCACACGATTGTTTCTTTTGACTTCGCCGTCAGCCAAGTGCCCGGTTGGCACACAACGATTTTCCCACCCTATTTCGTGGCTGGGGCAATCTTCAGCGGGTTCGCAATGGTGCTAACCTTGATGATTCCCGCACGCAGCATTTTCAAGCTGGAACATCTAATTACCATTCGCCACCTCGACAATATGTGCAAGATCATTCTTGCGACGGGCACAATTGTCGGTCTCGCCTACGGAACAGAGTTCTTCATTGCATGGTATGGCCAAGTTCCAGCCGAACAGTTTGCGTTTATCAACCGCGCTTTCGGTCCCTACTGGTGGGCCTATTGGACGATGGTCACCTGTAACGTCGTGAGCCCGCAACTCTTCTGGTTCAAGCGACTTCGCAATGATCCTAAACTTATTTTCATCATTACGATATTCGTGAATATCGGTATGTGGTTTGAGCGATTCGTGATCGTTGTTACTTCCCTGTCGCGAGATTACTTGCCGAGTGCATGGAAGTACTTCAGCCCCACATGGGTTGACTGGGGAATGTTGGTGGGTTCCTTCGGACTCTTTTTCACCCTCTTCCTGTTGTTCTGCCGCTTTATGCCGGTGATCAATATGGCCGAGACGAAAGCAACGCTGTCGCATCAATTGCGGCACGCAAATGAACACGCAAGCCATTAATCACTGTTTGACTAGTTAACCGAATTTCCATCCGTTCATCGGACAACCCTACAGCCATACGATGTCCGCAGAAAACGCTAAACATATTCACGGTTACATGGCCGAATTTACTTCGGTCGATGCGCTATTGGCCGCATGCCGTCGAGTTCGCGATGCTGGTTACACCAAGACCGATGCATACACACCATTTCCAGTTCATGGAATTGATGAGGCACTCGGCATTAAACCGACTGCTCTCCCTTGGATTGCTTTGGGTGGTGGGTTAACCGGTACGATTACGGCCATCTCGATGCAAATCTGGATGAACGGTATCAATTATCCGTACATCATTTCTGGCAAACCCTACATCAGTTTGCCTGCGTTCATTCCAGTAACCTTTGAACTAACCATTTTGTTGGCTAGTTTTGGGGCGTTTTTCGGGATGCTAATTCTCAACAAACTGCCACGATTCTCCAACCCTCTCTTTACTAATTCGCGATTTGACGGCGCCACCGACGACAAGTTCTTCTTGTACATCGCAGCCGACGATCCTCGCTTTAAAGCTGATGGTGTCAAACGCCTGTTAACCGATGCAGGTGGTGGAGCGATCGATGCAGTTATGGATGACGAATCGTCAGATAAGCTGCCCAGGGCATTTGTTACAATCGCCGGTGTTCTGGCCATGCTGTCGATCGTCCCCTTGTTGATCGCGGCACGGATGCGAGTCACTAACAGCTCGTCTCCGAGATTTCATATCTTCTACGATATGGACTTTTCGCCTGCCAAAGATGCACAAAAATCGACTACGCTCTTCGCCGATGGCCGAGCGATGCGTACTGATGTTCCTGGAACGGTAATCCATTCTGGAAGCGAATTCGGGCCCGACTACTATTCCGGTATCGATGTTGACGCATTGGCGAAAATTGATCCAGCTCGGGCCGAACGTTTGGTGAGATTCAATGGTCAACTGCCACAGGACGGTGAGCCGACAGGCAACCCACCAGTCACGCCACCTGCGGACGAACCAGTCACGCCACCTGCAGACGAACCAGTCACTCCGCCTGCAGACGAACCAGTCACTCCGCCTGCGGACGAACCAGTCACTCCGCCTGCGGACGAACCAGTCACGCCACCTGCAGACGAACCAGTCACACCACCTGCAGACGAACCAGTCACACCACCTGCAGACGAACCAGTCACACCACCTGCAGACGAACCAGTCACACCACCTGCAGACGAACCAGTAGCTGCTACAGCAGAGACTCCAGCGGCGCCGGCGGTTGTGGATACAACACCGTGGTTAACTGAGAATCCGCTGGAAGTTACCCGTGCGACATTAGAGAAAGGCCAAACACAGTTCAACATTTACTGTGCGGTATGTCACGGCCAGAATGGTCGAGGCCGCGGTCTCGTAAATGAGCGTGCACAGAAGATTCAAGCGACAAGCTGGGTTCCCCCATCGTCAATGCACCAACCCCAGTTGTACGACGACAAATATCCTGACGGCAAACTATTCAGCACCATTTCAAATGGTATTCGAAAGATGCCGGGTTACTCGTCACAAATAAAGGCAGCGGATCGTTGGGCGATTGTCGCTTATGTCCGGGCCTTGCAGTTGAGTCAAAATGCGAGCGAAGAGGACGTACCCTTGAGTGCCCGAGATGCGATTGTACCTGCTCCTTAATTGTCTCTGAATAAACGTCCATTAAAACTTAACGATTCATTTTCCAATCGCACTGGCAATAAAGCTGCCAAACCCATTCTTTACCATGAAAAAGAATCCTGAAGATCCTACACTGCAACTGCCAGCCTCTGCGGCTCGGCTTGCCTATCCGCTGATCGTCGGGGGCATAGTGATGCTCGCCGCAGGCGTATTGATCGGAGCGGTAACCTCCGTGGGTTTGCGGTTTGCGCTCGGGTCATATCTGACTGCGTTCATGTACTGCCTGACCATTTGCTTAGGTGCGACATTCTTCGTCATCATTCAGCATTTATGTCGTGCGGGATGGAGTGTCACGATCCGGCGACTCGCAGAACTGTTCATGTCCGCGGTACCGTGGCTGGCAATCTTATTTCTACCAATTCTTGCTTCGTTGTTTTTGGGGAATGGCACCCTTTATAATTGGGACAGTCCCGAATGGATCGAAGCGAATCATCGAGAGTGGGCAACAAATTCCAAGGGTGCATTTCTGACGGACTGGTTCTTTGCAGTGCGAGCTTGCATTTATCTCGGCATCTGGACAGTATTGGCTACCTATTTCTTCAAGACGAGCCGTCGCCAGGATGAGACAGCAGAGATTCGTTTGACTGAGCAGATGCAAGCAGTCAGCGGTCCTGCCGTCATTTTGTTTGCTCTTTCACTGACTTTTGCAGCGTTTGATTGGATCATGTCGCTGGAACCCGCTTGGTTCAGCACCATGTTCGGCGTCTATATCTTCGCTGGTGGCATCCTCTCGGCGATTTGCGCAATTACCGTGTTTGTGTATTTGCTGCAAAAAGGTGGCGCACTGCGACAAGAAGTCACTGTTGAACACTATCATGATTTTGGCAAACTTATCTTCGGATTTATTACCTTTTGGACATACATCGCTTTCAGCCAATTTTTGTTGATTTGGTACGCGAATATTCCGGAAGAAACTTTTTGGTTTGGTCATCGGTGGGCGCATGGTTGGCAATTCGTTTCCCTTGCGCTGGTTTTCTTCCACTGGCTCTTGCCGTTCTTGGGACTACTAAGCCGACATGTTCGTCGTCGTCCTACGTTAATGTTCTTCTGGGCATCGTACATTCTGGTAATGCACTTTGTTGATATCTACTGGCTCATAATGCCTACCGTGAACCCAGGTAATGCCTTGGGAGGTGCGCTGGGGATTGCGACTACGTTGTTATGTACCTTTGGAATGATCGGTTTGTCTGTTGGAGCCGTGTTGAGAAATAGTCAAAATGCACCGCTGTTACCTGCTCGCGACCCACGCTTGCATGAGTCACTTGCGTTTCACAATCTGTAATACTAAGTGTAATACTAAAGAGAATTGGCATTAGGGCCCATCATGGCACAGTACGACGACCTTAATACGCGACAGATATGGATTGTGGGCATTGTTTCCGCTGTCATTACGGGTGTGACAATTCTTGCGGTTCAAGTTCTCTATTACGCACTGCGAAATAGTCACGAGGCTGCATCGAGCGAGCAAGCGGAATATACGCAAAGCGTTGCGTATATCGGCAAACAAACCGCTGAGTTACACCAGTACGGCCGCGATAAAGAGACCGGAAATATTCAAATTCCAATCGATCAGGCCTTCAACGTGATCTTGAAGAAGATCGCGTCCAAGCCATCGGCTGAACCTGCTGATGCAAATAACGGAACAGATGAAGCGTAACGCATTCCTATCGATTGTTGCTGTTTGGACGGTGCTTTTTACATCGTTCCAGACGGCTACAGCCCAGCAATTGGCAGATGGGCTTCCTAGGGAAGTTCAGGATGTCGGTGTGGATCAACACCCCGGAGACTCTATCCCTTTAGATATCCGTGTGACTGATTCGCTCGGAAACACAGGTTCGCTGGCAACGTATTTTGATGGACGCAGACCGGTTCTACTGACATTGAACTACAGCGACTGTCCTATGCTGTGCAGTTTGCAGTTGAATCAGTTGGTCGGCTCTCTCAGTAACGTTGATTTGCAGATCGGTAAGGACTTTCAGATTGTAACGCTGAGCATTGATCCCAAAGAAACCGTAGAGAAAGTAAAGTCCACCAAAGCAAAATACATAGAACTGCTGGAGAACCAACCACAAGCTGCGGAGGGGTGGCATTTTGTCACTTCCACCGAGTCTGATATTAAGAGACTAACCTCAGCGGTTGGCTTCCGGTACCGTTACGATAAAGCGAATAAACAATATTACCACCCCGCGATGCTGGCATTCATTTCTCCCGATGGAGTCATCAGTCGGTATTCGTTGGATGTGGCTTTTCCACCTGACCAAGTCAGACTTGCCATTGTCGATTCGTCGGAAGGACGCGTGGGCTCAGTGGTAGATCAATTTATGTTGCTCTGTTTCCAGTACGATGCGGAAAGAAATCGCTACGTGGCAAGTGCGTGGAAGTTAATGCGTCTCGGCGCTTTAACCACCGTGGGAGTTTTGCTAGCGACGCTCACCCCGTATTGGTTCGGCAAGCGTCGGCAAGCAGCATTGCTGACGTCAGATGAAGAAAAAGACAATAACGAAAATTTGAAAGCGTGATCCTTTCCTACAGGAATGAGCATTCGATGTTAGGGCATTACATTAGCCCCCTATTGGGCGACGCGCCGGATGGACTTTGGTTTCCTGAAGAAGCGTCGACGTTCGCTGGCGAAGTTGACAGTACGTTCAACCTGATTTTGTATATCAGCTTGGCGTTCTTTGTCGTCATCGTCGCAGTGATGGTTTGGTTTCCCATACGCTATCGGCAACCCAAGGGTGGCAAAGCAACCAGCCGAGCACTTCATAACACAATGTTGGAAGTCTCATGGTCTGTGTTTCCTTGCTTCTTGCTTGTGATCATGTTTGTACGTGGGAGTTGGGGTTACCTCGATATGAGAGAACCTCCCGCTGGCGCAACCGAAATTAATGTAACTGCCTTCCGCTGGGGTTGGAACTTCGATTACGGCAAAGGCATCTCCAGCAATGAGTTGCATGTGGTCAAGGGGCAACCCACCAAATTGATCATGCGCTCCACGGACGTAATTCACAGCTTGTTCATTCCATCATTCCGAGTCAAACGCGATGTCGTGCCAGGACGGTACAATCTGTTGTGGTTCGAGGCGACTGTCGCCAGCGGCTCTGTTTCGGATGCGGAACTCGCTGCTGCAAAATTAGACGCGAAGGAAAACAACGCGGGTTACTTTAATCCTGAACGATACGGTGTCGACGGCGGGAATGGTTTCACCGAGCATGGCTATCGCTACTTTGATTTGTTCTGCACCGAGTACTGCGGTAAGGACCATTCGAATATGCACTCCTATGTCGTCGTGCACGAAACACAGGAAGAACTTGATGCGTGGCTGGTGAAGATAAATGTGAAGCCAGCGGACATGACACCGGAAGAGTACGGTCAAAAGCTATACAATTCGAAGGGCTGCAAATCCTGCCACTCAGTTGATGGCAAAGCAGTTGTCGGGCCAACTTTCCTCAATGTCTATGGCAGTACACACGGTCTTGAGGGAGGGGGTGAGGTCACCGTCGATGAAAACTACGTACGGGAATCCATTTTGAACCCAATGGCCAAGATCGTGGCAAATTACAAGGGCGTAATGCCCTCGTACAAAGGGCAGTTAACCGATGAACAACTGGACTGCATTATCGCTTTCCTCAAAAGCCTGCGGCAGCAGTAATAAGTAACACTTTTGATTGTGCGGATGAATTTCATCGTAATGAAGTCCGCTCCACTGAATATCATTTTATCTGGCACATATCGCGTCCAGCGTCATCTTTTACGAGGAACTCTCTATGGCTACCGGAGCATTGCCTGTCGGCAAGACGGCCTCCCCGGCCGAACACGCGCCCGATAACTACCTGACCCATACATCAGGAGTTTTAAGTTGGATCTTTACGCTGGATCACAAACGAATCGGCTTAATGTATTTGGTGGGTATTCTCACTAGCTTTTTCATCGGCGGAATGCTGGCGATGGCGATTCGCGCCCACCTAATTTCTCCCGCCGATAGTCCCTTATCGAATGAACAATACAACCAAATCTTCACCCTTCACGGTGCGATTATGGTTTTCTTGTTCATCATCCCTAGTATCCCAGCAGCCCTAGGAAACTTCCTTGTACCAGTAATGTTAGGTGCCAAGGACGTTGCTTTTCCAAGGCTAAACCTGTGTAGTTTCTATCTGTGGTGTGGCGGCGCCATCTTCTTTATTTCTGCATTGCTTTCGTCCGGACTTGATACGGGTTGGACGTTTTATACCCCTTATAGTACCGACAGTGAAACGTCGGTTGTGTTAGCAACCCTGGGTGCGTTCATTCTTGGGTTCAGCTCCATTTTTACGGGTCTGAACTTTATCGTCACGATCAACACCATGCGTCCGCCAGGGATGACTTGGTTTCGCATGCCGCTGTTTCTTTGGGCAACCTATTCGACCAGCATCATCCAAGTCTTGGCTACTCCGGTCCTTGGAATCACATTGTTATTGCTGATCGCCGAACGAACTCTACATGTCGGTATTTTCGATCCGGAATTTAACGGCGACCCCGTTACGTATCAGCACTTCTTCTGGTTCTATAGCCACCCCGCTGTGTACATCATGATTTTGCCAGCTTTCGGCATCATCAGCGAATTGATCAGCGTGCACAGCCACAAAGGTATTTTCGGATACCGATTCATTGCGTACAGCTCTGTGGCAATTGCATTGCTCGGCTTCCTCGTGTGGGGTCACCACATGTTCACAGCCGGCATGAGCAGCTTGACGACAATTATTTTCAGCGCTTTAACGTTCAGCGTTTCGGTCCCATCTGCAATCAAAGTGTTCAACTGGCTCGCAACCATGTACAAGGGTTCGATCAGTTTGACCACACCGATGTGCTACGCACTGGTGTTTCTGTTCCTGTTTACGATTGGTGGACTGACTGGATTGTTCCTCGGAACGCTCAGCACGGACCTTCACCTGCACGATACCTACTTCGTGGTTGCTCACTTTCACTATGTGATGATGGGCGGAACCTTAGTTGCCTTTGTTGGCGGTCTCTTCCACTGGTGGCCCAAGATGATTGGGCGGATGTATAACGAGTTCTGGGGCCGGGTCAGCTCTGTGTTAGTGTTTATCGGCTTCAACATGGCTTTCTTGCCACAGTTCGTCATGGGTAGCCGCGGTATGCCACGCCGGTATGCAACCTATGATGGTGAGTTTCAAGCACTCCATCAGCTCTCTTCTGTAGGCTCCTTTATCCTCGGCATTGGACTGTTGATTGCGGGTCTTTGCCTGCTTCACTCGCTCTTTAAAGGCAAGCTTGCTCCCGCAAACCCATGGGGCGGAGCAACATTGGAGTGGATGTGTACCAGCCCACCGCCTTATTACAACTTTGCCCGTCCTCCCGTGGTCGGCGATCCCTACGAGTTCGAACACATCGATTATGATCCAAGTATCGATGGATATGTTGTTAACGAACCAGTTCGGCACCGTGTTCCGTCAGATCCGCATGGGGCGCCGGCGCACGCAAAACATCATCATTAGTAAGTAAATGCTATGAATCCAACCTGAGTGGGTAGAAGCCCATTCAGGTTGAACAGTCCCAATCAACAAAACCAAATTACTCTTTCCCACTTTCGGCCCGATGGCAACCACCGAAGTCCTAACGCACGAAGCTGACGCGCATGACGATCATCACGGTGATCATCCGTCGTTCCTGGCACACCATTTTGACACTCCAGAACAACAATATGATTCTGGCAAGTTGGGCATGTGGTTGTTCTTAGTAACTGAAGTGTTGTTCTTCAGTGGCTTGTTTTGCGCTTATGCGATTTATCGCTTTTTGCGTCCTGATGTTTTTGCAGGTTGCAGCGAGTTCTTGAACACCCAATTGGGCGCCATAAATACTGGCGTGTTGTTGTTCAGTTCACTGACCATGGCTTGGGCAGTTCGATGTGCCCAACTGGAACAACACAAGATGCTGACGGGAATGCTTGCCGCAACGCTCAGTTGTGCATCAATCTTCCTCGGTGTAAAGGCGATTGAGTACTCACATAAGTTCGGTATGGGGCTGCTGCCAGGTGGATTTTACAGCTACGTTCCGGGGGCACCTCATGATGGAACCATTTATCTTGTCTGGATTTCGGCTCCTTTTGCCATCATCCTGCTTGGCTTGTTTGTCTGGTACGTGGTCGCCTGCCTAGGTCAAAACAAGTTTCAAATGCGGATCTCCGGTCCGATGACGATTGTTTTCCTCTGCTACTTTGCAGGAGTGGGACTGGGAACACTCCTTGAGTCCGGATCTGCTGAAGGTCATCATGAAGGTGCCGCCCATGCGTCGGCAAGCGACCATGAAGGTGCTGTGCATGAAGCGGGTGAGGTTGCGCACGAGGCGGGCACTGAGATTGCTCCAGCAACGGTCACTGAAATCACTCCATCGACCGCAGGTACCGACGACTCCGTGCTCGAAATGTTGGCTGTTGATACGGCTAATACAGGTGTTAGGCAACAGTTGTCGGCGGCTCAACGGCAACAAGAACTGTCAGGCGGTCCCGTCTCACAGAGTCCTGGCGGCAAAGCGGCTGCAGTCAGCGAGGCGTCGCTCGATATCAACAACAAGTTTCTTGCGGGTGGCTTCTTCAGCATTTACTACTGCATGACCGGGATCCACGCGATTCACATTCTAGCGGGCATGGGTGTTTTGACTTGGTTATTGGTACGATCAGTCAGACACGACTTTAACCGTCAGTATTTTGGTCCTGTCGATTACGTTGGACTTTACTGGCACATCGTCGACTTGATTTGGATCTACCTGTTCCCACTGCTGTATTTGATCCGCTAAGACTTGCGGCACCTTAACATTCATCTCAATGTAGTAATTTGATTATGGCTCACACGAATTCCGCACACGCACATGGCGAAGGTCGACCGGGTTACGATTTTGCACACCCATTTCCTGTCTGGGGATTGCTGGCTGTCTTTTTCGCACTCGTCTTTTTGACGATTGTTACGGTTGCACAAGCAAGTTTTGATTTTGGTTCGTACGAAGTTTTAATCAGCATGATTATCGCTACGATCAAAGCATGCTTGGTTGTTTTCTTCTTTATGCACTTGGCCTTTGATAAACCCTATAATGCTGTCCTGTTTCTCGGATCGCTCCTCTTCGTAACGCTGTTTCTCGCGTTTACGCTGATGGACTCGCAGACCACTCGAGAAATGTTTGAACCGACAATTACCGATGTTGCTACACCTTAGTCGGATTTGTTGTTGAGGCATGTGCTAGCCGTTATTATCGGCAGCACCGGCAATAGAGCCATGCATTAGCCATGCAAAACCCCCAGTTAGCTGTAAGGGTTTTCGGTTGGGTATCCGATAGGAGGATGGGGCCAACAACCGCATCACCACCTTTATATCGGGTCTCAGCATGGCAAGTGGTGTTTTGCCAATCGGCAGCGTCCTCGACGAGCCTTTGTTTGATGCTGACGGAGTACTACTACTTGATAGTGGTATGGTTTTGACGACGAGTTTTGTTGCAAGTCTTCATCGCCGTGGAATTCGGTGGATTCGCTTGGGCATGACGTCAGAGCTGAGTCGTGTGCAGAAGCCCTTCGCTCGCACTACAAGCGATACGGGTTCCGACACATTCGGTTCCAACATTCAAAACCTCTTAGAGGTCGTAAGTAAGCGGTTGGGGCAAGAGTTTGCCAATCGTGTCGATCGCGATGCAATCCCATTGAATGATTTCAGCCCTGGCGCAGTCGAGCGAATTTCAGATCATTTGCATCAATCGTTAGGGGTCTTAGAGAATTCGCTGCGCAATATACGGCGTGGAGATACAGAAGAATTGACGAGTTTGCAGGAATCGACACTAAACAACATGATGCTAGTGAGCACCGATGCTGACCTGGCGCTTTTTGCTTCCACCGTAGAGCGAAATCCACAACACAGTGACTTTCATACACGTTTAAACCGACACTGTCTCAATACGGCTATCCTTGCGCTTGCGACTGGGATTGAGGCAGAGCTTTCTATCATTGAATTGTTGCATCTTGGCACGGCCGCCTTGCTATGTGATTTGGCGTTGTACGAGAGCCGACCCGATTTGATTTTTGGACAAGTGGCTCACAATGTTGAGACCAAGGAGCAAATCCGACTCCATCCGCAGGTTGCGTTTGAGCGCCTCGCAAAACTAAAGTCGGTTCCTGGGCCCGTATTGCTCGCGATCAGGCATCACCATGAGATGCTAGACGGTTCTGGATTCCCGTTTGGTCTCACCGGTGAAAGAATATCCTCGATCGCAAAGATTTTATGTTTGACCCATGCATTTCTAGAGATAACGGAACCACTGGACGGTTCCCCGGGAATTTTGCCCGCCGACGCGGCGGCCTATTTGGTGCACCACGCGATCCAAGGTCGCTTCTGCATTAAAGTAACGCAGTCCTTTCTCCGCGTGATGTCAGTGTATCCAATTGGATCTATGGTATCGTTGAGCGATAATCGTCAAGCCACCGTCGTACGAACATCTCGCACCCATCCTATGCGTCCGATCGTCCGTACCGACGAAGGGTTAATCGATCTTCGAAAAGCGGATTGTTCCATCGTAAGCCCCATTCCGGCACCTCATCTAAGACAAGAGCGACTTCCCACTAGCCGGTTCGCTGAACCCTTATGGTTGCGCGCTGACTGACTAGCAACAATAAATCAAGGATCCGTCACTTGGCTCGCATACTAATCACGTCCGGTCCAACCCGGCAGTACTTAGATCCGGTCCGTTATCTCACCAATGCAAGCAGCGGACGGATGGGCGTGGCACTTGCTTCGGCCGCGATAGAATTGGGGCATGAAGTCATTGTGGTAAGTGGGCCTGTTAGTGTCGAGTATCCCGATGGTGCAAAAGTGCTGTGGGTGGAAACGACTCAACAAATGATGGAGGTGGCACAGGAACAGTTTGCAACCGCTGATGGTTGCATCGGTGCCGCTGCTCCCTGTGACTATCAACCGCAAGTCGTGTCATCCGAAAAAATTGCCAAGACGGGCGATCCCATAGTGCTGCATCTCATTGAAACACCGGATGTTGTTGCGACATTGGGACAAAACAAGGGTAGAAATCAATGGCTCGTAGGCTTTGCGTTAGAGACTTCAGATCGGCGCTTTCGCGCAACAGTCAAGCTAGAACGCAAGCATTGTGACCTGATGGTTAGCAATGGGCCTACCGCGATCAATTCCGACGAGAACGACGTCGAACTCATCACCCCCGATGGATCAGTACTCTGCAGTATTTCCGGCAGCAAGTCTCTGGTTGCCAAGGGGATAATGAAAGAAATTCACCGTCGGCTCATTTCCTTAAAGCCCGACTGAGGCAGGGTAGGGTGCACAGCCCTTTCGCGCAATGCTAATCTCTCTGTGGTTCTCTCCTTTGGCCTACGCAACTGTGCATTCCTGAAAATGATCGATCTAACCGTACAACTCGGCAGACTGAAGTTGCTTAATCCTGTGATGGTTGCATCAGGAACCTTTGGTTACGCGCGCGAAATGGCCGGCATTGTCGATTGCACTAGGCTTGGCGGAATCGTTCCCAAAACGATTACCGCACAACCACGTGTGGGAAACGCTCCCTGGAGAACAGTTGAGACATCTGCTGGTCTGCTCAATTCGATCGGATTGGACAACGATGGAGTTGACGCGTTCTTGGCAAACCACTTGCCCTATCTGTCGGAAATTGGAACCTCGATAATTGTGAGTATTGCGGGGAAGACGCGGGACGAATTTGTCCGGCTTGCTGAACGAGTCGGTTCGCAGCCCGGCGTAGCGGCGATCGAATTAAATCTTTCCTGCCCCAATGTGTCAGGTGGTGTGGACTACGCAACCAGCCCCGATGCATGCCGTGATTGCGTCGCCGGAGCGCGTGCCGCCTGCGACGTTCCGATACTTGCAAAACTTACACCCAACGTGACTCGAATTGTCGACATCGCAACTGCGGCTGCTGATGGAGGCGCTGATGCGGTCTGCCTGATTAATACGCTCTTAGGCATGGCAGTTGATTGGAAAGCCAGAAAACCCCTGTTGGGAAATATCATGGGAGGGCTTAGCGGGCCAGCGATCAAGCCGGTAGCGCTCCGCTGCGTTTACCAAGTAAGACAAGCGGTAAACATACCCATTATTGGTATCGGTGGTATTCAATCGATTGATGACGTGATGGAGTTCCTGGTCACGGGGGCGTCAGCAATCCAAATTGGTACTGCAAATTATTACGATCCAACTTTGTCTACACGTTTGATCGATCAATTGCCGAGCGCCCTTCAAGTACTCAGCGCCAACAGCGTTAGCGAGATTGTTGGTACGTTGTGAAAAGTGGCGAGTGACCATGTCACGTCGCGTCATTTGAGCTGTTTGGAGGCTGGTCTCAGCGAGTCCAAAGTAACAACTTGCTTTTCTTTTCCGGTTCGCGAGACAGGGCAGCTCGCACATCCACCGCCGCCGCAGGGACCGCCGGATTGCAAGCTGGCCTCGCTTGGTCCATGAACGGTGCGCCAAATTCTTCTGGCGATCGCTAATAAAGCGAGGGTGACGACCCCAAAGACCACAAGGTTCTGCCAATACATCGGGTTCCACTCCTTAGAGTCGAATGCCAACCTGATACACCAACAATGCGCCGAGGTAGGCGAGCACCGTCATATACGTAAACGAAAAGATGGGCCAACTCCAGCTGTTCGTTTCGCGTCGGATGACGAACAGCGTGCTAACGCATTGTGCGCAGAGGGCAAAAAACACCATGATGGAAATTGCCACCGGCAATGAATATACCGGTCGTCCATCCGGCCATTTCGCTGCTTGCAAAGCGGCTACTAAGCTATCGTTTTCTTCGTTGACCTCTCCGCCAAGACTATAAATCGTCCCAAGAGTAGCGATGATCACCTCGCGCGCTGGAAAGCTCGCAATCGCTCCGACCCCAATTTTCCAATCCCAACCCAGTGGCTTCACAAGCGGCTCAATAATCTTGCCGCTACGACCCAATAAACTAATCTCCAGCAAGCGGCCACTCTCTTGATTGTGTTCCGTTTGCAAGAGCGATAATCGTTGTTCCGTTTGCTCATCCATCGTAACTTGCTCAGACAGCGATTCTATCTCGCGTTCCAAGGCGTACTGGGTTTCATGATTTCCTGGAAAGTGGCCGGCCGCCCAGATCACAATAGTCGCCGAAAAGATTAGTGTCCCAGCGCGAATCACAAATGCTTTGCATGACTGAAAGACCCTTTCAAATACAACGGGCAATGCGGGCCATTTGTACTCCGGTAGCTCTAGTACAAATGCTGCTGGCTCACCCTTCAAAATTGATTTCTTCAGAATCCAAGCGACGGGAATTGCCACAAACACTCCCACCAAATACATCGACATTAACACGAGGCCAGGCAATGTGATCCAGCCGCCCAGATAGGACGTTCCCGGAACAAAAGCAAAGACGAGCAACAAATAAACAGGCAAACGTGCAGAGCAACTCATCAATGGAGCAACCATGATTGTTGCCAACCGATCGCGACGGTTTTCAATGACGCGGGTTGCCATGATCCCGGGAACTGCACATGCAAACGAACTCATCAACGGCAAGAAAGATTTGCCGCTTAAACCAAACAGACTCATCACTCGGTCCATCAAGAACGCAGCCCGCGCCATGTATCCACAATCCTCCAAAATCGCAATGAACAAAAACAACAAAGCGATCTGAGGCACAAAGATCAAAACGCCGCCGACGCCCGCAATGATTCCATCGACAATCAAGCTGCGCAGTATTCCTGGCTCAATAAATCTACAAACGATTTCGGTTAGCGCATCTTGCCCCATCTCAAACCACTCCATCGGCCACTGGGCAAAGGAGTAAATAACTTGAAAAACCCCCAACATCGTCGCGGCAAAAATCACCAGTCCCAAAATACGGTGAGTGAGAACTCCGTCAAGACGATCTGTCCATGAGACTCGCTCTGTATTCGACTCTTGCAGAGCACCTTCCAATTGTTTCGCTGCCCAGGCGTAGCGAGCGTTGCATTCTACGTCGGCAGGAATACCCAACGTCTCGCAGAGCACTTTATGTGCTGCATGAACCGCTCCCCGAGAACCGCTGCCAAAGTGCTTTTCAATTCGACAAATGGACTCGCTTCCTTCGTCTAACAGTGCTCGTTCTAGCACATAGTCATCGACGCGGTTTTCCGCTTGCGGGACCATCGCATCTAGTTCGCTACGAAGCGACTCGCGGATGGCATAAAATGCCTCAGGCAAGGGTCTCAAGCGAGTCGCCTGAGAATGCTCGACAACAACCTTATTCAGGGTGTCCTTGAGCAACTCGATACCTTGTTTTCTAGATGCTGAAGTAAGAATGACGGGCACACCTAAGGCAAGCGACAGTCTTGCTACATCAATCTGGAGCCCCCGCGATTCGGCCACATCGGCCATATTGATCGCGATGACGACAGGCTTGCCTAGCTCCAGTATTTGGCTCACCAGGAACAGACTTCTGTGCAAAAGTGTGGCATTGACCACACAAAGGATCGCATCAATGGGTTCGCTAACCGAGGTGTCGCCCGTCAACACGTCGACGGTAACCCATTCGTCTGGAGACCGCGGTGCTAAGCTATAGGTCCCTGGCAAGTCAATCAATTCAATCGATTGATTTCGGTGGCGAAAGTTGCCAAGCTTCTTCTCAATCGTTACGCCCGGATAATTTCCCGTTCGCGCGTTGAGACCAGCGAGCGCATTAAAGACCGTGCTCTTTCCCGTATTGGGATTTCCAATCAAAGCGACTCGGCGCTTGGGTAGAGTCACTGCGGGAGAGGGAGCCAATGACGCTGAGGTGGTAATCTCAGCCCTCCAGTTGTACACAAATGCGACGTGCTTCCACGCTGCGCAGGGCGATGCGACAACCGTGAATGAAGCACTTCAGCGGATCCCCAAACGGTGCTGGCCGCATCGCGCGAACCGCCGCACCAGGAATGAATCCCATCTCCCGTAGCCGTGCTGCGATACCATCGGCACCATCGATCGAAAGAATCCGACCGCAAGTCCCCGGCTTTAATTGATCTAAAGTTGTCATCGTGCTTACTCCCACTGATCGTACAGTAGGTCTCCCCGCCTTCGGATTGACCGCGATTGAGGGTCGCGAAAAAAATAATCGCTGCGAAGCCTCTTTGAGATCGAGTCTCAATACCATCTAGCTTCACCTTTTCCGCATCGAATGTCAACCGTTTGTTTTAACGAATTAGCCGAATTCCAAGTGGCAGGCTCTCGCCAAACATTGCCGCATCATCCTCGTGGGTTCCATGCCCCCCCACGAGAACAGCCTGGATGAAGCGTTCAGGAGCCCCTTCTTTTTGCAGCCAATCCACCACGGCCGTGCGAGAAGCATCGGGCAGATCGCGGTATCGATCATCCGTTTTTTGGCTAATTTGCATCACTGCCAAGCCGACTTCGGGGCCGCGAAAATTCGCTCCCATTAGCCTCTGCAATACCATCCAGGCTTGATCTGGGGGGACGACAGTATTGAGGGGTCCATAGAGTGGTCTTCGCGTGCACAGCCTTCCCGCAGCCCAAACGAGCGCATCTCGAAATCCGTCGGATTTTTTTTTCTCTGCCTCATCCAAGGCGGACACTGCTAAACGACGCTTCGTTTCGGCTGGCAGCCATTCCAGCGATCCAGCGAGGCGCCACAGTTCCGAAACTTCATGCGGTTCGAGCCGAGCCCCTTTTCCCAGAAGTGTTGCCAGAACAGGAGTTACGAGTTGTTGTTGTTGCGGGGCAGTGAGTCCACCAGCGATTCGGCGCCAGAGGATGAGAGATTCGGTTCTGGAAGTAGCCGCGTTAAAAACGAGTTTTCCATGTACGAGCCTCCAGATCTCAGAAACTCGCCAATCGTCTACGGCGAGTCCATACCCGGGACGTAAGCAATAGCCGACGAGGTTGAGCCACCGCGCTTCGTGCGTGGGACTTGCTCTCCGCCCACCAGCATTCGCCACCAGCAAACTCCACAGGTCTCTCAACAAGCTCGGCGGGAAATCGCTGCGATCGATTCCACTAGCAGAGCGGAGTTGTTTATAGACGTTTCCTGAAGTAGTGATGGGTCGTTTACCTCTGGCGGAGTTGATTGCGGGATCAAAATAAGCCTCAATTACTGCGCGACACTGATCAAGCGTTTCATTATCGACTATTCCTTTGGATTCTCCTCGTCCAGTGTGGACTTCGCGATCTGTTTCCAAGGTTGCACGAATGTCGAACTCTAATTTCCAGCGTTGTGAAGTTTCGACATCGACGCAGAACAAGCCTAGCGTACCGATTTCCGAGAGTTCCGTTTCAATACGTACTTCGATGGACTGTTGCGTCTTCTTTTTGCCTCGCGTGAGTACCGTTCGGATGGGCGGCAGAGGTGAGAGTTCCTGACGTTCCAGTGCTACCAGGTCGCCCGCACTATCCGCCAATCTAGTGCTGCTAACCCATAGCGGAAATTGAACGGGCGCCCCCAGTTCAAGATGGAGTCGGTGCGGGGGAGAAAAGCTCTGGCCCGCTTCTGCTCGCCCTGGAATGAGACACATTGTTTCGGGAGGCGTTTCTGCCACTTGAACATAGTAGGATCGCCCCAAATTGGCTGCGATGCGTACTCCGCAGCCTCGCCTCACCATTCCGTAATAGGCGGCCCCATGGGCAACTGCTAAATCGAGATGATCGGCATCGAGCATTGTTGGTTTCCATCCGTCGGCTTCTCCAAACCAACTTGAGATGGATTGCAAAATACGATTGCGCAGCATGGGCGCCCCCATCACACCGCCGTTAAACAGTACCAAGTCGGGGCGGTTCGCTGCTTGGGTGTCGGACGCATCGATGCCTGCTAGTGCGTGTGTCGTCAGGAAAGCAGCCAAGTGCCTAGTCACAGCTGGATCGCTCGCGAAAGGGAGTCCAAATTCGCGAAAACCACTTTCTCCGATCGTGGGAGAAGCGTTACGGGGAACAATGGGAAAGAAACCGTCAACGAGAATGTTTTGAATATCTTCGGTAGAGATATTGATAGTGCGTGAGCCTGCAATCAGCCTTGCCCCTTCGTTGGCCAGGTGAATGGTGTAGTTATTGGGTGCGTCATCGGCCAACATCGTTTCTTTGGCGATAC
>JBGTBJ010000005.1:0-12538 GCA_041749395.1 Pirellulaceae bacterium
GCTTCGCTGCCTTCTGCTGAGTGGAATCTGGGATGCGGTTTATGAGACTTGGCTTGCGACAAAATCGACTGTCAGCAACCTTATCAACTTGGACGCAGCGTCATGAGTGTCACCGCAGACGCATCAGGCAGATCGCACCCAATATGTCGGATTTAGTAATTCGAGTTGATTCGCGGACAAGTTGAGCGGGAGTTGGGGGTACTCTCCGAGAATCGAATTGCCGCAAAGCGAATTGTCGATGCGTGGATTGCATGAAGAACCGATATGAGGACGAAGCCCACCTCATCCGCGGTGCGGTAAGCAGTTCTCCGTCTGTGATCGCAGAACGAACTGCTTGGCGCGTCGAATGATAAGGGGTTTGGCAGGTTGCATTAATCGGATTGCCATTAGCTTGTTGCAAACTGAACGGATACTACTAGAGACAATAGCTACTGCTATCGTGGCATGTGCGCGTCTTGGTTTTTAATCCGTAAGTTCTCGCAGCATATTCATCGAGCGAACAAATTTTCAAGCGACCATTTGAATGAACTCTCTACATTTCTTCGATATATCGAATACACCTGTCATAAATTCTACATCACAGTACGGCTTGCCTGTAATTCTCAGTAAGGCGATGTAAGCAGGTCCTGTTTTTCCATTTGGTTTATTTTTCTGTTTGCGTTTTACTAGAAATGTGATGCGCGTTAAACAGTTTTACTTTCAACTATCGTACGAACATACCTGATGAGCTCTGAAATCCGCAAATTGATTCGAAGCAATTTTGGTTCGCACCCAATGTCGTTGAAGTGCTTGGTTCACCTGGGACTAATGGGGCGAAAGGATCTTTTGAGCCGAAAAGATTCTGAGATTACAATTGAAGGGTTTCCGCGAAGCGGTAATAGCTATGCATGCGGTGCGTTTCGTTATGCGAACCCTAGTGTGTCACGCATTGCGACACATCTGCATGTCGCGGGGAATGTGTTATTGGCAGTAAAGAACAAGATACCTTGTATTGTGCTGCTTAGAGATCCGCGAGACGCTATCTGTTCTTTAGGCGCGCTTGAGGTTGAGGTTCGTCGGCGCGAGGGGCAGGATTGTATTATTACGGACCTTTCATTGGTGCGCAGTGCGATTGATTATTCGCTATTCTACACTTCCATTCGAAGCGCAATCGGAAAAGTGCTTTTAAATCGTTTTGAGACTCTAACTAGTGATTTTGGTTCGGTAATTGTTAAACTCAATGAAATGTCGGGTTCTGCATTTATTCCGTTCGATTCCACTGCAGAAAGTCAGGCCGCCGTTCGCGAGAAATCGGGATTTCATGCATTGCCAAATGAGATGCGGCAGAAAATAAAGCGAGATATTGAAATTCGAGTTAGAGAGCCAAGTCGGATGCTACAGACGCGTCTCGACAAAGCAATCGAAGTTTACAAAGAGTGCTATGATTTAGCATTTTAGAAGTTTCTTCCACAGGATTCGTGGGTGGTTTTCGAATGGTTTGTGAGCGTTCGGTGAGGGGCATCTTGAGTGAGTGGCGTAAATTCGAGGTTTTTTGTTTTCCTCGATCTTCGGAGCCCCGACTGTGCCCAAGATACCAATGGCCCAAAAAGAAGAGTTTTTGCGACGCGTTCTTGCCCGGCAAGCGAAGTGCGGACCGAGTTTTCGTGGGATTAGTGGTCAAAAGAGTGACTCGCTGCATTTGTTTTATTCTTGTTAGCGGGAAATGCGGTTACACGATGCACAGAATAGCATGCTGCCGTCGGTCGTCCCTGTCTGCTTTGTGGAAGTGTCCATCGCCACTACGGTGACGTGCCTGGACGAATCGTCATGGAGATCTATGCGGACTATTCATCATGATCAGCCTGCGTACCGAACGCTTACGCATTCGTTACTCTCAGATGCCCGGTTGCTTTCTTCTGTGGGGGGGCTTGGGAGGTGCGTTATATCGGCCGCAGAGAACGGCTATCCACTGAACGCCGTAAGCACCAGACTCGATTCAAACGCAATCGATTTTAAGCCCTGAGCTTAACTGAAAGCCCACTTGGCGCTGCAGTTGCCATGCGATGGGGCGTGGTGGGAAGTATTCTAACACGAATTGATAAACAATAAGAGAACGTCGTGCTGGATAAACTGATCAATGAAGCGTACCGATAACTGCAAACCGGGCGAAGTTACTTCGCTGCGATAACTAATCTTCAAGCGATTCCCGAAGAACGCGTAGCTAACCCATTTGCATACAATGGACAGCTATGTCAAAACTTCTGTTTTTTTGTGCCAGAATAAATTTATAGATGCCACAAGATTGCACTAAAGTGCAGTCAGTTAAAGAAATGATAAGAATTGTCCATCACCAACGTTCCCCCTGCCCATCTCACGTTAGTATTGAACGGTTGTTTGCGGAGCTACGTCGGAATTTCTCTACTGGGATTGACGTGCAAGTTGCTATTAGTCCGAATCTTAGTCAGGGGTTTGTGAGGCGGTGCGGTAACGTAAAATTCGCCAGGCAGCAGCTTGCAGATGTGCATCATATTGTCGGTGATGCTCATTACTTGGCGTTTGGCTTGCCCTCCCAACAAGCAGTCTTGACAATCCATGATTGCGCGGCCCTAAATCGACTCACTGGGTTGAAGCGAGAAGCTCTAAAGTACTTTTGGTTCACTGGGCCGATGCGTCACTCAGCGGTTGTCACTACGATTTCAGAGACGACCAAAGCCGAATTGCAATGCTGGGTGGGGCGTCTTGCAGATAGGGTTCGCGTGGTGCCAAATTGTGTTGGTTCCGAATTTACACCTCACCCAAAATCGTTCGATTCATCCTCGCCAGTGGTTTTGCAGGTCGGCACAGGTTGGAACAAAAATGTGGTGCGCGTAGCGGAGGCACTACGAGGATCCATGGCGCGATTATTGATTGTGGGGCAGTTGTCCGCTGCACAGCGCGATCAAGTCTTGGGTACAGGTATATCTTTCGAAGAATTAGGACGTGTTTCCGACGAAGATCTATTGGTCGCCTACAGACGAGCGGACCTAGTTATTTTTGCTTCGCTTTACGAGGGATTTGGGTTGCCGATCCTCGAGGCCCAAGCAACGGGACGCCCCGTGGTTACTAGCAATTGTAGTTCCATGCCAGAGGTCGCGGGTCAAGGGGCGCTTTTTGTAGATCCGAATCAAGCGTCAGAAATTCGACAAGCTTTCGATCGTTTGGTCGGTGATGCTCAATTGCGGAGCCAGCTTGTGGATGCTGGATTCGAAAACGTCGCCAAGTATCAGCCAGCGGCAATTGCCGCCAAGTATGAAGCAATTTACCAAGAGGTATTTGCAGGAGAGCGGAACGAATTGAAATGATTACACAGTAGTCATGGGATGCGTCAGGTTAACGCGATCCCTCTATTATTCTTCTACGCTGATTATTCTTCTACACGGCTAATTGAAACTGAATGCGAGTGTTGTTTACAGTCGATTCGCTGGATCCTGTTACGGGTGGTCCTGCTCGTTCGGTTCCGGCGTTGGCGCGGGCGCTGATCGCACAAGGAATTGACGTCCAGATTTGGACTAATGATGGCTCGCAGGAATGCTACGTACATAACGAGTCCTGCGCATCGCTGCCAATTCATCACGGCGAATTGAGCCAGTTTGATTCTATTGACCTCGTCCACGACCATGGAGTTTGGTTGCCGAGCAACCATCGAGTGGCTCAGTTTTCACGCAAGCGACATATCCCACGGATTGTTAGTCCGCGCGGAATGCTAGAGCCCTGGGCGATGAATCACAAGCGATTTAAAAAAAGGATCGCTTGGTGGCTGTATCAGCATCGTGATTTAAAAGCCGCTTCGATGCTGCATGCCACTGCGGCCGAGGAAGCCAGGCAGTTTCGCCGTCTTGGTTTACGGTCGCCAGTGATTGTGTTGCCAAATGGTGTCGACGTTCCTACTTGGATTGGTCACGAGGTTCCAGTGCCGGAAGGTCGACGTGTAGATGAGCGCAAGGTTGCGTTATTCTTGAGCCGAATCCATCCCAAGAAGGGATTGCCGATGTTGGTCGCCGCTTGGGATAAACTGCGACCGAAGGGTTGGCGTATGCACGTAGTGGGGCCTGACGAATCGGGACACCTCGCTGAAATAAAAGCGTTGGTGAACCAAGCCGGATTGGCCGAAGAGTGGACTTTTGATGGTCCTGTAGAGGGAAAAGCAAAGTGGCAGCATTTGGTGGACGCAGAACTATTTATATTGCCGACATACAGTGAGAATTTTGGCATATCCGTAGCTGAGGCGTTGGCGGCGGGGACTCCCGTTATTACCACCACTGGTGCTCCCTGGTCTGGCTTAGAGCACCATCAGTGCGGATGGTGGACTGAACCAAATGAAATATCGCTCTTTTCCGCATTGCGGCAGGCGACTGAGTTGCCCCGCGAAAGTCGAGCTGAAATGGGGGAGCGAGGGAGGCGATGGATGGCGCGAGACTTTACATGGTCGGGAATAGCTGCACAGATGGCCGATTCGTATCGCTGGTTATTGGGTGAGGGTGAACCACCCTCCTGTCTTATGACAGGAGTTACGGATTTTGAGTAACTCTTCAATTTCTGTGAACCGTGCCGCCCGCAAGTGGACAACGCGGGAGTTGTTTGGGCGGGTTCTGTGGGGGGCGGCTCAGCCTCTGTTTCGCTACAGCCCCCGCCTTTTGTGGGGTTGGAGGCGGTGGTTACTGAGACGATTTGGGGCAGTGGTGGGTTCACAGGTCCAGATTCACCCTTCGGTACGGATTTTCATACCCTGGAATTTGAATATTGGAGATTGGTCATCGATTGGCTTTGACGCACTGGTCTACAATTTGGGTTATGTGCAGATCGGCGGTCGCGTGACGATTTCTCAGCGTGCTCATTTGTGCGCTGGTTCTCATGACTATCGCGATCCGACAATGCCCTTGCTGAAGTTGCCGATCACAATTGGTGATGATGTTTGGGTCTGTGCGGATGCTTTTATTGGACCCAATGTAGAAATAGGGGAGAAGGTCGTGGTTGGTGCGAGGTCGGTCGTAATCAGGTCGGTTCTCCAAGAATGGGTTGTAGCAGGCAATCCGGCAAGGAACATCCGAAGACGCGAATTTAGTACTTCGCTTTAGCCACCTCGCTGGAATGAAAGTGGTGAGAGGTAGAGGAAGCTCTTCGGGTCGGGCCTACTGGCGAGAAATGCGGAATTGACTCTTGCTTTTTTGTTTATATCTGGATGTGTGAGTTCTGCCTGGGTTGATTGTGGTTCTCCCTGCGGGTGCAGTTTTTTCTCTCCAGTGGAGGAGAGTGAATCGCACCGGCTCAGTTTCGATGGCGGAGGGTTGATTTGGGCGGAAACTGGACTGGAGAGTGGCAGTTGAGTGAACTTTGGGGAATCTAGGAATTTTGCAAGGCAAATGATTGACGAGAAGAATTGCGGTTACTACCATTTCAGGGGTGTGAGAGCTGTTTCTCGCATACTTGCGCAAAAAGAGTTTTTGTTCGTACGACAACATGTTTTGGGAGAAGGTTTATGAAATTAGCTGGACTGGCGAGCCTAGCGCTTGCCGTTTGCCTGGGTGCGAATACCGCATCGGCAAACTTTATTGACATCGATACGTTCGATGCCGCTGCCCAGGTTGGTAATCGCACCAACGTTGATGCTTCTGTGGGCTTCGCGGGCGGGAAATTAGTGGCTTCTAGTACTACTGGATTCTCAACCTTATTTGAAATTACCGGTATTGGCGGGTTGAATTATTCCGCTACTGGAACGGAAACCCCTATCCTTCGTCTGGCTGGCGTTAGTTTGGGAGCGCAGGCTGGGTTTAAACAATTGCAGGTTACCATTAACGGTAACGCAGCGACAACTCAGGTAGCGAACTTGCTGGCAAACACCACACAAGACTACGATTTCAATTTTAGTGCGTTTAACGCTGACATCAGCAGCTTGACGTCAATCACCGTCGACTACATCGGTGCTAATCCGATCAGCTTTACCATTAACGGCTTGCATGCTGTTCCTGAGCCAACGACTTTGGCACTGATTGGTTTGGCTTCTGTTGGCGGCTTGTTCGGTGCGCGTCGTCGCAAGGTTGCCAAGGCATAATTGGGCGTATACTTTCAATAGACATATTGAGAATCGGCAACAGCTCCTCTATCGAGGGGCTGTTTTTGTTGCTACCGGCAATTTCGGAAGCGCTGTCGGGCACAAGTCGATTCAATGCCTCGGGTTTTTTTGGAAAAGTATGCTATGTTGGTATGCAATACGCCGTTGCTACGAATAGGACCGCGAACGGCCACTCCTTTCGTTCCAAGTGCGTCGGCTTTACCTGCTTGATTAATGTTTCGCAGGGTTTGGTGGTTTGCACCGCGTAAATATTGTGAACTGCTTCTGGTAGTTCGAATATCGGTGGGCGACAAAGCTTCAACTTCGATTACCATTTGTTTGAATTGCCACTCTTTCCAAGAATTGCGAATGCCAATGGCGACCGCAGAAAAAGCTGAACGCACCCAGAATTCCGTTAGTTCATCGCAGAACGCGTCTAAGCTGTCGTTTTCTTTGGCACAGTGGTCGCATTTAATTGCGTTCGCAATTATCGGTCTCGCGGTGTTGTGGCCTCTATTCTTGCTCGGACGATGGATGTTGGCTCAGGATTACTATCAGCATTTTCCACTGGTTATTTGTGTAGCCCTGGGGCTTGCGATTTATCGTATTCGGCAAAATCGCTTCGACTTTGTCGGAATTACGAACCTGCGCAACTTGAGTTGGACAATGCTTGCGTTGATCGCGTGTGTAGGCGCGTACATTGTACCGAGCCGTTGGCTTGCCAGCCTAGCTGGAATTGCAGTTTTGTTCGCAGTGGTGGACTTCGCTGGCGGGCGAAAGCTGCGTCGCGAGATGTTCGGCCCGATCATGCTGTTGATGGCGATTATTCCGTTGCCGGTTCGATTGGACCAACAGTTTGTAGTCGGCCTTCAGCAGTTAGCGACGCGATTGGCTAGTTTATGGCTCGACTTGGTTGGGGTATTTCATCTGACAACTGGGGTGCAGATTCAGACCGCGAAGGAGGGTTACTATGTCGAAGATGCGTGTAGTGGAATTCACAGTGTTTTTGCGGCGTTGGCCGTCGGATGCGGATATTCAGTTTTCCGAGGGTACGGTTTCGTGCGGTTGTTTATGATCGTTCTGCAAATGGTTTTGTGGGTGGTGATTGCCAATGCTCTGCGAGTGTTCTTGATTGTGTATCTGCAAGATCGCGTTGGAGTTGATCTTTCGAGTGGCCTGATTCACGAATCGCTGGGGGCGATAACATTTGGCGTGGGTGTATTGCTTGCCATAAGTGGCGATCATTTCTTACGATATTTTAGCCCGGTGGCAGAAAAGAAGTTGGCTGCCGGTGGGCATGATTCCGAGGCTCTACCAACCGTTCAATTCTGGCTTGATCGTTCGTTGACGGGGCCGATACTTGCCGGTTTTTTTGCTGCCGTTTTAGTATCAGGAATCGGGGTGTCGTTGGCGTTTGCTCGTCCTGGAAGCAAAGGAGAAACGCCCTTGTCTACTGCCGAAATGGCCCGGCTCGCGCCCCTTGAATTGACAAAAATTCGTGAATCCGATTTACCGGCTGACATAGGCGAGTGGAGAAGATTGGTATTTCAAACGCAAGATCGAACGGCGGACAACGTGTTTGGCGGGTTGGTGAGTCATGTATGGCGGTACAATAACGGGGCTCGCTCAGTGTTGATTAGTATTGATGGAGCATATGACGATTGGCATGATTTGGCGGTTTGTTATCAGGCCAATGGTTGGCATTTGGAAGAGGTCCGACCGGTTGGTTCAGATCAAATCAATGGTTTTGTTAGCAGTGACATGCTGCTATCTCAGGAGCAGCTTAATCATGCTCAAGTGATATTTGGTTGTGTCTCACCGACGCATGAATGCGTTGAGCCCCCTCCTTATTTTGGGAATGGATTGATTGCGCTGATGAAGCGTTTTGGCACGGGGATTGGTGACCGGCCGGGGTTCCGAGGAGGCGTTGTCCAATTGCAGTTGATGGATCAACAACCATTTTCACTGAGCGAGGCTCAGCAAGCGGAAAATCGTCGTTTGTATGATGACGTTCTTAAGCACCTTCATCAAAATTTGCTTAAGTCCTCTCAGGAAGGTGGTGAATAATGTTATCCCGCTGGTATCAGTACAGAGCTCAGTTGCAAGCGCGTCGGCAAGCGCGTCGCCAGATGGCGGTAAACCGATCGGTACCAAACAATTCTTGGGTCGGTCGGGTCGTGGGCTTTCCACTAGCCATTCTTCAGGCGATAGGTAGGACCTTTCAGACTCTGATGGACCTCATGGGAAGCGCACGTCGCAGTTGGCGCGATCTTGTGCTGGGTCTCCCCGCGATTTTGACGTTGCTTGTCTTTATAGCGGCAACCGCATTGGGAAACGTCTCGCAGTCAAAGAACGCACGTCAATATTGGGTGCGCGGCACGGCAATGCTCGGAAAAGGAGAGCCGCAGGTTGCCCAGATATACCTGCAGAAAGCTTTGCAAGGGGAAGGGGTCAACAAACGCGACATAGTGTTTTCGTTGGCGCGTTCCTACGAGGCGACCGAGGATTTCGTCCGTGCCGACGCGTTGATGAGCTCGTTGGCTCCCGCCAATGAGCCTGGATACCCTGCAGCGCATAGATACTTAGCAGTCAGAACGGGCCAGAAAGTTGAACGTGAAAAGCAAATGTCGTTGGAATCGCTGACTGTTTGGCAATACCATTTGACGCATTCGGATGAACCCGGCTCGTCACCTCTAAATCGGGCATGGGGTACTTATTATTTGGTGGGAGGGGATCTCAGTAAGGCAGCAGAGCACTTTCGAGTTGCGGCGGAAGATGACCCCGCGCTCCTGCTGCAGGTAGCAGAGCTTGAAGCCCGCATGAACGATGTTGATGCGGTTCGCACCACACTTGCGACGGCTAGGCAACGCCTAGAACAAAAGTTCCTCAGCGATCCTGGTAATTCCCAAAATCGACTGCTGTTTGCAACGAGCCTGTTTTACTTGGGCGAACTCCCTGCGGCGGAAACACTGTTGAAGCAAGGTTTGTTGAATGAAGATAGTGAATCGTTTCGCAAATTGCTAGCAGCGGTGTTCGTGCGCATGTATGACGTCGAACTGGAAAGCGAAACGGGAGCAACGGGAGCATTTCAATTTATCAAATTGGCGCTCGATTATGAGCCAAACTACCAACCCGCTCTTTCTCGAATTGTGCAGTTCTCTCGTTCTGCCCCCGAGCGTTTGGAAGCGAGTCGTGAAATTATGAGAAAGTTGATTTCGTCAGGACAAGCATCCGCCATGGCGCATTTTGCCTTAGGGACGCTTGAGCATATGGATGGAAATACGCAATTGGCTCAATTGAACATGCGGCAGGCGCTGGGGTTGGATCCGAAACTGGCTGTCGTGGCCAATAATCTTGCTTACTTGATGGCACAGGAAGAGAATCCAGACCTGCAGGCGGCACTAGATTTGGTGAATGAAGCGGTTGAGGCGGAGCCGCTAAATGCGGGATTTTTGGATACAAGGGCGGATATCTATTTCCGACTTGGAAAGATGGATAAAGCGGCGGTGGACTACCAAAAAGCGCTGGAGAGTAACAAAAGCCCCGAGATACAACAGCGATTGGCGGAAATTTACACCCGATTGGGTGATGACGCGATGGCGGCTCAATATCGTGCGGCCGCCGAGGGAAAGTAAGTGTCGCTGGTCATCCAATTCCTATAATCGGCCTGTTTCTATCAAATCCCGAGAAGGCAGGCCAACCAGTCGTTTGACGGGAGCGGCGTGGCTCCATATTCTGAATGGACGATATTGGTTGTGTTGTCGAGCCGAACTGGGTTTCTGATTCTCGAGTCAGTAACCAGCGATCTTCTTGTCGATTTCGCGGCAAGGAGGCAGCATGATCTATGAAATATTTAGCTCACTTAGTGAGTACCGATTGAAAATGGCTTGGAACCACTTTTAATGCAAAATACCATGCAAGCATCTGCTGGACATTCTGAATTTCACGGTGTCGGTTCGCCGTTGCCGGGACAAAATCCGAAAAGCGCTGGCGCGCCAACTCTGATGAATGTCATTTGGCGGCGCAAGGGAATCGTTGTTTTCTTTTTGTTGTGTGGACTTGGCGGGGGGTACGCTTATTTCACTCAGCAAGACGAAGTATTTCGTGCTTCATCCGTAGTGGAAGTTTTTCAACAGCAATCGCAGCTATCGACTGGAAGCGCCATCGAATCAGTTCAAGATTTGGCACCGGGCGTTGGGTTCATTCAAGCTGAGATGACCAGTGACCAAGTCCTTGACGCGGCAGTAGAAATTGGTCAGTTGGCTTCGTTTGATTCCACTCCGGCAGATCCCAAATCTGTGGTTGGATTGATCCGGCAGAAGCTTGTGCTTTCCCCGGCGATAAAGGGTGCGGAGTCAAAGGAGCGTTCGATTGTTTTGGTGAGCTTTGAATCGACCGATCCATTGTTGGCCACGGCAGTCGTTAACAGCGTTGTTAAGGCCTATGAAAATTACGTAAATGGACGCCATGAGAAAATGGTGGAGAGCGTAGTGGGCTTTTTTAAAGAGTCGCGTGTTACCGTTTTGCCGAAGTTGGAGGAACTGGAAGCAGAGTACAGTGAATTTAGAGGCAAGGCTCCTCTCGAGTGGACTTCCAGCGGTGAGGCGGTCAATCCCTTCCGAGAAGATGCGATACGCTTAGAAGAGAATTTGCGGTCGGTTGAAACGGAGTCGCGGCAGTTGACCAGTAAGCTGCGATTGATTGAAGAGGCAAGTAAAGACCAAACTAGTGCAGTAGCAATTCTCCGCGAAGTGCAATACCTGCTTGATGACGTTAGCGGCGTTAGAGAGATGCAGCAGAAGATTGTTGAGGCACCCAATGACGATGTTGAATTGCAGACAAAATTAATGGGCTTGCGCGTGCAATCAGAGCTTCTTGCGACTCAGTTTGCTGCCAACCATCCTCAAAGACAAGTCATTGATAATGAGTTGGTCGCCACTGAAAAGGCATTGCGGGAAATTCAGAAGACTCGCGAGAGCACCGCTCCAGCGGCGATAGACTTTTCGCAGCGAGAAGAAGACGCGGCAAAATCGTTATTACGTAGTTATGTATCGGGCCTGCGGAAAAAACGCCAGTTGGTAGAAGAGGACGCGGCAGAGTTAAGTGAGCGGTTGGAAAGTGTTCGTACAAAAGCACATCAGCTGATCGCATTTGAGAATGACAATGCATCTTTTCTGCGGCGGATTAGTCGTTATCAAGAAATGCTGGAGTCTTTTGATAGTCAATTAGAAAGGTCTGATCTTCGGCCATTAAATTCGGGCTTAGAAGTGCATGTATTACAGCCGGCTGGGATGGGAATGTTAGTAGGGCCTCTGTTGGCGCGAACTCTGTTGGCGGGCGGCATGATCGGCTTGATGTTGGGTGGTGCCCTTGGATGGGTTCTCGATTGGTCGGAGCGAACGTTCCGAAGTCCTGATGAAATTGCTGAGACTCTGAGTTTGCCTATTTTGGCACACCTCCCTCTGATGGTTCTGCGTAAAAAGAAGAAGACGGATGACGATGCTCGCTTTGCGATGATGGATCGATCCATCACTGTGATACACGATCCGCATTCCCCTAGCGCCGAGGCTATTCGGGCGGTAAGGACATCTTTGTTTGCGACTTCTAGTAAAAAAGCGGAATATCAGGTCATCCAGGTTACGAGTGCGCTACCGGGTGATGGCAAAAGTACGATGGTGGCCAATTTGGCTGCAAGCGTAGCCGGAGCGAACAAGAGAGTAATCATTGTCGATGCGGACCTTCGTCGTCCGACGCAGGCAAGTTTGTTTGGTATTGAATCAGAGCTTGGATTGACTTCAGTTTTGAATGGTGACTGCTCCCTGCAAGAGGCCATTGTCGAAACGCAGATTCCCGGACTGTTCATTTTGACAACGGGACCGAAGCCCAATAATCCAGCCGAGGCGTTGATGTTGCCCGATTTCGGGCAAACGCTTGATGATTTACGTACGGACTTCGATGTGATTTTAGTCGATACACCTCCCGTTTTGGCAGTGACCGATGCGTGCAACGTTGCGAATCATGTCGACGGCGTGATGTTTGTCATGCGAATTGGTCGCAACGTAAAGCCGATGTCCAAAAGGGCAATCACAATGCTGCGAGGTTTGCACGTAAATGTCATCGGAGTGATTGTCAACGCGATCGGTGATAGTGGTTACAGTGCGACCTATGCCAACGCTTGGTCGACCAGTTATGGCGGCCAGCCGGGCAGCGAGTACGGCTACGGATATTACCGTTACGGTAGCGACCGCTATTTGAATGCCTCTAAGGGGCAATCGGTCACAGTTCGAGGGCGTAGTGCAAGCGAGAATGATCGTCAATTGCTTGGTGCTAGCTCTGTCGCCGGTGATGAAGTGGAATGAGGCAGAGACGGTTGTGATAATTTTTGGGTTGGGTTGAAGGACCCAATTCAGTCGAAAGGGCGGATCGACTTTCCAAAGTCGCCTTTACCAACGCGAAAGTAGCGTTGGTATT
>JBGTBJ010000006.1:0-16385 GCA_041749395.1 Pirellulaceae bacterium
TGATGGAAGCTACTTTCGAACGCTACTTTCGCGGAGCGAAAGGCGACTATCTTCAGTTAGTTATGCTAGTGATCATGACCACTGTGATCGTGACCGTCATGCTCGTGCTTAATTTCGCCACGATACGGTGTACCGTCGATGGTCATCATCAATTTGGGCGCTGCTGCCTCGTCGTCAATATGACCAACCAACTCAGCATCGGTGAGCATGAATCGCGATGATCGGCCGCTCGGGTCACCGTTGTCAGGGTTGGCAGCCAGCTTAAACTGCTCAGGCACACCGTCGTGCATCAGGTTAATAATCACTTCCGCTGCTTCAATGGCAACGGCTTTGGTCGCCGCTGCATCAAGCACATAGATGGTCACTGACGTATCGTCGTGAACCACCTCGGCATGAAATTCTTCGTTGCCCAATTCGACAAGCGTGCCATGATGCGGTCCTTCGCTCGCATGCGAATCAACATCAACCGTTGCGGGAGGTGGACCGTCCATGGATACCACTTCAGTGGACTCGTCCCCTGCTGAATTCGAAGTGGTATCTATCGCTTTGGGGCTGCAGCCGGTTGAGAGAAACACAAACAGTACAGCACTCGTGATAAAAAATTGATGGTTTCGCATTTGGATAGTTGAGGGATTGCAGTTGTGAAAAAATTGTAAGTGGATGCGAGCTAGGTGTTGAGATGAGCGGTAGGCATTTTGCTCTCAACTATCCGTACATCTTTCACCCATTATTCCTAGTGTTCATGGCGTGTTTCAAATCCGTTTTGCTTCAGCCAGGCCATCCATTGGTCAGCCATGCCGTGATCGGCGAAGTGAACTTCCCGCCAGGTAGGAGCACGGAACTTGATGTCGCTGTGGTTGCCATGTTTTTGGACGACCACTTCAGCGCCTAGTTTTTTGAGCTGTTCGAGCATTTCAGCTTCTTGCTGAGATCCGCTACCGTGGATCTGCTTCCATTTCACCATTCGAAATTCAACAGTCTCGGGACCCTCAGTGAACGCCGAATCGATGTGGCTGTGTGAGACGTCAAAGCCGGATGCCTTCAGCCAAGCGGCCCACTGGTCCGCCATCGCATGATCTTTTACCGCCATGGACTTCCATTCGGTGCTGCGATAGGAAACGTCAATGTGGCCGGCATGGTTTTCTTGCTTGACCTCGCAACCCAATTTTTTGACGGCCTCCAAGTGCTGAGTTGCTTTTGCCGCATCGTCAAAATGCATCGCCTTCCACTGCGGCAAATGAAACGCTAGCGACTCGCTCGAATGGTCGTGGTCTTGACCGAACGCTTGCCCATTGACGGTCGCCATACTGGCACAAAACAAGACCGCAGAGAACGCCTTTAAAAATTCCATCGTTATCTCCGTAAACTAAACCAAGGGAAAAAGGGTGTCACTTTTCGCTTCGCTCACAACACGAGCGGCCGATTTCATACCGAACAACCAAAACAACGCAGGGTGCACAAAAAAGTCCAATGCCGTTGAGCTAATCAGACCTCCCAGGATCACTGTCGCAACGGGATATAAAATTTCTTTGCCAGCTTCACCAGCCGACAGAACCAGTGGTACCAGTCCGATGCCGGAAGTGAGTGCAGTCATCAATACAGGCGCGAGTCTTTCCAGTCCAGCCCGAACAATCATCGATGGAGTAAACTGCTCGCCTTCGTGCTCAACCAAATGGAGATAGTGTTGCAATAACAATATGCCGTTCCGCGACGCGATGCCCGCCAGTGAAATGAAACCGACCATCGCCGCGATCGTCAACGTTTGGCCAGTGAAAACCAACGCAGCCACCGCTCCAATAAACGCCATTGGTAGCGCCGCCATCACTTGGAATGCCAAATTCACACTGCGAAATAATGTGAACAAAACCAAGAATACGCCAATCATCGAAATCACGAACAACACCGAAATCACACGACTGGCGGTCTTTTGACTTTGGAATTGTCCTCCATACTCGACGAAGTAACCCGAGGGTAATTGTGCAACGATCGGTTTGATCGCTTTTTGAATATCGGTCACGACATCGACAACGCCACGATCGGCCACGTTGCACTGAATCACAACACGCCGCCGCACGTTTTCGCGATTCACTGCGTTTGGTCCACCGGATTCGTAAATTGTCGCAAGTGCCGACAACGGCAAGGTTCCCCCTTCGGGCAATTGGATCGACAGTCGTTTGAGTTCTTCGATATCCTCTCGATACTCGTCCTTCATGCGGACCACCAAATCAAAGGTCCGCATTCCATCGAGAACTTCCGAGACCACTTTACCGTTCATAGCGGTTTGGATGTACTCATTAACACTTGCGGTCGTCATTCCATACTGCAGCAACTTATTTCGATCCAACTCGATGCGTAGTTGCGGAATGATCACCTGCGGTTCCAGAAGCGCATCGATCACGCCAGGCACCAATTCCATTTCTGCTTTGACCTGCTCCGCTTTTTGACGTAGCAGATCCAAGTCGTCTCCGTAGATTTTGATACCAACTTGCGCTTTTACGCCCGATAACATATGGGAAATCAAGTGGGCAATCGGTTGCTCGACAGCCGTCACGACACCAGGAATTTGCTCCATAGACTCGCGAATCTCAGCCAGCTGTTCTTCTCGAGAACGTGGTGACTTCGGATCGAGTTCTACGATCAACTCAGACATGTTGACGCCCTCGGCGTGTTCATCCAATTCAGCGCGTCCTGTGCGCCGAGCAAATCGCTGCACATCGTCAATCTTCTTGAGCGATTCTTCGACAGTTCTGGCAATCGTATTGGAGGCCGCCAGCGACGTTCCAGGAGGAAGCACGACATTGAGCTGGATCGTGCCCTCGTTGAATGGCGGCAGAAAATCTTTTTCCAATCGTGATGCAATAACTGCGGCAATCGCAACCATCAACAGCGTTACGCCCAGGTTAAATCGTGGGAACGTCAAACTGAAACGGATAACCTTGTCCGCGATCCATTTCAGCCCGCGCAATACGAAGCTGTCATTTTCGCGTCCGCTGCTTTTGCTCAATCCCAGTAACCAGTAGGAAAGCACAGGCGTTACAGTAAGCGAAACAATCAACGACGAAAGAATCGATACGATATAAGCGACACCAAGTGGTGCAAATAGCTTCCCCTCCATACCACCGAGGGCGAATAGCGGCAGGAAGACGAGGATGACAATCATCGTGCCAAACACAATGCTGCGGCGGACTTCGATACTCGCGCGAAAGACGACTAACAAAGGATTGAGTTGATTGCCCGCCGCACGATTCTCTTTCAAACGTCGAAAAATGTTCTCGACGTCGACAATCGCATCGTCAACCAGCTCGCCCATTGCTACGGCGATGCCGCCCAATGTCATGGTATTGATGGACAATCCGAAAACCGCAAACACAATGGCAGTCATCACCAGCGAAAGGGGGATCGCAGTGAGCGTGATGAATGTCGTACGCAGATTCAACAGGAAAAGAAACAGGATCACGACAACCAGAATTCCACCATCGCGAAGTGCTTCGACGACGTTTTCAATGGCTCGGTCGATGAATGCTTTTTGCGAATATACCGTTGACAATCGTGTACCCGGAGGGAGTGACGGCCGAAGTTCTTCGATCGCCTTCATTACTTCGTTGGTAACGCCCCGTGTATCAGCACCTGGTTGCTTATTAATCGTCAGAACTACGGCAGGACCGCCACGCCATGCTGTTGAGGGCGGAGAGGTCGATGAGTCTTCCACTCTTATGAATGCAGAGCTATCACCACGTTTGACTTGCGCTCCTTCGACCACACTGGCTACTTGAGATAGTAGCACGGGTCGACCATCGCGAATTGTGACAGGTATTTTTTCTAGATCTTCGATCGACTGAATGCGTCCCAAGGATCGCACTAGCAATTCGCTCGGCCCTTGGCGATCTAGATAACCACCTGTTCCGTTTTCGTTACTGCTCGCCACCGACGCCTCAACCTCTGACAGTGTGACGCCGTACCGCAACATTGCGTCGGGATCAACCAACACTTGAAACTGCATGCGTTGACCGCCCATCGTAAAGACTTGCGAGACTCCGGGAATCGTCAGCAGTCTTTGACGCACGACCCAATCGGCGGTCGTACGAAGCTCCATTGGATCGGCTGTTGGATCATCATTCCACAAACCCAGCATCAAAATTTGACCCATGATGGAAGAGATCGGGGCCAGTTGCGGAGTGATTCCTTTTGGCAGACGATCCTGGACCATCTGCATCCGTTCGGCAACAATTTGCCGGTCGGTATACACGTCCGTGCCATATGCAAACTCGACATAGATCACGGAGATCCCCACCCCGGACGAACTCCGCACGGCTTCGACACCATTGGCGCCATTCATCGTGGTTTCGATAGGGAACGTGATCAGCGATTCAACTTCCTCAGGAGCCATTCCCGGTGCTTCGGTCATAATGACCACACGCGGGCGGTTGAGATCCGGGAATACGTCGATCGGCATCACCATCGCTTGCCATGTTCCGTAGCCGATTAGGAACAAAGCGATTGCGACGACGAGCAAACGTTGATGAAGCGCAAATCGGATGACTGCGTTTAGCATTGAATTTCGATTCCGTTCTAATGATTGTGTCCGGCGTGAGGATCGACACCGCCACCTGCTTTGTTCTTAATTGCCATCTGCATTTGATGAGCGGCCTTAAGAGCAACAACGTCGCCCGGATAGACCGATCCGTCATTTGCAATAACGGCCGAGTTCTGGTCCCGATATCGCACATGGACGGGAACGCGAGTGAAACTCTTACCGTTCTGTTGGAATACGAACCAATCCGCACCGTCTTTAACGACAGCATCTACCGGCAGCACAATTTGCTTTTCCCATTCCTCAATAGGCACGCGGAGTTCCATCCGCTGGCCAAGTCGATATTTCCACGAAAGGAAACGTTGGCCCTCCGCGTTGATATCATCTCGAACGACTTCATTGGACAGTTCCACGAACATAGAAATCGTTCGCGAATCTGGATCGATCGAATTGGAGACAAAAGCAAGCTTTAAACCGCGAACGGTATCCTGGCCCGACGAACCACTGATGACCGCATCAACGGGCCAACCACGTTTAACGGCCTCCGTTATCGCAGTTATGTCATTTTCAAACGCCTTGCCTTCGATGAACAATTGTGTGTAGTCAGACAGAGAACAGAGCTTTTCACCCGCCATGATTGCTTGCCCCTTATGAACTAACAGATCGTCTATAACGAGTGGCTTGTGCTCGGGGTCGTTAACCGGTGGCAACGGAGGGGGTGATTTACTGAAGGAGACGGAGCGTACGGAAGTCTGACTAAGATGAAGTTCGTCGTCATGATCGTGAACGTCTACGTCGGGAGCAACAATCATTAAGTCACGCAGTAGTTTTCCATTTGTCCCAATCGCCTCGACTTGTCGATCGGAGAGTCCGTGCATTCGCAGTGCCTCTCGCTGCGACTTGGCGAACGCTTCCAGCTTCTCTTTTGTGTACCGGCGATCTAGTAGCACTTTGCCTGAAATCGCGCCCGATTGTGTTGCCTCTTCCAGCCGCTTAATTTCGCGATCTTCAACTTCCAATTCGCTAATAGTTTTCAGGTAGGCGGTTTGTGTCTCTACTAAGTCTTCGTAGGTCAATCGAATTTCAAACAACAAATCACCGGGCATTACCGCTTCGCCCGTGACCGCATGAACATGCGTGACGACTCCATTCAAAGGCGACGATACGATGATTGATGATCGGCCTGGTTTAGCAACCACGACTGCGGGCACGGTGATCGAGCGTCGATACGTCGACAGTTCCACCGGACGCAAATAATCTGGTGTCAGCCCTAGGTTCATCATTGCTTGAGGAGTCAGCACCAACGAAGTGGAAGTTGATCGGCTAGCCGCCGGTTCGTCGTGGGCAGCGTGCCCCATTGCATTCTCATCATGTTCACCATGCTCGCGGTTACCAGCACCGGGCCGCAAAGACGAGACCGTCGTGTCGATCCAACTGGAAACAGGCGGCCACCACAACGAATAGCTCGCAGCAATCACTCCGACGGCGACTAAACCAATGATGAAACGGATCGCTGGCCCGGGCAGTTTTGACGTGTTCGGTCGCATGATTGCCACTCGGAAATTGAATTGTTGAATGCAGACGGATGGCTACGCGAGGCGCAGCAACAAGAGCATTGTCTCGCCGGAAATCATGATGAGTCGCTGACTGTGAACCCGTATAAACGAGAAAACAGATGCTAGACGGAACATGCAGGACTACGTAATCAACGAAGGCCCATAAACGGTCAAGCGAGAATGGCGTGAGGAGAGACTTAGGCGCTCACGCGACGTGCCATCGGCTCAAATCTGCCAAGACTGCAGAAGGGCACAATGATAGGCGGAGGAGTCAAAAACTCCATTGTGCAGCCTAGCATCCAACAATCTTGCGTCGCTGCCACCTGGATGAAGTTTTACCAACAGCGTTCCGTTAACGCCATTGAACAACGTGCCCCAGACGACTAGATCAAACGTCACGTCGATTGGCTTAACCGTTGTCGGAGCGAAGCTGCAACTCGCTTCCTGGCACTGCTGAGAGTGCTTATGGGAGTATTCGCAACAAATGGCATCAATCGCGGGAAGCGTCTCAACACTTTCAGCTACGGCTTTCCCCGTGAACGCAGAACTAACATGCGAGTGACAGCAATGCCCTTCGTGATCATGTGATAATTCGTGTTCGGTTGCGACATGTTCACCGCAACATTCCGCCCCGATGGCATGCGAATGATGCAAGCAGCAACCCAACACCGCATGGACGGTAAACGCGATCAGCGTCAATTGTTGGATAGAGCGAGCGAACACAGCAAAGCACTTTCGGGGTGATCATAACGTGGCGATGTATTGTTCCCACGTCCTACAATCGGGTCAATCCCAATGAAACATTAGCCGATTAAGAGTAGTCAGCGGGGTTTTAATGAATCCTAACTGAACACAAAGCCACGCGAGACCGTGGCGCCGCTTTTGCTAGGCAAGTTTGCCAGGAAAGTTTGCCAGGAGAGTTTGGATGGACGCGCGCTGGATCCATGCAGATTCCGCAACTGACCAAGCTGCGCACGCTGACCAAGCGACGTGGCGCACGCACGTCGGGATGCTCAGCAATTAGGTCCGATTGGCTTAGCGAGCACTTGACGGCTGGCCAAGTGGTTTGTCACTAGTGATTCGACGTGAGGTAGCAGTAGGTAGAGAGGATAGTTTTGGGTCTCGCAACCACCCATTGTCGAGATACCACTGAATAGTTTGCTCTATCCGGCTAACTAAAGATTTGGAAGGATAAAATCCCGTGTCGTGCTTTAACTCTACTGCCGAGCACGTCCATGATCCGGCCGTTATCTCGCGGGCCTTATCGAGGTTCAGATAGAAGGGCATACGTAGGCAAGACGAGATCGCACTGCTGATTGCAGCGATACCTCGGACAGCTGATTTTGGAGCGTAAATGATGCGAGTTTCGTTGCGACCCAACGCTCGTCCGATCATTCTACCCAGTTCCGCATAACTTGGCTGTTGATCTGCGGCCGCATAGTAGATTCCACTATGAGTCTCATCGCCCGGTTCAATGCGTCGCCCCCGTGCGGCAGCAAGGATCGCCGCATTGGTTAAATCCTCAGCATGTATGACGGAAGCGGAAAACTCGTGTCGTGCAGGCACAAAATGGAGCCCCCATCTCGCGATGGATCGAAACATATTCAAACCAACTCGATCGGCCTCACCAAGTATCATTGGGGCCCGAATTATCGTGGTCGGGACGATGCCTGCATAGCTGGAAACTGCAACCTCGCCCGCCAGCTTGCTTTCCCCGTAGGCGGAGACGGGCCGCGGCACATGATCTGCCGAAACATGATTGCCAGGCCCCGCAGCCGCGAGAGAAGACAAATAAACTAATGTCGGAGGTGCATCCCGCTCGGCACAGCATGACGCCACGCACTCGCTCCCTTGTTGATTTATAGCAAATAGATCTTTCACCCGCAGTGCCTTCGTAAGACCCGCTGCATGGTATACGACATCCACGCCATGCACGGCAGACTTAACCAACGCACGATCGCGGATATCGCCATAGGCCAAGTGCGGTTCATATTGTTTTAACAGTCCAATATCGGAGCGTTTCCGTACCAAGCAACGAACATTACAACCACTCTCGCTCAATCGCTTGACTAAATGATAACCCACGAAACCGCTCGCCCCCGTCACCAAGACATTGGTCATCTTTACACCTAGTGGATTGTGTGGTTTTTGGATTGCTTTAAAGTCGTGCAAGCGTAACAAGCACCGGGCAATTGGCCGTACTGGCTAGATAGCGATTGGCGTGCCAAAAGAGATTTGGTTGCTACGAAAAAGAAGCCCGCCGCTGCCTCGGTAAGCTGCTGTGACAATGGTCGGGGCAAGACTAAAGGGGGAAGCGACCAGGGTGAAAGCGATCGATCGTGACCAAACCCAGTCCTGCTACGGCACGACGTTCGCACTGCAGGTTTATTCGTATGCCTTGAACGAGGATTTTTATGGGTCCGAATCGGCCGACTAACAACGTGCTGTCAAAAGGATCGAAAACCAAGCGACTAGCCCTGCATGGAGTAAACATGTCTACAGAAATCCAAACTGCAAATACTACTGGTCGCCAATCGACCACGATGAATGCGATGGTGTACGACGATTATGGGGATGCAAGTGTATTGCACGCTGCCAAGCTGCCAGTACCAGAAATCGACATCGACGAAGTACTGATTGAAATCCATGCGTCCAGTGTCAATCCGGTCGACTATCGATTACGCAGCGGGCAGATGAAAGGTCTTTTGCCAGGCGGGTTTCCGCGCGTGCCGGGGTACGACGTCGCCGGGGTCATTGCGGAATGTAAAGCCGATTCACCTTTTCAGGTTGGTGACCGAGTGATGGCGTTTCTTGACTCTGCTCGCGGCGGTGCATGCGCGGATTACGCTGCGTGCGGCATAGATTCCGTTGCCAAAATCCCCGATTCGATGCCAACCGATGTCGCTGCCGCGATGCCGCTGGCGGGTACAACTGCGCTTCAATCGCTGCGTGATCATGGCAAAATGCAACCGGGTGATCATGTGCTCATCAATGGAGCGAGCGGTGGCGTCGGTATGTTCGCTGTGCAGTTTGCCAAGGCCTTCGGTTGTCACGTAGACGCTGTGGCCAGCGGTGACAATCGCGACTTCTGTATGGAGTTAGGCGCTGACCATTTTTACGACTACCAGAAAACGAATTTCGTCGACTCGGTAGAGCAGTGGGACGTTGTCTTCGATGCCTCCGGTAAAGCGAGCTACTGGGAAACCCGGGACGTCATGAATAGTGGCGGACGATACGTGTCGACAGAGCCAGATGTGAAGGGCATGCTAATGACGGTCTTCACCTGGCCGCTCTCCAAGTCGGGCACTGTTATGCTGGCTAAGCCGAATGCTGGTGACCTTCGCGAGCTCATCCGACTGTACGAGCAGGGGAAACTGAAAATTACTATCGACAGCCGTTATTCAATGCGGGATGTCGCTGAGGCCCACCGCCGTGTTGAGAAGGGCGTTGACCGAGGCAAAGTCGTTCTACTAAATGACCGTCTTACATAGCCATGAGCTGCCGCTTGCTTGTAGCTACGTTTTTATTCCATTGATTCTTGCATAAGTGATGAAAAGTATGACTATGGTTCCTAACCGTTATGGGCACACATTGTATGTTAAGAACTGGGGCGCGGGGCGTCCCGTTATTTTAGTTCACGGCTGGCCGCTGTCAGCGGATAGCTGGGATTATCATGCACTGAAAATCGCCGAGGCTGGTTACCGCGTGATAGCTTACGACCGACGTGGCTTCGGCCGTTCCGATCAGCCGTATGGTGATTATAGCTATGACTCGCTATCGGATGACCTGAGCGATGTAATGACATCTATGGAAGCCGAAGACGCATCCATCATCGGTTTCTCTATGGGTGGTGGCGAAGTCGTACGCTATATGTCGCGACATGCAGGACGAAACGTGAAGCAATGTGGGCTCATATCGTCAGTGGTACCCTATATGCTTAAGACGAAGGACAATCCCAACGGCATCGATCAATCCGTCTTCGACGAAATGTGTGAAGGATTGCTTTTGGATCGTCCTAAATTCTTCGGCGACTTCTTCAAGAACTTTTACGGTGTAGGCCTGCTTTCGCATCCCATAAGTGAAGAATACTTACAATGGACTCGCGGCGTCGCCATGCAAGCAAGTTTGCAAGCAACCCTCGCCTGCATAAATTCTTTTGCGACTACGGACTTTCGCTTGGACCTCCCTGCCGTGACTGTTCCCACGCTAATCGTCCACGGCACAGCAGACGCCATCGTTCCGATAGAATGCAGTGGCCGTCCCGCTAACGAGGCGATTGCTTCTGCGACATTGAAAGAATACGAGGGAGCACCCCATGGTCTGTTCGCAACACACAGAGATCAGCTCACAAGTGACTTGCTGGCGTTTCTTGAAAGTTGAAGCATCGATTGTCAATCCAATGTGTTGCCCGGTAATCTATTGGGCTGCGAAAAAAGCCGTTGGGTTGACTAAACTGATTTTTGCCAAGAAAACGTCTCATGAAAATTTGGTTCATCTCTGACACTCACAACCAACATCTAGGTCTTCGAGTCCCCGAAGTAGATTTAGTGATTCACTGTGGCGATGAGTCGATTCATCGGAATGCCTGGATGAATGAACCAGAGGCGAGGCGATTCTTTGATTGGTATTCGGGATTGGCTATCGCAACCAAAGTGTTTGTGCCTGGCAACCACTCGACCGCAATTGAACAGGGACTTTTCACGGCTGAAGAGTATCCTGGTGTGTGTTTCTTGATCCATGAATCGGTGGAGTGGAACGGGCTGAAGCTGTTCGGTTCGCCCTACACGCCTCGTTTTCACGATTGGGCGTACATGAAGAAGCGAGGACATCTGGATCTCGTTTGGCAATCAGTGCCCGATGACGTGGACATTCTCATCACGCACGGTCCGCCGAAGGGCATCTTGGATCTCACGCATGATGCCGAGTCAAAAGCACTGATCCAGGTCGGCTGTTCTGCCCTCCGCAGACATGTCGAAGAACGTATCAAGCCAAAAATCCACGCCTTCGGACACTTGCATGATGAAAAGGGCATTTGCAATTACGGAATGTTCACTCGAGGTGCAACACAGTTTCTTAATTGCTCATGTTGCAATCTTGCGGCGCAACTAACGAATAACGGTTTTGTCATCGAGATATGACCGTGCCTGGGCTCGTCCTGCTCGCCGGCAATCGTGAATGTTCAGTTCTCTGCCTCAGCCGTTGCCCATTCGATTTCGTCGGTCCAATTCTTCTTCGTAGGCAAAGTCGATCATGTTCAGAACAGACTTGACGTCGGCCGCCTTGGTGGAAAATATGAACTTGCCCGTTAGTTTTAGATCGGGTTTGAGTTCGCTCTTTTCGTGCAGCTCCCACATCTCTTCTGCGTAGTGAGTTTCTGCGAGTTCCGGAGCAAACTGCGCATAGTATTGCGTGATATTGCGAACGTCCCGCTGCAACATGGCTTTCGCATTGTTGTTCCCTGACGCATTGACGACCTGCGGGAAGTCAATAATCACAGGCCCCGTTTCATCTTGGAGGACATTGAATTCCGAGAGATCGCCATGCACCAATCCTACACACAACATTCGCAGCACATAGGTCATGACGGTGGCGTGATCTTTTAATGCTTGCTCGGCCGACATGGTAATGTCGTTCAGCCGCGGCGCCACTCCGCCGTTTCCATCGGTGATGAGCTCCATCAATAACACACCATCGAAGAAACCGTATGCCTTTGGGACGCGGACCCCCGCGTCGGCGAGTTTATATAACGCGTCTACCTCGGCCCGCTGCCAAACGACTTCCTGTTGATCTCGGCCGAATTTAGAACGATTGTCGATCGCCCTTTGTCGGCGACTGTTGCGGATTTTCCGACCTTCCTGGTACTGCACCGCGTTTTTAAAACTACGTTTAGCCACATCTTTGTACACTTTGGCACAGCGTGTCTCATCGCCGCAAAGTACAAGGAAGACTTGGGCCTCTTTGCCGCTCATCAATGAGCCCAAGACTTTGTCGACGAGCCCGTCCTCGATCAGTGGTTGGATACGCTCAGGAACTTTCAAGATGCTACCAATTCAGAAGCCGGGAGGCTTCCGCATGAAAGGGTTGGTGAAAAAGGATTGAGCAGTCAATAAGTGTCGCAGCTGAACCGGCCACGGTACAGACCTCCACTGAACCCTGGCGGGTTCAGCAACGGGAAATGTCGAAACTAATTTGCCACCCAATGCCAATCTGAAGACACGGTCCTATCAGTAATGTAGCATGACGGCGCAAATTTCGCACAGAGGATCTTGGTGGGCTCAGCGATCCGAGTATCCAATCAATTATTCCAGGAAAGAAAACGGATGGGACAACTACAGGAAGTGGGTGAGGCCGATGGCTGGAGGTGCTGGCTATGTGACGAACCAGTCGACCGCGAAATATCGCCCAATGATCCGCGGGCTGCCACTTTAGACACACGAATTTCCAAGGGCCGGGCCAAGAAAACCAAACAGGACAAAGGAAATCTTCCACCCGAACGACTGGCGCACAAGGGCTGCAATACGGGCCGTGGCGCTAACGATCCAGTCGTCCCCTGGCCGGACCACCTGATTGTCGTTGATCCCGCACCCATCATCGCGGCCGCAGAGCGTCTTGAGCGAAAAGGGGGTCGCGAAGCCATGGCGCGTTGCCCCACGCGCACAGATGCTGACGCAGTTGCCACATGGCTCATTGATCGACTCTCAAGGCTTACTCCCGATTTGAAGCTACACAGTCAAGTTACCAGCGCCGGTGGTCAATATTTGGTAAGCTTGCATACGTCTTAGAAAAGTCCTAGCGGGAGATCTGGCATTTTCCTACCAGCACTTGGCCGCCCAGTATTTCCCGGCAATCTCAGCTCAATCCTGCCTAGTCATTTCGTCTCCATAGCGGATGATTAGGTCGATCTTGGCAGGGCGACGACCTCGCTGCGGTTATGTTAGTGGCATGTGACTTGCATACTGGCATAATGTCTAGTGCGCTGCGACAAACCGACAACAGAGGAATGCAAGATGATCACTGAACCAATCACTGCCACAGATCCAGTCTGCGGAATGATGGTCAACCCCGACGATTCACGCCGGAGCGAGCACGAGGGGAAGTCCTATTTCTTTTGCAGCGAAGGGTGCCAGCGGAAATTTGAGAGCGAGCCTGCTGTTGTATTGGCGGCGAGAGCGGAGAAGCATGCCGTGAAGAAACTAGCGGCAACTCAAGAACCGTCATCTTGTTGCGGTGGGAAGCATGGTGCATCACCAACCAAGGCGAGCAAAGTACCAGCCGCCTCTCAAACAATTTACACCTGCCCAATGCACCCTGAAATCGAGCAAGTTGGGCCTGGCGACTGCCCGATTTGCGGGATGGATTTGGAGCCCCAGGCAATCGACTTGGAAGAGCAGGGCGACGATCAACAATATACCGATATGAAGCGACGGTTTGGAGTTGGCGTCGCGTTTTCAATACCATTGCTCGTGATCGCGATGGGGCCAATGGTTGGCTTACGACTGATGAATTTCGTTTCGACAAGTGCTGCGGCTTGGATCCAACTTGCACTAGCAACTCCGGTCGTCTTCTGGTGCGGATGGCCATTATTGGTTCGTGGCGCGAAATCATTTCGAACCATGAATTTGAATATGTTTTCGCTGATCGCAGTGGGATCGATGGCAGCATATTCGTTCAGTTTGGTGGTTGTATTTCTTCCTGGAATAATCCCAGAAGCATTCTTCGAGAACGGCGTACCGCCGCTCTACTTTGAAGCTGCGGCGGTGATCATCACGCTGGTATTGCTTGGACAGGTTCTGGAGTTGAGAGCGCGAAAACAAACTGGCGGCGCGATTCGGGAACTCATGAAGCTTGCTCCCGATACGGCACATCGCATTGTCGACGGAAGTGAAGAAGACGTATCGCTGGACTCCGTACGTAAGGGCGACAAGTTGCGAGTTCGTCCTGGTGAGAAAGTTCCCGTCGATGGGAGGGTTTTAAGTGGATCGAGCAGCGTCGATGAGTCCATGTTGACGGGTGAACCCATGCCTGTGAAAAAGGTAGAGGGCGACGAAGTCACGGGAGGCACCCTGAACCAAACCGGTGCACTCGTGATGGAGGCCGTGGGTGTAGGCGGCGATACGGTTCTCCATCGCATCGTGCAAATGGTGGCAGACGCGCAGCGGAGTCGTGCACCGATACAACAATTGGCAGATGTTGTAGCCCGATACTTTGTTCCAACAGTGATTGCCTGTTCCATTCTCGCCTTTATTGGATGGGCAGTGTTTGGTCCAGAACCCCGACTAGCACATGCATTCGTAACGGCCGTCGCGGTGCTGATTATCGCTTGTCCTTGTGCCTTAGGCTTAGCGACGCCGATGTCGGTGATGGTAGGCGTCGGCCGTGGTGCAAAAGAAGGCGTGTTGATCAAAAACGCCGAAGTACTGGAGTTGATGGAGAAGATTGACACGATCGTCGTCGACAAGACTGGAACGTTGACTCAGGGACGTCCAGAAGTGACAGGTGTCGAAACGTTTGGCGAGTGGAACCAAAACGATGTGTTGACGTTGGTAGCGGCCGTCGAAGCTCAAAGCGAACACCCATTGGCTCAAGCCTTAGTACAACGAGCGCAGGCAGATGGCTTACAAATTATCGAAGCAGCCGAGTTCAAAAGTATTACCGGTGGCGGCGTTCGTGCTCGTGTCAATGAACATGATGTGTTGATCGGCAAAGCTGAATTGCTGGACAATCAGGGTATCACAGGCATGGATGAAGGACGAGGAAAAGCAGAAGCGCAACAGGCTGATGGCGCCACAGTAGTGTTCGTAGCGATCGACAACAAGCTCGCAGCGATTCTGGCGATTGCGGATCCGATTAAGAAAAGTACGCCCGCAGCCTTGAAGACATTGCATGAACTCGGATTGAAAGTAGTGATGCTCACCGGCGACGCCGAACCAACCGCGAAAGCGGTCGCAACTCGTCTAGGAATCGACGAATTTCATGCCGGTGTTTCACCCGAGGAAAAGCATGACTTCGTTCGGAAGTTAAAGCAAGAAGGCAAGATGGTTGCCATGTGTGGTGACGGGATCAACGACGCTCCAGCTCTGGCCGAAGCCAATGTGGGCATTGCAATGGGAACCGGAACGGGTGTAGCAATTGAATCTGCGGGGGTCACGCTCGTGGGTGGCGATCTCCGCGGTGTTGCTGCTGCGGCCAATCTAAGTCGCAAAACGATGAGCAACATTCGTCAGAACTTATTCTTTGCCTTCATCTACAACGCGCTGGGCATTCCAGTCGCTGCAGGGTTGCTGTATCCGGTTTTTGGTGTGCTTCTCAGCCCCATGATCGCAGCGGCAGCAATGAGTTTTAGCAGCGTATCGGTGATCGCCAATGCGTTGAGGCTGCGGGGAATCAAACTTACCTAAACTGAATTGGCTCCACTTTTTTTACTCGACTTATTTCGACGCCTGCAGTAGACGGTGAACCAGCCCGCTAAGCCGCTACCGCATAAAAATAGTGATGTTGGCTCAGGTACCGCAGTAATGTTGCTAAACGCTCCCTGAAAGAAGACTCCGCCGTCGCCGACGACGTTGCCAGACGGTACCGCATCGAAATTCTCGTCAATAATGCCATCAAATCCTGCCACAAAAAAAGGCAACACCGGTACGTCATAACCTGGGGCAAGTGCGCGAAAATTGAGGGTTCCAATTATGCCTTCGTAACCACCCACCAATAGATTGTCGGACAAGTTCAAATTATCGAAACGTGAAAGAATTCCAGTATTATTCGCGGCGGCCAAATCAAAAGTACTAAATTGTCCAAACCCCTCCGGACGAACTGGAACACTAACGCTTTCTAGAAATAGTTTACTATTGTCAAACTGCACGCTAGCCGCGTATCCCGAAGCCTGACTTGTTCCGGTAATCTGCAAGTAAATGTCTAAACCAAAGCTATCTCCAACGGTCAATTGATGAACCGACTGCACTCCGGACTCTGTTGGATTTGCGTCTGCGAGAAAGACGAAATCGGCATGACACAAGCCGGAAAACGATATTGTTATGGGCAGCCAAATTAATAAGCAGAGTAGACGCATCGAAATGCCTTATTTTAAATCAAATATAGAGAGCGAAGTAATGAGGGTTTTCATAGTCGCGTTTCGCTCCGCAAAAGTAGCGTAAATTCGAACGCTACTTTCGCGGGGGACATCGATTGTATTACTTCGCGAATTGCTTTGCTGTCAATCCAGCTGGGGCGTTGAGTTGCTTGCTCTGCAGAAAACTGCGAAAATGGGCCTTCAGGATCCAGTTTTCCAGCTTCACGGAGGA
>JBGTBJ010000007.1:0-5609 GCA_041749395.1 Pirellulaceae bacterium
GCTCCGCTGCGCTGCGCCGGGGCGAGCGACCGACAAGCGGCTCCGACGAAGGCACCTAAGGACGGGACTTACTATGTAACCAAAGAAAATTCAAAAACGCGGGTCTCGCCACTTGCAAACCTCGGACTTCATAGTAGTAGTAGTAGTAGTAGTAGTAGTAGTTGGCGATCACCCGGCCGCCGGAGAAGACTTGCCATTGGAAACCACTTTGTCGGCGGCTCGGTGTGCATCGCATTGTTCTGCCTTCGTCCCTGGATCAATGATGCGATGCACGACCTCGGATCGACGCTCGTTAATCGTCGCAATCAATTTACGAATGTCATGGCCCGCAGCCGCAGACATCTCGTGACGCACGCGGCGAACTTCAGAGTAACTATCCATCAGGTAAAATATCCTCGTTTAGCAGCTCGAGCGGGGTGACCAAAGTTGGATTGCCCAAACCCAGTATACCATTTACGCGGCGAATGTGGCCGAATTTGTTTGCATTCGCGATGTGGCGGCAGTTCCAAGTCACCAGAAAGTCGCAACGATGAAACGATGCGACGGCAAGGTGAAGGGCATCTCCTCCGGGATCATTTGGCATCACATGGTTTGCAATGTAAGCCTCAACGGCTTCCGCCACCGAATCGTTCAAATCAAGAAGTGGGAACCTTCCAGCCAAATCGAGCATGTGCGATCGGTTCGGGAACTGCCCACCGTTCATTCGTTTTCAACGGCGAGGCTGGTAACCAGTTCATCAGACGATGCGATAGCAGCATCAAGCCAGCGCCGCGTCCAGTTCTGACGGGACACCATCTCGGGCTCGGTCCGAGCGTTGAAGTAGAAGCTGACGACAGTGGTTTCGATATAGATTCTTGCCATCGTTTTAATTCTCAAATCTGAATGGCAGAACGGTGGCAATAACGCGGTGCCGGGATTTGACTGTTTAGCAAAGTGATCGCGTCTCCGGCACTCGCGTTCATTGCTTGGTTCGCGGCGATTCGAGTATGGCGTCGATATGGCTCGGATCTTGACGAGCATCCAGGATGGCGTACACATCCACCCACTCACCTTTCAGCTTGTAGTAGATCGTAAAAGGGAAACGTTTCGACAAAGACCTAAAATAGCCACGATACTGTTCATGGATTCCACCATAGGTCTTGAGTGAGTCGATATCGGTCGCAATGCAATCGTTGAAATATACCCCAAGCCCCAGACTCTGAGTATCGTAAAAGTCAGCTCCAATTTCTATGTCTCGTTCGGCTTCGGGCAGGAGCCGAATATTCATTTGAACCGCTCACGAAGACGTTTTTTTGCTTCATCCCATTCCACAAATGCTGTCCGCCCTTCGCGAACTGCCGCTTCGCGCTCCGCCAGTACGTCACCATGCCAATCGGGAGACGGGATATCCGCTGGGCGACGCGACAGTTCAGTCCAAAGTCGTTCCATTAATAACAATTTGTCCGCGATGGACAAGTTCTCGATAGGCAAAGTGGATGCTGTATTCATACAGTGAATTGTAACGTCCCGATTAGCTCCAGGCAAATTCCCCTTCACCGCGATTGATTCCTGCTTTTTCGGGTTCAGTGGTACTAGAATTGGAAGATCGAGATGGAATGAAGACCGCGGGGTGCGGCCATGGTCTCGGGGAGCGTGTCGACTCAATAGACGAAGTAAGTTATTCCATCAAGCATCCCGGCTGGTTTGCCAAATCACTCCGATACTTTGGGTTTCAGAGGTCCAAGCTTTGGCGTGGAGCGGGCTGAACCAGCACCTCCGGCATCCTCGGTGACAATCGAGCGATTGCGACGAAGGGGTGAAGATCTGGATTCAGGGAGCTGATCGACATGCCTCTTATCGTAATGGCCCGGACTGGCCGATGCACTCTGTTACCGATTTTTTTTCACCACGCGGGCGAATTCCTTCGATGTTTGGAGGAACTCGAGTGTGGGGACGTCAACGATTACTGGTTCAATATGGTAAAAGCGAATGTTGGCGATTCCACTCGGTGAACCGTTCTCCGAGAAATCGAGGAGGGGTAGACTAAAGCTCGGAAGATACGTTAGTTAGTCGCGGATGCTGAACTTTGTAAGTCGGTATTCCTATGAGCCAAAAACAGCCCAACATCATGCGGCGCGTTGGGATCGATGCGGAATTTCAAACTATCGCTGCGTATTTGCTCCCTGAGCATCTTTACTAATCGGAGAAAAATAAGAAAGATTCTTGAGTTCTCTAAACGACAAAAGTGTAAAGTACTGCCCTGCCGTCGGTATGAATTCTTCATTGCTCACTTTGAGAAAGCATAAAACGTCATACTCGCCATCAAATCTACGTTCCGCTGAAATTGGTGTGTCATTCCACTTCGTAGTAAAATCAAATAACAGCGGACCTGAGGAAAACATAAGCGTTTTATCGTTAATATCTCGGTTGAAATGCACAACTTCAATTGTATCGTCCTTTATAAGCGTGCTTCCTGCCATTATCGAGAGAATTTTAAATCGAGTTCCGATCTTATTGTACGGCACCGACTTCTCCCTGAGTTCAGGCGGTAATTCATCTACTACCACTTTATAGCTAATTACCCGCGAATTCACGGGCCTTGCAATTACTACGATGTCTGATTCCGACATCAATTTTTCATATCCCCAAATAGTAGATTCTTTATCGAAACTACGAGGGACAATGCTTAAAATCTCTTGAATTGGATCATCAGCCTCAACGCTGTGATTCCGAGGCAAAAACATGAGTAGACAAAACGCAATACAGGTGTGAATAAACTTTTGGGATATCCGTTCCACGCCAAATCCCAACCGAGTGAGAGTCGGATATGTAAGCATCTGAATCAAGCTCCTAAAGTGGTATTACGACCCCGACCCCCCGTGGTCGTTGGGTAGGATATTACAAGTCTACCACAGTCCCAGTTTGTTGTTGTGATATCCAAACTAGCGATGAGTCCGTCGTTATTATTCCACCATTCAGGCAGGGCATTCTTTGACAAATCGATATTAGGTCCCATGTGCAAATCTGCATTGGCGCATCAGCCGAGACGCCTTGGTTTCGTGCCAGTCTGATCAAACTGATTACGCGTCTCTTTTCATGAAAACTCGACTCTAAAGAACTTTACAACGAAGTACGACGAAGGGCTTCCCAATGGCACTCGTCACCCTCGCACGCCATTCTCGATCGCTCAGTTGATGCCATCGCACCAGATAAAAATGGTCGCAGATTGTCCCCGATACATCACGAATCTTCCTATAGCAGTTAGGTAGTTTATTTGCGAACAGTCCGTTAGTTACTGTCCTTGAATTAAGTCTGAATGTTCGACATTCCACTGCATCCACCTACTTCTAGCAACACCGCAGTCGCAAATTACCACAATACCGTTCTCATCAACGTAATATTCCAATCGGTTTCCCAGTCTTGCGAACCGGGAGCCGGTTAAGTCTTCTAGCAGACTTCTGATCGAACAATTGCGAAATCCCTGTGAGACTCGTTCCAATCCGAACAGCGGATCCGTCAAATCGAGGATTCTCAGGCGGTCAGTTGCAGCGTTCCTTAGCGCACGAAATGCTTTATCGAAATATTCTTCAGTGCTTTTGAAACTGAAACGAGTCGAAACGTGAGGGAAATCTGCTGGAATTGGCTGATGCACTGGCCGGCTAGCAATATCATATCGCTGAAGCGCCTTAACTACTCCCCAAAAATCTTCTTGCTTTTCCTCTGTAGCTAAAACATGAAGAAGTGCCGGAACATCTGATCTCCAAGGATCTCGGACTAACATTCGAAGTACCTCCAACCGCAAATCTTTGTATTTGAGGAATCCAAGAAGACAATCGCGAGATTCCTTATTGCGGAAATTTTCGACCGCGCCAACATGCACAATTCCTTGTATTCCGATCAAGTGAATCGCTTGTACCGCAGCCAACCTTGACTCTCGGGAGTTCATCTCGTTGTCGACTTCGCGGACAAGCATCGGCAAGGCCTGACTATCGAAGGAAGCGAGCCGTCGCATCGCCTCAGTGTAGAGAATTTCATGGGGTTGGTAACCATATTCTGCGCATCCGTTGTCAAGCACCTCTCTCACGTAGAATTCAGCACTATTACTCGCCTCAAGCAATGCATTAATCGCCCTTGTTTCCTGTTCGCGGGTTACCACCTCCTGTGCACTGACTATATGGCTACAGCTCAAGCATATAAAACTATATGCGGCGATTATGACGACTGGATTCAAGGCTACAGGGCGCATGGGATTGGGTTACTTTTGGCGTAGTTTGGACGATCTTTCTGAAGTGTATTCTGCCAAAACGTCGACGGACTGCTTGAGTAAGTTGGCTCGTGCAATGTGTCGAAAAAATCCTCTCCCGGCGGACCCCATGTGGCCCCCCAGGAAATGCAGCCGAGCATTAGATCGGGGTGTCCATCACCAGCGCAGACAGCACATGTTTCAAAATACATAGATTCACCATTTATGCGATGGCCCCTCGGCTCATCAGACATTCCTGTTCCGGAAGTGTACGGGTCAATGAAAGAATCTACAGTACTTGGAAATCCGAGAAGCACGCCATCCTTACCTCCACTAAACGGATAAGTGAAATGAACGGCTTGGATGAATCGTACGCTACAGTGGCAGTCAGTATTGGGCACGAAGCGTAGCTCGAAGTTTATACCGACGATTGGGTGATTAGTGTCCTCTTCGTAAGCAAGATCATACTTACCAGTTCACCCTTGCACGGGCAGTCGCCGTCGGTTTCTTGCTTGAGCATTGGACAACTTTTTATCAGCACTTCCGGAAAACTATTGCCTCCATGTAATGGATTCTCTGGCATAAGCACCATGTGTCCGGTTGGATCCGATCCCTCAAGTAATGCGGTAACGAGAAAATGGTGCAACCCAAATCCATCAATTAAACCAAAGGAATCTCTTCCCAGAAACTTTCCAACTCCCACATCATACAATCTTGCACGAAAATGATACAGATTTAGTTCTGCGTCCCATTCTCGCCCCGTGTATAGAATCCGATTATCTTCAGCCGATGCACTAATATCCGTTCCTCTGGCATTACAGAACACGGGCTTACCATAAGCCGAAAAAGCGTACCTCTCAGTAATCGCACCACTGCCATTTGTCAGCGCAACAATCGAGAACTGCTGGGAGCAGTGGAAGTGTGGTTTCAGCTTTTTTGTGGCAAAAAAAATTCTCTGCTTGTAGGATTTCTCGCAGGCGCGGTTGCGCGGTGATGTCCGCGTACCGACGGCCACGCATTGGCGACCGCGACGTTTGTAAAGGGGGCGACGATGGGTGGCTTGCTGTGGCATATCACTCAGTATATGGATAGGGGATTTGCCAATGCCAGCTAAAAATCCCTTGGTCTTCAGGTGGTGACGTGTCTCTCGCGCCAGGATGCGTTGTCGTGAATCCCACGCAGTCGCTGAACGTTGACATAGTCGCCTTTCGCTACGTGAAAGTAGCGAAATGAGTGTTGAGTAACGACGCTACTTTCGCGGGGGACATCGATTGTATTACTTCGCGAATTGCTTTGCTGTCAATCCAGCTGGGGCGTTGAGTTGCTTGCTCTGCAGAAAACTGCGAAAATGGGCCTTCAGGATCCAGTTTTCCAGCTTCACGGAGGA
>JBGTBJ010000008.1:0-12161 GCA_041749395.1 Pirellulaceae bacterium
GCCAAGCAGCTCGCTGGGTCAGGCAAAAAGGACGATGAAAAGAAACGACTCGCCGTAACCCCGTTGTCCTCGGAAACACAGGCGACAGACGAGTTCCAGGGTTCGGGACGCAAGGAACGCCGACGCCGCGGTCCCGTTGGCAAGGTGTAAGTATTCTTGGCGACTTAACACTCTCTATCACGCTACTTGAGTTCGCGAGTCTCGACTATGAGTCAGCTATTCACATTACGGTCGGGACTGGCCTTAATTGTCTGGGCGAGTGCTCTACTGGCGGCTCTCTCAATTACGAACTTGCCAGGCAACTGGGGCCACTCGATATGTGGAGTCTGGGGCTGCGGGCCGCCTTTGCAGGCGCTTGTTGGCTGTCATATCGCTTGGTTGGTGGTCTTAGGACCGCTGGTCGAGCTGGTCACTCGGTCATGCCCCAGGCCGAGTGACCTCCGCTTACATTTGGGAAAACTGCTCTGCTTGATCGGCGCGTCGTTGCTCCTGTCTGTCGTCGTCTATCAACGCGTGATGTGGTGGCCTGCGGTGGGTGAGATGCAGCAGAAGTATTTCTTGCAGCGGTGCGGATTCATCGTTGTCACGTCGGTCGATGTTCCAATCCTCCCCATGATGGTCATCGGCTTAACGTACCTCCTGAGAGATCGCTGCTTTACCTTTCCCCCAGAAGTAGAGCCGTCGTCTCAAGGATCGGGAGCGGTGCGGCTGCCATCGCGACACGGATGAAATCGCAGGGATTGGGCAGCCGTACTCTCCCCGTTATCTGACGGGTGGCAATTGTTGAGGCGCAGATTGAGCAGGCCGAGCGGTACGCATGAGACTTGCCACTTGCGCTGCCGACAGAAAGCCGGGGGCGCCGCCAATGACCTTGCCTTCGGGAGTAAACAAGACCGTTGTGGGGAAAGCTTGGATTCCTACGGCCTGTACGAACTGACGATGTTGTTCGGCCTGAACTTTGAGTGGGATAAACTCCGATTCGACCTGAGCAATAATCCGTCGATTGCTCCAAACTTCGTGCTCCATCTTGCGACAGAAGCCGCAGTTTTCGGAAGTGAAGAACGCTAAGATGGGCAGTCGCGAATCGCGAGCATGTGATTGAGCCATCTGCGGCGAATTGGCCCAATAAATCTCGTCTTGAGCGATGGGAGCCTGGCTCCAAGCGATATTGGTTTGCAGGCAGGCGACCCAAGCGATTGCGCACAAAACTGGAACAGGCTTCCGCATCTTTACCTCCGAAGCTAATTTTGAAGCTGTGACTTTCCTGTAATTACTTCGGACAAGTGGGATGAAGGCGTTTGTAAAGCTGACCACACAATCGCAGAATACTAGGGCGATCAGTATCCGACGGCAAGCAATGACTCATCCGAATCGGCGGGCAGAGATGCTAGCGTGCTTAGCCTGGGATTAGTGCCAACTCGTAAGTTGTTGACGACCTCTTGGCACCTTTCGCATGTCTTCAGATGCTCCTCGAACCGAAGTCGTTCTGGCTCGTCAAGCTTGCCATCTAGGTAAGACTTCATGTTCTGCTGCAGATCCGCGCAGGTAAAGGCAGTATTCGATTGAAAAAAACCGCTGTTATTAACCCAAGCGGAAGTAACACTGAACCCTACTAGCAGGACAAAAGTAGCCGAAATGAAGAATTTCTGACGGTGCTGCCATTGTCGCTTTCGTTGAGCAGCCTTTTGCAGGCCGACTAGATAAAGATTGTCAACAGAACTCCACTTGGAACTCTTATCTGATAACGCCATCGCGATCGGGCCTCAGAAGTATCAATGATTGGATTTTATGAATGAACCACCATCGATTAGTATCGCTCGGCCTGCAGGCAAGTTCTGTGAAGATAGTTACATAGAGCGCGACTTCCTTAATAAACACTGGTGCTACTGAAAAAGCGGACTAAAGACACATTCGAACAGGCTAAGTTATAATTCGCTGCGATCTATATCAGGCTGAGCGATTGTGACTAGAATGCCAAGGGGGGCCGAGTTCTGTGACATTTGGCTCCGCACAGACTTACACGTAAGGTTTCCAAACTTTCAACGGCATCTCAATTAGAGCGGAATCGACCGATTTGATAATGGCTTCCCGCCCCGCTTCAATCGTTCAAATTCGTGGGCAGGAATCCGCCATTGGCCTGTTGCCGAATCTTTTTCGCACTCGATGCGAGCTTGGTTGCACCAACGCTCTTGTACCGTATGGCGGGTGACATTCATCAATTCAGCGAGATCAGAAGTTGAGTACCAATCTTTTTGAATTGTCAGTTCGTCAAGCCTTGATTCCATCGAATGCATGCGGTCAGCAATTGCGGAGATTTCGCTTTGAATCTTCCCCAAGCATCGTAGTATTTCGTGGTTCGGGGTTGTGAAATCGCTGGCAATTTCCACAGTTATGACCTCCAAAAATCCTTTGCAACGCGGCAGTAATAAATCGCTAGGCTGGGTTGCCGCTTATCACTCGGCAATTGGTAACGTATCGCGTTGAGTAACCCATGGACGAAACAAGCCTGCCATCCTTATTCGGGCCAATAATCCCTATTGAAAAGCGGCAGATCCGACTTTTACTAAAGATACCCGGACTGAGGGCAATTGAAGACTGCAACAATGCAGCTTATTCGCAGGATCTTTGCAGCAGCTGATTTCTCGAATGAAAAGAGCTTTGAGGCTCTAACAGATCATACTGAAAAATGCGAACAGAGTTGTAGTCTTTCAAGTTTATTACTCGTCTCTGCTCTTAGATCAGTTGCGCAAGTCAGAGTCGAGCAACTTCTGACCGAATGTTCGAGTGACACTGGTCAAGAGCAACAAGCCGTTATGAGACTGTTCTATTCTGCCAGTGCTTTGCAAAGCGCTCGTAGGGATTCAATGAACCGTTCACCGTCATGCAAGACTTTTGTGGCGATAGAGAGCATTTGTTTCGCCGGTAGCGCGCTCTTGCCGTGGGCCGTTTGTTGGTCTATCCCGGGAAAGCGAAACGTCGCGGGAACTCGATACGCTCGGGCTTCAGGGTCGAATTTATAAGGCACGCCAGCCATTGCCAAAGTCTGTAGGACTCGCTGCACAGTACGGGGTGAGCACTCGAGTTCGTCCGCCAATGCCTGCACATCCCAGCGGCCGGGTCCAGCGATGCATTGCAGCACTCGCAATGCACGGCTAATGCGTTCGCATTGCCGAGCGCGGCGCTCTGCATCGGTGCGAGGGTTTTCGGCGCGGGGCTTTTTCTTGGCCATGGCAGTTAGGTTCTGTCAGACAGTTTGTTAATGGCAGAACTCTAACAGCTTGATCCGCCAGCTGTGGGTCAGAGCATAGACCTACAGCTGACAACACTCCGATAAGGCCCCGGCCCGCCGTTTCGCCATGGCATCGACTTTAATCTTGCATCGCTTCTATCCACACACCGCCAAATCCTGCTGCGACCCACAGTTGGCGTAGTAGTCAGCTAACCTCATGCGAGATTTATGACTTATCGCTAGGAACCCGACATGAGTGACTCGATATTCCGCAGTTGGATGGAAAAGCTTCTTTCGGCCCGACGTGAGTGCAATGATTGGCCGCAGCAGTTTCTGTGGCTCCTGCAAGACGCTTTTGAGCGCGAGCAAAATATCAGCCGCCCATACTATGGGGAGAGAATCCTCATAGATCGATCACAATTGCCAATCCCGGAGAGCCATGGCGAAAAGCGAGCCACCTATGGCTTGTTTCATACTTGCCATAAACCTACTCGCCGTGGACTACTTTCGATCAACGATGATCTCTATTGGTTGATCTCTTGCGAAGTCCCAAATCAGCTTAGTGAGAAGGGTCGTCGTGCCGACTTGCTAGGGCTATCGCAGTCTGGGGGGCTCTGCGTTTTCGAATGCAAGATTGGAATAAATGGCTATTCCCCGATGGCTGCCATACTGGAAGGGCTGGACTATCTAGCCTCCCTCACGTGCGAGTCCAACTTTGCACGAATGCAGGAGGAGTTTAGCAGCCTGCTTCTCTCTCCGCCCCGGGGCTTTGAAGGCGTGCGACCCGAGGTCGATGCTCGCCATGAAGTGATCGTGCTTGCAGATTCCGATTACTACGAGTTTCACACTCGCCGGCCCTTGTCTCAACACTGGGGTTTGCTCAACTCACTTCGCGATTGCGAATCGCCAATAAGAATAGGCCTAGCTGAAGCCGGTATCAACGAAGAAGGAATCTATAGTCTGGAAAAGCTTCAGTGGTGCGATTCTCGCGAGAAGTGACTGCCCTAACTGACCTCGAACAATTCCCCGTCATTGAGTTGCAAGACATTCTGAAATCGCTGGGAAAGTTGTTGTCGCTCGAATGTATGCACTGGCACAATCGCGCGAGGCTTAAGCAACTCGACCAAGTCAAATATGTCTTCTCGTCGAATATGCCCCGAAATGTGAGCTTGTATCATTTGGCCGCCTGCATTGTTGATCGCGTGATTCACATCTAATGCATCTGGCTGCTCCAAATAGCCTTCCCACCGCGAATGGAGGCAGAGCGTGCCTGGTGGCAATCTCCCCGCGAAATCTGTCTCCAGCATGGATGCTCTGAAGACCATCAAAAAGTTTTCTGGGTGAAGCCTAATTTCTTCGATCTCAATTTGCTTAGCCAAGAATTGCGGACATTTCTCGGCGAGCATTTTTCGTTTGGATTCATTCTCCCAAAACAGTTTGGGAAAAAATATTCTCAGTTTTTCATCGATTCCTGGAATGGGAATCTTTGTTTCGCGTGATAGCAGGTGCATCACGAATGCCGTATAAACATCCACCACAATTATTCGCTTTGTCTTGATCGCCGTCCGAATAAAGGTAACCAAACGATCAACGTGCTGTGGTGAAAAACTCGCCAGCACTAAGCTCGGTGTATTCTTAACGTGTTCGACGATCTGATCTTCAAGCTGATACTCTGTGGTCTGTTCATTTGAAACGGATCCCAGATGAGTTCCTTCCATCAGCAGGACATCCAGTTTTTTATTCTGCAGTGCTGAAATCAGTTTCTTCGCCATGCCGGTCTTGCGACCATGAAGCCGTAAGTCTCCGGAATACAACAAGGACTGGCCATCAGCCTCGACCAAGATGGCAACCGCTCCGAAGATGGAATGGTCGACCGAGTATGCGGTCACTCGAAAGTTGCCTATTTGAATCGGCTGTTCAGGAGCAAGCTTGCGAAATCGTGCGCGTGGAATCTCCACTTGCCCTGCAAACAAACTCCCGGCCAGCATCATTTTGCTGGTGCCGGAAGTTGCATAAACAGGGATCTTAGAGTTCGTGCGGTCGAGCAATCCGCAATGATCCAAGTGAGCGTGAGACAGGATGATGGCATCAGGGTGGCGATCACCGGTAACGAGACCTTCCACCGCGGGAATGATCCCTGAATTTAAGAGATCCTCAGTCGATTGGGATTGAAATAGTCTCGTGTCGAGAGGTTGTCGATCCTTGTCAAACAGCGGCAGGCCGACATCGAGAATAATTCGCGATTCCCCGGACCGAATTTCGATGCAGCTACCACCAACCTCTTGGGTACCACGGTGGATGATAATTTGCATGGCACCTCGCCGATGGAGTTTCAGCAGTAAAAAAGCCTCCGAGAACTCATGCTTCAAGGCTGAACGTCGGCCGTGACCCTTTCTGAGGTTGGTCAACAGAGCTTGGCGATCACTCACGGCTATGAGCCAACGGATAGTACCGACTCGCCATCCCTTAGCGGGACCTGCGTTTCTCGGAGGCTTGGTTCATTCTGACAGGGAGGTCTGTCAAAGGTGGGTCAGCGGATTCGGTCAAAGCTGGAATTTATTTACAATACGTTAGCGACGAACCACTTCTGCTCGGCAGGATTCCAGGTGAGGTTGAAGCGAGCGACCGTTGTCAGCGGTGTGCCGGCTTCCGAAGCCCATTGGAGGACGATGTTGAATTGATAGGCGGGCCACGTCTTCCAATCAGGCGGGAGCGGTTTTTCAACGGTCTGAGCAAATAAATCCGCTTGGACTGGCACAATGCTGGTCACGTCATAGCCGATCGGTGGCTTCAGTCCCGCACTGCTATAGTCCGCCTGACTGGTGGCACTCTCCTGCCCTGGCATCCAGAGGGACATCTCCTGTTGCAAGTGGGCTTCGGCGGCTGCTTGGGAGCCTTCAGAGCTGAAGTACTTGCAACCGGCCAGACCAACCACAATTGTTAAACACACCATGAACTTGGCAGTACGTGCTGAGTGTTTCATAGAATTCTTTCCGTTAGAGTTTTCGGGACATGCGTTTGAAACGAGCCTTGTGAGCTTTCCAGGCGGTTTTTGCGTAAACCAGTTCCAAGCGTGCGATTTGACTCACCCGGACATCAATGGATTTCAGGGAACCGGTGGGATCTTGCACGAGGACAAATGGCAAACAAATCGCCTGCACTTTTTGAGGGAGTCCGCCATCTCCGGGGATGTATGTGACTCTGACGGTTTCTCCACTGGGGGTGGAATCCCATTTGGTCTTGGGAAACTCTCGTGAGGAGTACAGAACCGCAACAAAATCACCGACCGCGATGTCTTCGGGAGCCAGGGCCTTGGCCAGATTGCTCTGTGTGTTTCCAGTGAGATGTTGACCGTCGCTGGTTGCTGGCAATTTGCTCAAGTTCTCATTCCTGGGAGTACTGAATCTGCTGTGACATAAGTTGTAACGGTTGGCACTGACAGAGGTGGGATAGTCACTGGCCTAACACAACCAAATTTACGGTTCACCGTTTACGATCCAGCCAATCGGCTAGGATCACGCATAAATCAAACACCAGGATGGCGATGAGGATGTCCATGTGAAATCTAGGCCTCGTTATCTTCAATACCCTGACGAAGAGCGGTTAAGAACAGGGTTCGCAGTTCGGACGGCTGTTGGACTTGAACCTTGCCCGACCAGGTGAGCAGCCAATTGAGAATTTCCTCGAGACCGTCGACCGTGAAGGTGAGGGTCACACTACCATCTCGATGTTTCGTTACTTTTTGCGTGTGGTGCCACTGCGTCTCGACGACAATCTTGGCCGCTGGGGGTTTGAAGAGCAGCTCGACCGGATAGGTGTTCGCGCCGCGATAGACGCTCCACGCGTTGCCGAAGTAGTTACGCAGGTTAAAGTCGGCTGGAATGATGGCGGGGTCGTCGAGGAATCGTAAAGTCTGGAAGCGGGCAATCCGGAAGGTCTGTGGAATTGAGTTGCCCTGCTGATGTCCGATCACGTACCAAGCGTTTTTGATAAGACAGAGTCGATAGGGGTGTAACTGAATCCGCTGCGGTCGCTTCTCGTAGGGACTCTCGTAGTTGCCGATCAATTGCTTGCCATGCAATAAAGCCTGTTGGGCCGCTTTGATCGCTTCATGATGCCGACTATGGTCGACGAGTTTTAAGTCGAAGACTTCAATCAGTCGGGCAGCATCATTAAGTGTCTGCTGGATCGCTGGCGTCAAATTCGAGGACAACTTTCGAGTGGTGGGCTGAGACCCTTGCGAGGCATCAAGTCCGACGGCACGAGAGAGGGCCGTTGCTACGGCTTGCCCTGCGGCTTCTTCGTCCGTGAGGCCCAAGGTCGGAAAGCGAAAATCAGCACGAACGCGATAGCACTGGTCTTCATCATCGAAGTACCACGGGACACCGGCAAACTCCAAGACTTCTAGATCTCTGTAAACAGTTCGTTCCGAGATTTCGAGTTCTTGGGCAATCGCTCGACTATTCCAACGGCCTCGTGATTGGATCAAGCTGAGTATTTGCAAAACTCGGGCGATACGAGAGTGCTGTCGAGCTCGGCGATCGCGATCAGGTCTGGTTGGCACAGGTGTCGTTCGACCGGGTGGAATCGATGGCTTCTTTGACTTGGATTTCTTGGGCACTTTCGATTCTCGCCATACCTTCCACAGAATGAAAAAATGCCCCCAACGTTCCGTTCGTTGAGGGCATCTTTAGTGTGACAACCGCTACTGACAGCTGTGGGTCAGGCCGCTTGCTCAAAAATCCAGGAATGGGCCTGATCGACGACCTTGGCGAGATTTAACAGGTCATCGCGGCCAAAACTCTCGGTCTGCTTCCATTCGTCACCATCTTTGTAGAGGCGAGTGACCGTGACGTTGTGGCGGGTGCCGATGGAAGTTTCGTTTTCCCAGATCGCGGCTTTGATGCCGCCGATGCGGACTTCGTGGACTGGGGATTGCTTTGACTTAGTTTGTTTGGCGGGCATGAAAGCTCCCTTGTAAGAGTAGTGTGTGAATACTACCAATACCCTTACAAGGGATGTCTACTCGACTGCAATCTACAATGCTCTTCGCACAAATTCATCGCGTCTCGACCCAGAGGTCCAAACCGCCTGCATCAACTTCAACAGCTCTTCTCGAAATCGCTTACGTCGACCGATAAGAGTTTCTTTGAATTCGTTACCGGTGGGAATAATCTTGGTAACAAGCACTTGAACCGTCTCATCATCTTTCCACGCAAGATATGGGCTAGTGCGATCCCGTTGCTGGATGGCGTCATAAATCTTCTGTGCCCAATCTTTTGCGTAGAATCTTTTAGACTGGGTTACTTTTTGTCGATGCGTATGGCCGCACAAGTCGAACGTTTGGTTTTCAAAATCGACGCACCATTGCTGCATTTGAGCTCGTGTCGAACCATACTGCATCCCGCCGTGGCGTTCGATCCAGAACGTGAGCTGAGGCGGGTGCCATTCAACCTCCTCCATCCGATCGTGCAATTTATAACCTTGCATGCCACCTTCTCGGGAGCCAATTTCGTCCCAGGCTTGTGAAAGTAGGGATTCGATTTCCTTCGTGTCCGATATCACACCCTCTGGTGCTTCCAACAGCGATTTCGCCAAATTTTGAAAATGCGGATTTGTCATTTTTCTCTCCATTCAAACAAAAAAAACGCAAAGACTCGACAAACGCACCTCCAGCCGAAGACAAGACATAGGCCCTGTCTGTGTTGCTGGTCGGTAAATAACGCTCGGCGAGAGTTTGCGTCTCAATGACGAACTCGCTTGTTTTGGCTGACGGTATTTTAATGTTGCTACGCTGTATGTCAAGAAAAAAGCTCGAACGGATCCGTTCCGCTGGGCAACTTCCTGTGCGCAAATAAGCAGCTTGGCCCTACAGACGATTGCATTAGGCCCAAAGAGCGAAAACAAACATTAGGCAGCAATCTAGTTCTATAGATCTATGGTGATCTTCAAAAGCTAGCTCGTGCGTGGCAATACGAAACGGTCTTGGTCAAATATTTGAACTAATAATCACCCACCGCATATCCCACACGGCTTTCCTTCGTCAGGGCCACATGGCCTCCCCCGGGTCTTCTCAAAGTGTCGACAACCGGAATTGTGCCGAACATGCGAGTTCGTATTGAGCCAGAAGCCTAACTCGTGACCTGCCTCACCAGTCTTGATATCACGTGATTTAGGAACAGGCACAAATGGCTGCTGCGAAGGCTCGTATGACTCAGCAGTTTGGACTTGATGAGAGGTGCCCGGTTTTGCCCCCAACAGTGCCGCCAACCTGAGACCCGCTGCGACAACACGTTGGCGTGCAATTTTTCCAGACTGGGGATAATACTCCTCTGAAAGGCTAAAGGGTTCCTGCCCACTCGCATCGCCAATCTGATCGAGCAACTGGGATTCGTAGGCAATCGATTGTGCAACCTTGTGACTTTCGGCTACCCAATCCTCGGGAGTTCCTGCTGTCTCCACCTCCCACAGAGATTCGTCTTGTCTTAGTTGAGCGACTTTGCCTCTTACGTTATTCAAATTGTGAGACCTGCCGATGAGGCCGTCCCAGAGGGAATGCAGATTGTCACCCTTGGTGAGCTTGATACTATTGCCGCTCCGATCCCCCTTGGGATAACGCTCACAAAACAAAGCCGTCGAATGCATGGGTTGATGCATGTCACCCACGAGATGAAAGAGCCAACTGTAGGCCAGGGCCTTCTGGCTCACCGGAGCTTCGGACTGGATCACTCCGCGGCAATATTCTGTGGCCTGCACGATATTCCACGAGATCGATTTGCCACGAGCGGGATCCGATGCCAGATTGAGCTTGGGTGCCGGAAAACCGTCAATCGTTAACGGAAAATTCACATAATGCCAGATCGGCTTGTCAAACTTGTCGCGGTCCGGACCTCGGATGCCCCTCGCAATATCGGGCCAAGTCGCCGCATGCTGGAAGATCCATTGGTCGGGGGGATCGACGGCCGGCATTTGATTCACGAAATCCTCGCCAAAGCGGGGATGCCGTTTGAGGATGTCGACGATTTCTGTTCGCTGGTCCTCGTTCAGTTCTTGCCAAGCTATCTCGGCGATGACCTTGTGACCGAGGGCATTCCAGCCGAACGCCGGGGCTTGCGTCAAAAGAATAACTAAGGCAAGTAACGTCGTGAATCGCATGCTCCTATCATCGCATTCTGGGCATTGCTTGGCCATCAAAAAAGCACTGGGAGTCAACTCCCTGGAAATTGCCCCAAGACGTGCAGCTTCAAGTATTCCGTGATAGAATGCCCCTGGCAATTGCGGGTCTTTTTTACGGATTCATCGATGAAGCAGCTCACCCTTCTCGCGGTCATTCTGGCCACTACCCTCACCTCTTTCGCCCAGGCTCAACTCCGTATTGTGGACTACAACACGGCCGGCATCGGCAATCAGTCGGCTATTACCACCGTGTTCCAAGCGATCCGTGATTCCTCCGTCAATGGAGTGACTCGCCCGATCGATGCAATCTTGCTGCAGGAATTGGGAACTGGTGATATCACCACTATCGTCAATATCTTGAATGCACAAGGTAACGGCACGTACGCTGCCGGGAATGTTGGTTCAACCACGGGTGGAGGTAGTGTCGGCTTAGTGTATCGCACGGAGACTCTCGATCTCATTGCCCAGTCGCAAGTGGTCAATACGTCCACGTCCGGCGCGGCCCGGGGTGTCATGCGATATACCTTGCGGCCCGATGGCTATGACGCGGCGGCGAATTTCTACATCTACGGGAGTCACTATAAAGCGAGCGACACAACCTCTGATGCCAACCGTCGTAATGTGGAGGCCACCGCCATTCGTGCCAATGCCGATGCCTTGGGCGAAGGGGCTCATATTATTTATGCCGGCGACTTCAATATCTATCGTTCATCAGAACCGATGTGGACAACTCTCACCGATGATGACGGCCCGGGCCAAGCGTTCGATCCCTTGGGCCAAGTCGGCAATTGGCATGACAACGCCGCCTTCAAAGGTGTTCACACTCAGAATCCGGCAGGATCAGGGGGCGTGGGCGGTGGTATGGATGACCGCTTCGATTGGCAGATGATTACGGGCGAGCTAGATGACGAGGAAGGCATGTCGATCCTCGACGGCTCCTATCAAGCGTTTGGCAACAACAATACCCACACGCTCAATGGTCATATCAATACGGGAACCGGAGCCTCGGCCACTGTGTTGAATGCCCTGGGGAATGCGTCTGACCACTTACCCGTGGTGGCTCAATATCAAGTCCCGGCCAAGATGCAGTTTCAAACGACCTCTGTGGCCTCCCAGGTTTTGGTGGGAGCGTCCTTAAGCACCACCGCAACGGTCACGAACTCAGCCGGAGACGGAATTATTGTGCAGACCGCCCTCGGTGCCGATGAGCTGGATTATTCGCTTCAAGGAACGGGAGCTGCGAGCGGATTATTCGACGGCACCGATTCGGCGTTCGGGTCGGGCAACAACCATCTCGTGTCTCTCACCACGTCCACGGCGGGCAACAAATCGGCCACCGTGACAGCCACCGCTACGAGTCCGCAGGTCCCGAATTCGGTGCAAGCTCAGAGCATCAACTACGCGGTGATTGATCACGCCAATCCGTCATTTTCGACACTCAGCGATCTGAACTCGATCAGCTTTGATTTTGGGACTGTGACGCTCGGTTCACTGATACCAACAATCAATTTTGAAATCGCGAATTTGCTGGGCACCGTTGGCTTCACCTCGGACTTGGAACATGATGGCTTATCCTTCGTAGGTGACGCGGGAATCTTCACAACCGGACTGGAAAACCATCTTAGTCTGCTCTGTCGAAAACCCTCACCTGCTAGCTAAACAATGCTTTTCGTGTCATCGTAGTGGAAGGCATGTCCCAGACGAGCAAGTCTCCGAAGCGAATTCTGCAGGTCGCCCACACGTTGGGTAAGCAGCG
>JBGTBJ010000009.1:0-122300 GCA_041749395.1 Pirellulaceae bacterium
AAGATAGGATTTTTAATTGTCTCTAAATCGGTTAACATGCCTACGACCTCTGGTGAAGTTCTGGAATTCAAAGCAACGCACATTGTGCGCGAAGTGCCAAATTTCACCGAGGTCATTTTTTTTGCCCAAATCGTGGCCCCATAAGAACTTACAAACTGCACGACCTCAAGACGGGAGGGTGGATTTGGGAATGGAAACTTTGAGTTGCGAGTGGGGTTGAATGATTGCAGGGCGTGGCAGCGAAATCGAGTGAAGTTCTATCTTTTCATGGATGCCGGCGAACTTTCTGTGGTGACTTGTCACCCTGCGTACATTAACCTAGGTGCTTAAGCAGCACACAGTTTCCTTAGCATTGGAGTTGGCCGACAAGTTCGTCGGTACAGCAACCTTGCCGAGCAAGCACAATGGTGATGCTTCCCCACCCCTTATCGACACCTGTCGATTCCAGTCATTACCCCTGAATTGACCCAACCCATCGGGAGTGCCAGCATGTTGCTGAGCCACAGACGTAATCTTTCGCGCCGCGGCATTTCGCTGTTGGGTGTGCTTGTTCTACTCGTACTTCTCAGTGTCGGCATCGGTGGTGCTGCATATTGGAAATACGTCCGTCAGGCCGATGGTCTGCGCGAGGATCAGTTGATCCTCAATCCAGTTGGTCGAGGCCCCTTTGACCACATTGTCTTGGAACAGGGAGAGATCGAAAGCAGCCTGAACACCGAGATCGTTTGCCAAGTGAAATCACGTGGCGGCGGTAGTGGCACGGCAATTCTTTGGGTTATCGACGAAGGCACAAAAGTCGAGAAGGGCGAGAAGTTGGTCGAACTCGATTCGTCGCAACTCGATACGGAGTTAAAGCAACAGAAGATCACAGTCAATAACTCCAAAGCAGCGCTCACCAGCGCCGACGCGACCCTAGAGCAAGCAAGAATTGCTCGACAGGAATACCTTGAAGGGGTTTATAAGACTGAAGAGAAAGCGATCGAAAGTGAAATCGCGGTGGCTCAACAAGATCTTCGTAAGGCACAATTGAATTTGCGCAGTACCGAGAAAATGGTTGCCAAGGGCCTTGTGAACTCTTTGCAAATGGAAGGGGATGAGTTCGGCTTGATCAACGCGGAAAGCAAGCTTGATGCAGCACAAGGTCGATTGAGTGTTTTGCAAAAGTTAACCAAGCAAAAGATGCTGGTGCAATTCGATAGCGATATCGAGTCGGCAGTTGCTGCGAAAGAGGCAGCTCGCAGCACTTTGATGGAAGAAGAAGAGAAGCTGAGCGATATCGAATCTCAAATCAAATCATGCGTCATGTATGCGCCTTCGTCCGGCGTTGTAGTACACGGCAATCAATACAGCAGCCGTGGGGGCAATGCAGAGTTCGTTGTGGAGGCTGGCGCGTTGGTACGTGAACGCCAAACGATCATTCGCTTGCCCGACCCAACAAAAATGCAAGTTGCTGCAAAGATCAATGAATCTCGTATTACATTGGTTCGCGAAGGGATGCCTGCACGAATCCGCGTGGAAGCGATGGAAGGACTTGAATTGCTTGGTCGGGTCAAGAAAGTCAATCGTTATGCCGAACCCGGTAGCTGGTTCAGTTCGTCCATTAAAGAGTACGCATGTGCGATTGAGATCATCAATCCACCGGACAATATCCGCACGGGCATGACTGCCGAAGTACGAATTTTCGTGGAACAGCAAAAAGACGTTTTGCAGATCCCGATTCAAGGTGTGTACGAGCATTTCGGAAACACTTTTACATTGCTACGAACTTCAGCGGGTCAATTTGAGACTCGTCAAATTGAAATTGGCGCAACCAATGACAACATGGCGACGATCCAATCTGGTTTAGAAGAAAACGAAGTGGTCGTGCTGAATCTCCGCAATCATTTAGACTTGATGAACCTGCCTGAACCAGAACAGGTAGAGAGTGAATCGCTGGCGGATCAACTGAAAGGCCAGGGTTATGCAAGCGAAGTCGCCGATGGTCCTTCTAATGCTTTAGCGGGCGGACCGGTTCCCGTTAGCGATACCAAAGGGGCCGCAGATAAAGCTCGTACGAGTGCTGGCGGGATGCCCTCGGCTGCCGACATGGTGGAGCGATCCTTTCAGCAATACGACACCAACACGGATGGCAAACTTAGCAAAGATGAAGTCGATGCAATGCCCGATATGGCCAAGGAGGGTGCCAAAGATGCTGATACGGACGGCGATGGCGACATTAGTAAAAGTGAGCTGACTGTGGCGATGGCAAAGGTCGTAGCCCTCATCAAAGAACGAATGGGCAGTGCCGGTGGTCCTCCGGGTGCAGGTGGGCCTGCAGCTGGCGGCAACCGAGGTGGTTTCGGTGGCTAATCCAATTCATCCCTATACGACTCAGCCGGCCATTGCGACCAGCGTTCCTCCTGCGGGTCCGAATAAGCAGGCCTGTTCGATTCGCAATTTGACGAAAGAGTATGTGCTGAAAAGCGAGACGGTTCGCGCATTGCGTGGCGTTTCCTTTGATGTGCCTGAGGGTGATTTCGTCGCCATCATGGGACCATCGGGTAGTGGCAAAAGTACTCTATTGAATCTACTTGGCTGCCTCGACAAGCCTACCAACGGCAATCTTTTCTTGGGTGAAGATGACGTCTCACGCATGAGTGATGATGAGCTGGCAGAAGTTCGCAGTCGCCGCATTGGTTTTGTTTTTCAATCTTATAATTTGATTCAACAGTTGACGGTCGTAGAGAACATTCAGGTCCCTCTCTACTACCAAGGTCGATTGGGTCCAAACGAACGAAAGCGTTGCGTTGATCTTGCCACTCTAGTCGGGCTGGGCGACCGATTGGATCATCGTCCCACTCAGCTTTCTGGTGGTCAGCAGCAACGTGTTGCGATTGCTCGATCCCTGGTCAATGATCCCAACTTTGTGCTTGCTGATGAAGCGACGGGAAACTTGGATTCGGCGACCACGGAAGAAATCCTCAGTCTCTTTGATGATTTGAATGTACGCGAAGGCCGGACCATCATCATGGTGACGCACGAGGATGAAGTTGCCGCCCGAGCGAAACGAATCATTCGGTTAAAAGACGGACTCTTGCAGACCGACAAAACCAACAGCGAATCCGAGCGGGAAGAGGCTCGTCGTCGCCAACGCCAAGCAGTCGCCGATCTGCTGGCTAGGGAAGATAATTAACCGCCATGATGATGTTACTGAGAACCATCCGCCTTGGCACCAAAAGTCTGTTGTTGCATCCATTGCGCAGCGGGCTAACCATGCTGGGGATAATGATTGGGGTATGGGCGGTTATCGTTTTATCAGCCGTCAGCCAAGGTGCCAGCAATCAGGTCGTGAAGCAGATTGAATCTCTCGGTGCCGACACGATCATCGTGCGGAGCGTAAAGCCGCCGAGTGAAAAACTGCAAGGTTCCTCGGCAACACAGTATGGTCTTAAGCGATCCGAGCTCGACAAGCTGTTGGCCACCGTCCCAACCATCCGCAGCGCCGTACCGATTCGAGAGATCCGCCGGCAGTTTACTTATCGAGACCGAGCCATGGATGGGCGACTGGTGGGCTGCACACCAGAATACGCCAACGTGAATCGCCTCTCTCTGCTCGACAAAGACACAATGTCTTTCATTTCGGACGCTCACAACTTGAAGCGCGACACGGTCTGTGTGTTAGCCGCTAGTGTCGCCGACAAATTATTTCCCTTCGAGAACCCCATCGGCAAACGAGTTTATGTTCCCGAACATAAAGATTATTACAGTGTCGTAGGCGTGTTACAGTCGCGAGATCCATCGGCGGCAATTGGTGGTTCACTCGACTCACAGGATTTTTCGGGCGACATTTATATCCCGATCAAAACGCTTCAGCAGCGCATTGGTGACACCATTGTGACGCGGCGCAGTGGATCGTTTGAATCGGAGATCATGGAGCTGAATCAGATTACGCTGAAGGTAAACTCGGTTGACAATGTCGAGTCCACAGCAGAGCTGGTCAAAGATATTCTCATGCCGGCGCACGAAGCACTCAATGATGTTGCAGTGGTTGTTCCGAAAGAGCTGCTCAAGCAAGCAGCCAATTTGCGGATTATGTTCTTGGGAATCGGTGTGTTGATTGCCTCGATATCTCTATTGGTTGGTGGTATCGGGATTATGAATATCATGCTGGCTAGCGTTACTGAGCGAACGCGCGAGATTGGTATTCGCCGTGCGCTGGGTGCAAAACGCAATGACATCACTTGGCAATTTCTTGTTGAGACAGTCGTGCTGAGCCTCGCCGGCGCAACGTTGGGTACATTGCTCGGTCTGCTAGGACCAATGATGTACAATGGCATGATCTCAGCAGTGAAGTTCTTCTTTAAGGCACAATTTGAAGCGCTTCCTGAGACGATTCGTGAAGCGGAGCCGACAATTGTGGTCTGGATCATTCCTGTGGCAGTTCTCATTGCAGTAGCTGTCGGTTTGATCAGCGGACTTTATCCGGCAATCCGTGCCGCCCGCATGAATCCGATTGAAGCCTTGCGGCACGAATAATCGTCATCATTTGACCAGTATGGCTCGCGAACAATACTTCTAAGGCCTCACGAGATGAATAAATCGTGATGGCCGGCAGCAGAGTATCGTAAGATTATTGCGTGGCACATTTTCTGCGCCCTATTTTCGTGTCCAATGGGGCCTTCAAAGGCGTAACACTTGGCGGGCTTATCTCAACATTAGATAGCCAAACCTAACTCAGCGTAAAGGCAAACGAATGTCAACGCATGTCGCCGAATTCGAAGTCCCTGCGATGCACGAGGCAAAGCAGAATTTAGACTTGAGGGCCAGACTCTCCGCGTATGAGATTGACGATCCGACCAGCGGCTTAACCTTCACAGAGCGACTCGCACGCGAAAACTTCTGGACCCTTTCATACGCCCGCCGCGTAGTTCTGGAGTATAAGCGGTTCTTGGAGCTGACCGTGGTCGCGGGTCACACCTGTTGTCCCTCGGATGCAGTGGACCAAGCGTGGCATCAACATCTTGTTTACACTCGCAGCTACTGGGACGACCTATGCAAAAATGTGCTGCAATCGCCATTGCATCATGGTCCAACGCGAGGCGGACACCAAGAGCAACAACGTTACCGTGACTTGTATGCTACGACGCTCAAGTCGTATCGCACAGTTTTTGGAATGGAACCGCCGGTCGATATCTGGCCCTGCGGCGAGGAACGATTCATGCAGTCCGCGCAATCGATTCGCGTGGATCAGGGCAAGTACTGGGTTATTCCCAAGTTGACCGGTCGGCACGCGGCTATGGCTGGAGGCGCAGCGTCGTTCCCTGCGATCATCGCGTTGGCGAACCCATTGGATTTTGCGGGCCCTGAGTTTATTAAGTTCTTTGCAATCGCTTCTGTGAGTGCCTTGGTGGTCGGTATTGCGATACGTAGTTATCGAACCCGGTTATCACCGACCGAGGCGAACAAAGCTGTTGAATCATGCGGCTGGGCTTTAACGGCAATGCTGACATCTGGCAACAGTCGTGCGGTCTTAGCGGCTGTTACACGACTTCGAGAAGAGCAAAGAATTGACATGGACTCGGGTCGCTTAGTTGCCACTCAATTTTTCAGTCCTTCCGCCATCCCTATGGAATTTGCTTCCGCCGGTTCTGCACTCTCGTCCCATTCGAGCGCGATGAATGATTCGAATCCCAACAAGGAGGACGAGATTTTCAAACAGTCCGTTTTCGATGAAATTGCCTCGAACAAGGAGGGTATTTCATTTTCTGCATTGATCAACCGCTGCAAGTATCAGTCGAAGAGGCTGGCAGTTCAGTTAGAAGATAAGGGACTCGTCTCGGCTCCTAGCAACAGACGAATGCAACAGTTTGCGTCAATAACTCCGCTGGCTGTTGTTATTGCATTAGGAATTCCAAAGGCGTGGCTGGGGGTTCAACGAGATCGACCCATCGGCTTCTTGGTGATTATGTTGATTGCTTGCGCTATTGCGAGCTTCGCTCTGTTCAAGTCTGTCCCTCGACGAACGGCACTTGGGGACAAGTATCTCGATGAACTGAAAAAGCGATTTTCAAAACCTGCTTCAAAGTTTTCCGAGGAAGCCGCTTGGTCTGATGATAGCGTCGAAAGCAAACCGAAACGTTTGGAACAGAACGAAGACATTCCTATGTACGCCGCAATCTACGGAGCGTCGGTGCTGGGAGTGGTGTCTATGAATCACGACGCTCTTTTCTATCAGTCGTTATCGACTCAAACAACTGCGAGCAGCGATTCGTTTCTCGGATCGGGTGATACCAGCAGCAGCGGTTGCGGAGGTGACAGCGGAGGAGATGCGGGGGGTTGTGGTGGAGGCTGCGGCGGATGTGGTGGCTGCGGCGGATAACGCAGAGCTTATGGTGCGGAATTCAAGAAGCGGCGGAAGGTGCTAAGCATTTTCTCAATGGGAAAAACGGGAAAGGGATGCTCGCGTGAAGCAAGTACTTGTGCTTCCTTTTCGGCAACTTGCGCCAGAACCCGCTGAGCCTCCAAATCCACAGCGACGTCATCGAGAAAACCTCGCATTTGCTGATTCACGGCCGTAATTTGCTGATGCCAATCTGAGCGATGACCTCGCTCGGGAATATTATTCAGCAAGGTCTCTTTCTGTTGAATCAACGACTGCGGAAGGGAAGCGACCGACGCAAATGATTCCGGAGCAAATTGCAGTGCGCGAATGGAGCGATCAATGGATACCGTGCTGCGGCGAGGCTCTCGGTCTAGGGCAGCCGGGAGCAATACCGTAGCGCTCAGCACTCCGTAATCAGGAGGTGCAATATTGAAAAATCGCTGAATGATGCGATCGCCCAATTGATCGTATTTTGCACCACCGATGCCGTGCAGAAAAAGATCGGAGAGAATCAACCGCGCATACATCGTCGTGAGCAGTGCGCGAGGCCGCAATTTGAACGAGGGCGAAGCAGCACTAGCCAGTTGTTGCGATGCATATTCACCACCGCGTGAGATGTCCACCTTCACCGACCGCTCGGCACGGTCCGAAATCTCTATCGATGATCCTGCCAGGCGAACCCAGGCTGCACGTCGCCGTGGATCATCATCCCCATAGATCCACATCGGCATCTCATACCACTCGCCTTCACAACTTAGTGCAGGGACCGGATGCGCGTGGCTGCGGATGCCATGGGCTGCACGATAAGTATAGAGAGATTCGTTGTAGCTCTCATGCCAACGACTGGGATCCAGACATAGTTGTAAAACAAAGTTGGAAAAGCTAAGCGAACGACAAACAACGCTCATTGGAAGCTCAAGCGTCTGCAGTCCCAATTCGGCTTCGAATGCGTGTCGTGCTTGGGAAAGAGAACACCCAATGCTGGCACATCGATCAGCCGCCTCTTGTGCATAAGGCCACAGCTGCTTAATGGCTGGCTGCTCCACCACTCCCGTGAGAGTTTTGCAAACACGCTTATCGAACGAGCGAAAAACCTCGCGATCAACAATCCAGCGTTGCTCAAACGGGACAGATTGCGAGACGGGTTGATCGAACGGAACGGACAATCGCGTCAACCTCCCATCGACCAAGGAGGGAACACGAATAGCGGTTGCACCGCACAGGTCATTATCAACAATCAGATTGATTGGCAGCGAATTTGTCTGCTGTCCTAGATCCGATAAGACGAAATTCTTGAACCAAACACCAGGATGAAAAAGTTCTGGCTGGTGCCCCGCCATAACGATGGGTGTCGTTTCAGCTTGAAACGATTCGACCGCACAGGTCGTGTTGCGATAGTTATTGGTATAGCGAAAAGCAGCTTGAATGAGCTCATTCCGGGCAGCAATGCGAAGCTGCCGGATTGCAATACCCAAGAACTCGATCCCCCAGTGGGAAGCCGAAAGGCGATTGGACGCCAACTTATCGGGCATCTCGCTGATGGGAGGATCTATTAATAGACCACCGTCAACGCGTGGCGCAGCGAAGTCGCGAAACGGATGTGGAGCTTCGTCGAAAGTCATCCGAGCAAATTCTGGCAAGGTTCGCGTCGCGGCGGAATGGATCGCCCTTCATCCTGAATTCGTTGAAGGGCGGCATCAAGCACTTGATTGTAATAGTTCAAGCGAGTTTCCGCATGATCGAGCGATCCACCAAAGGAACGTGACAGATCCAAATAAATGAGTGGGACTGGCACTTCTATCACGCAAAGTCCTGCCGCTGCCGCCTGTACCCAAAGCTCCAAGGGCATTGCATAGCCGAAATCGGTGATGTGAATTTGTCGCAGAGCTTCGCTGCGATAGGCTTTAAACCCACAAAAAGCATCTGTCAACGAAAAGCCCAAACGACGATTCAGTTCTGCGGTAATGCGTCGATTGATAAACAGCCGCTCTGCTGGTGGCTGATTGTCACCCGCATATTGTTTGAGGTAGCGACTGCCGGACACAATATGAGCCGACTCTGCTGCCTTGACGAAGCGAGGAATTCGCTTTGGCTGGTGCTGGCCGTCACAGTCCAAAGTCACCAATCCGGCATAACCTTCCGCCAGGGTGTACTGGAAAGCGGAAACGAGCGCAGCGCCATAACCACCGTTCACATCGTGGCGAATCACCTGAATGTCTGAGCGTTTGGCAAGAACATCCGAAGTTCCGTCGGTCGATCCATCATCCACTACCAGCACGTGATCCGCGTAGCGAGCCACCTCGTCTAAAACGGAGTTGACGTAGCCAACTTCGTTATAAACGGGTAGCGCTGCAAGCCAACGGTTGGAATTCATATTCATTTCAAATGCCCGGGTGTAAAAGTGACGAGCTGTTGGGGCATTCTAGGAGGCTGCGGGAAATCGTCAACGAAACCCACACTGCCGGTGGGGTATTAGGCCGCTGAATAAGCGAGACCATAATTAACGCTAGATGTCAGCCCGACATTTTAGTGAGCATTTTCGAAAGCGGTAATTTTATCTTCGTGCTTTAGCGTCAGCGCAATATCGTCGAGCCCCCCCAACAAGCATTGCCGACGGAAAGGTTCAATCTCGAAAGATCTTTCAAAGCCGAGATTGTCTCGCACGACACATGTCTCCAAATCAATCGTCAGCGAGTAGGGCATATGCTGTGCAGCGTTCACGAACAGCTGCTCAATGTCTGCTTCGCTGAACTTGATAGGTAGTACGCCATTTTTGAAGCAGTTGTTATAGAAAATATCGGCAAACGATGGCGCAATCACGCAACGAAATCCGTAGTCTTCGAGTGCCCAGACAGCGTGTTCGCGACTGCTACCGCTGCCGAAATTCCTCCGCGCGACGAGAATGGAGGCATCGGACCATTCGGGGCGATTGAGTTCAAAAGTCGAATTGACTTCACCACTGGGCAAAAACCGCCAGTCAAAAAAAAGGTACTGACCGAAACCGCTCCGCTCAATTCGCTTGAGGAATTGCTTAGGGATTATTTGATCGGTATCAACGTTGGCACGATCAAGAGTGGCGACAACGCCTTGATGGACAATAAAAGGTTGCATGGTGAGAGCCAGTGAACTGGATTGCAGGAATCGGTTTGCGGGACGCGTTAGAGGTTACGCTTGTAGTCCCAAGATCGGATATCGACAAAATGACCACGTACAGCAGCAGCTGCTGCCATAGCGGGACTGACTAAATGGGTACGCCCGCCTTTACCTTGTCGACCTTCGAAGTTGCGATTGCTTGTGCTGGCGCAGCGTTCTCCTGGCGCCAACTTGTCTGGGTTCATCGCCAGGCACATGCTGCACCCGGCTTCGCGCCAATCAAAGCCCGCTTGCTTGAAAACTTGGTCGAGTCCTTCGGATTCGGCTTGTCGTTTCACTTGGCCGCTACCGGGCACGACCATCGCGTTGACTCGGTCGCTGACTCGGTAGCCTTTGACAACCGCAGCTGCAGCACGAAGGTCTTCGATTCTTGCATTGGTACAAGAACCAATAAACACACGGTCGATGGGTACGCTGGCGATAGGAACACCGGCTGTCAGTCCCATGTATTCGAGCGCCAACTCGGCTGACCGTCTTTCCGTGGGATCGGTAATCGAGCGCGGATCGGGAATGGAATCCGCGATGCTCTGCACTTGGCCAGGATTCGTACCCCAAGTCACTTGTGGCTGAATATCTTGGCCTTGATAGGACTCGCTGCGATCGTATTTAGCACCAACATCCGAAGGTAACAATTGCCAACGAGCGACCGCGGCATCGTAATCAGCTGGCACATGGGTGCGACCGCGCAAATAGTCAAAAGTGATTTGATCAGGAGCAATCATACCGGCGCGAGCGCCTGCTTCGATCGACATATTGCAGACCGTCATACGCTCTTCCATTGACATGGATCGGATCGCATCGCCGGTATATTCCAAGACATACCCTGTTCCACCCGCGGTACCTAGTTTGCCGATCAGGTAGAGGATCAAATCTTTGGCGGTGACTCCGGCAGCGAGCGCGCCGTCAATGCGCAATTCAAACGTTTTGGGCCGCATTTGCAACAGCGTTTGAGTCGCCAAAACATGTTCGACTTCGCTGGTACCAATACCGAAAGCAAGGGCACCGAAAGCGCCGTGAGTCGCTGTATGGCTATCGCCACAAACAATCGTCATACCGGGATGGGTGTAACCATTTTCCGGGCCGATCACGTGCACGATCCCTTGACGCACATCGTGAATATCGAGCAGTTCGACACCAAAATCTACGCAATTTTGCCTTAGCGTATCCACTTGTTTTTTGGAGATTTCGTCAGCAATGGGCAGACTGCGGTCGCTGGTCGGAACGTTGTGATCTGGGGTCGCAATCGTTCGCTCAGGTCTGCGCACACGGCGGTTTGCCAATCTCAGGCCTTCGAACGCCTGGGGGCTCGTGACTTCATGCACGAGGTGCAAGTCGATATAGAGAATCGACTGCTGTCCAGGTTCTTCGTGGACAATGTGATTGTCCCAGATTTTTTCAAACATCGTCCGCGGCATGGAAGACCGCGTCGCTGGCTGGCTCATGGAGTATCGAAATTGCGAGGGTTGCAGTGGGGAAGTTCGTTACCTTCACTGTATCGAGCGATGCCCTCAGTCAGAAGACCCAATTGGGGCTAGGGGCCAAAAAAGCTACCTCGCTTCTCCCCGTTGCCGTCAGGCTAGACCTTGTAGTACTGGCGATACCAGTCGACAAACCGCCCTACCCCCACTTCGATTGGCGTTTTCGGGCGAAAACCGACCGCTTGGGCCAAATCTTCAATATCTGCATAGGTGGCCGGAACGTCACCAGGTTGCATGGGCATCAATTCGCGAATCGCTTGCTTACCGGCCGCCTGCTCAATTGTTTCGATAAATTTGTTCAATTGCACTGGCTCGTGGTTACCGATGTTGTAAACACGATAGGGCGCGCGGCTGGTTCCAGGATCGGGTGTATTAGAATCCCAATCGGGGTTTCCGTCGGCAATTTTCTCTGAAGTGCGGAAGACTCCCTCGACGATATCGTCCACAAAAGTAAAGTCGCGGCTCATTCGACCTTCGTTGAATACTTGGATCGGTTGTCCAGAGAAGATTGCCTTGGTGAAGATAAAAAGAGCCATATCTGGCCGGCCCCATGGCCCATAGACGGTGAAAAACCGTAAACCGGTTGTGGGCAGGCCGAACAGATGGCTGTACGAGTGTGCCATCAATTCATTCGCCTTCTTGGTCACTGCATAAAGGCTGATGGGGTGATCTACATTCTGATGAACAGAAAAAGGCATCTGGGTATTCGCGCCGTAAACACTGCTACTACTGGCGTAGGTCAAGTGTGGAGTGGCGTTGTGGCGACATGCTTCGAGAATATTCAGAAACGCAACAAGGTTGCTTTGCACATACGCTTCCGGGTGCTCCAGCGAGTATCTTACGCCGGCCTGAGCAGCCAAGTGTACGACTCGATCAAACGAATGCTTGCTGAAAATAGCGCGAACGTTATCAGCATCGGCTAGGTCGACGCGATAATTTTTGAATGCAGGAAATTGGTCGAGTACGGCAAGACGATCTTCCTTGAGTTGAACGCTGTAGTAATCGTTAACGCAGTCAGCGCCAACAACCGAGTAACCACGTTCCAACAAATACTTTGCCAGCGAAAATCCGATAAAGCCAGCAGTGCCGGTCACAAAGTACGTGTTCATCAATTTTGCCGAAATCCAACCAAACGTTACGGTCGTCTACAACGACTCTTCGAAACCGAGATGCGAATCTTGATGCGGGACAATGCGAGTAACGTTGACCTTCGTCCGACGCAATTCTTCAATCTCACTCGCCATTTTTTGGATGAGATTTGCGATCTCCATTCCAGCCGATTCGCCAATGTGCACCATTAGTGCTTTGCGAGAATTATAGCTAAGGCCGTTCATCTTCATCGTTTTCACTTGAACTCCAGTACCTAGGTAAGGCATCAGCAGACAGCAAACTGAGGCGAGGCATCTTGCAGTAGCTGGTGCAAAACAAACACTCAGCCTAATTGGCGATGATACCGAGGCCTCAGAGCTTAACCCTATTTTCAAACTTCCACCGATCAGATCGCTGGATTCTTAGGAAAAATCTATTCAACCGTCACACTCTTCGCAAGATTTCGTGGCTTGTCGACATCGCAACCCCTTAGTAGGGCTACGTGATACGATAGTAATTGCAGCGGAACAACGGAAACAATTGGCTGCAAATACTCGGGCGTTTCCGGAATTCGAATGACATCATCCGCAAGGCTAGCGATGCGGGGGTCATCGTCACAAGCGATAGCGATGATGGGACCGCGGCGAGCCTTGACCTCTTCAATGTTGGCCATCACTTTTTCATAAGTCGTACCGCGAGGAATGATGAATACGCTCGGTGTCTTCTCATCGACAAGTGCAATGGGACCATGTTTCATTTCAGCAGCCGGATAGCCTTCTGCGTGGATGTAACTGATTTCTTTGAGCTTGAGAGCTCCCTCAAGGGCGGTTGGGAAATTGTATTGGCGACCCAAGTAGAGAAAGTTCGTGGCGTCTTTGTACTTCGCAGCTACTTCACGAACGTGAACGTCGCAGGAGAGCGCTTGCTGAACAGCACCGGGCAATTTCTTGAGGTCCTCAATGAACTTTTCACCCGCTTCAAAACTCATATGTCGCAGTCGACCGAAATAGAGTGCCAGCATTGCCAACACGCAGCACTGAGAGGTATAGGCTTTCGTACTTGCCACACCAATTTCAGGACCGGCATGGAGATAGACACCACCGTCTGCTGCTTGGGCAATCGAGCTAGCGACGACATTACAGAGAGCCAGCGTACGGTGCCCTTTGCGTTTCATCTCCCGCAGCGCGGCCAGCGTATCGGCCGTTTCACCACTCTGCGTAATACCAAAGACCAGCGTTCCCGAATCGATCGGTGGATTGCGATAACGAAGCTCACTGGCGTATTCCACTTCCACAGGAATTCGAGCAAACTCCTCGATCAAATATTCGCCGACCATCGCCGAGTGCCAACTGGTTCCACAACCCGTTAGAATGATCCGTTCTACACCTCGTAGCTGTTGGGGCGTTAGATTCAAACCGCCGAACTTGGCGGTTGCATTCTCCTCATCAAGTCGGCCCCGCATCGCATTGCGAACCGAATCAGGTTGCTCATAAATCTCCTTGAGCATGTAATGGTCGTAGCCTTCCAGCGAGACTGCATCGGCTTCTGCTTCCAAAGGCCTAATATCTAAATGGACTTTACCTTGATCACGGTGGAGCACCGACAGATGATTGGCCTTGATGATGGCCAACTGATGATCAGCCAAATAGACAATTCGATCGGTATGGCCGGCCAAGGGAGATGCATCGGAGGCGATGAAGTTCTCCCCCCGACCGATGCCCACGACCAACGGGCTCCCGAACCTTGCTGCAATCATCAGATCGGGACGATCGCGAAAAACAACTGCGATCCCATAGGTGCCTCTCAATTGATTGATGGCGCCCCTTACCGCCTCGATGTAGCGGGTATCTTCATCGATACCGGGTCGCCCGACGGCATCTTCACTTTGGCGAAGTCCGTCGGCGATCAAGTGACCAATTGTCTCGGTGTCAGTGGCCGACTTGAAAACATAACCTCGCGCGATGAGGTCTTCTTTCAATTGCTGAAAGTTCTCAATTACGCCGTTATGGACCACCGCCAATTCACCGTCGCCCCCGACGTGCGGATGCGCATTCTCTTGCGTGGCTGGGCCGTGCGTCGCCCATCGTGTGTGGCCGATCCCAATATTGCCTGAGATGGGGCGGGAATCGATACACGACGCCAAGCGGTCAATCCTGCCCACCGCACGGCGAATATGCAAGTCATTGTCGTGAAGCGTCACGATCCCTGCACTGTCATAGCCTCGGTATTCAAGACGCCGTAGACCTTCCAGCAAAAAACTGCTTGCCGCTGCAGGACCCACGTAACCAACAATACCGCACATAGCGATCCCCTCGAAAAAATATCAAACGAGACTCTTACAAGATCTTGGGTCGATACTAGCAGGGCTTTCACAGGGGTGACTAGAGCAAACTTAACAAGAAAACCCCAGCTTTACGAGATTAATGCCGCGTCTCGATTTCTCCACAGAAACAAAATACGACGCTTCAGTGGCGGATGCGTACCTAATTCTGGCTCAGGAAAGCGAAATAGTTGCGATTGGGGATTCGCTTCGATCAACGCCACCAGTTTCCCGATTCCGAATCGGTCTAATTCGATACGATAGGGGTCCTCAAGCACCTCTTCCCATTTCAGGCGAGGACGCGAGTTCAGCGCTTGTGAAATTTGCCGCATCTGTTGCAAGCTTTCCTCCTTATCTTCATCGCCATTCCAGGCGTAGTTCAGAAAACCTGCCAAACCGATTTCGTTATGTTTTGCTGTCTGTTTCTTCAATTCAAGCTCAATCGCGGCTTCCAATTGTTCGCGCGTTGGTTGCCCGTACGATAATGAAGCTTCGATCGAGCGAATGATCTCTGCTGAGGGAAGGTCCGCCGCCATCTTGTTTGATAGCAAAAAGTGCTCGTGAATTGCATATTGAAGCTCAGCATCGGCACCCAGTTTCAGCAAGCCCGTCACTGACGCTTCCACACCTTGGACTTGTGCTCCCAAGTGATCGCAAAGGTATTCGATCGTCTGTCCATGATCGGCTCGCAAAATGCCTGAAAGCCACCAACAACCAGCCGGTATCGCTGCGACAGAGATGGATGAGCCGTAGATCGACAAGCCCATTGTTTGGGCCAAACTAATTCCTGCAAGAACTGCCAGCAACATTAAACAGACTTGATAGCGAACCGCCACCAGATAGTAGCGATAGTAATGTCCCAGCTCGTGCCCCATGATGCCTTGCACTTCTTCAGGTGAGAGCCGATGCAACAATTGTCGGTTCAAGTAAATACCATTCAAAGAATTGAACAGACTCCCCATACCGACTTGCACCGATGCAGCATTCATGGATTTGTCGGCCGTGATGTAGACGGCCAGTCTCGACTGTGGCAATCGCAAACGTCCCAGCGTATCGAGAAATAGCGTCTTCAACCTGTGCTTGTCAAACTCACCAAAACGAGTTTGTTCTTTGAGTTTGCTAATTTCTTTCTTGTTCTGGCTGAAGATAAATATCATGCCACCCAAGCTGGGTCCCAAAACACAAAGCACTGCCAGCACAACAATTGAAGGCATTCGAAGCAATTGCGGCCAATCGATAACGCAGACCAAGACGGCAGACAGCATCACTTCAATAACCAACAGTACTGCCGCACGTTGGTTTGCTTTCCGCAATCTCTCGAGCAGAGAATGAAGTTCGGGTGTTCTGAGAAGTTGATTGTCTGTTGGTTCCACACCCACAACCGCTCGTGTTTAAGTCGCTGATTGAAGCACAAAGCCTAACCAACTCGTTCGAGGCTTGCTTCGTGTTTGGTAATAAATCGTACCCGGCCCCGTATATCGATTGACGAGACCTTCACCCGAGAACATCGAGTCGCGCATCGACTTGGTTGCTTTCACTAATTTGAACGTGACGGAATCTGTGAATGCAACCACATAGCGATTGTCGACGATAAATACTTCATTCTCGGCAAGTGTTCTTTCTAAAATCGCCCCATATGTCTGGCAAAACACCGTCCCTTGTCCGCTCGCGTGCAACATGAATACGCCCTTGCTAGCGAGCACTCCTTCCAAGCCGCCATAGCGAATCTTGAGTGTGCAATCGCCGACATTTGCCAGGAACGCACCACGCATTAGACAGTATGCGGTCCCTTCGACGAGCGGCAGAGACAAGATGTCTCCCATAGCATCCGGAGCGAGAATCAAGCTCTGCGATTCTCGGTTCGCGTGAAACTCGGTGGTGAAAAAACTCTCTCCACCGAGCATGCTCTTCAGACCGCTGACCCATTTCGCTCCGGCATTCCGTCGACCAACGCGCGCTTTGAGGTCGATGCCCGGAGTCATCGACAACAGGCTATTGGGCTGAGCAACGACCGACTCGTTCGTCGACAGCCCAATTTCTAAAACAGAAAAACTGGGCCCATGCTTTATTTCATAGTGCAAGGGAAGTCCTTCAATCCTCGACGCCCGAGGCCATGCGCTGTCGCAGGAGATACCCACCGAAAGCAAGTACAGCCAGGATGCCCAGGAAGATGAATAGTGCAACCATTCGTGACACTCCCAGAGCTTCTTGAATCCCTGTTATACAAATGTCATAGATGACAATACGGAAAAACCAGCTGATAATGCTGCTGATTCCACCCCGGGCCAACAACGAAAACGGACCGAATAACAAGTTCAAGATTCACCTCCCCTTCGATTTCGGACAGCAAAGACCTGGCGGAGATACTATCCACCGAAAAGAGTGGAGTCAATCAATTCTCGAGCTTTTTCCAGGCGTCTCGGCTCTATTGGCGACTTATGCCGCTTTCCGCATGGGCTCGCTAGTAAAGTGATGTACATCGATCGGCACCAAGTTTTCACTTGCGTCCGCTCGACCCATCACCAGCGAGTCTGCATGAATAATGCGCGGCATTATAGCGCGGACCATCGCCTCGTTTAATTGCTCCGGTGGGCAATCTGCGACCAACAAATCGACCGACCCGATAGTATGCGCCACTCGGGTGAGTGCGGTCGCCAGATTTCCCGTCATGGGAACAGGGAATGGCTTTGCCCCCAACTTGCTGAGCAAACTATGGCATCCCTTGAGCGTCACGCGATCGCTGCCACCCATTTCGAAGGGGTCAATTACCGCATAACGGAAGCCGGCCTCCATTCCTTGCTCGCGCAGCCAATGAATCAGTCGCTCGCTTCGTTGACACGAGCTAGCGTTGATTTCCAGAACGCTGCTGATGCGTCGGCCACGTACCGATCGGTACAGAGGACGATCTCCAATGGGTTTGGAAAGGTGCAACAGCTTGAACGTCGACCAGAAGCGGGCCAGAGACATGACTCCAACATCCTAGACGCATGAGAGATAATTTAGTTGTAACGGCTCGACTTATTATTTCGGTCATAAGGCCCCCAGGAATCGAGTCGATTCGTAGGAGTTCGGTTTGGATCGGCGGTGGCAAACTTTAACGACCTATGGTTTCTCAGTTTAGCGTTGCCCCCGCAGACCATTCGATTTTGTTTCAACGACTTTATTTCAACGATATGGACTCCCCCTCAAATTCATCGCCGGATTCACCCGCTGACAGGCCACGCCTTGTCCGCCGGTTCATGCCTCCTCTAGAGGAGACTGGTCCACGCATTGAAATTTTTGAGAGGCGGCTAGCTCTTTCTGCCAACATGGGCGCGGATCTTTTTCTCAATGCGCTCGATGCGATGCAGAGCGACGAGATTGGCAGCACCTGCAATCCCGTTCCTACCGGCATGGCTGCCTTTGAACTTTCCGCACTACCAGCGACAGCGGATCCTCTCTCGCCGTCCACGCTACCAACGTTGTTGGATCAAGCTGCGCTGATTCGCGACCAGTACGGTTTGACCGGTGCTGGACAAACAGTGGCGGTCATAGACAGCGGTATCACCTGGGACCATGTCGCCTTAGGCGAAGGTTACGGGCCTGGCTATCGCGTTGTGGGCGGATGGGACTTTGCTGAAAACGACGCCAATCCCTACGATGACGGACCGGCCGGTTTTCACGGCACACATGTCTCCGGTTTGATCGCCGGTTCCAGCGATTCATTCATGGGTATTGCACCCGGCGCTGACCTCGTCGGCTTACGAGTCTTTGACGATCTCGGTCGCGGTTCACTCGACTGGATCGAATCAGCACTGCAGTGGGTCTATGCGAATCGCAATGAATTCGATTCACCCATCACTACGGTTAATCTATCGATCGGCGCACTACTCCCAGACGCACTGTCGACCGATGTGCACAACCAACTTGAAGACGAGCTACTGCAACTTCACAACGCCAACATTGTTGTGGTCGCGGCCGCTGGCAATCAGTTTGACGCAGACAATCCGGACCAACTGAACTACCCTGCATCGAGCGACTATGCATGGGCCGTTGCCAGCACCGACTCCAACCAATCATTGAGTAGCTTTTCACAACGGGATGACGCGATTCTAGCGACCGATGGTCGCAACATCCGTAGCACGGTTCCAGATCACGTCCTAGGAATGGATGGTGACATCAATGACTATCATTATGCGACCGGCACGAGCATGTCCTCGCCTCAAGTGGCGGCCGCATCGGTATTACTTCGCCAAGCTGTGATGCAGCAAGGTGGTGATACCTCGCCCGATCATCTTCTCTCGATACTCAAAGACACAGCCACTGAACGACAGGACTCCATAACAGGACTCTCCTACCTTGATGTCAATCTAACCGCTGCCATCGCTTCGGTGATGAGCGGGTCCGGCTCTGGGGAAGGCCCCCTCAATCCTCCACTTCAGTCTCAAGATCTAGGTATTGTCGAATGGGACGAAATCGAACTCATCAAAGACACAAGCGTGCATTTCACAGCAGCTCGCGACGGTCTGTTCTCGTTCGCCATCGACTCGGAACATCGCAACACTAACCTCATTATTGTCGATTCGGCTGGACAATCACTATGGAATGGCACGGCTCCAGCCAACGGACAGATCGATTTACCGGTCTCGGCAAATCAAACGCTCACCCTCTACACACACGATGCGACATCGCCCACCATCCAATTAGCTAATATCATCAGCTTGAAGAATGGACAACTGTCGCTCAACACAGGTCCTGACAATCCTGATGTTGCCATCGATTTGAACCAATCGTTCTCAGCAACGGTTGGCGAGTTTCATTACAACTTTAGTTCCGACCAGGTTTCTTCCGGAATAATCGATGGGGGTTCGGGTGCAGACCATGTGAGCATCGCAGGCTCCTCGACTGCATCTCGCCTTACACTTAATCCGTATGCGGATGGAACGCTGAGCGATCCCAACTTGCAACTCGCCCTACGTGGTTTTGAAGATGTGAGCTTCGATGGTCGCGGAGGTGGGGATCGTGTGTTCCTGTATGACACTGTGGGCAACGACGAGCTCGTAGCCAGTCCTACAACGGCGAGGCTAGAGGGTGTTGGGTTTCGCTACGAGATTTCCGGCGCAGAACGAACCTATGTACATGCCACGGCCGGTGGCCAAGACATTGCCTTCCTGAACGACTCAATCGGTAATGACGTTTTAGCGGTTCGACCACAATTCGTTAGTCTGCGTGGTGGCGACTTTTTCAACATCGCATACGGATTTGAGCGCGTGTACGCCTATGCGACGTCCGGTGGTTTTGATCGCGCCGACCTTTACGATTCCGCCGGCGACGATCGCTTCACTGCAAACTCGGCAACGGCAATCATTAGCGGTTCTGGATACTATGTCCAAGCCCGCAGCTTTGACTCAGTCACAGGACATGCGGTAGCTGGCGGAAACGATTTGGCTACGCTTTATTCCGATAACAGCGCCGATGGGCGCTGGGTCCAGACCAGCGATTCTGTGACGTTACGAGCCAACGACGGCAGTGAACGAATCGCGAGAGGATTTGAACGGGCAGAGACCTATCAAGGTGGTATACCCATTCAAGTCCAATCTGCGAATTTGTTTACACAACTTCAGTTTCATGAACGAAATATCTTAGATTCCATCTTCGCTGCGGATGACGAAGACGAGATGCTCGACAATTTCTCGACGTAGTAACGCCCTAGCCCTAGCCCTAGCCCTAGGTGTTCCAGAACATCGATTCTCTGGGAGCTTGATAAGCAATGGCCATGTCGGGTGTTTCGAAAAGGGTCTCTTTCGCAAACAAAGACTCGACTCCCCCAATCACCATACCGGAGGTCAACAACGTTCGTTCGATGGGATAGGGGGTCTCACCTCGGACGATCATCTCCTCGACGTGACGTGATAACGGGTTGAAAAAATCTGCGGTGTTGGCACTGGACCCGGGCATGGGCAACATCATCTGGCAGCCGATGATATCGCCATTGTCCGAACGCATTCCCGCATAGTTGAAATCGCGAATTCCGGTCAGAAAAATGGCTGTGTGAAATCCGTCCAAATGCTCAATGAAGTATCCAGTCGTTTGCGGTAGCGTCTGTCTAGCCCATTCAAACGTCACGCGATCGGTAGGAAATCCATTGTCCACTGGCAAGTAATGACTGCGGCACAGCGCTGAAACGAATAACGCTCGCGTGGCCTCTCGCTGCGCCAATTTTTCCCACAAGCTTTCGCCCGTAAGTGCGTGCACCGAGCGTATCCCCACCTCACCACCCTGCCGCCGTTCCGACATACATTGGGCCGTTTCTAGGGCGTGAAAATCGTAGCTATCAACACCTCCATAGGCAACGCAGACACTCTCCTTCATTGGAGTCCCCCACGGCATATCGATCGCTGGGAGTCGCCACGTCACCGGCAATGACGAACCTGCATAAAAGGGGAAATTCAATCGCTTTGCATCCGCGACCATTTCTAAACATTCTGACCACACAGTGGAGAGATGTTTGTCATTAAAGATGGGGACGCTGCGCCCACTCTGTTCGAACACGTTGACGACTTCTTTGAACCACTGATAACGAGGGTAACGCTTCTGCCCCTTCTCATTGCTTGGATAATCACCATGTTCGCCTATAATGACGACGCCATCGACGGCCAACTTGCCAGTACCTAACGTTACGGCTTCAGCGACCGATGGAAAGGACTTTAGACCATATTTGGCAATTCTTTGTTTACCGACATCGTTGTCGCCGAATTGGTCGATATATACGGATGCCACATCCACCTGTGGTTCACGCCACCGGCCGCCCATCGCATAGCCAAGCGAAAAACGATCTAAAAAATGCTGCGCGTGTGAGTGCTTATAAACACTGGTCCCAAGGAAAGCAATTTTCTTCTTCGGTTGATTTGCGGCTCGCACCAAGTTTGGCAACAAGCAAGACCCAATCAGCGTACCGGTAAACTGTCGTCGATTCAGCATGATTACTTCAGCCCTCCCAAGAGTTACCATCCCATCGCAACATGCGATGTATCAATTTCACACAGTCATGACTAAAGCTTGTGAATAGATGTTCGCCCTTCTCGGCACTCGCCAAGTGAGGCCAGCCGATGTGCCCCGGAGCGGAGCGATCTTTTGTAATCCAGGCTCGCGAGGCGGGACAAAACGAATTGCCAGGCTCTACAACGGTGGCTGCCTGATAGTCTCCAACGAGATGGGGTGCGATGCGCAAGATCATTGATGTTTCCCATTCACACGCATGCCCCATCTCTCGTTGCGTAATTTCTGGCATGGCATCCCAGGGACGTGTCCCTAACGACCAATAGGTGGTAAAGAGGAGCAGCAAGTCCTTTCGCAAACGGTACTTTTGCCGCACTTCAAACATCGCCTGCTTGCCAGGCACATCATTGCCGCCATGGCCATTCAAGATCAAGATGCGAGTGAAACCGTGAGTCATCAAATTTTCAACTAGATCAAACAGTAGATCCAAATAAACACGAGGCGACGCGGACATCGTTCCCGCGAAATCCATGTGGTGATGGGAATTGCCCAACCACATCAATGGGGTTACCAGTATCTCTTCCGACAATGTTTCTTCAACCCTGCGAACAATTTCACCTAACAGCATGCTGTCAGTAAATACGGGCAGGTGGTGTCCATGCTGCTCGATCGCTGCGACCGGAATCACCACAGGCGTCTCTTTCGATAAACTGTGCACTGCTGGCCATGGCATTTCTTGAAGCAACATAAAACAGACGCGAACCCCAGATGTAAACGGCTAGGAAAATAATTTTGGTGAATAGCAGAAAGGTTTAATCGACACCGTCAAGCATTGCTCTATGCAGTGCTTTAAGCAGGCGCAACGCTGTGCACGAAGATTTTGCCCGAATCGGGAGGGGACATTTGAGGGCGAGTTGTGGAGGTAGGAGAGTGACGGCAAGGAATGTTGATGGAAGAGTGTATCAAGGCATCATCGACAACCATCATACAACAAACTGGGGTGCAGTGGCATGGTTTGCAGTGTATCCAGCGTAGCAGATTGGAATAGTCAGAAACTCCGTTGCCGACGTGCCGGGGTGAACTCTGCTACGATAGCCCCGTCCTGAGTCAAAAATTGGGGACGGAAAGCGCACAAAAGGTATGCACAACGATGGAAAAACCAGAGCGATCGACGACCTGGCATTGGTGGGTCAGCGGCTTGTTGTTATTGGCAACGATGATCAATTACATGGATCGCCAAACCCTCTCCAACGTAGCGCCACGTGTTAAAGAACAATTCTCTTTAAACAATGAACAGTATGGGGATATCGAATTCCTCTTCGGAGTCTCTTTCGCCGTCGGATCTCTTTTCTTTGGCGTCATCGCAGATCGATTCTCAATACGGCTTCTCTATCCTGCAATATTGGTAGCTTGGTCCGCGGTCGGAATTGCTACAGGGCTAACACAGGGATATGCCTCGCTGATGATTTGTCGTGGGTTGCTAGGATTCTTCGAATCGGGGCACTGGCCATGCGCTTTAATTGTTACCCAAGCAGTTCTCTCGCGCGACAACCGAGCGATGGGAAATAGCATTCTCCAAAGTGGTGCGTCGCTCGGTGCGGTGATCACTCCCATCACCATTCGGCTCCTCGTCAGCGATAGCACGTCGGCCGAAGCATGGCGACTGCCATTCTATGTTATTGGTGGGTTTGGACTTCTTTGGGTTGTTCTTTGGTTAATTGTCATTAAACCACGAGACCTCGATCAACCAGCACGTGCAGCCATGAATGCCGAGCACGACGCAAATTCGACCGATCAACAAGGAAGAGAAAAGGAACGCATCGGCAACTTAGGAACCATCCCGTGGCTCGCTCTGCTTGTCCGAGATCGTCGCTTTTGGGCTCTAGTTCTCATGGTGATCGCCATCAATACATCATGGCAGTTAGTACGTGCCTGGTTGCCGCTATTTTTACAAAAAGGTCGCGATTATAGTGAGGTCGAAGCGCTCTATTTCAATTCCGTCTATTTCATCGCTACGGACGTCGGTTGCATTGCGGCAGGTATTGCTGCACTATGGCTAACCAAAATTGGACTTTCGGTTCATCGGAGTCGCGTGATCGTGTTCTTCGCATGTGCTTGCTTAGCCGCAATGACTTCGGTCGCTGCGTTTTTACCTCAGGGTTGGTTGTTACTTTGTTCGCTGCTTGCCGTCGCAGCGGGAACACTTGGCGTTTTTCCCTGTTACTACTCATTCACTCAAGAATTATCTTCTCAGTACATGGGGCGGCTCACAGGGTTATTCTCATTCACAGGGTGGATGGTGTCATCGCCCACGAACAAACTATTCGGTTATGTCGTCGACCGAACTGATTCGTATGACCTGAACATGGCCGTACTGGGCTGGACGCCGATGCTAGGCCTAATTGCTTTTCTGGTCCTCTGGCCAAAGCAAAGCAATGACAGTTCCATTGCTATAAGTTAAGCGAAGTAGACTTTTTCAGCGGTCCCTCGCAGCAACCAGCTTTTATCGCTAGCACTTAAAAAGTCGCTAGCTGCATCTCGAATCAAAGCAATGGATGCTTCGTAATTGTGACCCTCTTGCACTTGATACGGACAATCGCTCGCCCACATCAATCGCTCGGGACCAAAGCTATCGACAACCTGCTTGATCATCGGGATCAAGTCTTGATAGGGAGCCTCCTTTTTCCCCAGTGCGTAGAACGCCGAAGTCTTTACATAGACATTCGGGTACTTCGCTAGATCACACAGTTCCAGGAGTGCATCGCGGTCAATCTGCCCACTCACACCGATTCGAGCAAAATGATCCACCACCACTTTGGTCTCAGGAAATTTTGCACAAAGGGTATCCACAGTCCTTATATCTCCGGGATTGATTAACGGACAAACCGCCAAATTCTTTTCTGCTGCTATTTTCCAAAGCAAGGCCATCCCAGGATCCTTGATCCACTTCATTGCCTCAGCACCCGTGGCGTGGATGCGAAATCCCTTCACTCCTTGTTTCGCAAGAACCGAGATTTTCTCAGCCAAATCGGGTGCGCGATGATCGACGATACCTACTCCAGAAAAGACCCCCGGATACCGGGCGATCATATCGGTCATATAAGAATTGTCATTGTTGTAAAAGCTCATCTGTATGATAACGATCCGGTCCACACCCACGGGTTTGCAATGAGCAAACAATTCTTCCGGAGTAAAACTCGCAGGTTGCATATCGGCAACCGCGTAGCCACTATCGAGTGGGTACTTCGCCGTATCGGGAGTCCACACATGGACATGAGCATCAATCCAATGCGGCTCTTCAACAGCTTGTGCCATGCCTGCCAGCGCAGAGTCGCCGACGGAAGCTGCGGCAGCACCAGCTAGGCCCGCTACACCCAACTTCAACGCTTGACGCCGTGAAATAAACCAAGGGCTCATCATGATAGTGCACAGCCAACGAAGGAAATAAGAGGTTCGCGTAGTTTAAGATTGAGGGCGATAGTTACAAGCAAAATCGTAGAATATTTCGGTCGCAGCATGGAGCTGTTCCTCAGATATCCATTCGTCACATGTGTGGGCCTGTTCGATTGCGCCGGGACCAAAAACAACTGTGGGAATGTTCGTGCTGCCGATCGTCGATGCGTTGGTACAAAAGGGAACACCGATGCATTGATGAATTCCGGACTTAGTCGCAATCGATTTTTGCAGCTGGGCAGCTAGGTGACTGTTGTTGCTGTCACTCAATGCAGGACTGCTCAACCATGGTGCATCGAAGGTGACATTCGCATCCACACTGCAAGCGAGTGCCTGCAATTCATTCCACACAACCAGCGGATCTTCTCCCGGAATCAGACGTCGATCTACTTCGATCTGGCAATGTTCCGGTACAACGTTCACTGCTGCTCCCCCTTCGATCCGCCCCACGCTCAGACGCGGACCACCACAGAGTGGATGCACATGTGGGCTGTTGATTAGCGTTTGCGCATGTTCCTCTAAACGCTGCACGACTTTCGCCATGCTATAGATCGCATTGCGACCTTGCTCTGGGTGACTGCTATGGCAAGCGATCCCCGATGTGTGAATTCGAAATCTAACAACACCGCGATGCGCCACCACCACATCTAATTCTGTGGGCTCTGCCACAACCACAACGTCTGGAGGTGTCGATAGCAATTTCGACATGGACGTATCGCCTTGCCAATAGGTTATTAAGTCTCGCACGCCTGTCGCAGTTGCTTCTTCATCGCACGTGCAACTGAGGACCACGTTTGCTGCGCCTGCGGGGCGTTCGCGAAACAGCCTCGCAAACGCAACCAACATTGCCGCCATACTTCCTTTCACATCAGCAGCGCCGCGTCCGTAAATCTTGCCCTCCACCCATTTCGGCTCAAATGCGGCAATGATCATGCCGTCAACAGGAACCGTATCTTGATGAACATCCCAAAGTATGGTGCAATTTGCACCCTCCGACTCATACTTGGCAATCACGTTATCACGACGTGGCTCGTTTGTGCCTCCGGTAGAAACTGGCAATCGCTCGAACGGCGCACCAATCGACTTGAAGAACGCTTCTAGCCAATCGCTCATGCGATGCTCAAAACAAATTTCTTCTTTTGCCATGCGTCCCATCGGATTCACGCTGGGAGTAGCGATCAATTGATATAGAATCTCGCTTGGATTCACCGGTAGAGTTCCTGTGTGGATCGGAGTTGCCTGGACCATAGTCTACTGAAAATCAAATGTCGCACCCACACATTACTACCATTGACCAGCTCACAACCGCTACTGCGGTGATACGCCAACATCTTTCAGAAGTCCCTCTACTTCGTTCCTATGCCTTAGAGCAAGTATTGGCGCAAGCATGCGGTCAGGATTCTGGATTCGGTTCGCATCGACGGGTATGGCTCAAGGATTATGGTTGGACCCCGGTTGGATCGTTCAAAGTAATGGGCGCGCTCAACTGGATGCACACTCACGCTGATCGCATCGGTAATCGTCCTGTAGTCGCTCATTCATCGGGAAATTTTGCCTCGGGGCTTTCGTACGCTGGCATGCGTTATGGAAAAAAAGTCATTGTCGTGATGCCGGACACGGCACCTCAGATCAAAGTCCGCTTGACCGAATCCTTCGGCGCGGAGATTCGTACCTATGACTTGGCCAATGATCACAAAACAGGAATCCGTGATCGCATGGTGGAACAAATAATCGCGGAAGAAAATGGTGTTCCTGCGCATCCGTATGACGACCCGGCGGTGATCGCAGGAAATGGCGTGGGAGGATTAGAGATCTCCGAAACTCTAATTAGCCACGGCCGCCCGCTCTCCCATTTCTTTTGTGCAATCAGTGGTGGTGGATTGATGTCAGGACATGCTATTGCTATTCAGCATGCGTTCCCAGACGCGCGCATTATTGGAGTGGAACCCGAGGGAGCGAACGACTTTCAACAATCGTTGCTCGCCGGTCAAAGAATTCGCATCGATCGCCCCAAAAGCATTTGCGATGGCCTGCTTTCCTACGACGTGGGTCAGCACAACTGGCCCATCCTTTCGACGCTGCTTAGTCACGCTGTTTCAGCCAGTGATTTGGAGACGCAGAGAGCCATACGATGGCTCTATCAACATCACGGTGTTCGCAGCGAACCGTCGGGGGCGATCACGCTTGCTGCACTGCTGAAACAGTCGCAAGAAGAACTGCGCGGCGACGGCGACATTGCGATCGTGATTAGCGGTCGCAATGTGGACGATCCACTCTTTGCCGAAGCTTTGCAGGTCCAATAATTGCGACGCTGATTTGATCTCAGCCGTTCGATTTCGTTGCTGCAACGAAGCGCTATTCTGTCGAAGAATTCAAAGAACATACTTTTCGAAATACTCTCTCCATGTTACCCGACATAATTTTGTGAATTTGCTCTTCGGTGTAGCCTCGATCCAGTAGGACTTGCGTCACGACAGGATAGGTTGAAACATCGTCAAGCTGTGTTGGCAGCAGCGATACACCATCGTAATCTGCGCCAAATCCGACATGATCAATACCGCAGTTTTTCACTAAGTGATCAATGTGATCCACGAGGTCATGCACGGTACCCTGCGTCGGTGGATTTTCTGCCGTCCAGCGAGCCAATTTGGATTTTCGTTCTTCTTCATCGTCGGTCTCTGCGGCGAATTGGCGAGTGAGTTCATTGATCTTTCGACTCCGCCCTGCATCAGCTGGCGTCACAAAACCGTTAAAGAAGTTCACCATAATTACCCCACCATTTTCGCGTACCAACGGCAAAATATCGTCGGGCACGTTGCGGGGGTGATCAGCGATTGTTAGTGAGGAGGAATGAGAAAAAATAATAGGCGATGTCGATACGCGAAGTGCGTCGCGCATGGTTGCAGGAGAAACGTGTGAGATATCGACAAGCATCCCCAAGCGATTCATTTCTCGCACTACCTCTTCACCGAAAGCGCTGAGACCATCACTCTTTGGATCATCGGTGCAAGAGTCGGCCCAATCCAGGGTCAGACTATGAGTGAGCGTCATATACCGAGCTCCCTGCGCGTAGAGTCGTCTTAAATTGGCGATGGAGTTTTCGATGGAATGGCCCCCTTCAACACCGATCAGGCTAGCGATTTTGCCCGCCCGCCTCGCTTGCTCAACTTCTTCCATCGTGAAGGCGAGTGCAAAGACATCGGGATAGCGTTGGCACATTTCTTTAACCAACTGAATCTGCTCCATCGTCGTCTGCAAAGCGGTCCCTTGGATCCCGGTATCCGCCGGCACGTAGACGGACCAGAATTGCGCCCCAATCCCACCTGTCCGCAAACGCGGAATATCCGTCATCAACTCTGATTGATTTTGGCGAATGTCCTTTTCCGTAAAGGAAGAATTCGCCAGGGTCCGCATTGCCCAGGGAAGATCGTTATGACCGTCCCAAACGTAACTGGAACGGTGAATTTCCAATGCTCTGGGACTTATCACAACAGTACCACGCGTGCTCTTTTCGCTCGGCTCTTCGGCGTTCGAAGTCGAATGGAGTACAGCCGCAAAAATTCCCAGTCCAACAATCAATGTAAAGCGATGCATCAGCCGATTCATAAAGCTACGTTTCCCATAAGTAATGCGATCATGCGTGTACACCGAACTTGCGATGTCGAATCAGTTTAGCAATTCCTGCTGCATTCAACATTGATCGTCGTGATTACCGACCACCGCACACATTAGCACACGTACACCTTCTTCATCTTTTCGTCGAGCACAAGCGTGACCGTAATAGTAACTGGATCGAGCGGCCTTATTGGTTCGGCCGCCGTAAAGCATTGGGATTCGTTAGGCGAACGGGTTGTCGGAGTGGATAACGACATGCGAGCCACCTTTTTCGGTCCCCAAGGAAGTACTTCTTGGAATTTGCAGAAACTGAAGAGCGAAACTCGCCACTTCGAGAGCATTTCGATCGATATCCGCGATCGCGATGGCATTCTGAGCCTGTTTGCCAAGGAACGCCCCAGCCTAATCATTCACTGTGCGGCACAACCGTCGCACGACAAAGCAGCCGCGATTCCATTTCTGGATTTCGAGGTTAACGCAGTGGGTACGTTGAATCTGCTGGAGGCCACTCGCCAGCACGCTCCCCAGGGAGTGTTCTGCCATATGAGCACCAACAAGGTTTATGGAGATGCGCCCAACGAAGTTCCGCTGGTGGAATTAGAACATCGTTGGGATTATGCGAGGCCCGAGGACTTTAACGGCATCAACGAACAGTGCCGCATCGACCAAACCATGCATTCCTTGTTTGGCGCGTCCAAAACTGCCGCCGATGTACTTGCACAAGAGTACGGACGTTATTTTGGAATGAGCGTTGGCGTATTTCGTGGAGGTTGCTTAACGGGTGCCAGCCACAGCGGCGTTGAATTGCACGGTTTCCTGAGCTATCTGGTACACGTTGCCGTTAACAAGAAGCCCTACACGATCTTCGGGTACAAAGGAAAACAGGTCCGCGATCAAATTGAATGTTCCGATGTCGTTCGCGCCTTCGAAGCATTCTCCAAAGCACCCAAGCCGGGCGAGGTCTACAACATCGGTGGTGGGCGCGACAATGCGGCGAGTGTTCTCGAATGCATTGATTTGATTCACACTATCAGCGGTCATCAAGTCGAGTGGACGCTGGGTGATGACAATCGCAAGGGCGATCATATTTGTTACATCTCAGATTTGGCAAAGCTGAAACGAGATTACCCCGAGTGGAGTATCACGATCAGTCTGAAGGAGATCATTGCGGAGATGGTAGAGGCAGAAGAGAGAAAAGCAGCCGCTGAAAAGTAACGTTGCCTGGATTGGCAAATTCTGCATTGTTCCTTACACCCCCCCTCGAAATTACATCCTAAATTACAAGTGTGTGCCGAGCGAATCGCTGCAATCAGTGCCGCCACATTACGCACAACTGTCGCGATTAATACATACAACACAGCCCGCTTTCGAATCTCTGTTCGTTTCCCAAACAAGCTAAACTTTCGCATAAACAACTCATGTCTACACTGGTCGATACCGAACTCATTCCCATTAGTATTTCGACGCTAGTACCGTCGTCATCTACTGGTTTGGATTTGTTTGTCCGATCGCCTGTCACCAGTGAGTTCAAGCTTTATCGCGGTGAGGACTATCCGCTACGGCCAACTGATATCGAACGGCTTCGTTCGCGCGGCATTAAGCAGCTGTACATAACGCGAGACAACCGTGAAAAGTACCAAGGTTACTTGCGTACCATAGCGGATCCCGACCCCAATAATCCCGCTCCTGACTATGGTGCTAGACTGGCTGCAGTCAATGAAGTGGTCCGCGACGTTTTGGAAGGGGACTTTAATAGCCGAAACGACGAACAAGCGGTGACCTCGGCAATCCAATTAGGCTCGATGACTGCCGATCTGATTTCCCACGATCAGTTCGCAGCCGCCGATTTGATGCGAGTACTGCATCACGACTACGCCACGTTCACGCATTCCGCCAATGTAGCGTTTTACTCAGGGATGTTGGCTGCTGAGATCGGTCTGAGCCAAGAAGACGTGCAACAAATTGTCACGGGTGGACTCCTCCATGACCTCGGCAAACTTGATATTGATGAGAAGATCCTTTGTAAGCCGGGTCGATTAGACGAAGAAGAATTTCGGATAATTCGCACCCATCCGACCATTGGGTTCCGCCGGTTGGCACGACGAGAAGATTTGACCAGTGGCCAGCTCATGATGGTCTACCAGCACCACGAACGAATCGATGGTGGGGGATACCCGACAGGCTGTGTAGGAGAAGACATTCATTTATGGGCAAGGATCTGTGCGGTGGTCGATGTGTTTGAAGCATTGACAAGTCACCGCCCCTATCGAAGCCCTATGCCGCGTGTACGTGCCCTGGAAATATTGGTTCGCGATAAGGGCACAGCATTTGATCCGGAGATATTGTCGTGCTGGGAAGCAATTATTCAGAAGTGCTCCAATCCTTGATGCGGCAGGCTGTTTGGGATATCCAACTGCCTGCGCACATGGAGCGATTTTTTCAAGAAACTGGACCTGCAAATAGTCTGCCCGGCGACGAACGCCGTGCGGCTCGTTTACGGGTGCGCACGAAGTGCCTGCTCGTTTCAGAATCACCTTTACCCGCCATTCCTCGCTCACTGGAACCCATGGGGGTTTTCACCTGCGATATTTCGCGCCATGGATTTGGCTTTATCTCTTCCACACAATTTTTTCCCGAAGAAGATGTTCGCATCATTCTTCCCACTCTATGGTTGCGTGCGACAGTAGCGCGGGGTCGACGCCTGGGTGAAAAGTGTTTTCAAACCGGGGCCAGATTAATCAGCAAGCATGAGCCCAGCCCCGAAGCGTTCGAAACCATCCTACTGAATTGTTGGCGCCCGCTTAGTTGCCCTAGCGGCTCGGTGCCGGAGTCTCATTACACGTATCGGATGGTCCTGGCGATTATCGGGTACCATGCGATATTCTTCGTATTGCCATCCTTGCTCCACCATGTAATCGCGAAAATCGTTTGCAATGGAACGGTAGGGATCGCTCATAAGCAATTCGCCATCGTCACACAAATGCTGCAACACGCACGTTTGCAATTCGGGCCAAAGGTGACGGAGATAGGAAACGTCTGAACCGAGGATCAAGGGAAATCGGGGTTCTCCTAGCAGACGATCCACACCAAAACGAAGCCGCCTTACGCGACAACGGTGCTGAAGCGAGGCAGTGGACAATTGGACGAGCAGCAGTGGATCGCTAACACCATCCGTTAATGTTACTTCTGCACCGCGCAGCGCAGCTGCTAATCCTGCTCGCCCCGTTCCACAACCCAGTTCCAAGACGCGCACGCCATTGAGTGGATATCGCGCTAAAAAACAATCGAGTCCAGCCGCTGCTCGCCAGACGGTCGCCCAAAAGGGATCAATCACACCCGCTTCACCAGCATTTTGCCGACGGCAAGCATCCATCAGCATCCCCTCGGGGTCAGACGCGGTAGCGACCTGCCACGACGTCCCGGCAATGCGCTGGGGTGACCAATGCCATCGGTAACGAGAACTAGCGCGGAATTCGATCCGCTTGCGTCGGTTGTTCTCGCGTTCAGAAAGGACAGGTTCGCACTGCATTCTTGGGTCGTCCCGTCACGCTTGATGGTGAGCCGACAAAATCCGAGCAGCTTCAGGTGCATAGTAGCTGAGCACACCATCGGCACCAGCGCGCTTAAAAGCTATCAGACTCTCCATCATCGCCTTGTCGCGATCCAGCCAACCATTGGCCGCCGCCGCCGCAATCATCGCATACTCACCGCTGACTTGGTAGGCAAAGGTAGGAACGCCAAATGTCGATTTCACACGTTGAATAATATCCAGGTAAGGCATACCCGGCTTAACCATCACTGAATCGGCGCCCTCCTGCAAATCCAATGCAATCTCGTGCAACGCTTCGTCGCTGTTGGCAGGATTCTGTTGATAGGTCTTCTTGTCCCCTTTCCCAAGATTCCCTGCAGAACCAACTGCATCACGAAACGGACCATAAAATGCGCTGGCATACTTCGCTGCATAGGACATGATCTGTACGTGATGCCAACCCTGATCGTCGAGCGCTTGACGAATTCGGCCCACTCGCCCATCCATCATGTCACTGGGGGCGAGGATGTCGCAGCCAGCCTCCGCCTGTACAATAGCTTGTTGGCACAGCACAGCGATGGTTTCATCGTTGACAACGTAACCGTCCTGTACCAAGCCATCCTGTCCATGACTGCTGTAGGGATCGAGCGCCACGTCACATATGACACCCACGGCATCACCCACTTCAGCTTTGATGCGACGAACCGTTCGGCAGACGAGATTGTCTGGATTGACCGCCTCTCGCGCGTCTTCGGATTTGAGCTCCGCTGGCGTAGCCGGGAATACGGCAATCGCCGGAATGCCCAACAGCGCTGCTTCAACCGCCGCCCGTATGGCATCCTCAATTCCCAGCCGACAAACTCCCGGCATGCTCAGAATCGGCTGCTGACCCTCCTGCTGATCAAGAATGAACAGTGGCCAAATCAAGTCGGCTGGTGATAAGTTTGTTTCGGCTACCATTCGCCGCGACCATTCATGGCGGCGAACGCGTCGGAGTCGAGTTTGCGGATACGGCCCACGAGCGAATTGGTACATGCGTCGACTCAGTTGGGATTCAAGTTTGCGGAATGAAGCGAAATTCAGGCCTTGGTCGTGTTGCCGATACGACCTGTCACGTCCAAAATACTAGGCGGTTGTGTCCCGCTTGAAAATCGACCCTACCAAACCGCCCACCAAGGAACCACCCTTTCGGTTCCTTTTCCGAACAGCCAGGAATCCTTTGACATGATTTTCTTTCCCCCCATATCTCGTTGGCTGCTCAATGCAGCGATTGTCGTTGCCGCACCCCTCGCCCTCGCAACGTACTCCCCTGCGGTTACGGCCGCGGAGCCCATTCGTGTACTCATTGTCGATGGCCAGAATAACCATCAGTGGAAAGTTACCACACCACTGATTCAACAAATCCTTGAAGCCTGCGGTCGATTTACCGTCGAAGTGGCAACGACACCCGAGAAGGGCGATGAGTTTGCAAACTTTAGCCCAAATTTTTCCGACTATGGCGTCGTCGTTTCGAACTACAACGGCCAACCATGGCCGGAGTCGACTCGCCAAGCATTTGAAAAATATGTTGCTGGCGGCGGCGGCTTCGTTAGCGTTCACGCCGCTGACAATTCGTTTCCTGAATGGTCGGCTTACAATCGCATGATTGGCGTTGGTGGCTGGGGGGGCCGCAGCGAAAAAGATGGTCCTTACGTCCGCTGGCGCAATGGCCAAATTGTGCGTGACCTGCAAAAGGGAAACGGCGGCAGTCATGGGAAACGCCATCCCTTCGTTGTGGTTGTTCGCGATGCCGATCATCCCATTACTGCAGGACTACCTGCTTCTTTCACCCAAGCAGAAGACGAACTTTACGCAGAACTTCGCGGTCCAGCAGAGAATATGCACGTTCTGGCAACTGCGCTGAGCGACACATCCACTGGCGGCACTGGTGAACATGAACCCATCTTAATGACAGTTCAATTTGGAAACGGGCGAGCCTTTCACACAACACTTGGACACGATGTGACCGCCATGAAGGGCGTGGCCTTTCAAACCACACTTCAACGTGGCACAGAATGGGCCGCAACCGGCGCAGTGACCCTCCCTGCGGTAGACGCGAGCACCTTGTCAAACGAAGAAGCGTCCCTGCGCGACCCGGCAACCCTAGGAGCTAACGCCGCAGTGGTCGATCCGAACGCGATCCCCACTTTGCAATCGGGTGGCTGGATTCCGCTGCTCAATGGTGAAAATCTCACTGGCTGGCATCAGAAAAATGGCACCGCGAGTTACGCAGTGGAAGAACAAACCATTGTTGGTCGCACCGCTGTGGGTAGCGTCAATTCCTTTCTTTGTACCGAACGCGAATATCAGAACTTTGAACTTACTTTTGAAGTCAATGTGCAAACCGGACTCAATTCGGGTGTGCAAATCCGCAGCAAAAGCCTGCCAGACTACAAATCGGGTCGCGTGCATGGGCCACAAATCGAAATCGAAGCTTTGGATAACGATGGAAATGGGGATGCTGGCTATATCTACAGCGAAGGAACCGACCGCAATTGGCTGAGCACCCAACGTCCGATTCAAAATGCCTATGTCAACGATCAATGGAATCGCTATTACGTGCGGGCGGTGGGACCACGCCTGCAAGTATGGCTCAATGGCCAAAAGATTGAAGACTTGAGCGATGAACAATCCCCTGTTGCGGGGTTTATTGGTTTACAAGTCCACAGTATTGGTAAAGATGAAGGACCTTTCGAAGTCCGTTGGCGCGATATTCAAATTCGCCCGTTATCCGCCGAAGTGCAATTACAATAGGCCCAGACCAAGTATTGCTTAAAGATAGTCGCCTTTCGCTCCGCGAAAGTAAGAATGACAGTCGCCTTTCGCTCCGCGAAAGTAGCGTCGGTATTCGTTGCTTTTTTATAACTTTCGCGGAGCGAAAGGCGACTATGGTTGCCCTCGCTACTTTCGCGGAGCGAAAGGCGACTATCTTCATCTCCCGCCTGCATCGTTGAACACTATGACGACCCTCCCAATGCTTCACAAACTCACTTGTTTACTCGTGGTGGTTGTGGCTTATTCCAGCGTTGTCCCCAACGCTACTCTCGCGGAAGAGCCTGAACAACCCGTTGTCGCTGGTCACAGCTACCACGGCGAGACGTTTAATGAAGGCCCCCGTCAAAAGGCTGTCTTGATGGAGGGAATGGGAAACGTTGAGTTTGCGATTACGGCAAAGGACACCAATACTCAGGCGTTTTTCAATCAAGGCATCGCAGCGTTACATGGCTTTTGGTACCTGGAAGCAGAGCGCTCGTTTCGCCAAGCGGCTGCGATCGAACCCGATGTGGCAATGAGCTATTGGGGAATGGCGCTGGCGAACACGAACAACATCGATCGGGCCCGAGGTTTTATTGCCGAAGCGACCAAACGCAAGGACCAAGCATCCGAGCGCGAAAAACTATATATCGACGCGTTGGATCAATACCTCAAGAAACCCGAGAAAGATGAGAGCCAGGACGAAAAGAAAAATCGTGAATCCAAGTACATTCACGACCTAGAAAAAATCCTCAATCAATTTCCCGATGATATTGAGGCCAAGGCTTTTCTCGCGCTGCAAATTTGGCTTGCCACCCGCAATGGTCTTCCCATGACGAGCCATCATGCAGTCAATGCGTTGTTGGGCGAAGTCTTTCAAGCCAACCCAATGCATCCGGCTCATCACTATCGCATTCACCTTTGGGATTCAGAACGCGCCGAGAATGCAATTCAATCCTCTGCAATGTGCGGCCCTTCACTTCCCGGCATTGCGCACATGTGGCATATGCCAGGACATATCTATTCCAAACTCAAACGTTATGTCGATGCAGTCTATCAACAGGAGGCTTCTGCTCGCGTCGACCATGCTCACATGATCCGCACACGGTTGATGCCTGACGAAATTCATAACTTTGCTCACAACAACGAATGGCTAACGCGTAACTTGCTTTACTTGGGTCGAGTTAAAGATGCGCTGCAACAAAGCCATAATCTTTGGGCGCTACCGCGTCACCCTATTTATAATTCCTTGGAAACTCGCGGCAGCTATCGATACGGTCGCTCGCGACTGTTGCAAACATTGACCGAATACGAACTTTGGGAACTTCTGATTACAGAGTCCAACGGCCCGTATCTCCCTACAACATCCGACCGTGGCCTCGAATTCGAACGCTTGGCTTGGATCACTGTGGCTCATCATCTCCTGGGTCACTCAAAAGAAGCGAAGGCCATCGACCGCGATCTCCGCCGTCGTATGATCGCTATAGAATCGGAACAAATCGTGATCGAAGAGCGGCTAGAAACTCCCTCAGAACCGGTTGCTGCCGACCCTGACGCTCCCGCAAAGGAAGAGGATGAAAACTCGGACGAACTTCCAACCGATGTCGAAAAACTGAAGAAGCGACAGTCGCGCAATCAATCACATATAACCGAACTCAAACAGTGGATCGCCTTGGGCAATGCGGCGGCCGCCGTGCAGGCGAAAGATGTCGGTCGCCTCAAACAATTGCTGACCGAAGCGGGACGAGTAGATGAAGCCTTGAAAGCATCCTGGCTGGCGCAGGCAGGTGAGACAAAAGAAGCGATCGAACAACTCGAAAAACAAGTCGCTGATGACGGCAATCAAGTTCGGCCTCTGGCTATTCTTATCGACACCCTGTGGCGCGCTGACAGACAGGATGATGCGGTTGCCAAATTCCAGACATTGCGTACCGTCGCTGGGTCCGCTGACCTCGATACTCCCTTGCTCGCACGCCTCACCCCTGTGGCAGAAAAAGCGGGTGCTACTGGCGATTGGCGAATCGCTCCTACACCAGCATCCGATATTGGCGAACGCCCCAATCTGGATTCTTTGGGACCATTTAGCTGGAGCCCCTACGCGGCTTCCCCTTGGAACGCCGTTGGGTTGGACGGGAACCCTGTTACCGACGATGACTTTCAAGGTCGTCCACGAATCGTGATCTTTTATCTTGGCTTCGGTTGCTTGCACTGTGTCGAGCAGCTAACCGCATTCAAACCCATGACCGAAAAATTTCGCTACGCGGGTATTGATATCGTTGGTATCAGCAATGAATCGGTCGAGGATTATCAAAAGGGCATGACGCGATACGAACAAGAGATTCCTTTCAAACTGCTGACAAATCCAACCCATACTTCGTTCCACGACTTTCGTTGCTGGGATGACTTTGAGAATCAACCCTTGCACGGGACGTTCTTACTCGATGCACAAGGCCGAGTCCGCTGGCAAGACATTGGACACGAACCTTTTACCAAGGCCAACTTCCTCCTCGAAGAAGCCCAACGTCTACTCGCGCTCCCCGACTAATATTCCATCATTGATCCGAACAAAGAGTCAGATAGCAACCTCACCGACGCGCCATTATCGCCCTGGGCACCTTTCCGTATTCCCATCTACAGGGCGTTTTGGTGCGCTTCGCTGGTGTCAAATCTGGGGACGTGGGCGCATGAAGTCGGCGCTGCGTGGTTGATGACGCAATTGGATCCATCACCCATGATGGTTTCCGCCGTGCGCGCCGCAATTGTACTCCCTCTGCTCTTTTTAGCCGTACCTGCCGGAGTCATCGCCGATCGTATCGATCGCCGGAGATTGCTCATTGCTACTCAGATTTGGTTGCTTCTAACAGCGGCAACACTCGCAATCCTTACTAAACAGAATTTGGTCACACCCACTGTGTTGCTACTGTTAACGGGATCCGCGGGCCTGGGTATGGTGTTACACACTCCCTCTTGGCAGGCATCGATACCGGAACTAGTCCCGCGCGATCAACTCACTAGTGCCATTGCCTTGGGCTCGATTAGCTTTAACTTGGCCCGCGCCGCAGGTCCGGCACTCGGAGGTCTCCTGGTTGCTTGGATTGGCGCTTGGTCCGTCTTTGCAATTAACGCCGGGTCATTTGCTGGAGTTCTGGGCGTGCTCTATTTTTGGCGACGCGAAGGGACCGAATCTGCACACGGACTCTCGTTTTTCAAGTCCATGAGGGACGGCCTACGTTTTGTCTCTCATGACTCCATCCTGCGTCATACGTTGCTCCGCGTGCTGCTCTATGTGACGCCCGCTAGTGCCGTTTGGTCTTTACTGCCGTTGGTTGCTCGCGAACTGCTCGGCTGGACTTCCGCTGGTTACGGCTTACTGGTGGGCGCTATCGGTGCAGGCGCGGTCTTAGCAGCCGGCTTGATGCCCCAGGCCCGATATCGCTGGGGCATGCGCGGTATCCTAACTGGTTCTCACATCCTCTCCGCCGTGGCCTTCGTGACGATCGCCCTCCTACCGACTGGTGGTTATGTGACGTCCGGTATGTTGCTCGTCGGCGCAGGATGGATGATGTGTCTAACCACACTTAATTCGACTGCACAAATGGCCTTGCCTCACAACTTCCGCGCTCGGGGCATGGCTTGCTACCTGACATCCTTCTCGCTGGCTATGGGAGGCGGATCGCTGCTGTGGGGATTTATGGCAAAACGAATTGGTGTAAGCGAAACGATTTTGGTCGCCGGAATCACGATGGCTTGCTTCGGTGCTCTCGCCCATTACCTGTGCCGACGCAATGATCGTCAACGTCCTTCCACGATAAGCAATTCTTGATTCGCGGCAACATCCGCTAAACGCGTTTCTTGACCCGAAGGCCAAAAGACGCGCAGCTCATCAATATCTAACGCTGTCCCCATACCAACAAATAACTTTCGTTCATTGCTGGCTTGATATCCGTCTCCAGCCGTTAATTCAAAGTGGGTCGCTTGTCCCTTGATCGTGGCTCGCACGCGCGTCCCGATCGCATCTCGATTCGACTGAACTCCGACCAAACGCAGTGTCAGATAATTTCCCATCGCCTGAGTAACATTCGTTAGCAATGCAGTTGGCGCTCGCAAATTTCCAACGAGTAGATCCATGCGGCCATCTCGATTCCAATCCCACTTCACTGCCGCGCGACCAAGCCATTTATGTTGAAAGTAATCTCCTAAATTGGCACTACCCAGTTCCTGAAAGCGTTTCGACTTCAACCGCAATAGCTGTGGCTCCATCTCGTACGGACGTCCTTTGTGCGTCAGGTCATCGATGTGCCCATTCGCAACAAATAACTCGCACTGTCCATCGGCGTCGACATCAATGAACTGGGTTCCAAATCCCAATTTACTCATCGACGGTTCACGAATTCCCAATGCGTTCGTACGATCAAGAAAATGCGATTTCGGCATTGCCAGATAAAGAGTGTTCGATTCATTCAGGTAGTTTGTTACCAATAAATCGACGTGCCCATTTTGATCGACATCTCCCACCGCGATTCCCATCGATCCTTCAGCTTTTCCATCGTCATTGAAAGCCACCCCTGCTGCTGCACCCCGCTCTCGCAACCACCACCCTTCCCTCTTCCGCTCTTCAGGCACAAACAAAAAATTGGGAGTGGTATCATTGGCAACAAATAATGCTAGCCGGTCCGTTCCTTCAGCGTGTACTACGGCAATGCCAAGTCCTTTGCCGAGCGGAGCCTTGGACAAATAGGTTGCTGTTGCATCCGCAAAGGCGCCTTGTCCATCGTTGATCCATAGTCGGTCTTGCTGAGGTGCGAAATCAAACGGCATGCACATTTGAGGATGCCCCGATTCATCTTGGCATACTCGGTCGAATACATCGTCGGCCGTCACATAGTTTACATCGTAGATATCGGGGAGTCCGTCGCCACTTAAATCCGCCATCACGCAACTTGTCGTCCATTCATTTGACTTCAAGCCGACAACTTCGGTGACGTCTGCAAATGTCCCATCACCATTATTCTGCAACAGTCGATTATGCCCAATGTTTGCTACATAGAGGTCCGGAAATCCATCCGCATTGAAGTCACCGACCGTAACACCTTGGCCGAAGCCGTCGGCTACTATACCGATGTGTTCCGCGACATTGACAAACTGTTTCCCGTCCCAGTTACGAAAGAGACAATCGGAATATTGGTTAGCCGCAATTCCATCCGTTGGCCAAACGCTCCCCTGGCTCAAGTAGCAATCCGACCATCCATCTAAGTCATAATCGATCACCCCGATTCCGCCGCCAGTGAACTCGTACATGCGCCGACTAGGTTTTCCATCGGTTCCATTAAAATACTGGAACTCGAGTCCCGTCATCTGAGCATCCTCACGAAAGGCGAGGTCACTTTCGCGCTGGTTCGATTCCGCGGACTCTTGCTCCACGCTTTCCACTGCTTCAATAGCGGAAAGCGGAAAGCGCTCTCGGTCGAGCGAACGAATCGGACTGACCGCCGTCGTGGCCAACTGGTTGGGCATCTGCGCCAATTCCAAACGAATGCGCTGCAACGCTGCACGGATCTGCGGTTGATTCCCCTGAATCTCAGCAGCCAAGGTACACCAACCCAGAGCCTCCCAATAACGTCCGACTTGTTCGTAATGATTGATCAGCTCCAATAGCGTTTCGATTCCGCTGGGTGTGTTGGCAAAGAATACACGATCTTGAAATTTATTGAGTGCTTGCAACTTCTGTACAAACTGTGCGAACTGGATCGACAAGTCTGCTTCGCCGACTTGGTCCAGCAATTGAGACAGCCGAGTCGCCGGTCGCTTCAACTCGGGCGCGCGGAGCGAAGCCTCTACATAACATCGAATCGCCCCCACGACATCTTGGCGTTGATCTGCGAGACGTCCTCTTACGACCCAATATTCCGCGTAGGCCTGTGATTCTTTCGGTACTGTCGTCAGCAAAGCGGCCAACGACGCATAGTCAGTCTGATCTGCGTAAATCTCTCCCAAGGAAAGATAAGCGAGTATTAAATCGGGTCGCAGGGCGATACTCTCTCGGAGCATGGCAATCGCTTCGTTGGGATGGTTGGCTTCCACGCTATGCCATGCCATTCCCATTAAACGATTCGGGTCGGCTGGCCTGCTCTTTTCCGTCGATTCCAGTTCTTGCGGAGACCCAATGATGCCCTTTTCACGCGCTAATAGAACCAGCAAGTCTTCGGCTTGTCCCTGTTGGATAAGCTGGATGATATGGGGCACCGCGTCCGAACGGCGGCCACACATACCGAGCAAATTGGCCAATCCCAGCCGCGCCGGCAAGTATTGAGGCTCGTATTTGAGAACCTCCTTATACGCCCTTTCGGCCTCTTGAAAACGCCGCAGTTGGCGATGGTCCAGTTCTGCTATTAACATTTTCGCGGCAAGATAAATCGATCGATCGCGATCTTGCACCTTGTCGGCATACTCGACGGCCGCTCCATATCGCGCTGCATCTTCTGCACACTTCGCAGCCAACATCGCCGCATCATCGCGAGTCGCATCGGCCTGCCAGGCTTGCCATGCACTCGCCTCCGCTTGCTCCCATTGTTGCGAATTGCGAAATTGGACGGCCTGTTGAAACAATCGCTCTGCTGCCAACTGCGGATTTGATCGCATCCAAAAAACAAACGCGACTATTACGATGGCAACGAACGTGACAATCAATCCTAACCAGAATCGATTAACCGATTTGGCTTCCTTAATTCTACCACGGCTATCTTTGGACGAGCGGCTGATGATTCCTACTCCGCCGTACTGACTTCGCTAACCACTCGGTCCATTCCTTCGACGATGTGCAGCGTCATGCCAGGATCGACTTTTGTTGCATTAGTCAGCGACCACTCCCACCGACCTCCCGCTGGCCATTGCACGGTGATGGCGCGGATCTCCGTGGAGCCTGCGATACCGAATTGCAGCATTCGCTCATTCGAGGCCATGTAGCCGTCGCCGGCGACAAGCTGTTTAGTCCACTGACCTTTGTCGGTCGCTAGAGTCACTCTCGTGCCAATAGCATCACGCGATGAGCTGGTTCCATGCAGCTTGATCTGCAATGACTTGCCTGCATCGATGGTGTTATTGGAAACCAGGGAAGCGGGCATACCAATATTTGAAACAACGAAGTCCATACGACCATCGCGGTTCCAATCAGTTCGTGCTAATCCACGACCAAGAAACAGTTTACCAAAGTACTCACCCACCTCTGCAGGCGCACTCACTTCGAAACGAGCACGTCCAATGTTGTGATAGAACTGTGGCGGCATCTGATACATGCCGCCTCGATCTCGATAATCTGCCACATGCCCGTTGACCACGACCACATCCATTTGCCCGTCACAATCGGCATCGATAAATTGAGTACCCCAACCGACATAGGGAAAACTCGGACCCTGCATTCCTGACGCGCGCGTCGCATCGACAAACAAACCAGGCGCGTCTTGAAGATAGAGCGAGTTGGGTTCATCAGCAAAGTTGGTGACCAGCAAATCAACACGCCCGTTGCCATCGATGTCGTCTGCCGCAATTCCCATACAAGCCATAGCTAAACCATCGACGTTGTAAGCCAACCCCCGCATCAAGGCCCGATCCCGAAACACAATGTTTCCATCTGCCGTGGGCTCACTAGTAAGAAAGAAATTGGGAACTTGATCATTCGCAACAAACAAGCTGAGTTTCGCATCTTTACCAAACGCAGCCGCCAATAGTCCCAGTCCCTTCGATTCCTTTTTCGGGGTCGCATCAGGTATCAAGGAGAAATGTCCATCACCTCGATTTAGGTACAATTGATCGGGTGCACCGGCAAAGACCTTAGGAGAACATCCTTTCTCTTCACAAATAATCTCAAAGACACCTTCACCTTGTAAATAATTCGCTTCGAACAAGTCGCTCAATCCATCGCCATTGAAGTCAGCCATCACACAACTGGTCGACCATTGCGTCAACTGACTTCCCAACATGTCCGTTCGTTTGGTAAAAGTTCCGTCACCATTGTTGCACCACAATTGGTTCTGTCCGATGTTGGCGACATAGATATCGGCAAAACCATCGGCATCGTAATCTCCCACTGCGAGACCTTGCGAATAATCAAGATCTTGAATGCCTGCCAAGGCTGAAACTTCGATGAAGCGTTCTCCTTGAACGTTGCGATACAATGCATCATGCCGATCAGTGCTGGGTGTGCTAATCGTCTGGCCCGTTTTCCAAGGACTGCCCTGGGTAAAATAGAGATCGGGCCAGCCGTCCGCGTCGAAATCGATAACCCCGACACCTCCGCCCGTCTGCTCAAACATCCTTACACCAGGTGTCGCCTCATCGGGGCCATTGTCAAAGGTGAAATCAATTCCAACGTCGGTTTCTTCCACGAATCGTATCTTCGCCACACTGACTGACGAACTTGTCTCCGGAACACTGGTCACTACTTTTGCGACACTATGTTCTTGTGCCTCGTTGACATAGGAAGAGAGATCAACGCTGGTAAGTAAATCGGCCGATGGTATTGTTCGAGGTAGACTCTCGGAAAGCGACTGCCCCACTTGATTGACGAGCGGTCCCATCCAAGTCTCCTGGGGGTGCATCTTTGCCGCGGTCAATGCCCAAGCCCACGCTTCCCAGTATCGCCCCATCTCTTTTGATAACTCTGACGCTCGGCGCATTGACTGGGGATCTGCACCGCGCGACTTGAGTATCACATCCATCGCCTGTCCCAATTCTACCTGCTGTTTGGTGCGCTCCACAAACTTCTCCGCACCAGGCTCATTGACTAGCGCCAGTACCTGGCTCAATTGATAGGTCGCGCGACGATGCTCGGGCCGCAGACGTACGGCTTCGGCAAAGTTACCCGTGGCTAATCGCATTTCACCTGCCCCACGCGCCTTGACGCCACGAACAAACCAGATGTCGGCATGTTCGTTTGCTTCACTGGGTAACTGGGCTTCCCAAGCTCGATACTCTGCTTCATCAGCACTCAGGAGCACTTCACCCAGCATTGCCTGCGCAGCGATAACATTCGGTCGATCTCGCACCACCGATTGCAGCAAAGGCTTGGCGATCGCTTCGTCTCCATCAGTGAGTGCCCAAGCGGCTTGCGCCAATCGTACCCAAGGGTCATTGGGTTGTTGCAACTTAAGTGTGTTGATATAGGAAGGCTGTTCAATGGCTCGCTCAATGTCACCTAGCATTGCCAAGGAGTCGAGCGTCCATTGTTGAGTCTTGATCAGTCCAAGATAGTGCGGCATGGACTCCCATCGTTGCCCGGTAATGCCGTAGAGAAAAGCGAGTCTCTCATGCGTTGCCGCATCGCGTGGATCGTTCCGATAGACGTGCAGATAGCGCGAGACCGCTTCTTCAATTCGACCTTCTGCACGATAGAGTTCGGCGACAGAGAAAGCTGCGACCAATGCATCGGACGATGTCTTGTCGGCAATCTCCAGGTAGTGCGTCATCGCTTCCGCATTGCTGCCCAGACGCATCGCCGCTTCGCCTGCAATCAATCGACTGCGTTCATAAAACGGACTGTCACTGGCAACCTGCAGCGCGGTGGATTTCGCCAGTTCATAACGCGTCGCATTGAGTGCAGCACCCGCTTGCTCAATCCGTTCTTGATCAACAAGGGTAGGATCACTGGATACTTCGGGCGGCGGTTGTACAAGTAAGAGGAAAGCGCCAATTACACCCGCAGTGCCAAGCAAAGCCAACAACAACACCTGGACCCAGCGATTCCCAGATCCTGCGTGAATACGTTGTGGCTTTGCTTGATCATTCATCCATTCAAACTTGGATTATGCACGATTCAATCGTTAGTTATTCAATCACCAAGTCGATCGAATTGTCACCCTTTGCAACGGTCTTCAAGAGCGGTGTGTCGGTCGCCTTGGCATATTTGGCTGGCAAGAGTGATCCACCACCCGAACTCGCTGCACCCTTACCTCCACCAGCATGCGATGGAGCTCCGGTGTTACCACTGGCACCCGTCGGATCATGCGCAGGTGCACCACCGCCGCCGGACGCTGAAGGAGCGGTCTTGGAAACCATTACTTTGTACTCACCCTCAACGGCTCCGTCGCCAGCATCATATGTTGTGAGGATGTAGGTGCCTTGATTATCCGTAATGCCACTCGCACCTGGGACACCCGACTTGTTTGGTGAGAAGGTAACGACGGCGCCAGGAACCGGTGCACCATTATAAGTCACTTTTCCTGTGACTGGATGTGTGGCATATCGATCGCCGCCACCAACAGCGCCAGAGCAACCTGCGAAGGCAACTGCTGACAACAATAAAGCCAATGCACCGAACTTACGCATCATGATTCCCTTGAGTACTTGCGCTAAAAATGCTTTGTTGCAATTTGCAAAAACGAATACATTCGAACTAAAGAAAAAGGCGGGAGTCATGTTACCACGACCCCCGCCCATTGTAATGAAATCCCTCTAACTCCAGCAGGGGTTAGAATGGAGTCGTTGCTTCGCCACCGCGAACTGAACCCAATGCACCCCAAACGCCATAGGGGCTTTGTGCATTCGGTTGACCCGGTGCGTCAGGTGGTGGCAATGTGGTATTGCCGTGGTCGATGGTGTCGCTAATGAAGCGAACAGCACCGTCGCCGAGTAGACCATGAACACCGCCAGGGTGTCGGCTCATTGGCTCGTACAGACCATCTTCTCCGTCCCATCCACCTTGAGTGCAACTCGCAGTGTTCGGGCCCAATACCGTGGTACAACCGGTGAACGCTGGAGCGCCGTCCATCCAACGCAACCCGGCCCAGTGGCCAATGTCGGTCGAATTGTAACGCTTATCCAAAGTTACTCGGGCAAAGCAATCCGATGGATTGTTGTTCCGGAAGTTCGAACCAATGTTACGTAGGGTTCCGCCGTCTTTAACCAGCGTTCCAGTTTGTCCCAGAGTTCTCTCCGACATCGCTAATGAATTACTCAACCCATCAGGAACGTCGCTGAAGCCCTTGGAAATCCCTTGTCCGGTAAACATCCCTCGCAAACCGCGACTGCCGTTACCGGCCCATTCGTTGTGATCCCATGTCGAATCACCGCGCGAGAACATGTAATTCGTACGCCCCGTTTCGTTCGCATTCTTGATGCGATTCACGTCCGAAGGGCATTTGAATGCAGGAATCTCGGTTTGGAATGGAACGAAACCACCGTCCCAAGGTACGATCGTCCAGCTAGTGGCTGCGATTTGATTGAACAAAGGTTGCTGTTCAATAAAGGGCAACATCCCAACAAATCCGCTGTAGCGGGCAGGTTGAGTACCTGGGAAAAACTCCCCGTAGGGCAGCTTGCCGTAAGTGTCATGGTAGTTGTGCAAACCCAAGCCCAACTGCTTCATGTTGTTCGAGCACGACATACGTCGAGCCGCTTCACGTGCCGCTTGGACTGCGGGGAGCAGCAAGCCCACCAAAATCCCAATAATTGCAATGACCACCAGTAGTTCCACAAGCGTGAAACCCTGGGGGCGGTTCGAGAACCGTCGTGTCATAAGTACCTCCCCCTAAAAAAGGGAAACAATGGAAAAAGTAGAATAGATCGAGCAATTAAGCCCAACAAAAAGCCCAACAACTCGCCCAACTCCAACTAACCGAACTGCCTATCTACCGCGATCGCAACCCGCATCACGCCGCGAATCACTGCAAATGACCTAATAATCCAGCTCTTCACAGATGACAGCTCGCCCAGTCTTCATAAAACGAATAACCGAACTCCACCACGAGTAGACTAGCCGAAGCACCTAATGTCAAGCTGTTTCGGCAGATTCTGGTCCTTAGACACAACTTACAGGGGAATAATTCCCCGTTCTTCCACGACCAGTGCAGAAGAAACACCACCCATACGAACCGAATCGACCACCCCCGAAGGCCATAAAACCCTGAAGTATGTTTTTTTATTTTCATCTAGTGTGAAATGAACTTCAGGAAGCGACGATGACTGAAAACTGCCTCCCCCTACAAGCTCGCGATACCCGACAACAGTCTCCTGTTCGTCCAGCAATTCGATTTTGCAGCCGATCCCGTCTCGGTTCGAACGTATCCCTTGTAACTTGAGCTGGACTCCTTGGCGCTGAACTTTTGTCTCGTTCCAGAGCACTGAACTAGCACTTTGCAGGTGATTAACAACGAAGTCCATGCGCCCATCTCGATCCAAATCGCCAGTGGCAACCCCCCTCCCCAATCGCGCTTGGGAAAAATATTCGCCGGCGGTCTTGGTTGCATCACGAAAATTTCCTTTGCCGCTATTCACAAAAAGATGCGGCTCCATTGCGTAAGGCTCCCCTTTTCCCATCCAACGACGATCTTCCACATGCCCGTTGGCGACCATCAAATCAAGCCAGCCATCGTGATCAAAATCGGTTGCTACGGTCCCCCACCCCAGCACACGACGACTAACCCCGGCCATACCCGAGGCCCGCGTAGCATCCTCAAAACGAAGCTTGGCACGATTTAGGTACGTAGTATTGGAATCGCCGTAGAAGTGCGTCAGAAAGAGATCGATGGTTCCGTTACCATCGAAATCACCCGCCGCAACACCCATACTCGCCTGTGCATATCCCGAGCGACTCAACGCACATCCTGCGATCATACCGCGCTGATCGTACCGAAGATCCGCACCCGCATTGCCATTTTCACTTCCTTGCGCCGACTTTGCTACAAAGAGAAAATTTGCCTGGCCATCGTTCGCTACAAAAATCTCGGGCGTCTGATCTCTATCGAAATCACTAATGACCACTCCCAGACCTTTTCCCTTCAAGCCTCCCATACCGGCCGCTTCCGTCTGGTCAACAAACCGACCATCCCCTTGGGAGACAAAGAGAACGTCATTAAGGCCTTCGTATTTTGAGGGTGGACACTGCTCATGCCCACCCGGTGCTAGCGGGTTCGGACAGAGCCTGGGCGAAGAAATGGAATCCTGCAAATAATTCACAACGTAGAGATCAAGATGCCCATCGCTATTGAGATCTGCAAACGCACAACTTGTGCTCCATCCATTCACTTCCACGCCTGTCTCGCTAGTGACATTCGTAAAAGTTCCATCTCCGTTGTTACGCCACATGCCACTCTTTCCAATGGCCGTGAAATAGATATCAGGAAAGCCGTCACTGTCGTAGTCTCCAACGCTGACACCTTGCAAGTACGACGTTGGAAAAAGACTCGACCCCGACGTGACCAAGCCAAATTGCCTCGCCCCATAATTTCGAAATAGTGCACACGTAGGGTGCGACGCAGTAACGTCAGCGACTAACTTGCAACCGTCTAACATCAATACATCGGGCCATCCATCACAATCAAAGTCCAGCACGGCACAACCGCCCCCTGTCGACTCTGCGATGCGATGTTGCGTGGTGAAGTCGTCATAGCGTGTGAACTCGATTCCATTCGCCGGACCACCTAGCGAAAACAAAGGTCCAGAGACGAATTCTTCCGCAGAGTCGCTTAATGGCACTTCTTGCATTGGCGATTCCGGAGACGTCGATTGTAGGGGCCCTGCCGCTAATTCACCGTTCGATCCGGATGGGGTCAACTGGGTCGCACGCTCTGTCACTTGCTCTGTCGTACTCTCAGCGCGCTTCGCATCCGGTTTGCATCCAGTGAAGCCACCGATCACTACGACAATCATCGATAACCAAGATGGACTCCTTGGCAAGTTCATTTTTCCGCAACCCCCTCGGCGTACTTTGCGAAGGCTTGTGCAGCGGAAACAAATCCGATTTGTTGGCAGTTTCTTGACACACCCTGCAACGCGGCGAAGGCATCTCCGTCGGCATTCGACAGATTGACGCGAATTTCAGCCAAGATGCCCGAGCGCTGCAATGCAACTTCGTGCTCGTCTGTTCGTCCCAGTTCAGCCAATGCCGTAACCACTCCCATCTGGCAAGGAGCATTAGCGGGATCCTGTTTCAGTACGAACTGGAAATACCTCAAAGCCTCTTCGTTTGCGCGCTCTTCCAACGCGTACTCGCCGCGCATTCGAGTCAACAACCAGGGTTCGTTCTCGTCAAAGGGTGGTGCCTGTCCTAAAATACCGGCAAACCGTTCCCAGTCATTCAGCTCAAATAACGCTTCGAGCAAGCCAGCAATTGCGGAGACGTTGCCTGGATTCTCCGCGAGCACTTTGCCGAGTATCACCACTCCCTGCTCAAATTCCCCTTCAAGAGTCTTGTAGCGCCCCTGAGCTATTCGCAACACAACATTCTCTGGATCTGCATCCACAAATTGCTGCAAACGGGCACGACCGGCCGGCGAGTTTAAGATCAACAAATTGGGAAAAAAGTACTGTTTAGAATCCAAAATATCGGCAAGTCCAAATTGATGCAGTTCTCGCATCACAAGCTTGCGATCTTCCAGCCGTAATTCCACGGACAATATATAGTTGAGCCACTTATAAGCAGCCACAACATCATCAAACCGAACGTACTGCGATTGTTTGGCTAAATTCAAATACTCTCGCAAAGACTTTTCTGCTTCCACAGCCCGGTGCAGTTCTAATGCAGAAGTCCCTTGTTGCAATCGCGCCGATGGTCCGTAGCGCTGATGGTCGCTAGGGATAGCGCGAAAGCTGGCTAGCGCGATTTCATATCGCTGATCGGCAACGGCCAGTTCGCCCGCCATCGACAAGACATCGATGGTATCTGCATCCACGCCTGGATACATATCGGCAAACCACTTCATGGCTCGATCGTAATCGGCCTGCGTCACTCCTGGAGGCAGCGATAAATCCGCTAAATCCTCCTCGGGTACGTCGGCCGCAACGATAGGCAAGCCTGGCTTGCTCGCTTGACTAGCCGTGTCCTGGTGATTGATCCAATAGAGGACGGATACCGCACCTCCCAACAGACCAAGAATCGCTAACAGATTTTTCCATCCAGCCATTGCGTGCCCTCACTCCCCACGAAAAACACACACTGTCGATTATTTGCCCGTCGACAGCCTCTAAGGGGCATCATAACTCCTTTCGATGAGGAAGAGTTCGGTCAATGCGCTAGTATTTTTGTAGAAAAACCTTGCTTTCACCCCCCCGACGGGCCAATTTGATAGAGATCTACCCGCTTGCCGTCGCCAATGACTCGGGTCGCATGCAAGTCACCTAGGATCCATAAGTCTCCCCATGGACTGGAAAATCGTCGTCTATCAATGACTATCCAGCGAATGCCGTCCTTGTAGAGCTGGGACGCTACAGGAATCGTTACTCCCGAATTCAACACGTCCCACTGCACGTCGTAGTACGCTTGCGGAAAAAATCCAGAGTACCCATTGGCCAGCGGTAATTTATGGACGGTCCCCAGCATCATCCAATCCGTCTCGATTTCGTAGTCGCGGACGGTTTGCCCGCCGGGCATGGGCAAACACAATACGGCCTCCTCTGGCTTGCTGTGCTCTTGGAGATACTGGATCCAGTCCCGATGAAAACTGACACTGGGCAGCACTCCTAGTTGTTGGCGATAAGGCCATGGATCAACCACGCTCCACACGCCTAACAGCACCACAACTCCTTGTCCCACAGCCCACATTCCACTTCGCCAACTGCCTGTGGCCATTCGTCTTTCACCAGCCCAACGCGATAACCAATCGATTCCTTGCGCGGCTAGTAGCACCACACCAATCTGAACAAAAAAGCCAAACCGAAACACGTTGCGCACTTGAGCAAAACCCGGCACGAGTTCTGCCAATGTCCACCAGGGCTCCCACGATCCCAGTTTCAAATTAGTCCCCAAGGATAACACTATCGCCATGCCAATCATGACAGCGATGTAACCGGTCCACCATCTTTTCTGAACAACCAACAAGCCGGCAACCAATCCCACGAGAGCCCATATCCACTTGAGAAATCCTGGAGACATCCACCAACCCGGTTGAGCTCCAAACACGGGCCAATCGATCAATGTTTGACCATAGACCGCGGTGTAATCCCCAGGGACTAATGACAATTGTTGCACCGTTGCCCGCGGTCTTACAAACTCTTTGACGCTGGCCATTTCATGCAACGGCACTAAGATGGGTCCAATCATGAGTCCGCTGACCAACACTGCAATCACCAATCCCAAGCACACTCGAGGCCGCAACCAATACCTCCCCAGCATCCATGCCGAAGCCACCATCAATAGTGCCAAGAACAATCCGTGATGAACACACATTAGGAAGCTTGTACCAAACGCTATTCCAATCTCGGATCCTCGCCAGATCGTCGTCGTCAAAGTGGGAAATTGCGTTTGCTGGACCCGACGAATCCACTTCTCCATCGCCCACCACGTCCAGACAATTCCCCAGATTGGCACGAGCTGCAGCACGCCTAACTGCCAATGTACAACGGGCAGCAACAGCATCGCCGCTCCACCTCCAATGGCGATACAAGGGTGGATGCGCATCGATTGCAGACACCACTGCGTGACACATCCATTCAACAACAGGGCAAGCCACAGATACAGGTTGTAAGCCAACGCCACTGAACCGGTGATCCAAATAATCGGTGCCACGATTAAGGTTGTCGGCTGTGGCTCAGAAAGGGCAAACGTATTTTTCGCGGGAACAAATAGGGGTGCATCCCAATAGCCACTACCGGCTGAGGAAACACTTTCTGCGTTCCACCAAATGGTCCATGCATTGAATAGCGGGACCGTTCGTGTCGGTTCCATGCCCATCGACAAGCGGCTGTCCAAGTACCTCGCCACTGGCCAAGTGGTCACCACAATCAATGCAGCGTATAGAGCAATTCCTACCGCAATCCAACCCCAATGGCGCAGGCGTGATTTCCGCTCATCATTCATTCCCGGATGTCCCACTATAGTCGCCTTTCGCTCCGCGAAAGTTCTGAAAAAGCAGCGAATACCAACGCTACTTTCGCGGAGCGAAAGGCGACTATTTGGCGACTATCACTCACAATGCTGGCAGGACGACTTTGGGATTGATTTTCTTTGCCTCGGCAAAGGCAGCCTGTGCACCCGCCGAATCCCCTTTCTTCGCTAGCAAGAATCCTCGTGCTATATGCACATCTTCCAGCTCGGTGGCACCCTGCTCTGCCATGGCGATATCGGCTTCCGCGGCCTCATATTCACCGGCCACCGATAGGCACATGGATCGCTTGAGTAGCGCCTCAACGTAGTTGTCAACCGTCAATCCGCCGCTCTTAATCGCCACATCGAAATCCGTGCGAGCCGAAGCATAGTCGCCGTTCCCGACTGCAGCCAACGCACGATCAAATGCGGCTTGAGCATCCGCCAAACTGGTTGCGGCAACTTCAGTTCCACCACAACCATTGAAAATGAGCAGCGTGAAAGCAATGGCGAGTAAAACCAGTACTTTACGGGCCCAACTGGATAACGAACTGACAGTGGTTCGCCCCATCGAATGACTCATACCATGCAATCCTAAAAAAACCCGCGTTGCTCTTCTACTCCACAGCCAATCCCTCTCGCCTATTGTTCCAGTTGAACAACTTCCTTGTTGGCGCGAGTTCCAAGACCTCGCCACGTGGTCAAGTCGATGGTGCTACTGATGAAACGGATACTACCATCGCCAAGCCCTGCATTGACTCCACCTGGATGCTTGCTGCGAGCGGAAACAATGGCGTGTTCTCCGGGCGCGTCGGGAATCGCACTCCACGAACCGCAATCGTTGTATTGCCAGTTGGGAGGCGTCACGTGGTTGTACATCGTGCTGGAATAAAATGCGAAGGGCCAGCCATTGGAAAAGTCCGAACCATCTAGCCAACGACCGGCGGAATTAAAGTGGAACGAGGAAGGTGCTTTATTGAACGTCATACAATCGCTCATCAAGGCATCCGGGGCCCACATGATATTTGCTCGCCCGGGAGTCGTCACCATATCTTCAAGCGGCGGTGAAATAACTGAAAGATCAAAACCGCTACCTTTCGTACGCTCAGAAAAGAAGACGGTGTTGGAGAGTCCATCGAGGTGAGCGGAAGCACGCAGATGTTCGCGAATCGTGAATGCACCATTTCCACCAGACGACAAACCATTTGCCGAAGCATTGATGTTTTGGTTGGCAGTGGAATTCTCTGCGCCACCATAAGGCGTTGAACCGCCGAAATTGTACCGGTAATTATTTTCGGAAACGACTCGTCCAGTATTCGGATCCGTTGGACAAATAAACAATCCGGCCGCTTTGGAATAAGCGTTGTAGTTAGCGTTAGAAGGTACTCCGTTGGTCGTGAGACGAACCGCTGTGGGTACCGAGAAATTGATCAAATCGTAGATATTTCCCTGTTCCATATACGGCAATATCGCGGAGTGAACCGAGCGAAAGCCGGTCCAATGGCCTGAAGCTGGGTTCTGATCGACAGAATTGTAGTTGGTGTAGCTAGCGCGTGCGACGCCATTCACCACCCAATCCGGCGCCAGTCGCCCAGCGGGAAAACGCTGATTGGCCGATTCATAATTATGAAGGGCCAACATGATTTGTTTGAGGTTGTTCGAACACTCCATGCGACGAGCCGCTTCGCGAGCCGCTTGTACCGCAGGCAGCAATAGCCCCACCAAAATACCAATGATCGCAATCACGACCAACAATTCCACCAGAGTGAATCCCTGGTGCTTTTGACGCCACACCCGTGCCATGACACGTTCCCAAATACCAAGTTATGAAATATCAATTATGGAAAACGCCTTTGTTTTACTAAGCACCGCCCTATCGTGCTATCGCTACGCAGGTTTTTCCCTGAGATTCTTCTCTTCTTGTCAAGCGGGCGAACCGCAAAATCTTAGTTAAGTAACTTAATGCCCCCTTGCTAAGCTCGTGACGGTAGCGAATCACGCGAACTTCTCTAATTCTTCACAAACTTGCGTCGCTCCCTTTTTTTGAAATTGCAGCCTGCGCAAGCTGTGGCGATTGCGAGGATCATCACATCAAGAATTGACGCAATGTCCATTCAGATTACCCCACACACCCTATTGTCGATCTCTCAACGTCCCACGCGCCTCAGACGCGAGCTATGTTTCGAAAGCACAACGATTTCTTGCCCCACACGTGAGCACCATGAGAAGAACCTATCCAAGCCCGGCGAAGGGAGCGACGCTGCTATGCATGTCACTCTGTATTTTGGGCTGCTCAGGTTCTAGTGACCTCGCCACGGAGCTTGGCGACATTCCGATGGAACTTAGCCTCCTTTCGGGGAAGATCGCATCGACTACGGAAAAAGTCAGCAACCGTTCCGATAAATTCGTGCCGACAAATCCTGATCGTGTTAATCCGTTTCAATTTGCCGGAGTCTATGCGGCAGAAGATCGGTCGGCACTGACTGACTTGCAAAAAACCACCGTCTTGGGTTTTGCTAAAACCGATTGCGTACGAGCTATTCTGTTGATCCGCGGCCACAGCGTAGCACTTGCGGAAGGCGAATCGATGGACGGTGTCGAAGTCGTCGAGATCAATCAACCATTGGTGAGCCTGCGTGCAGAGGATGTGCTCTGGACCGCTTCGCTGTTTGATCGCAACAATTCCAAAGTCAGCGGTTCGGCTCCAACTCAATAATGTAAGGATTGGTCGATTGCACCGGGGCACCAATCACTCCATCCTGCAGTGGCTCTGGCAGTAAATATTTAGCATGCGGGACTACGACACCGACTTCCACCTGTCCGCCTGGGATAACTGTTGCAGGGAGTGGAATCTCCAGCCCTTCCCCACCAATCATTTCCATCACGCCGTAGCCACTTTCGTGAATGCTACCTTGATTTACGTTGGGGCGAGGATGATGGTAAACACAATGGTGATCTTCACAGTAAGGCACTAACGGCCTGGAATCAGCAATGGGGATATGATCAAGTTGGCAATTCCCTTGATAGGCTGCCGCCGTACCCCGCATTCCCATAATCTCGAAGGGAGAGACGATCTCAGGTCTCAAGAAAACAAGCAATTCGCTTTCGCTCATTCCAGAATCATGAGCACCAAACAACTTCCCGACTTTCTTTAATCGCATCAGACCAGGGATGCCCGTGATGGCATCGCGCGATTGCTTACGGCGCAAACCGCCGATTACCAGCGTATGCCTATCGGCAATTCGGACATCCGTTTCGGCTTCTCGCGAATCGATCAGGGGTTGACCGTTGATGTACTCAACCAAGGTGCTGAACTCAGGATGCACTTTCATCTGGATCGTGCCGTCGTTGGAAATGCGTGGTGTCACGGTCAAGGTGATACCCGCTTCCTGAAAGGATGTCGTGCCAATGTTTCCACCTTGCTGCGTCTGAGTCAGTTGCTGGAAGGGGATCTTCGTAACAATCTTGATCGATGCTTCATTGCGATCGGCAACTGTGATTGTTGGATCGGCAAGCAAATGTGCCCCACGCGTCTCGTCCAGTGCTTTAATAACACTACCCAATGTCAATGTGTCTTTCAGTGTGCCGAGTGTTATCGCTACTCCCGTCGCTACTGCCGCTGTAGCGCTGTTTGCCCCCGATGATCCACTTGTACCGGTGCCCGATGCTGTGTCGGTTGCTGTCGTCGATGATCCTCCACCAATACTGCCATTGACCGTAAGTGTTTTACCCCAATCGATCCCCAATTGTTCTCCCCGCCGTAACTCGACGTCATAGATAAGTGCAGAAATTCGGACTTGTGGCCTGGGTATATCGAGAGTCCTGATCACTTCCGTTGCCAGGCGCAATTGCTCAGCACTCCCCCAAACCATGATCCGATTTTCGTTGGCAACCACACTAACCGACGCAGAATCACCCAAGACGGCCACGAGCGCTGGCTCCAGATCGGCGGCTGCAGTGAACTGTGGTGCAAAATAAAGTGCCGATGGCCCACTACTAATAGTGCTGCGCGGACTCATTGACGACTCGACAGTGGTATTCGCAACACTGGGTCTGCCGTCCGATGTAGAGCGTTGTCCTTGAGTCTCATAGTCCATGAAAAATTCCTCGACTCGCTTCACATGAGCTTCGAGGTCGACAACAAGGACGGTGTGATTTCCCGACATTACCTGCATCCGTCCTCGCGTACTCAGCAATAACTCGGCAGCCTGCAACAATGCCACTTCATCCGTCTCCGAGGCTGGCAAACGCAACGTTTTCTGACGCAATTTGGGATCGTCGGCTCCAATTTTATCCAACGTCAAAATAATGAGCGATCTGCCACTTACTTTGTATCCATAACCGTTCGCTCCCAGCACGGCATCAAGTACTTCAGAGAGTGGAGCGTCTTCAAAAACCCCTGAAACAACCCCATCCACATCGGAACCGGCGACGATATTCACACCCCAAATTTGCCCTAACGAAAAGACGACTTCCGACAATGCTGTCTGCCGAAAGGTTACCGATCCATGCCGGCCCAACAACTCTTCCAGAGATACGTCGGCGTTCGGAGAAGAACTAGGCGCCTGCCCGTACAGCGGCGCGCATGACGGCGCAGCATAAATTACTGCTATCAGGGTAACCAGCCTAACCAACACCTGCGGCACACTCGTTGGAAGCGCGCGTTGGTCGAAAATTTCGTGGCGGTTAATTTGATCGTCCATAAAATTGTCCTCTCAACATCCTTGTCGAGATCGTTATCGGGAACTGATGGGTGAATCCCGATTAGGGCAGCTGGGCAAATGCCTCCGGCCCAAATTCGTCGATTGCATCTCTCTCGCGTAATTGCAAGCCAAACAACTTCATTCTCAATTCCAACTGCACAACCCGACCTGCACCATCTGCAGGTTGCATCGCCACTTGTTCAATCAGAGCAATTAAGCGCAGATCAGAAATTTTACCGATGAGTTGGCGTACTGCGTCCAAAGATCCTGTCACGGTCAGTCCCAGCCTGCAGGTTTGCAAGTTGAAGGGAGTTGACGGCATCCCAGGATTAACCGATTCGCGAGTGGGATCGTCGCGTTCGCCGCCCCAGGCACGTCGATGCCCTTCCATTGTCTCTATTTGCCGAAGTTGACAACCGGTATCTCTTACTAAACTGACGAGTTGATCGCGGACAAGATTCTGATTCTCTGATGTAGTCGATCGCTTAGAGAGCACAGAGAGTTGCGTTGCTGTTCTCTGTAGAGAAAGGCTTAACGTCTCCCGTTGCTGTTGCACTTGTGCGTACTCCGCTTGCAACCGCTCCACTTCCTGAATCCGCTCTCGATTACTCAGGTACTCTTCGACGAGGGGCCCCCCCAGCAACAGTCCGGCGACCAAACTTACACCTGTAACGATTAGCCGAATAAAACGATGCGGCAGCTTTTTCATTTTAGGCCCCCCTAGAATCAGCAAAGCTTGCCAACTTCAACACAACAGCAAAATCTACTTGATCGCTACCCAACATTTCCCCGGGAGATGTTCCTTGCAGCAAAACATCATGGACACCAGGCAATTGCTTTAGAGCTGCCAGCAGGTCGTACACGGCTGTTTCGTCTGCCGCGCTGCCGGAAATTCGAATCGCACCATCCTCGGCCATGTTTATCCGATTTAACTTTGCTGCGTCTGGCATGACTTTAGGAATTCGAGCAAAAAGTTGTTCCCAATCTTCTAACGAATGAGCCACTGCATCGAGCCGCTTTAGACCACGGAAAAGCTGCTGCTGTGTGTCTGCGGTTTCATTCTGCGTACGTGCCGATTCAATGTCATGTGCAAGATCCACAATGATCTGCTCGGTGTTCACTATCTGACCTCGCTGTTGTTTCGTTGCGGAGCCAACTGCTACAAGCAAGCTCGCAGCCAAAGCTAGCGGAGCAAGCGTCAAACTCCACGTCACCCAGGCGGACTGCTGACGCTTCACTCGAACGCTAGATAACAAGTCGGCAACGGGGAATTGGCTGCGGTCACGCAACAAAGACATCGCTGCAGCAATCGCTCCCACCCAACAGGTCTCCGTCGCATTCTCGTCATGCTCAATCTCTTTTAGCCAAAGACTAGTGTCGAGAGGTTGTGCTATGATCCGTTCGCTTCCTCGCAGAGATGATTGCGCTTCCGCCACTTTGGCCTTGGGGCCGAACAAGTAGAGCTGCCACACGGCAATGTGATCGATCTGGCGGTGCCTCTCGCAAAATCGGTGAATCCGTGAAATGTGCTGAAGCAAGATTTCCCCGAACCGATGGGACTCGCGAGCACCTGAAGGACGATAGTCCAACAGCAGCCGTCCTTGCTGTGAGATTCCAAGGTCCCACTGCCGACTCGATCCATCTGCTAATAGCACAGGTGCACTTTCGCTTGTGCCAACATTCATCTGGCGTGCGACCGCCACTAAAGCGGGCTCAACACTATGCGGTGAGATTTCGTGATGATGAAATATTTCCTGCAGCAATTCCATTACGTTGCGATTGGCAACTCCGGTAACTGCATAATCGGTGGTCTTCGTCAGGGACTCGCGAAAACCGCCAGTGATCTTCTCGCCTGGACCGAGTGACAGATAACGTGGAATGCGCGACTTCAGGCGATCGAGTCCATGCGTAACCTCATCCGGCGATCCCGTAATAACGCGTGCCACACAGAAGTCGCCGTCGAGAGCTACTGTCCATTCTGCTCGGCGGAAGTCGTGTCTTGATACAAGCTCTCCAATGGCACTGGAAAGCCAACTCAAACCAACCTCGGGAACCTCCGGCGCAGGAATCAAATCCAGACTCAAACGGCGCTGACCATTGGGTGCACAGACTATTCTGGCTAGGCGAATTTCGTCGCCTCCAATATGAAGTCCGCACAGTGTCGTTTCGCGAGTGTTGTTTCTAGCCATAGCTCTCAACCGTAGCACGCAAATCAGTGTCACAATCGAGCAGGGTCAACAACAACCTGATATTCCGCGTTTGCTCCCAAATAGTTGCTGACTGCGAGCACTTGAATTTGTCCATCAGGCCGGTCTGTAACGGAAATGGTCGTGCCGACGCCTAACGGAGCTTCGGGTCCAGGTTCCGCCACGAACCCACGCAAGTTCTTATCTCTTCGTAGCAATGCAATTGCTCGATGTGCCCCGCCCTGTGCCGCAGTAGAGGCAACCACGCGGCGCTCGTGCGATGTTTCAAGAATCTGTGCGCTTCGCTGGCCCCGCAAAATCGATACGCCAACTAAACCAACAATGCCGATGGTCAATAAGACATAGACCAACGCCACCCCCGACCTCTGCGAACTTCGCCGACGAATTGCTAATCCATGCCACACAGGTGATCTGCTACTCATAAACGTCACCGCACCCAATCTAAAGCAACTGTACGTACAGCCGAAAGCGATTCCAGATATCCCTGAACACCCGGCACCGCGACGGTCATCTCCATTTCTAAACCGCGTCCCGTGGGATCTCTAAATTGAACTTGAGACACCGGAGATGCCAATTCTTCAACTACGCCCCCTCTGTCTCTCATCAAACTCGTTCCACTGAGGTAGATACGGTCAACGATCGTTAAGGTTAATTTTCTCTGGGTCAGTTGAATCGTTTGTGGGCCAATAATCGCCACGGAATCCGCTCCTTGGACTTGGTTCGCAAGCCAATCAAGCGTGTTGGTGGCCGCGTTTCCGGACATTTTTTCGTGCAACCTCAGTGTCTGCAGCGAAACTTGCATAGTGCTACCTAAGGTCAATGTCATGGCAGCGACGATCGAAGTACTTAGCACCACTTCTAGCAGAGACGCACCTTTACGTTTAGCTTTGGAGCCATAGCTGACGCAGTTGTGCGAACGATGGCTTGCAGTTCGGTTAGCGGTTCTCATTGTGCTCATTTATCATTACCAAGGACGAGCAATCTCAGTGACCAATCGCACAGTGCTACCAACCGGCAGCATGCCGCTGGTGTCGTGAGTCGTCGTCACTGTGATCCCAATCAAATCACGTTTGCTATCATGAGGGCTGATTGCAACGGCGAAACTCGCTCGCTCACCGGGAAACAAATTGCGAGTACCGCTTGATGACACTCCGGATGGCATTGAACCAGCTGCCGCACGTGCAAATTGTACAGGATCATGGACAGCGACTCGAACCTGACTGATGAGCCGTTCGCATTCAGTAAGCATAGCCTCGCGCACTCGAATACGCTGATTTCGCTGCATACCTCCCTGCACCATCGAAGCGATGGGCACTAATGCAGCCGCTCCTACGACAGTTGCACAAATCACTTCAATCAGCGTATATCCACTGCGTCGTCGAGTCATCATAAGGCTTGTAGTGTGAGAACTCCGGACGCTTGAAACAGTCTCAGGCGAGTGCTGCGGCCCTCGGCATTGATTCTCAAGTCGAGACTGCGATCCGCTCTACCTGCAGCATCGAATTGCACCAGTCCTGGCCAACCTTGCAGCGTTATTCCCTGAGGCAAAGCAAATGGAATACTTATCGGCGTAGAAGGCGATGCAGGAACAGTTCCCCACGCGCTGGAGACCCACGCCGGATTGTCCACGTTGGTAACGCGAACTTCGGTCAGGTGATTTCGGGCTAGGGCAAGATGCCGTGCGGAAATCAGTGACCTGCGAAATTCGTCTGCCGTCGTTCGTACTCGCGTTGCTGAAGTACTCGTAGAATTGATCATTGTACTAAGTCCAGCAGACCCTAAAGCAATTAGGATTGCTGCAGTAATCACTTCCAATAACGTGAACCCGTTAGGTCCTCGCTTTCCTGTACCTTTAGGGGCAATCGTTAGCATGATGCGGCTGCCAAGTAAACTGCGAGATGTAACATCAAAAAAGCCTACCCCTTGAACATGGCAAGGGAGCAGGCTTATTCGAGACGTTAATTATAAAGGTCAACACTCCGTCGCAATGCGCTACGACTATAGCGGTAGGAAACGCTTGGTGTTCGAATCAAACTTGAACTTAGCATACAGAGTCTCGTAATTCCCACCATCCACTTTTCGCTTTAGATAACCGTAACGATACAGATCGTAAACACCGTTCCGTCCATCTCGCGGCCAAGTGCCAATCTCGAGGAAATACGTTTGAACCATTGCATTTAGATTGGAAACGGACGACTCGTCCATTTTCGTCGCGCTCTTCTCACGCATTGGCGCCACTGTACCAACCGTCGCGGTAGCGACTACTGCAAGAATAATCACTGCCGCAATTACTTCTAACAGCGAAAAGCCCTTTCGTTTCATTCTTCGGAACATATGTGTCGCTCGTGCAAACAGGTCTTGTGAGTTTGTGAATCTCGGATGAGAAATCAATTGCTACTGGAAACATAGTTCAGAACTCACCCAACGTGTTCCAAATCTCTTTTTTTTGAAAATTTGTTTAAAGTGATGCGTAGGGTTACCCTGCTTGCTCAACAACTATTCGAGAACTTCGAACATGCTGAACATGGGCATATAGATTGACATGACTACGGATCCGATGACACCTGCAAGACTGAGTGTCAGTATTGGCTCTATAGCGGATACGGTGGCATCCACACGTCGCTCGAGTTGAGTTTGAAGGTGGTTGCATGCACCTCCCATGGCTCGACCAAAATCCCCTGATTTCTCACCAACGCTGATCATTTGACAAAGCGTCGCCGGAAAAAACTTGGGGCAACGCGACAGTTCAATACTGAGTCGCTCGCCACGCATTACATTGTCTCTCACACGTTCGACGGCGCGGCGCACAGCACGATTATGGACACAGGGTATCGCTGCCTGCACCGCATCTACGGGCGTATAACCCGATTCGATCATTGAGGTGACCGCTTCGGAAAACTGCAATACGGCGGCGTCTCGAAACCACTCACCAACAATGGGTATTCTCAGAACCGCACCATCAAATTGTACGCATGTTTTGGGATGTCGCTTTAGAGATCGCAGTACAACTAATATCGCACCAACTAGTCCGGCAATCCAAAGACCATAGCTCAGGAGAAAACGACTACATCCTGTGACCACTCGCGTCACCAGTGGGAGCGCAACACCACTGCTTGAAAAAACATCTTCGAATTGCGGGACGACGAAAGTCACCATGAATACGATCAGCCCAAATCCAGCGAAGCAAATAAGTATTGGGTAACTAATGCGTTGGATTATCTTTCGTCGCAACTGAACCTTTCGTTCGACGCTACTGAAGATTCGTCCTAGTGCTCGTTCTAGCTCACCGGTTCGCTCGCCAATGCGTACTTGCTGTATTTGCATGGGAGTAAACGTTCTTGGAAAACGCGACATGGCGTCACTCAACGATCCTCCTTGTTGTACTGCAGAACGAAGTTGAGAAAGCACGGGAATCCATTTTCTCGCAGCACGATCTTCGCACAGAGCGGTGAGAGATTTTGGTAATGACAGTCCATTCTGCATCAACATCATCAGCAGTCGCATGAGCTCAGCGAGCTTGGCTTGCGGTATCTTCGTTCCCTTCTGACTCTTTGTGGGCCCGATCTGTATTGATTGTAGCCGATCAATCCATTTTGCAAATGAGGAACGGCGTGCGATATTTGATACTTGTACCATAATGTCAATAACGGAGTTGAGCTTCTTCGTAGCGACGAAGGGGCTATGACTTTGTCTTAAAATATACTTCTTCTAGTGTGGTCAATCCTGCTTGCGCTTGTATGAGACCTGCGCCGGCTAGCTCCACCATACCTAGTTCGATTGCACGGTCACGCAGCCGACTATGAGGTGCACCCTGTTCGATTTCGTTGGCAAGTTGTTGGTTCAAATTCATTATTTCAAAAATGGGCATTCGACCGGAGTAACCTGTTTGTAAGCATTTGCGACAACCGGCACCGCGATAGAATTTCGCAGTTGCAGGAATGGTCTGACGCGGATCGAGCGTAGCGAGAATGGTTTCATTGGGTGCGACTTCTTGCCGACAGTGGTCGCAGATTTTGCGGAGCAATCTTTGGGCAATGCTTCCCAGTAGGGAGCCGGCGATCTTAAAGTTATCGATGCCCAGGTCCGCCAACCGTTGCACTGCGCCTACGGCATCATTCGTATGTAGCGTGCTAATGACTAAGTGCCCTGTGAGCGCTGCTTGCACCGCAGTTGCCGCTGTCTCACGATCTCGGATTTCACCCAACATGATCACATCAGGGTCTTGGCGCATGATGTAGCGAAGAGCGTTAGCGAATCCCATTCCAAATTCGTTGTCGCTTTGGACTTGGTTGATCCCAACGATTCGCTGTTCCACGGGGTCTTCTACCGTCACAATGTTGCGGACTTCGTCATTGAGATGTTGAAGTGCGGCATACAGAGTAGTACTTTTGCCACTGCCCGTTGGCCCTGTCACGACGAACATTCCAAAGGGCCGATCCAGCATCTGCTTGATACTCTTTAGATTCTTATCTGTCATCCCAAGTCGCCCAAGATCGAAGATTTTCGAACCTTCTTCGAGCAACCGGAGTACTAGTTTTTGGCCATCAACTGTGGGAATATTGCTTACCCGAAAGTTGATTTTCACGCCATTTTCAAATACGCTGAGCTGTCCATCTTGGGGACGACGTGATTCGGTTGTATCCATATCTGCCATCACTTTGATGCGACTAATGACCGATTCCTCGATATGAGAGGGTATCGTCATTATTTGTTGCAACACACCATCAACTCGATATCGAACTCGCATTTCAGGCTTATGCGGTTCTAAGTGAATATCGCTAGCACCTGCTGTTGCAGCGCCATTTAGAATTGCATGGACAAGCCGGACAACTGGCGTTTCATCATCCACGAGCGACGCAATTGCAACACCTTCGTCGCCATTTCCACGGGCCTCAACTAGTTCGCTGAACTTGAGATCGATAATGGTTTGTCGGGCAAGAGCTCGTTCGTCATAGGCACGACTAATCAATGCGCGGATGTCCTGCGCTAGCCCAACTTCGGGTTGGACTTCGTAACCGGTCATCAATTCGGCCTCGGCAATTGCTTCAATATCATCAGGGGCAACCATGGCTAAGCGGAGCTTGCGACCGGCCAATCCAAGCGCAACCACTGAGTGTTGACGTGCAAAATCTTCTGGCAACAACCGCATCACCTGATGGTCGGTTGCCATTACGTCGATATCGGCGAAAGCAACTTCAAATTGAGTCGCAAGAGCGTTACCCAGCTGAGTAGAAGTGATTAGCTCCTGTTCCAACAGCCAATCGCCGATCATCACGCGTTTGGGTTTATTACGAAAAGCATCCTCCAACTGAAATGGAGTAAGAATACCCAGATCAATCAGAATGTCGCCCAATCGCCGCGTCGTAATCATGTTAGTTTATGCAGGAAAATGTTGGTGAGGAATCGCTCGAAGCGGGCGAGGCAGATTAATCGGCACGGTTTCTTTAGCGGCTGTGCAGCAAACTGTGTCGCGTTTCAAGAATTCGCTGTATCTTGTCCTCTAGCACCTGCGGGTCAAATGGAATAACCAGGTAATCTTGAGCACCGGCGAGAAATGCTCTCTCCACATTTTCCAATGCCGATTCAAACGAGATTATCAGAATGGGCAATTGATCTGCGGTCCATTCTGTACGCAGTTTGGAAACCAGTTCCAATCCATCAAAATCAGGCAGTCGACTATTGCAGATCACTAAATCGGGCTTATTGCTTTCGATGGCTGACAAGCCGGCGGATGCAGTTGTCACTGTCTCGATCGGGTATGCGAGTAGCTCCAGGCGAAACGAAGTGAGATCCGCAAGCAGTGGCTCTGGTTCAATTAGCAGTATTTTTTTGGCGGTGGAGATGATCATGCTTTAATAGTCCGCTGAGGGCACTGGGAGGGTCCATTTCGAGTAGCCCAACCGATTTTGGTTATAGCTCGACGGAATTCGACGCATAGAAAGCTAGGTTACGGCAAATGCGCGGAGCCGCTCGTTGATAGAACGCCTCAAAAGACAACCAGCCAGCCCAAGCAAAGTCGTTGCGACCAACACAATCGCAATAACGCGATTTTCTGAGCAGAGCAGAACCACCCATGGCCCCTGATACCAAGGCAAGCAAGAAGCAACGCCACCAATCCCAGCACCCCACCCTATTGTGGCCCCATTGGGACCTGGTACCAAACTCACATTGGGACCTGGTACCAAACTCATATTGAGACCTGGTACCAAACTCTCTTCGCACCCTGTTGTACTTTGGGACCTGTACTTTGGGACCTGGTACCAAATACTTTGGGACCTGGTACCAAACGTCATCGAGCGATTGAGACCAGCAATTGGGTTCGGGTCTCAAACGTCAGGCACCAAACGTAGGGGGGCTAGCGACAGAACCATTCACCAATAGCAAGGGAGCTTACTTGTGAACTCGTCCAGAGGGTCCCAGCACAACCATCACATTTAGTGCTGTGACCAATTCGTGAGGTCAAAGAGTATGAGTAAGTGCGATGGACCTCAATCGCCTATCATGTGCTTAATGCGATCACCAAGAATTGCTGCGCCGCAAGTACAGTAGAGCGACCGGACATACGAACGCATTATAAGCAACTCATCAACTGCTGCTTCTGGCATCCACGCATGAATATTGCTACGAACAATCGACTAGACAAGGTCGCCTTGAGGTTTGCTTCCAAGTTGCGAACAAGTCAATCTCCAAAACTTTCATCAAAGCAAAGTCGAACTTGATACCAGACCGGCTAAAGTCAACTCGATTGAACTGGGATACACCTCAATCACTTTTAGGATGCAGTGTTCGCGATAATCACTGGATCTAAAAGTGTACGACCCGGCGCTTTCGTCCAGCGCTGAGCTCTTCGCCGCGTCTCACGAGCAACACTTTCGGTGCCACCCGCAGCAGTAAAAAAATGTTGCCTAAAATTGCGAACGGAATCTGCAAACTTGCTGGGATCGAGCTTGCGATTTACCAATAGCTGCTCTGCGACATCACTCGTTCTTAGGCTTTGAGCGAGTCTTGGCCTGCATTTAATTGCAAGCCAGTACAGCATTTCGATATAGTCTTCTATCGACATCTCAATGCCAATCGGTGATTCAGGGCTCGCCGATCTCTTCACTGAACCGATACACGTGCCGCCTTGGCTTGATCGGTCAGTAACAACTTCGGCTGTTCGCTGCCGAAGTTCCTGTTGGCTTGGCATTCGAACTAGCCATTGTTCTGGGGTGACTTTCGTTCCATCCAAAGTTTCCAACCGCTCTCGAATCGACACGGTCTCGTATTCTTCAAAATCTCCCGCGATTCCTGCTCGAATTGGGTTTAGATCCACGTACGCCATGCATGCGATGACGGCTGCTTCATCTAATAGAGCCACCATTTTGAATCGCTCCGCGAAGAACTTGCCGCTACATTCATCCTCTTTATTGCATCGTGTTGCGATGAACTGACAGGCCATTTTCATTAGCCATGAAGGATTACTCAGTCGCAAGCGCCAAACAGCGATCTTTTCCGCATTGCTTAGGGCGGCGTTAATTTGTGATTCCGTGGGAGGCAATGGCTCTCCAGCTTCATTGCGGTCAGCCGAACAAATCGTCAGCCATCTTAGAGCAACTTCAGCGTCGCTCAGTTTTTCAACAGAATCCGGCCTATTGCGGATAACAAGATGAAAATGGTTGGAAAGTACCGCGTAAGCGAATACATCAATACAGAAGTACCTCGAAAGGCCCCGCAGCTTATCGACTACCAACTTCTTGCGGTGCGACAAGTCCTTCCCGCTAGCGGAGTCAACACCCATAAGATGTAGTTTCCGGGTCGTGCGGTTGAAAACGTGATACGTTCCCACGCTGAACGGATCGAACACCTGATTTCTGTTTGTTCGACTCATATATCACCATCCATAACAAAGCGGAATCCAGAAACCGACAACAGGAAAGAACATTATGAACAGATATGGCGTTTTGTAAACTTACATTTCAAAAAAACACTGTTTTTTTGTTCCCTTTTAGTTTGTTAGAGCTGAGAGAAGGAGCACTAGCTCCATTTCAAATCCGAAGGATCACCGTTTTTGGCGGACAAACCGCGTCCCATGTTGCGCGGAACGCGCACGCTCGCACACTCGCATATGAACAGGATGAGAATTCGACGCAAAAACGCAATACTTACTCAATGTTCATTCGCATAGGCTTGAGTAGACCTAAGCTGGCCCCAATCGCTACATGGAACCTACATGGAACCGAGCCCCAATCGCTCTCAATCGCTCTCAATCGCTCTCAATCGCTACATGGGACCTGGCCCCAATCGCTCAATCGCTAATCGCTACACGCCACATAGGACCTGGCCCCAATCGCTAATCGCTAATCGCCACATAGGACCTGGCCCCAATCGCTAATCGCTAATCGCTTATGGGACCTGGCCCCAATCGCTAATCGCTACTTGGCTCCAATCGCTACTACTACGCGGTGAATTGTCAATACTGAGAATCAATATCAATAAGCATTGTGGATTCTGGCGGGGATGCCAATAATGCAGCTCCTATTTTCGCACAGTTTATTGCGACAATTAAACTACGATCCCCTCACTGCAGTGCGAACCATGGCCCGCCCGTTGACCGATGCCAGCCAATCCCCCCCCCACCCTGCACCAATTCATGAACTACCACCCAATGTCGCTCGCAAGAAAATCATCCCTTTTGCGGAAATTTGTCGCTGCGGCGATGAAGTCTGGATCGAACTCGACGGACAGATCTACCGCCTTAGACGCACCAAGCAGGGCAAACTGATTTTGACAAAGTAACATTGAGCTCCTATTCACCCAACGCTTCTCACAGCGATCGAGTCTCACAGCGATCGAACAAGACTCCTTACTATTTGCGGAGGGCCACTTGCCAAGCCAAACAATTTCAGAACTATGGGCATTGCCTCCCTCGACCAACGTTCAAATCATCACTCCTCCCGTGCAAGTGCCGCTACCTTTTCCACGGTCCGATAGTTACGCGCAGTAGCCGCTACACCCAGATGCTTTTCGGCCGCAGCAGCGGGCTTCGAACGTCCTATCCCGTCAGGTGCTAGAAGCACAAATAAGCTCCCGATTAAGCAATAATCCTCCGTAGCAGCCTTGACTCGGTCGAGCGCTGCAAAGTTCGGCTGTGAGGGTGGAGCCTCCAAAAAATAGTAATGGAGCGACTTAGGGTCCGAAACTGCGTTAGGATAGGGATTCGCATGAACAAGCTCGTGAAGTTCTTTTCGACTGAAAATTACAACATGGGGCGAGAAACCGCAGGTCGATTGAATACGGTTGGCAATCGCTCTTGATAACGAGTTTCGATTTCGCAAAGCAGAATCGAAGACAACATTACCGCTTTGAATATAAGTTCGGATATTCTTCAGCTGCAATGATTCAAGTTCACTTACGAACAACCGCATCGGCAATAGATTCCTGCCACCAACGTTAATCCCACGAAGAAAAGCAATCCACTTCGGCATGTGATATCCCTTGTTAAACCCTCCACAAACTTAGAACCACCAAACCAGTTTATCAAACGAGCTGGTTGAAAAATCGAAAATTCGCACTCTCATCTAGGCCCATTGCAAGAGCTGCACTCAGCATCTCATGATGCGTTGTTTCGTAGACTCCAAGCCAGACCTACAATGGCTGCGGATCACACAGATAAATGAGGATATCCTATTGCCGATTGAGAATTTTGGCAAAAATGCCAGCTGCGCGCCACGACATTATTACCTTCCCAATTCGCATAGCGAGGTTCTCGACATCTTGGCGCGTCACCGCGGGCAAAAAATCCGTGTTGTAGGTCGGCTGCATTCGTGGAGCGACGCCCCAATGGGAAATGATGTGCTGCTTGATCTTCGCAAACTGAACGAGACCCGCGTCGAGCACCGCGATGGCAAGCCTTGGGCAATCATCCAAGCAGGATGCCAGATCAAACGGGCAATTGCTGAACTGGAAAACAAACATGGCTTGTCGCTCCCTGCACTTGGATTAATTACCGAACAATCTATCGCAGGGGCTGCTGCAACCGGGACCCACGGATCAGGGCGACACAGCTTGTCTCACTATATCGATGAAGTCACCATAGCAATTTACGATGCCATTAGTGGCGAGCCCACTGTCCAAATTATTCGAGAAGGCGACAAGCTCGCAGCGGCTCGCTGTTCCTTGGGATGCTTAGGCGTCATTCTTGCTGTGGGAATTCAAGTTCGAGAAAGCTACAACATCGAACAACATTTCCACTGGGCTACGAATTTACAAGAGGTACTAGCCAACGAGATTGATTTTCCGTTACAGCAGTTTTTTTTCATCCCCTTTCGATGGGACTATCTCGTTCAATGTCGACGAGAATCCAAATCACCATTGAAACTTACCAGGTTCGTACATCAGATCTATTGGTTTGTCGGCATCGATGTCTCTTTACATATTGTGTTGATAATCATGCGACGATGGCTGAGGACCCAATGGGGCATTCGCTTGTTCTTCAGCAAACTTGTCCCTTTCCTTCTCATTCGCAACTGGAAGATCGTAGACAAGTCTCAGAATCTATTGACCATGCAGCATGAATTATTTCGACATATCGAGATAGAGATCTTTGTGCTACAGAGCCAATTGAGCGATACGCTGCGGTTTGTTCAACAATTGTTGCAGTATCTAGATGGCGACCGAAATGCAATTGAACCAGGATTTTGGGAGTTGTTAAAACAGAACGAAATAGACCATCAAGTGCGACGATGCGAACCCTATCTACATCACTACCCCATTTGTATTCGCAAAGTACTCAGCGACGCGACACTGATCTCTATGGCTAGCAGCGAGGACGAGCCGTACTACGCAATTAGCTTCATAAGCTACGATCGACCGAGCGAACGAGATAGTTTTTTTGCGTTTGCTGAGTTATTAACACAAACTACTTCTAGGCTGTTCAACGCACGTCCGCACTGGGGTAAATACAGCACCATCGACGCAACCGAAGCTCAACGGCTCTATCCAAGACTTAATGACTTCCGCGATATTTGCGAATCGGTGGATCCACAGGGGAATTTCCGTAATGAATGGGCTGAAAAAACACTATTCCATCGCGATTCGCAGCCCACGAGTACGCCAACCTAGCTAATCTGCGGTGCCACAGCAAAGAATCCACAATCGATGGTTGCGAATACAATTTGGCACGTCTCAATTCAGCAACTAATCCGTGGCTGGCGATTCCTCATCGTCCTCTAGTTCTATTAAATCGGAAAACAACTGATCAACTTCGCGACGGGCCCGAGCAGCGATCGGTGAACCGTCAAGCGAACCAAGATCAGCCTGTGTCAATTCCACAAGCGGCTGGAAGAACTCTTGGTGAAACTGCTCGACCGTCGCCTCAATGAACCCTTCATCACTACTGATCGGTACCTCCAATTCCAGATGCCGGGACCGATCGCTTCGAAACATCTCAATCGCCAATTGCTCGTCTCCAATACGACCAACGACAACTTCAAATCCTAGCTCATTTTCAATGAAACGGCTGGAGGATGCCAAAGTCGCCGCAATTCTCCGTTCAAGATCTGACTCACCATGGGAAAGGCGAATAGGAATTCGAATATCCAATAACCTAAACGCTTGCGGAAAATCTCTCAGCGTCGTGGTCCAGTATCCGATCGCTTCCTGATTTTTATCGAGTTGCCACGCTGCTTCTCCTGCGATTGCTGAAACGAAACTACGATACACTTTTTCTGCGCGTGGAGGCAAAGCGTTCAAGGAATCGTTGGCAAACCGAAGTGACTCTGTGTAGTCGTTCTTGCGCAAGCGAATGCCCGCATGAAGCGCATGTAGGTAGGCTGGAATCCATGGCTGCGTCTCAGCCCGCTCCGCCTCGTATAGGGCAACTTCCAGAACGCCAAGTGGGACTAAATCAAAAAGCATGAAACGATGCCACGACTGCACTTGGGTTTCGATGCCGGCCGCACCAGGCTTATAGGGACTTACTAGGTCGATGACGTGGCTACGACTCAATTCACTGACAAATCTCTGATGTGTCGCCCATTGAGAAACTTGGAGCGATGTCACTTGCGCAAGGGATGACATTGTTGGCACTGCTCCAATAGACATTTTCTCCTGCAATTCTGCGCGCTGATACTTTTGGATGGTCCATAAAATCAAATCGCTGGAAATGCGAAGATCTCGCTCTGCATTGCTAGTCGAAGCGGCTCTATCGGGCAAGTCGATGGCACGCTGTGCGAAACGCATTGCCAGTATGGGTTCGTTGTAGGCGAGTAAGACTGATGCAATCGCCATGTTAGTCGTAGCCTCATCGTCATGAAGCGTATAGGCATCACGTTCGCCACGTTCGACCTGGGCCATCTTGATTGCGTCGAGAGCTTCCGGAAACCGCCCCTGTTGAACGAACAATGAAGATAAAGGAACATAAGGCGTCGCATTCATCGGACTGGCGGTCGCCATTGCTGACGCAAACAGCGATTGCTCGGCTTCGCCAAAGTTCGCACTTGAAATCGCAGCCAGCCCAAGGTTGTATTGCAAAACGCGTCGCTCAGGGAAACGCTCACACATCTCCCGAGCTGCCAACAGGCTCGACTCTCGACTCTTCAGTTTGTCTTGGATCACCATGAGAGAATTGTTTGCTTCGATATCGAAGGTCCCCAAGTCCTGATATTTTGCGATCTCGGCACGGGCGTCATCAAATCTTTCCAGCTTGATCAACGAAAACGTTTTTAGCCATGGAACCGGCGCATAAACGTCTTCAATTCGCTCAGCCAGTATGATGACTTCATTCGATCGATCCATCGCAATTAGAATGAATAACTCGGTCCAGAGCGTCCGGATGTACCACTCCTGTCCGATGGGATCCCTTGGATTAATTTGTCCCATTGCCTCCGTTAAGTTTCGCGCTCGGCGAATTGAATTTAACGCATAAGCCATGTCACCTTCGGCAAACGCTTCCACATTCGCAATCGCGTAGAGTCCGATTAGCGAGTCAGAATCGTTGCGGAGGAGTTGATCAGCCAACTTGCGAGCAACAGCGTAACGACCGTCATCGATCGCCTCAAAAAGGTCTTTTTCGACCTGCGGCGAGTTCGCTAAGATGGTTTGATTCATTGACCACTCAAACACCTCACGTCGGAGTGCCCAATATTCGTTGAAAGCTTGTTCGTCGTCAGCAGAGGGCTCTTCGCTGAGTGGTATGATTTCGGGAAATCCTTCGGCGACATGTTCGAACGGCGACTTGGCAAGTCGATCCGTGTCGCCAAAGCAACCCACTAACAAACAAGCTATAGCTAACCCTAAAACAAGTCGGATTGTAGATTGCTTTGACAATTCTCTCCGGCGTGTCATTTCAGTGAGCTCCGACAGAGCGACTCGATCACGAGCAACACTACTTCCTCTACCACACTATCATTGTGGGCGATTCCCGGCATCATCTCCAATCTATGACTGAAGATGGGAAGCGCAAGTGCCTTAAGATCATCGGGCGAGACGAAGTCCCGCCCGTGCATCATCGCTCGAACTTGTAGTGCGGGTATGGCAACGACCAAAGCACGAGTGGAGATTCCTTGAGCGACTCTTGAGTCTGAACGCAATCGTCCAGCGATCTCAACAAGCGACTCCGTGATTGAACGATCAATCTTTATATCTCGCTTGATCACCTCTCGAGCTTGGGCGATCGATTCAGGGCGGATAACAACCGGCGTATTGGATACCATGCTCGCAACAACAGGTGAAGAACCTGACGGCTCAAATCGGCACTGTGGATACTTCATCGCCAGCACTTCCAGTTCATGCTCTCGCGACAAAAAGGTCATACGAACCTTAAACAGGAAACGATCCAACTGCGCTTTCGGCAGCGGATACGTCCCAGCTTGATCGAGTGGATTTTGTGTCGCGATAACTAGAAACGTATCTTCAAGCGGATAGGTTGTATTATCAACAGTCACCTGCTTTTCAGCCATCGCCTCTAACATTGAAGATTGTACTTTGGGGCTAGTACGGTTGATTTCATCCGCTAACACAACGTTGGCGAATACTGGCCCTGGGCGATAAGTCAATTGATTTCGATTAGGATCAAACACCGTCGTTCCAGTCACATCGGACGGTAAGAGATCCGGTGTGAACTGAATGCGTCGGAATGCTGCGAAGCGAGAATCGGCGTCTGGTCCCCGGTGGATGCATCCGCCGAGCGCTTTCGCAAGCGTTGTCTTCCCTGAGCCTGGATGATCCTCCAGTAGCACATGGCCGTCCGCGAACAACGCAATCAAGATAAGATCAATCACATCGCTGCGCCCTTGCACTTCTGCATGACATGACCCCCTCAGCGATTGATAAACTTGATAGACCTCCGACAGTGTCGTTACCGTTTGCGCCATGCCGATTCGTTCTCCGCTGCTAATACTTGAGTTCAAACTCATTTGGGACCCATTCACTAAAATAATCACCGACGCATCCATGATGCAGTGATTTTGCTAAAGTCGTTATAATAGCAGCTTGTCTAGGCCTCAGACTCTTTCGCGTTTAGAATCTTCCCGTCAACTATTGACGAAAATTGTTCATACAGTCAACAAATTGCAGTTATCCTTAATCTCTGTCGAGCGGAACATTCTCTGGCGACGATTCGTTAATGAACTTCTGCGGGTGCAGATATGATGAGGATCGCGAAAACCATCCTGCTGACCTGCTTAAATTGGATCCCTCTGTCCACCCGTGGGGCCGTTCTGATTCCCTCAGCGTTGTTGGCTCTGCGGTTTGTGGCTCTGCAAGAACACGATCGCTTGCTCTTGGCGGCCTGTGCGGGTGGATTATTTCTTTTAGTAGCGCTTGCATTGGTAGTATTGGGAGTCGGACTTACGCTGCGGCTATATCGGCCGATAAAACTCACCAACATTGACGCAATCGAGACGGTCAAACAATCAACAGGTTTGACGCTACCTTCTGTTGCATCGATGCCGTGCATTGTAGTCGACATCCGTTGGCTAAATTGCTCTGGTATTGAAGCGTCGCTAGAAAATGCCGCAGGCCGCACAGGCGAGAGAATACTGGCGAAGCAGCGACTCTATCGCAGTGAAATCATTCGACAGTTCGAGATCGCCGACGTATTTGGGTTGTGCCGCGTTAAATTCAGCAAAAGATATCCGCAATCCATTCGAGTTGAGCCTTTCCCCGCACCGGTTTGCAGCATCACACAAATTCGTCGTGACCAGCAAGGTGACGATTTGGTTCATCCCCACGGTAAACCCTGCGGGGATTTCATCGAAATGCGTCATTACCAAAAAGGTGACCCATTAAAGCTGGTACTATGGAAGCACTACGCGAGAACTGGGCAACTGTTAGTCCGACAGCCCGAGAATTCGATCACTAGCTTGGCGCAGACGATTGCCTGCTTTGTTGCTGGTCCTGGCGATGAGGCATCGGCAGGCGTGGCGAGAACGGTCGTTACTGAACTGTCGCAAGGTGGTGACGAGTTTTTATTCCAAGCCGACGGCTCTGCATCGGCAACAAATTGTTTGTCTGAAGCGATCGAGCAGATTATCCAATCGGCTGACGTGCGGCATCGAGGAGGTGACATTATTAGCGGAATCGCCTCGACAATTCAAAGCAACGTTGTCAAACATTGCATTGCGTTTGTTCCGAGCCAACCAGGCGACTGGATTGATCATGTACTTGCCGGGCAGGTAACCAATCAATTGAGTATCAATGCCATTATTGGTGTTGATGAACCCACACCAAACCATCGGCATCGTTTTCTGCCTCGCTGGGCATTTCGCGGGGCATCTGCCGACGTCATTCAGCTCGATCAAATTCAGGCGGTGGTTGAACGGTTGGCAGCAGTTGGTATCCCAACCAAGATCCTTCATCGACGATCAGGACAGGCTTTCTCAACAACTCGATTCCAAGGCGATGCACGATGAGCATTGCCGAGTTGAGATCTACTTCCAAAGTTGCCAAGAACGAACCCGGCTCGCCCGCCGCATGGCTGCAGAACTATTTGATGATGTTCGGCTACGGACTTGCAGCGATGGTGCTAAGCTCGTCGGTTGCCAGCTCTTCGGGTGTAATTGCATCTGGGATAGGAGCGGTCATCGGAGTTCTGCATTTTCGTTGGTACGCTAATCAGCGGCTACGCAATTTTGTCCCTGCACTGATGGGACTTGGCTTGTTATCTCTGGGCCTTGCGGGGCCCGCATGGTTGGGGCAGTGGTGGCTGGTGCCTTACGTTCTAGGCATCTCCGCAACCCTCCTCATTGCCCAAGTGCTGACATTGGCCCTTGTCGCAATGGGCGTCGTGCTGATCGGACGATCGCTCAGCCAAAGTTCGCGCGCACTATCCATTATCGATGGCCTGCTCATTGTTGTCGCGATTTGCCTCCGCTTTTCTTCCCATCGAAACTTTCATTGGGGGAACCCGCGGTTTCTTTCCGACTGGGCTGGGATTCAAGGTTTCGAACTGCCACTTGTATTTGCTCTTCTTGGTCTGGCTGCGTTGCTCATGGGATTGGTTGCAGGAATGCGACACACTAACAAAACCCATACGTCGACTTCCATTATTGCTATTCTCATTTTGCTTGCCTTGGTGCTTTGGATCGGGGGCAAATATCTACGCAACCCGAACTTCGCGGCTCTACCTGAATCGAGCTCGAATGCGGGCTCAATCGCATCTAGCGATGGTGGAAATGAAAGCAGTGACGAAGGCGAAAATGCCGACGAGGCTAGTGCGGCAAATTCGGATAGCGGGGCCTCAGATCAAAACGAATCTAGCGGTGATACGCCATTGCCACCTGGAAACAAGCCTAACAACGGTGATTCAGCTGGCTCTTCTCAAACGTCGAACGCTGCATCCAGTAGTAAAGAGCAAGTTGCTTCCAGCAGCGGGACACTGCCCACTTCCGCCAAGAAACGAGAATCGCCTCAACCGATCGCAGTGGTATTGCTAGAAGGAGACGTCCAGCCCTACGAAAAAACTTGGTACTTTCGTCAGTCCGCGGTCAGCCTCTTCAATGGCAGACGCCTGGTGACTGCGCCAGATGACCTTTACGACACCGATATTCCCAGCGGTTTCTCCGACGAAGAAGTCTTTATCGGTGGTATTCCACTTCCGGAAAATATTCATCAGATCGTGCCGCTCGATGTCCACTTAATCGCAGACCAACCACGGCCTTTTAGTCTGCCCAGCATGATCTCATTCGCCCCACTGATAAATCCCAATACACAGTATTTTCGTCAAAGCTATCGTGCTTCTAGCTGCGTACTCACAGACGAGGTGGTAGAAGATGAGGTCTACGATCTATACAGCATATTGAGTTATTACGATCCGGGTGATTCCGACTGGGACGCGGAAGTGCAGAAGCACTACATCCAGTCTCCCAACGATCCACGATATAAGGAACTGGCCTCGAAAATCATCGCTGAGAAATTGACCTCCGACCTGCGGGACGAGCTCGAAGATTCGACATTGCTCAAAGCACTGGCCATCAAGAGGTGGCTGGAGCAAAACACAACTTACTCAGAGGATCCCAAGTTCGATGATCCTGCTGTCAATCCGGCAGAGCAGTTTCTGTTTGGCGAACGACATGGTTATTGTGTTCACATTACCCACGCTAGCGTTTACTTAATGCGTTCAATAGGCATCCCTTCGCGAATTGGCGTCGGTTACTCAGTGCCAACGGAACGAAGCGGAAAGTCGTCGGCGATTTTAATTCAATCCACTGATGCCCACGCTTGGGCGGAAATTTATCTGGACGGTGCCGGTTGGGTTATCATTGATGCCTCGCCCGAAAAAATTGATGAGTCGACAATCCTTCCGCCCGAACCCGATAAAACACTCGCAAAATTCTTGGCGGATAAGGCCCGCAACAAAGACGAGCACCAAGCGCAGATTCAGGAATCAAAAAGAAATGCTCGTGGGTTTCCACTTCGCCTAAAACATCTCCCCTGGAGTTTACTAGGTGCAATTCTGCTACTTTATGGAGTCAAGGCCTGGATTCTGTTGTCGCCCCGCTTTGTCACTGACCAAGCATTGATCCGCGTCACACAACGTGCCGCAATACTTCAATTGGCAGAAATTGGAATCCAGCGAGAATTTGGTGAGACACGGACCGAATTTGCTGGTCGCATCGCGACATTTTATCCTGAGTTTGCCAACCTAACTGAGTATCATGTGCGGCAAACTTATGGACATGCTCGGCCCTTGACGCGTGCGGCCTGCCTACAGATCCAAGCTCGTATTCGCTATCGCGCGCGTCAAGCAACCAATATCCTGCGACGCATGATCGGCAGACTCGACCCGCGTTTCTGGGTCTTAGTGCGTTAAAAATCTGTTTCCAGCAGACGACTCGGCTTTTGCCAAAACACAAAATCTGTGTCGACAAACTCACCTCCCAATTGCGCAACAATGGACCCAACTTGACCGCGGTGATACCAAGCATGACCATTGAGCTGAGTCAACGCGAACTCCACCGTATAGCGTAAGCTCACACCTTGCCGCACATACTCAAAATGATTCTGCAGATCCGCTTCGGACAAGCCCGCAAAGTACTTCACCCACTTCGCCTGCATCGATTCATAAAGAGGCCTTAGTTCCTTGAGCGGCAACGCTGGAAAAAGATTGGTTGGCGGTAAACAATCTTGACTCAATCGAGAAAGCCATAGTTCTCGGGCCAGCGCAATATGTGCCGCTTTCTCCAACGCTTTCGCAAACGCAGGGTCTTGCCGTTTGTTCATGGGAACGGATTCCAGCATCGTAAGGATCTTCGCGTTGCAGTCGCACTCGTGCTCAAACCAAAGCCGAAAGCGGTCTAACAATCCGTTCATACTACTTCCTATTTTTGCAAAAACCGTAACTCTTACCCTGGTTTAAAGTATGCGAGTCATTGGAACAACCCGTCAAGGAGCGTACGACGACCACCCAAATAACTTTGTTTCTTGTATTGAATGTGTCATTCGAGATAGAATCGCCCTCAATCCCTCGCCTAGTGGATTTGTATACTTTGCCTCCAAGAAGATTTAATGGCCGAAAGCACCGCTGAAAACGAATCTTTTGATTTCAAACCCACTTACTTGATCGCCTGCAATGTGTTGGGCATTTTCATCTCCTATTCAATTACGATCATTCTCGCTCGTAATTTGACGCATGCCAGTTTTGAACAATATATTGGAACGGTAGCAACTCTTGGCATGATGGCATCTTTGGGTGAAGCGGGGTTTGGCAAATATGCGCTCAAAATTGTGCCGCTCTATCTTGCCAATCAGTCCATCCGATTGCTGACAGGATACTTGCGATTCGCTTGCATCGGCTGCGTCTTGTTGAGCGTTCTGTTGGGAGTCATCGCAATTGCAATCGAATCGCCACTGCGAAGCGGGGGCGAGCAAAGAATCATCTTCATTGCGTTCATATTCTTGCCGGTGGTATCTGCATCTGGAGTGGCAATTGACATTTTGCTCGCTTTTGGAATCTCTACATTTGCTACAACGATTGCACGCATTGCAGTCCCGCTTACCACACTTAGTTTAATACTTGGCCTCCTGTGGATTACCGAGATTACATCCTTTCTCGCTATCGTCTGTTTTAGTGCTGGGAGTTTGATCGGATTGGTCTCGGCGATTGCCGCTGGTCTACGCAAAATTGGCCCGATAGTCAAAAACAGTAAGGCTGAGAATTCGTTTTCAGAGTGGACATGGCATGGTCTCTCGTACTTGGTTTTTGCAACTCTGATTACCTGGGTCTTTAAAGCACCGTTGATTCTACTTCACCACCTGCCCCACCAAGCTAATGAACTGGCCATGTTTGCGCCTGCATTTGAGACTGGATGCCTGGTGCTGCTGCTTGCCAAATCAACCGACAAGTACTTTCAACCAACAATGTCAATCATCATCGCGTCGGGCGATTGGGAATACGGACGGAAGGTGAGACGGCAACGATATTGGGTAGTTGGAAGTGGAGTTGTCGCTTTCTTGATGATCGTATTTTGGCTTGGACGGTCCATCTTAAGTCTTTACGGAGACGACTTCCCCGCCGCCTTCCCAGCGCTCTGCGTGATAGCAATAGGGTCGAGTTGTTGGACACTATTCTCTCTAGCGCCCGGATTCTTGCAGTTCGCCGGAGAGTACAAATTCCTGTTGCGAAATCTACTTGTGCATGGCCTGCTCCTGGCAATTCTTACGATGACACTCTTCAATTACTATGGAGTGAATGGAGCAGCATGTGCTTTTGCAATCACAATCTGCTTGTTATCTCTAACCAATCTTGCCCAGGTAGCAGAATATGTGGCCCGATAGTCGCCTTTCGCTCCGCGAAAGTTCTGAAAAAGCAGCGAATACCGACGCTGCTTTCGCGGATAGGCTGTGAATTTATAAATCGAAGGCAATCATAGTCGCCTTTCGCTCCGCGAAAGTTATGAAAAAGCAGCGAATACCGACGCTACTTTCGCGGAGCGAAAGGCGACTATGGCGACTATCTCATTGATTGCGTAGGGTTTCCGAAGCGATGTGGTCGGGACTGTTTGGACTGTACGCATACTGGCTTACTATTTCGATCAACGCCTTGCGATCGATAGGTTTGGTTAAGTAGTCATCGCAGCCAGCATCGAGAGATTTCCTTCGATCTCCAGCCATTGCATGGGCGGTCAAGGCAATAATTGGACGAGTATAATTCAATTTTCGCAATCGACGGGTGGCTCCGTATCCGTCGAGTTCAGGCATTTGCATATCCATCAAAATCAGGTCAAAGTTCTGTTCGTTGCTTTTGACCATCTCAACTGCGACCCGCCCATTCTCGGCGACAGTAACTACTGCACCAGCCTTGGTAAGATGATACGATATCAATCGCTGATTGTCGGGGCCATCTTCAGCGAACAATATTCTCAAACCGAGAAGCGGATGTTGATGCTTGGGCAAGGCACTCGCATTAGTGCTTTCAGTTGCGTCAACGTACTCTCGCTTGCTGATCATGTCCGGTTGAATCATCTCTACACCCGCGAGGTCGCCGGGGTCGATGATTAGACTGAATTTGCTGCCGACTCCAACTTCGGATTCCACTTCGATTTTGCCTCCCAACAGCCTAGCAAACGCGTCTGAGATACGAAGTCCTAGTCCGGTGCCCCCGAATTGCCGCGACATGGAGGCATCTGCTTGTGAGAAAGGCTGAAATTTCCGGATAAGATCTGTTTGGGTCGCCGACATTCCGATACCAGTGTCCACTATGCGGAATGTTAGTTGATCTAGTTCTTTGTTAAACGAAAGGTGAATATCAACTCGCCCGACTTCGGTGAATTTGATTGCGTTACCGACCAAATTTAATAGGATCTGCCGCAATCGAGTTGGATCTGACTTGATCAGTTTCGGAACAGGAGTGTCGCAGTGCGTTGCAAAGGCGATTCCTTTGCCTTTGGCTAGAGGATTCATCAGGGATGCGACCTGCTCAGCAATTTGCAGCGGACTGACGTCAATGCGCTCAACCGACATAGCGCCAGCCTCAATCTTTGACACGTCTAAGATATCATTGATGACAGTGAGCAGGTGCTTAGCGTTGGAACGAATCGTTTGAATTGCGTTCTCGGTGATTTCCTTGCTACTTGATACATCGCCTGGCTCATCGAGTAAATCCACATATCCAAGAATGGCAGTCATCGGAGTACGGATTTCGTGGCTCATGTTGGCGAGGAATGCGGATTTACTGAGATTGGCCGCCTCCGATAATTCGCGGGCAGCCACCAACTCGCTCGTGCGTGTTGCCACCAACTCCTCAAGTTCTTCAGCTCTTAGTAGCAGGGCTTCACCCCGCTCCCGGTCCAACCGAGTCGCTGAGAAGGCATCTCGAAACGGCTTAAGATTATGGCAAAACCTCCATGACGCGAAGTTTAAAGCCACCATGAATATCGCAAGCAATCGATAGCCTGGCCAAAAAAACATAACAATCGAAAATCCATATCCGCAAAACGAACACATCAAGAAAATAACGGCTAGATCAAACAATTTTCCATTTCGGTCACGTTTTTGCTCCGAAAAATACGCGCGCATCCAGAAAACAAAGATCCTTACATAGGATATAACGACCCCTGCCGAGAGAATTATTAAGGTAGTGGCCCAAGGCCAATCCGTTGTACCGTCTTCTCGAACAATGCAATGGGTTCGCGGCATATATGCACCGCCACCCGTAAAAAAATCGAGAAAGCTCCAACCAGTCTCTGAGGGACCTGAGAAAGGTTTCGTATCGGTCAATGAGCCTGAAGGAAGCGATTTTGCATTTGGATCGCTTAGGGCGGCAACGACACCTTTTGATCCGTGGTCGTGGAGATTCGCGTGTAGGTGCTCAGTGCTCAGCTCCTGCCCGACCGGCGCAGCAGGCAAAACTAAGTTGCTTGCAATGACAGCAAATATTATGCAACAAGTGGTGACTAACGCTGGGAATCTTGTGATCGCTGTATGCACGGAGGGACGCCCGCTAATAAAAATTCGTTTTAACCAACAATACAGTTTCTTTTACATCACGCTGAAAATATGTTTTAGACCAGCGCTGACGAGCGCGGTCAAGCAGATTCGGATGACCGAAGAAAATCGTGATTCCATTAGCCATCTGCCGAACCTGCGGCGACCATGGCAATTAGGCAAAGTATCCGGATTTGCCCAGTTTGCCCACAGTTCTGTCCACTGCCGGCGGGCGTTCACTCGATATCCTTCAGTAAATCTTCATCCATTAACGCTCGCAATTGGCCAAGAGACTCGCTCACGTTCGGACCAGCTTGTGACCACTTCCACTGCACTACGAACTGGTCCGATCCGGGAAAGACCTTTGCAGTCAGCAAGTAGCCCTTCTCCGCAGGATCGTATGTGATAAATGCATCCCACTGATTCAATTCGCTTGCATTTGAGAGCGGTGTATCGGTAAGACTCGAAAGACTGTCGGGTAAGCGACCTTTGTGAGAACTGCGGTATAAGGCTATCTCGATGGCCAATATTGACATGCGATGTTTGACTTCATTCCGAATCCGCAATTTGCCACGGATGATTTCCTCCGTCGAGCCAACACACGATAAAAAGAAGATATTCTTGCATAGCTCATTTCTGTAACTTGGAAATACCAGCGTCAGCCAAGTATCACGAGAGTCCTTAATCGCCTGCTCTGACTCGTTCGCCATAGTATCCAATTGGAACGCAATTTGATCCAGCGTTTCCTGCTTGTCGGCTTGTATCAGCGACTGGCATAGATCGTAATATTCATTGACCATCCGTAGCGTCGGCGTAATATCCAATGATCCTGCAAGGCTTGTGCTCTGTAATTTACTTAGGCTCAATTCAACATCATCATAGGTGCGCACAGTTCGATTTTGAGCTGCTTGCCGTACTTCGCTTATCCCGTATTGCAAAACGTTCTCTAACCATTCGACGCGTGAGAGCTCTAGAAGCTGCATTTGAGTCAGCTTTGTGTCTCTCTCATTCTCCAGCGTCTGTAGCGCGAGCTTGGCCAAGCTGATGTCATATTCTGCAACGTGCTCGGCCACGCGAACCACCAAGTCACGAGCAACATCTCTCCTTGCATCCTTTTGCATTTCGAACGCCGTTCCGCTTCCACGTACGCGGTCAATCAACCGGTATACCGATATGGCATGGTCAAGGGCGATTGAATATTCACCTCGCCCGAGGTGTAACATGCTCGCATAATGTGCTTCGTTTAGAACAATCTGGAAGAAGGAACGACACGGAAAGTCGCCTAGTCGCAACTCCCTTTCTCCGTCCGTTCCATGATCTGCCAGCCGAGGGAGCAAGAAATCTGGATGACTCGCGGCCAGCTTCACTGCGGAAAGTAACTCGGGATCCAAATGCGATGCCAGTTCCGGCCAATCTGCTTCACTCCAGGCTCTCGTTGTAAGGGCGGCGTTTAAGTCAGTTAGAAGTTTGCGGGCTCGCTTAAACTCTGGGCTCTCATACTCACCAGGAAGAACAATACTCCAATTATTGAATTGATATTCCAGTTTCTCGAACGGATCCGTTGCACGTGGCTTCAGGCTTTTTTGCTGTTGCTTCGGAATCCGCAAAAACCGCGCGAGCTCCACTGGGCTTGATATGCAAAAGTCTGCAGCAACTAGGTGTGGCCACAGCTCCACAACCCCATTGTTTTCAGGGTCCATTGCCTGCTCGTATTTCTGCAGTATCCACCGCTGATAATCCGGGCGCCCTAAAAGATTTATGGGTTGCTCAATGTAAGTTGTTTGCGGTCCAATCACCGGGTTCGGATCAGGGCGAACCCATTGCCAAATGATGGGGGCAGGAATTGCGAACAAGGAGAGCACGAGAAGAATCTGCCAGCCCCAACGAGTCAACTTCTGCCTTCTGACTCTCATTGGCGGTCCACCTGCAAGTATCTGGTTTGGCTCATAATAGTCGCCTTTCGCTCCGCGAAAGTAGCGTTGGTATTCGCTGCTTTTTCAGGACTTTCGCGGAGCGAAAGGCGACTATCGGCTCCTTAGTCTTCTTTGATGAGCCATTGAATGCCGCTTCGGATTCTTCCATAGACATCCCCATGCCAACCATGACCACCATCATACGTTTGTCGCAACACAATTCCATCTCTTTCCTTGATCCATTTTTCAGCATCCAGTGATTGCTGATACGGACAGATCTCGTCGTCGGGTGAATGGTCCAAGACAAATCGATGCCCCTTTGCCCCGGTCGCAATGGGATACCACTTCGGTTGAAAGACCGACATCGCAATGTAACTTCCTCTAATACTATTCGATGCTTGAAACGCAGTCGCGTAGGCGGCGGGTCCCGATGACGACCAACTGAGCGTGTAAGCCGGCATTGACCCTCCGCCTAGCTGCTGCTGGACATCCTTGATCACCGCTTCCACGAACTCCTCTGTACAGAACTCCGAGCTGGCTGGTTTGTCTTTGCGTGTCGGCCAGACAATCTCTTGATCGACGTTCCACTTTACGGACACCGGCTGGGCGATGACCCACGAGTCATCCAGCGCGTACTTGAGAATGCGACGCACAAAGGGATGAAAATCAACGCCGCCGTCTCCACCAGGCAATACGACCAACAACTTGAGTTGCTTGTCCGCTGGGAGTTTCCCCGGATCGCCGATCAAAAAGTAGCGTTTGTGCGGATCTCCATCGACGAGGAGGTCTTGTGCTGCAATGTCCGCGACATCTTCAAGTGGATCGTTCCCTTGAGGACTGGAGATGAAAACCTCAGGCAAGTTATCTTCCGTCACCGTTGGGTATTCGTCTCGATGTGCTGACCACCACTCGCGCCACCAATCTGCGTCGTGAGAGGCCTCATAGCGAACATTGGTCAATCGCCTTAGCCCAAAGTACCCGATCTCATAGTCGGCCACTCCACTGGCATCGGCGGCAATCACTCCAATCAGGAACGGAATACCGCGTGGGTCCTGGGCCTCGGCAAAAAGATCGGCAATCAAACACATATCCGACCGATTTGCCAACAGTCGTTCCGTAGCAAATTGTACGCGGCCTTCATGGCGGTCCAAGTTATCAGGAAACGCCTGATATTTTGCGCCATACTTGGATTTCGGATATTCGGGGACCGGAATGATTTGAACATCATACGGAAACGCCCCTTTGTTCGTTTCCCACCATCTTCTCCACCACCCTCCATCATGAAACGAACTGTATTTAACCTTCGTCAACTCTCCCAACTTTCCGAAGCCCAGCGCGAAGTATCCAAGGCCGTATACGGTATCGTAGGAATTGTCCGCATCAATAGCACCAATCAAAATAGGAATTGCGCGAGGATCCCCTGAATTGGCAAAGGCCATTGCTACTTCCCAAAGCTTATGTCCGCCAAGTCCGCTATCGACTTTTTGCAACTCAAGTTCCAAGCAGGCAATACGCCCTTCGTGCGTTTCCAGGTTCGTGGTTCGATACTTATAGGTTTTTCCAAAATCGGTCTTAGGGAGTTTTTGAATCGACTGACCTCGAAGCGATTCCGGAAAGGACGATTTATGAAGCGCAAACCACCGTCGCCACCATTGACCATCTTGGAAAGAGTTCGGCCAGACCGGATCGATATCTGATAGCTCCTTTCGAATGAGGTCCGCTATCGCGTTTCCAACGTTGAGGACCGTCGCGTCCGAGTTATCACTGTCCATAATCGCGATCAGTTGCGGTATCGACATCACATCACCGATATCAACTATGGCATTGCAAGCGGTAAATAACACTTGCGATGTTCCGCCCTCTGCGTCTCGAACCGTTTGCTCAACTAGATCAAGTAAAGTTTGTCGTGCTTTCTCCGGTACTCGCCTCGCTGCTGTTTTTGCCGCACCAATACGCACAAGTGCAGGGCGTTCATCGCCCATCAGTGGAATGATTGACGTGTCGATGGTCCTATCGTCGAATGGGAGTACTGCCAACAAGCGAGCAGCATATTTTTCGTCCTTGGAATCCAGTTGGTCGTTCTGAATCCACTTTACAACTAACATTGGAATGCCCGATTCACGCAGGGTATCCGACGTAGTCGGCCGAGTCGCCCATTGATAAGTCTGGAAATATTCAAGTCGTTCCAAGGCCATGTGCGGTGATTCGTTCTCTATCCGCCGCAGCAGTTCTCCAAAAGAAGTTTCAAGGATTTTGTGCAACGGCAGTTGCCCCAGTCGTGCATGCCATTTTCCATAACCCGCACGATCCCCTTCGAACGACTGCATGGCAATCGTTTTCAAATAGGTGTCCGCGTACGCCGTTACGTAGGGATCGCTATCCATCATTCCCAAATGGAGCACCTGGACTACGTACTCCGGACCCTCCGATTGAAATGCTTTGAGGATTCCCGTCTTCACATACGGATCTTGAATTTGAGGCCAGGCGGCGCGAACGACTGCCAATGGATCCTCTTCGGGCAGTTTCAGGAGTGACGGCCCAAGCTGAAAGGCCATTGGATTGTGACCCTTTAACAATAGAATCTTATCGACCCAAGTCTGCAGCGAAGTTGAGAGTGGTGCTCCATTCCCTTGGATCTGCGCGTTGACGAGCAACGACGCGCGCACATCTGCCCCGCCTTCATCGACTGCTTGCACAAGCTTCAGATTCATGCCGTCAGTCGCAGGTTCACCCTGCAATTGCAAGACCAAGGAATATTTCCCTGACTCGAATCGCATTGGTGGAGACAGTGCTATAGAGCGAGGTGCGTAGGTCGCCGAAAACCACCATTCGAAACCAGTCGGAATGTCTTCAAACAGCGCGCGTCCCTCTTGGTTCGCCTTGCTGGCCGCAATGACGCTGCAGGCTGGCGGCAACTTTTCTCCGTCAACACTCAGACTTGTTTCGGCTAACGGCATTCCATCAGCATTGAGGATCTGCACAGACAACTGTGCCGCTGGAAAGAGCACAAAATTGACTTCTCGTGATACGCCTTGCAAATACACTTTCATTGGGTCAAAGTCTTTCGGAGTTTCGTCAACTCGCGGCATGCGGTTGGTTGCGTAAGCTCCTCCCTGTCGATTGAGGTTTGCCTCTGCGAAACCCGACATATAGGCACCGACTTGACCTGATACTAAATTCAATTCATCGACTTCCTCGCGCAACACTCGAATTCCACTCTGTGAAAATCGGCCGGCATAACAGCCATCTTGGTCTGTGGTGGCGATAATCGCGGAGAACAATGATCCCCAGCCGGCAGACGCGTGAATCGAAACGCCCGACAGAGGCTGGCCCTCTGCGTCGGTTACGCGGCCATGTACCAGCCAAGGCCAGCGAGCCGCCTTTTCTTCATCGCTCAACGACTTACCAACCAGCCCAAACGATAGTGATTGGTCAGCGTTTGCCGCCATCGTCACCACGGGCTCTCCATTCGTCAGGCTAAAGTTACGATCCTCGGTCCCGCGGGCGCTGCGATTCATATGAAGGCGATAAGTACCCGGCGGCAAATCATGAAAAACCGCAAGCCCTTCTTCGAACTGAGAGCGAATCATCGTGTCCGGAGGCATACTCGTTTCTAAGGAACTCAACGAGACGCTTGCATCACTGATGGAATCTGTTGTCTCTTGGTCGAACGCTCCGATGGTCAACGTCCTCGCATTCTTGAGTTGGATCTCCAATTCATGGTGCGGCGATTCGACTGTCAATATAATCGGTTCACTTCGTCCGTACGGTCCAAAATAGTCGTGTCCGCGACGAACCGTAACCAAATAGGTCCCCGGACTCAGTGACTCATGCGTAGCGCTACCTCCGGTCGCAAATCCTTCAATGGGTCTCCAAATCTTATTGGTAACGGAATCATGCCAATCGGATGCCTGTACCTCGTCAGCCACTTCGCCATAGCACCTCACCATCATTTTCTTTAGCGGCTGGCCGTCGACATCTAGGACGTTCACACGAATGCTGCAAGTTTCTGAAGGCTGTTGCTCCGCCGCATCCGCAGGAGTCGCCACGGCCTCACGAACAACGGGTTCATCGGCAACTACGTTCATGAGCCGCACAAGATTGGGCGACATCACCGGTATGGCAAGGAAGACGGTGAAAAAGCCAAACAGTACTAGCCACCCCATTCTGGACAGCGGCACATAGTGATCTTTTCCCAAGAGCCAATACAGTCGACGTCGCAACTGATCGGCGCGCCCTCCGTCCGCTGCCAAACTTGTGAAGGGCCGCCTTTCGATGAGCCACTCTTGTCGAACCTCCGCCATGGCTAGTAGCGCGTCCGCATAGCGAACTTTGGAGTGTCCTCCGCGCCTCACGACCAACTCGTCACAACAATTCTCTCGCTCGCGAGCAATCAGTCGATTGACATACCACACTGCCGGATGAAAAAACAAAAACGCCTCGCAGATTCGCTGTAGGAAATGGACCCACAGATCGCGGCGATAAATATGAGCTAGCTCGTGCATGAGGATCAGTTGAATTTGATCCATCGACAATGAAGACAACAGGCTTGTAGGGACGAGAATCCATGGTTTCGCAATTCCAACGACGACGGGAATCGCTACCTTCGAACAACTGGCCACCATCGGCAGACAGGAAAGTCCGAGCCGTTCTGCGCTATGCGATAGTCTGTCGAGTAACTCGGGATTCGAGATGGGACTACAACGTCGACGCAACCGACGTCCGCCCCAGACAGCCATTCCCAATCTCGTCAGCATCACCATGACCCCCAGCACATAGATTCCCACCATAGCCTGCAAGGAATACTGGCCGACTTGGTCACCGGAAGACGGGAACTGCTGCTCATTCTCCTCTGGCAGTTCGTCTCGGCCGCCGGATGCGAGACCCGCATCATTGAGCGCACTTTCCCGCGCTGATACTTGAACGTCAGCAGGCTGGTACTCGCCGAGTCGCTCATGGGAATCACTGTTTGCAAGGACCTCCGGCGTTCTTGTCGGTGACGCGAGAGCTAGTGACAGAGAAGTTGGTGACCGATTTAGCTGGTCCCCACCCGACAACACAAGAAACGTACTCACCGGACAAACCACCATCGCGACCAAAGCGGCGAGGGATGCACGATAGCGTATCTCGGGCGCATTGCGTCGGAGGTAATGAACCGCGACTGAAGTGCTCAATCCGATCAAGCAACCCTGCCAAATAAAATGTAGCAAAGTTACCGCAATGCTTTCGATCAATGTCGGTGACACAAAATTTACCTGCCAGGCAAAGAACATGTTATTCACCTCCCGTTAAGCGTTGGTTGATCAGCTTTCGCAGACGCCGAAGTTCGCTGTCTTCTAGTGTTTCGCGTTCGAAGAGACTCAACATCAACGCTTCTGCAGAACCATCAAAAACTCGTTCCACAAGATCGTGAAGCATGCCACTGTGGATCTGTTCGCGACTGACGCAGGGGGCAAAGAGAAACGCGTTACCCTGTGGATAGCGCTCAAGGTATCCCTTGTCACACATGGTGTTGAGCATTGAGATGACGGAGGTATGAGCAATGTCATGGCCTTGTTCGGCCAGTAGTTTGCGAACCTCTCGTACTTTCAGTGGCGAGGTCTCCCAAAGGATTTTGAGAATCCTCAATTCCAATTCAGTCGGATATTCTGACGGTAGCTTTGGCATGCGGATGGCCCTCCTTCAATAATCTTCGGTACAACCCGAAGTTATGCGAATTCCGCCAGAGCGCCAAGCAGAATCTTCTAGTCATCTAGAAGATTGTGTTGCATCCCTTTAGCGCACTGCCGCCCACCAGGACACCTGTGTAGCGAATATCTATCCACCCTCCCGCCTGTGGGAGGGTGGTGGCGAGGAACGCGCCACGGGGAGGGATTGCGCAATCTCAAGGCCAAAAAGGCCCTCCCCGGGGCTCCGCCCCGACCCTCCCGCTCGCCGCAGACGGCGACTCGGGTGGGTGGACTGCAATACACCCTCCCGTCTGCGGGAGGGTCGGGGCGAGGAACGAGCCACGGGGAGGGATTGCGCAATCTCTGAGCCGAAGAGGCCCTCCCCGGGGCTCCGCCCCGACCCTCCCACTCGCCGCAGACGGCGACTCGGGAGGGTGGACTGCAATACACCCTCCCGCTCGCCGCAGACGGCGACTCGGGAGGGTGGAGTGAACTTATGCAATCAACTCTTTCATAACCTGTCCGTGCACGTTCGTTAGGCGCCGCTGGATACCGTTGTGGTAGAACGTAAGTCGTTCGTGATCGATACCTAGCAGATATAGTATCGTTGCATGCATGTCATGAATTGTCATCGGTCTTTCGATCGCTGCATACCCAATCGGGTCCGTCGCACCGAACGCCATGCCCGGCTTGAGACCGCCACCTGCCAGGATATTTGTGAATCCTTCCGGATGGTGATCACGACCTTTGCTGAGCTTACCCGAGGCAGCCTGCGCATAGGGCGTGCGACCGAATTCGGTTGTAATCATGACCAACGTTGAATCCAGCAAATTTCTTTGTCGCAAGTCTCGAATAAGCCCTGCGATGGGACGGTCAATTCGTAGGGCTTCACCGGTATGGCTCTTGTAGCCTTTGCCAGTGATATCCTCGTGAGCATCCCACGAAATGCCATCGCCGGTCCACAACTGCACCATCCTCACTCCCCTTTCGATCAGCCGTCTTGCGGCAAGGCAGTTGCTGGCCGTTCCGCGACATTCGTTTCGATCCAATCCGTAAAGGTCGCGAATGTGTTGCGGTTCGGAAGCAAAGTCCATTGCCTCGGGAATTGCACTCTGCATTCGAGCCGCCAGCTCGTAGCTTTCGATACGGGCAGTCAATGCTTCGGTATGGGCCTGACTCTTGAGGTGCATGGAATTGAGTTGGCCGAGCAGTTCCAGTCGTTCACGCTGTCCGGCAGCGTTAAGTCCGCTGGCCGGTTGCAAATCGAGAATCGGCGGACCACCTTTCGTATTGAACGGAACACCTTGGTGCTGTGGTGGCAAAAAACCGTTTGACCAGCTGAAAGAACCTCCAACGGGATTGGGAATGCCGCGTTCATCGGGCAACACAACGAAACTCGGCAGGTTGTCATTCTCATTACCCAATCCATACGACAACCACGACCCCATTGCCGGAAACCCCATTTGCCGGAAACCGGTATTGGCCTGAAAGCTACCAGGAGTGTGGTTGGCCGTTTCAGCAACCATTGAGTTCAAGACAGTCAATTCATCGGCGACGTTGCAGAGCTCGGGAAACAGATCGGATATCCAAAGTCCACTATCGCCTCGTCTCTTGAAGGCGTAGTGGGATCGATGAAGCCTGCCCGCTTTACCCATGAACGGTTGAGCTGTCCCAAATTCCGCGGGCAGCTCTTGGTCGTGAAATCTTTCCAAGTCAGGCTTGTAGTCGAAGGAATCCACCTGGCTCAAGCCGCCGCCTAGATAGATATGAATCACGTGTTTGGCGCTCGCAGGGTGGCTGGACCCATTGGGCTCGCCGGCGCGCGACGCTTCATCGCGTTGCAATAGTTGCAAAGCGGCTACTCCGGCAATGCCATAAGCGGCGTGCGACAGAAAGTTGCGACGTTCCATTTTTCGTATGTAGCCTTGTCAGGCGATTCCGCGAGCTGAGGGGCTCAAGAGTTGAGAGAATAGTTAGCTGAAAACCCTGACATACTTGATTCACTATTCACTCAAAAAACAAAAACTCATTTGTATTCAACATCACAACACATAGCTGAGTAAGCGTCTGGCTGTGGACAAACTTACGTGCCAGCTCAAGCTCGTCCATGTTTGGGTTCCGCAACAATGTCAGCCCGTATAACGCTCCGATCTGATCATCGATGTTGCCGCCAGCCTCCTGCCGAACCCGTTCAGCCAAACGCTCGGCACACTGTTCAATAAAGCGATTGTTCAACAATGATAACGACTGCACCGGCGTAATTGTTTGTGAACGACGCGGCAACATCACAGATGGATCGGCACAGTCCAGCGATTCCAACAGCGGATTATTGCCACAGCGCGCCCACAGCCGATAAATCGTGCGACGGTTAACAGCTTCGTTGAATTCACTCGTTGGTGGGCCGAAGTCATGATCATATTCCAATTTGGCCTCTACATCAAAATAGCTTGGTCCACCTAACCTGGGATTGAGTGCACCGCTGACAGTCAACATGGCGTCACGAGTTGATTCACCATCAAGTCGACGCGAGTTGGCACGCCAGAGCAACCGATTGTCCACGTCTTTTTGCTGAGCCGCCTCATTGTGAATATTCGACGCCTGACGGTAGGTTGCCGACGTCACGATTAGGCGATGCAAATCCTTCAGCTTCCATCCTCCATCGATAAATTTTCTCGCTAGCCAATCAAGAAGTTGCGGATGACTGGGGCGTCCACCAGAGAATCCAAAGTCGCTGGGCGAATCGACGATACCCTGACCAAAGTGATAATGCCAAAGGCGGTTAACGATCACCCGTGCCGTGAGTGGATTGCGAGGATCAGTGATCCACTTTGCCAGCGCTACGCGGCGCTCGGCCTCGGGTGTTTCGGAGTCCATACCAAAGTCGCTGGACAAGCCGGCAATTGACAGAGCCTGCAAGCCGCGTGGTGACACCTCATCACCGAGATCATTAGAATTGCCACGAATCAGGACGTGAAATGCTGGCGGCTGTTCCGGAATGATCACATGAGCAACCCCATCAAATGCAGTGTTGTCGGCCGAAGTTAAGGCGATCGACTGGCGTTCCTCAACTGCTTGATTTACGCCACCGAGTAGCGCAGCGATCTGATAGTACTCGCGCTGCGAAATTGGATCGAACTTATGATCATGACAACGGGCGCAGTTAATTGTCAGCCCCAACATCGACTGGCCCAACGTGGCGACCAAGTCTTCAAGTTCATCTTGTCTGACGGCATTCTTCATGGCAGCCGAGCCCATTTCGTAACCGACCATATCGTACGGGCCACAGACCAAATACCCGGTCGCGATGAGCGCCTCGAGGTCGTCGGGTTTCAACACGTCGCCAGCAATCTGCAGACGAAGGAATTCGTCATACGGCATGTCCTGATTCAGCGACTCAATGACCCAGTCGCGGTATCGCCATAAATTTGGACGGACCCGGTTTCGCTCATAACCCTGGCTTTCACCAAAGCGGATTACATCCAGCCAATGTCGACCCCAACGTTCACCGTAATAATGCGACTCCAATAACGCATCGACAACACCGTTGTAGGATGCGCCATAGAATTGAAGCGAATTCGGTTCAATTTCGATATCCAAAAGCTCTTCTTTCCACGTGCCATCTACCGTCTTCAAAACTGGTGGCAAACCAATCAAATCAACATACAATCGTCTGAGCAAGGTTCGTGAATCCGCGTGTACGGCTGGTGCCAGTTTTGCAGCTTCCAGCTTTGCTAAGACGAACCGATCAATTTCGTTTTGCACCCAGTCGGTATTGTCTACCCAGGGTAAGTCCGGTTGGGTAATCGGTTGCAGCGACCACCAGTCATAACCGGCCCGGCCAGCGGTCGAGAAACGGAACGGATCAATTGGATCGGTCCCCCACTGCGCACCGTCAGAAATCCATCGACGCACGACCTCTTTCTCTTCGCCGGAGAGTGGCTGTTGCGGCGGCATTTCATCAGTATCAATTTTTTCCCATAGCAGACTCTCGTCCGACGCTTCCGATGCTTGCGATGCGATCGCAGTACCATTGTCACCGCCAAGTCTTGCCGATGCCTCGTCCGAGAGGTTTAGCCCGCCCTTTTTATCGATGGCGTTGTGGCAACTCAAACAGCGGCTAGCCAGCAAAGGAGCAACGTGCTGATCGAAACTATCTTGCCCAGGCGGATCAGCCAGTACTCGATTACTTGCCGCCGCTACGACCGAGAAAACGCAGAACAAAAGCTGTTTTTGTAGGGATGATTTTGCCATTCCTCAATCTTAACCACATGGTCCTCCGGTGTCTGCCTTCAAGTCTGAATTAAGGAGACAGCAGCACAGGACGGTTTCACGCGAGAGCCCACTCAACCGTCAGTACCGACGCAAGCGGCGATGATCTCACCCGGTTCGGCGGTTGCTTCTGCAGCGGCGGCGATAGCGATCGCTTCTGCACCAACCTCGGGAACTACTGCCGTTTTCAGGTAACCAGCGAGGAAGATACTAGCCACACCTGATAAGGCAGCCAAGATGCCCAGCACTTCGAATCGCAATAGCTGACCCGATGCGGATTCGGCGATGATCAATCCACCAATATAGGCCGCGACACCGCCCGATATATGCTGAATTGATGAATTGACACTTAGAAACGCGCCCCGTTTCGATGGCGTGACGGCACTCGTCACCATCGACATCGCTGGGATCATGCGGCCGACGTTACAAACCATCAAACAACCGAATGCCATTACTGCTACGGCGACTTGCCCCACCGGCAACTGAGTAATCGCGAACAACATCATTGCTGACATTGGCGCAATTACCCGAAATATCCGTAGCTTGCCATGGCGGTCGGCTAGACGGCCGATGATCGGTGATGCAAACATCGTAAGCACGCCACCTGCGATATACAGCATGGGGAGTTCAGATTCTTTCATCCCGACGTTGCCGACTAAGAATGTACTTAAGTAGGGAAAGACCAGGAAGCCGCTGAGCGTTAGAGATATCATTAACGCGAACGCTGGCCAATGACTCGGTTCTCGAAAAATATTCGCCAATGACTCAAACATCTGCGGGTGCTTCGTCCCGATGTGACCATCCAATCTTGGCATTGCAAACGGCGTCAGAATGAGCGTCGGGATTCCGGCAATTGCGAGCACAATGAAAGTCATATGCCAGCCCCAAGCATTTCCGATGACCAAGCCCAGCGGAACACCCGCAACGGATGCCAAAGCAAAGCCCGTCATGAGTGAACCAGTTGCTCGACCACGGCGTTCTTCAGGAAATACATCTCCGATAATTGCCATGGAGAAACCTCCCAGGACTCCACCGAAGATCCCCGTCAAGATGCGAGCCAGAACTAGTGCCCAATGATTGGGAGCCAGGCCGCACAACATGGTCCCGATGAGGAAGCCAGAGTACAAAAACATGAATGTTCGACGGCGTGGAAAGCGATCGACAACAGTCGACGCGACCAGTCCGGCAACGCCTGCGGCAAACGTGTAGGACGAAACAATCAACCCGAATGTCGCGGGCGATATCTGCATGACTCGCATCAATTGCGGCCCAAGAGGCATCACGATCATGAAATCGACGATTGTCGCAAACTGGACCGCCGCCAAAATCAACAAGAGCAGACGCTCACTGGTTGGTTGTGGGTTCTCGACCTCACTAGTATTTGAGGGGCTTTCACTATTTAGTCCACTCATCTTTGGATCCGTTTCCGTGAAATCATTCCTGCTCGTAACACCCGCAAGACAGCAGAAGGGCCACCAAGGTTCCATCAAATAAGAACTTGCCCGCCTTTATCGTAGGGTCTGAGAGTGTAGCCAGATAGGCAAATCGAAACTGACCAATCTCATTGGTGGGTTATAGGTGTTACCAAGAGGGCAATTGGTGGAGGCAATTGGCAATTGGTGCCATCCACGTTTCTTGATCCACCTTTCTTGGGGGAGGTTGGTCTGCGATAAACCCTCCAGCCTGCGGGGGGGGCGAGGAACGAGCCACGGGGAGGGGTTGCGCAATCTCTGAGCCGAAAAGGCCCTCCCCGGGGCTCCGCCCCGACCCTCCCACTCGCCGCAGACGGCGACTCGGGAGGGTGTATCAATCCACCCTCCCGCTCGCCGCAGACGGCGACTCGGGATGATGAACTGAAATACACCCTCCCGCTCGCCGCAGACGGCGACTCGGGAGGGTGGAATGCAATACGCGTTCATTCGGGTGTTGATTCAGTGACCTTTTGTAGATACGATGCAGGCGTAGCGTGGCTTTATGGCCACATAGGCTCGCGTGTTCACACTGAGGGATCGCATTATGCTGGCTCGCTTACGCACCTTTACACTGCTCGGAATCGACGCCCTTCCGGTAGAATGCGAAGTCGACTTGTCCCCCGCCGCATTGCCCAAAACAACATTGGTTGGGCTTCCGGAAGCGGCCGTAAAGGAGAGCACCCACAGGGTCGAACGAGCCATCGTCAATAGCGGCTTCATTCGCCCGCAAGATCGTGTGGTTATTAACTTGGCTCCTGGGGATCTCCCCAAACAAGCGCCATCGTTTGATCTGCCGGTCGCACTGGGCGTCTTGGCGGGAAGTGGGCAGTTCGCTTCCGATCGGCTGGAACATTACGCGGTCGTCGGTGAACTGGCACTTGAAGGACATACCCGTCCTGTCAAAGGCGCTTTGTCGATGGCAATCGCAGCGGCAAAACAACCAGGGCTGAAGGGGATTGTCGTGCCGGCTGCCAGTGCTCAAGAAGCGGCCGTGGTCGAAGGTCTTGATGTGATTCCAGTCAATAGTCTGGCCGAAGCGGTCGGCTTCTTCTCAGGACAATTGCACATTGATCCTGCCCCCAGTCGACTTGAAGAATTGTTCGCAGAGCTCAATGGTTACGACTCCGATTTCGGCGACGTCCGCGGACAAGAAATGGCCAAGCGAGCCCTAACACTCGCGGCCGCAGGAATGCACAACCTGTTAATGATCGGGCCACCGGGAAGTGGTAAGACGATGCTCGCCAAACGGTTGCCGACGATCCTGCCCGACCTGACTGCGGCAGAGTCTATTGAAACAACTCGCATCTACAGCGTTATCGGACAATTACCTCCTGGACAACCACTCTTGGCGGTTCGCCCCTTTCGCAGTCCTCATCACACTATCAGCGATGCGGGGCTTGTTGGCGGCGGGAGCCCACCCAGTCCTGGCGAAATATCAAAAGCTCATAACGGTATTCTTTTCTTGGACGAATTGCCCGAGTTCAATCGCAAGACGCTGGAAGTCATGCGACAACCGCTCGAAGATGGAGTCGTGACTATCTCTCGAGCCCTTCGCTCGACCACTTTTCCCGCAGATTTCATGCTCATCGCAGCTGCCAACCCCTGCCCTTGCGGTTACCGAGGTGATGCGCGTCGAACTTGCAATTGCACACTTCCGCAGATCGAAAAGTATGTCAACAAGATATCTGGCCCTTTGCTTGATCGAATCGACATTCATATCGAAGTACCCGCGGTTCCCTTCGATGAACTCTCTGGCGCAAGCGGAGGGACTGATAGCACTGCCATGCGTATTGACGTGATGCGAGCTCGCACGGCACAGGCTAAACGCTTTGCAGAGCAAGCGACAAACTACAATGCGCAAATGTCCTCACGCGAAGTGCGCAAATTCTGTCCCTTGGATTCGCTTTCGCGAAGTCGATTGCGTGACAGCGTTGAGGACATGGGATTGTCGGCTCGCGCACATGACAAAATTCTCAGAGTCGCCCGCACGATTGCCGACATTTCAGGGTGCGAGACGATCTCACTCGAACATCTCTGCGAAGCCATCAGCTACCGCAGTCTCGATGCAAACATCTGGGTGTAAGTCTGCATATCGCTATAAAGGTGTCAGTACACTCCGCCGTGCCTGCTACCATAAATTCACGCCTAGGAGCGAAAGCTGCGATTTCAAACGCTACTTTCGCGGAGCGAAAGGCGACTATCATCAATAATCGCTGCCTAATAACGTTACTTACTGATTAGGATTCGGATGACGAAACTGATGATTGCAATGGAGACAATTGAAGTAAAAAATATCCCTACACTGATAAAGAGCGAGACCAGAGTCATCAGTAACGACATCCAGCCTTTGGTAAAAAAACCTCTGTGAGCCTGTATCGCAATAACGCCATACAGCCCAAGTCCCAAAAATACTTGTATCTGCGGAAATGTCTCCACCGCTATCACAGTTGCAATGGCTGTGGCCACTAGCATTTGGCCAACGGTATACAGTGAAAACACCATAGTTTCACCCAACCAAAAACGCTCGCCCGACAAACGGTGAAACCAAGCGAGGCAAATGGCGAAAGGAAAGCAATAAAACAGCAAGGCCGCGTAGGAATAAGCTTGCCTTAAGGAAGTCAAATAGGTGGACGCATATGCTGAAGGGAAATCCTCGCCGAGCAATCTTTCTAGATTCTCTAGTTGCGCTGCGTTTGCGAAGCCCGGATTACCCTCAAAGCCGGATCGCATTTCCGCGCGGATATAGTCTTCAAGTAACCACACTGTAACGAGTTGTAGACCGGCACCGAGAAAGAAATAGGCCAACGGATTGACGTAAGGACGCTGCTTACCAGATACGAAATCGCGAGCAACAGCGCCCGGACGCCATAGCATTTGCACGAGCGTAAACAGTAGCCCACGATCCAAATTAGTGACCTGCGAAAAGCAAGCCCTGACCCATTCACCAAAATGGAGTCTCTGTCGCAAGTGTTTCTGACCACACGCTTGGCAATAAGTGCCCGCCTGAGGCGCACCACAGTTTCTACAACTATCCCCCTCCCCTATTTCATCAAACCAATGAAGCTGAGGGACGTCGGACGGAACGGGTTGCGGCTCAGGGTTACTGGTCACAGGGATCTCGGACTGGCTCGTGCTGCGCTCATTTCATTGGGACTTGTCAGCCAACAATACTAACCCAAAAACATCGAAGCGGTAGTTGCTTGATATGTCCACAGTAAAAAGTTCGGCAGCAGAGTTTCCTTCACCGACAAGTTAATCATTCAGTTCGTCAACATCGATCGGCTCACTTCCGTTCCGCGTTATCAGCCGACGCAGAAGATCAATATTCACCGTTTCCATTTCACGAACGGAACCATCGGCCATCAGGTATCGCAATGGCTGACCGGGCAATGGCTGAATTTTGTCTAGTCTCGAAGTATCCACCGCAAAGTCCTCTGGTTTAGTCCAAGGCACGCTGGCGCTCGATTCCAAGACAAGCAGAGTGAAGGCAGTACCGTCAGTGAATTCGTTCATCGAGTGGCCTCCACCAAGACCTAGTGCGCCAGACTCATTGGAAAAACCCATCAAATTTGTGTAGCCCGCTTTTTGCTCTATTGGCGCAGCGGGACTTCGATAGACATCAGGCATCTTCTCTAAGAGAGCCATATTCTTTGGATGGTCCCATGGCAGTTCGAAGTCGTACGCTTTGTAGAGTTCCAGCTGTTCGATAAAGGGGAGAATAGCAACTCGCCAGCTACACGGATAAACGGCTTTGCTTCCTGCGAGGTTGCCTTCCCTCAAGTTCGCTGTACCAGGAAATTTTTGATAAGCATCGTGAAAGTTATGAAAGGCGAGTCCAATTTCCTTAAGCTGCTGTCTAGCATCATCTTGCATGTTTCGATCTTGACTTGTCTGAATCAATGGGACCGAATTGGCTTGTATGCGCTGGCACACTAAGTCAATAGCGTCCTTCTGTTCTTGTGTGAAATTTCCAGAGAGCCTGATCTTTCCTCCTATCGGGGAGACAATTTTCGGTGCGGCAACAATCACATTGTTAACGACTACTGCTAGTTGTTTTCCGATGTTCGCGTTGGTCATCGCAAAAAACTTATTGGCCAGTGGCGTGGTAAACTCCATCTCTATTACGTCGTCACCTCGCTCTGACGTCCAATCACCGCATGTCACGTTGCCGAATAAATCTTCGCTCCCGATGCTTTTCCCCGAATTACTCGAGCAGAGTGCATAACGACGGTTTTTACGGCTGTTGTCCCTGTTGTCCATGATGGGTGCAACAACGTCGTTGCCCACTTGATACCAACACATCCCCGCAATACCGATGTCAGAAGGAGGCCCTGATTCATTTCCTATGACCCTGCCCATACCTTGACTGAGGTACCTCCGATATCTCTGCAACAGTTCGTCGGTCAGATCAGTTTTTTCCATGAGCACAAAGAACTGGAGCGAACTTAAATGTCTCGCACCAGAATCATTGGCGCTTAGTTCAATGCTATGCTTGTTGGGACCAACACTATTTGGATCAACAGCTTGCTCCGAAGTCGACGCGATTCCATTAGTGATTCCCGACTCATTCGGTTCCATCTCTACTGAAACTTGAGTACCTGAAGGCAAATCGAGACTCATTTCAGTACCATCGGGCAATTTGATTTTGATCAAAATTCCTAGGCATAATCCTAACACCGTTCCCAAAAAGCCTGCACTCATCGCAGCTGCGACTGCGGTCATTACGGGAATTCTCCGACGATACCAAGGCGCTGCCGAAGCCAGTGCCGAGCTCTTCCGAGGAGCATGAGTGGACTCAGAGTTCACAGCAAGTGCACGGGTACAAAGCCCCATCAGATTGCTATCCGATGCGAAGGAGGCCAGCCGCGCCTCAACATCGGCCGGTGACTGTGGTCTCCGCGCGGGATCCTTGTCTAACATCGAATCGACGAAGTGGCTGAGCTCAACCGGAATTCTAGGAACGAGATCAACGACACGCGGGGGACGCAGCGACACATGTGCATTCATCTTAGCAAAGGGGGTGCGATTGCGATCATCGGCAAAGGGGGCGAAACCGGTTAGCAGCTTGAAAAGCGTGCACCCCAATGAATAGATATCGCTACGAATATCGACCGTTCGATTATCAGTGATTTGCTCAGGAGCAATATAATCGGAAGTCCCTAAGGCTTGGCCCGTGCCGGTCAATTCTCGCTGCTCTATTTCTCGTTGCTGAAGTCGCGCTAGTCCAAGGTCCAGTAATTTGACTTCGCCTCGCTGGTTAAGCATGACGTTGGAAGGTTTGATATCGCGATGCACGAAGCCCTGTTCGTGGATATATTGTAGGGCCAAGGCGACTTGCCTGGCAACTTGACAAGCATCGCAAACGCGCAACGGTCCTGTACGCTTTGCGATCTCGCCCATGTCCAATCCATCAATGAACTCCGTCACCAGTACAGCAATGCCGTCCACCTCGCGTGCGTCATGCGCGGTGACAATTTTGGGATGACTGAGGCGACCGATGGCTCGCATCTCTGCCTCGAAGCGATCTCGTGCATGCGCATCAGCCAATCGATGATTTGCAATAAATTTCACCGCCACCTGACGATCTAGTTTCGTGTGTTGGGCAAGATAAACAGCCCCCATACCGCCCGCGCCAAGAGGTCGCACAATCTGGTATTCACCAATTCTCTCGGGCAAAGGAACTGAGTTCCCCAAATTTTGTTGTTGTCCTGCTATTGCCAAAGCGCCCAGCGCCTTGGCCACGGCCAACTGACACGGACCGTCGTCCGTAATAGAAATTGCATCATCGGCTGATCGCAAACTGGAGATCAACGAGTCTTCGGTATCGTCAATTGTCTCCAAGCTGGATACACAAAGGGGGCAAAGAGAAAGATGTTCATAAACGGCAACGCTCTCCTGCTCCGACAATCGACCCGCACCATAGGCTCGCAGGTGATCGACGGTAGGGCAATTCAAAGGAGGCAAATCGAGCTCGCCTTCTGGGGTGTGAGTTGTGGCAGTCATCATTGCATTGTCCTTTAGCGTCGAGCATATTAAAAGCCACCAATCGAGGGCCGTAACAGAAGAACGCCAGCATCTGACAGCATTTTCCCAACATTGGTGATTTTTCTAGACTCACATCCCCGAAGCATGCAGGCATGACCATCCCCCCAGACTCTGAGCACCCGACACTCAGTACACAATGGTTAGCTAACGTTCAGGAAATGGACGCAGAGAGCTGGAGTCGTTTGGCTAACGTTTTTGGGCCGATTGTTTATCGATGGTGTCGAACGAGCCATGTACCGGAAGCAGATGCGGCCGACGTCGTGCAAGAAGTCTTCGCTTCGGTCGCTCGGGGAATCGTTGACTTCCAGCGTCAAAGGGAACAGGGTAGCTTTCGTGTCTGGCTGGCGACAATTACTCGCAACCGCGTTCGCGACTACTACCGTCGCCAATCAAAACTAATTGCCGCAGCAGGAGGCACCGAGGCGATGCAAGCACTTCAACAACATGCAGAGGGTCTCGACGAATCCATTTCGCTAGTCGGAATTGAGACCACGCTGACACAGCGGCTGCTTCAGCAAGTACGATCTGAGTTTGAACATGTCACTTGGAATGCATTTTGGCAAACCACAATTGAGGAACAACCGGTCAGCGAAGTTGCTCGTGCTTTGGGCATTTCGCCTGCTAGTGTCTATCAAGCCAAGTCACGTGTTCTCCGTCGCCTTCGCCAGCGAGTTGCTGAGCTCCCGCAATGACCTGCATCTATCTATCCATCGGAAACATCATGCACCTCGGGTCGCAGTTCGCTATTTTTATGATAGTTGCTTCGCTTGCCTTCCATTCGATTGCCCACAACTCAAGTGCCCATGCACAAGAGTTTGATGAGCGATTTGACGACTGGCCCACCGACCTCAAAATTGCTGGAACGATCGCTGTTGCTGTGGAAGATCGAATCTCTTTAGAAGTTTTGAATAGACTCGTTGGATCCCCGAGACAGCGGTCAGCATATGTGTTGACTCACGCAGAAATCCCTGGCGAACCCTTAGAGGAGTACAACCAGTTATTCACTAACCTTACCATGCAGAGAACCGACATTCCGGACGATGCCTCCGTTTCGGAATGGGATACAACAATGATCAATGGGGCCGATGCAATCATTTGGCTTGATGACCGCGAGCCCGATACATTGCCGGCTGACTTGATAAATTGGCTCCAACCGAAATTGCGTGCTCACATCGATAAGGGTGGGCTACTGGTTGTATTAGGCCCGCATGCCAAGGTAGTCTCGCAACGTTTTTGCCCTACATCTGTTAGCGATGCAGAGTTACTGACCGACGGAATGAACTTTTTACCCAACTGCATCCTGGAGACAAACTTTGATTCCACCGAGCACAGCAACGAACGTATGCTGAGCTTAATTGCTAGTTCACCGCGCGCTGTTGGCATCGGGTTGGAGCCACAAACAGCGCTGGTCCTGCAGGGACGAAAGATGCTTGTTTTTGGTGAGAGAGAGGCAACGTTCTTTCTGCCCACTTCCAACCACTTGCCCGCACGAACTCACAACATTTCTACGCGACGGCGCCTCGGCGGTGGGCCTGAATCGGTAATGATTGATCTTACCCAATGGCGACGCGAGGCGATTGAACGCACCTTGGAGCCATTCCCGGCTCTAGAACCTGGTCAACCTGTAGTTGAAAACGGTTCGCTCATTATCGTTGGTGGCGGAGGAATGCCCAAAGGTCTCATGGATCAGTTTATTGAATTGGCCGGTGGCGTCGAGCAAGCAAAGCTAGTTTTCGTCCCTTGTGAAGAAGACGATCGAGTGGCAGAAGAACAAGACATGGTGCGGCTCTGGAAAAGCATGGGAGTCCGCCAAGCCACCTTCATCCATACAAAGAATCGCATGCAGTCTCAGAATGATCCGAACATTTTGGACCCGTTGCGCGACGCCACAGGAATTTGGTTTGGTGGGGGACGTCAGTGGAACTTGGCGGATTCCTATTATGGAACCACTGCCCATAGATTGATGAAGGAAGTGCTGCTTCGGGGTGGAGTGATCGGTGGTTCTTCTGCGGGTGCGTCCATTCAAGCAAGATACCTTGCCCGAGCTACGCCCATCGAAAATTTCAGAATCATGGCACCAGGATACGAACGGGGCGGCCTGGGATTCCTAGATGGAGTCGCTATTGATCAACACTTTACGCAACGGGGTCGCCAACCGGACATGACTACCCTAGTGGATCGCTATCCACAACTGCTGGGAATCGGAATCGACGAGTCGACAGCGATTACGGTAGTCAAATCCACAGCAACGGTATCGGGTCGCGGCCGAGTCTACTTTTATGACCGTCGTCAACCTGTGGTGGAAAATCAACCCGACTATATTGCTCTTGAATCGGGTGAAAAGTTCGATTTAGTCAACCGCACGATTATTACAACTCCGTAACAACTACTCCAACAACAAACGAGCCTCGTTGGCTTTGAGTATTGTTTTGATAAGCGCCAACCTCTGAATAGTCTCCTCATCAAGAGTTCAATTATGCCATTCGCTGCCCTAGTACCCACTCATACTCTGCTCCGTTTTGCCTTCCCATTGGCAATACTACTATCTCCCCTACTCACGAGTGTAAACGCCGGCGAGACACAGTTTTTCATTGTGCGACACGCTGAGAAAGTTGACGAATCAAAAGATCCCTCTTTGTCTCCCGTCGGACAGGAGAGAGCCGAACAATTGAAGCAGACACTTGCCCATCTTCGCATCGAAGCGATCTATAGCACCGACTTTTTACGTACGAAGCAAACCGCGCTTCCATTGGCCGAGCATTTGGGCATCGATATCCAGGTCTATTCGCGTCCGAACGCTGCTTGGTCCACTGAACTATTACAACAAAACCAAGGGAAGCGGATCCTCATTGTCGGACATTCCAACACGGTGCCCCAAATTGCTTCGCTCCTATCGGGAAAAACGATCACAGCGTCGGGCGATGAGTATGACAATCTCTACATTGTTTCCGTGGCAGACGAATCGAATGAGGTTATTCGCTTGAAGTATGGACAATCTCATTAGGTGCTGTGAAGAGGCGGAGGGCACGACGGAGCGTGCCTGCTACTTTGTTTTCGACTACCCCACCCCAACCCCACCCCTAAGTTTCTCACATGAACAATCATCGCTTGTTTTCTAGCCTCCTTGTCTCTTGCCTAGCACTGGCCACTTGCCAAGCAGAAGAACCGATTTCCCACTCATTCTTTATCGCGGGCCCAACATTCACGGGCATCATTGGTGAATCGGGAGAGGAGCTATGGGATGCAAAGCGTCCGGCGGCGCGAGACGGTTTCATTTTGCCCAATGGCAATGCACTGATCGCGTGGAGCGATGAAGTTCGCGAGCTAACTCGGGACCATGAAACGGTATTTCACTACAAAAAGTCGGATGCCAATAATGAAATTTCCACGGCTGAGCGGCTCCCCAATGGTCGCACACTGATAACTGAGCTGGGAAGTAATCCAAGATTGCTGGAAATTGAAGTCAACGGTTCAGTGGCGCTGGAGTTTGCCCTGCAACCGGAGACTGACAATGCTCACATGCAAACTCGCATGGCAAGAAAGTTAGCGAATGGCAACTATCTAGTGCCTCATTTACTCGCCTTCAAAGTCAAAGAATACTCGCCCGATGGAACAGTCGTGAAAGAATTTGCGACCGACGATGCAAGCTTAGGCGGGAGAGCCGCGGAGAACTGGCCATTCACAGCAATCCGGTTGCCCAATGGAAACACCTTGGTCAATTTGACACACGGAAACAAAACCGTCGAATTCAATCCACAAAGGGAGATCGTTTGGAAAATTAGCAACGATGACTTTGCCAAGGAAAAGCCCTTTGCGGATCCATGTGGTGGACAACGACTTCCCAATGGCAATACGGTTATCGCGAGTTATGCTTCGAACGAATCCATCAAAGTATTTGAAGTCACGCCCGACAAACAAATTGTTTGGGCGTACCGCGGACCACATCGAGCCCACGAAATTCAGGTACTCACGACCAATGGGACTGCGATCGAAGGCAAGCCGATGAAGTAGCGTCCCATGCGATATCGCTGCACGGTCGCGAGCACGGTAACTAAGGAAGTGCTGCCGCTTTCTGTGTGATCAATTCCATTTCCATGCCTGGCCATATTCTCCATTGCAGAATACCCGCTGAGTTCACAAACGGTTCATTGTCGAATTCAGCGAAGGCGCGAAATGTTTGACTCTGGCTAACTCCGGGGACAACGCGTGTAATGGTTGCTTCGCTGGTCCAAGTTTTTCCATCGGCCGTTTGAACAGCGCGTATTGGAAGAACTTGCCCGATGACTTCGCCAGGTGTTACATCGGCTGTGAAGTAGAGAATGTTAATTTGCAATCGATCCAGTCGCGAAAGCTCTGCAATGGCATCGCCTTGCTTGACAACGTCTCCTTCGTTTCGTTGCAAAAGCCGAACGACACCATCGAATGGTGCAAATACTCTCGAGCGTTGCACCTCCAATGCGGCGAGATCCTCAGCGGCCTGTTTCGCTTGCGCATCCAGAGCGGTTTGAAGGAGCTGACTCTTCTCGTCCATAAGATCCGCTTGCAGCCGTTCGATGTCTTTCTCAATCTCGTAACGTTCTTGCGGTGTAGAGGGACTAATTTTTTTTGTTGCGGCAGCCGTGGCAATTGCAGTGAGCAGTTCGAGCCGATGTTCTTTGGCTTCGATTTGCGCTTCGATGGAGCGCGCTTTACCAAGGTTCTTCGCAGCTAGCTCGGTAGCGCGTCGTTCGTGTTGAGTCCGCACGAGTGTTAGACTTTGTTCAGCGGAATCCATCTCAATGACGAGCTGTCCCTTTCTAACAACACTACCAGCGAATATTGGCAACTGGGCTATTCGTCCATCGCGCGACAACGATAGTGTCACGGTTGTTAAAGGGGCCACCACCATGGTTGTTGACTCTCCTGCCGTTGCTGGGCGAGCTGACAGCGCTTCGTCGGCAGCGCGAACAACCGACGTCGGAGACAGTGCTATCGTCAACAGTAACGATAGTGTCGTCCAACAGCGTGAGCGAAGCCGGCAGTGCATTGAGAGAATCCAGGTAAGACTCGCGGGGCCAAAAAAGCGGCTTTGTTGCCCATTCTTGCATGTGCAAGCGCAATGGGACCATAGAAGCCACTTAACTTTAGATCAAAGCATAGGGAAGAATCGCAAAACACTGCATATTCTGGCGATTGCGAGTAAGCAGAAAGCCCCAACCCTACCCCTATTCCGCCCGATAACCACATCAAATCCCCTCCCCTCGGCAGAATCGCCACAATCGCAATATTCATACTTCAGGGGCTAGTCGGTCCATCGAGAGGCGGCGTGATTCGCTGCGGTTCCTACGATACTGGGAGATAACAAGGGAAAGTACTCGTTCGGCAGCATAAACAATGGAACTTCAGAAACTGGAACCGCTTGCGATTGGGCAAAGCTAAGCAACAACCCATTGGCGCGAGCTAGTCTTAGCGAGGCAATCTCCTGATCCGCAATCGTTTGGTAATATCGAAACCGCGCGTCGGTGAGTTGTTCGACAGCATTGACAAGCGACGTGAGACGAAATGCCAAGTTGGACGACTCAGCACCGATGGTTTGCAATTCAATATCAAGAGATTTTACACTTAGCAGAAGTTGTTCAACTTGCTGCACGCGGAGTTGGCTGAGATTCGAGAAACCCGAAAGATCGGCCTGTGCATTTGCCACATCGCGCTGCACTTCCGATGTCGCCTCTTCCAACTGAATCATGCTTTTCGTGTATTCGATTTGTGCTTTTCTGGCATTGCCTCGCACCCCGTTTCCGGGAACTGGGAAGTCAAGTAAAAATCCACCTTCCACACTGAGAAATCGTCCGGAGGCTACTTGAGTTTGTGCCTCAATAAAATCGTTTTTGAACGATCGCCCTTGAGACGAAAGCTGGAAGAACGAAGCCAAACGCGGGAGCAGTTGATTCCTGGCAACACGACTGGAAATGGCAGTCTCCTCAATCTGCAGTAAAGACTGACGGATCTCAGGTCGATTGGCCATAGCTATCTGCAACTGCTGTGTCCAATCCTCATGCGGCGGAATTGCGTTAGGGGTCGCCATGGGAATGAACTCGAGCCTGGCGAGAGTCCAATCTGGCACATTGACCAATTGCACTAAATCACCCTGCAACGTTGCTAGTTCACGCTGCAGATCTGTCGCTGCTTCAAGCCGAGCCACTCGCGCCGCGTCCGCCGTCGATAGAACAAACGGAGTTGCATCGATTGGAAATCTTGCTCGGATCACTTCCACAACTTGTTCGATTATCTTCAGATTTTCATAGTTGGCCACAATCTGACAGCGAACGCTGGCAATTTGCCAATAGAGTTCCAGTACCGCTTGCACATGGTCGTTCAATTGTGTCAGTGCCTCAACTTCTGCCTGGCGGGTTTGAAGTCCGGCTATCGCCAGTTTACTCTGAGCCACTTCACCACTGGAGTTGCGCAAAAACTCTTGTGTATATCGTGCCGACAAATCCGCTGTTGCTTGGGTAGGTGAAGTAAGAAAACTTGAGTTCGAGGTCTGCGTTTGTAGTCCTTGCGATAGCTCGAAATCTCCACCAACGCGATTTTGTTTCTTCGCAGTCAGATTAGCTTGGTAGGCGTCTTCATCCAGCAAGCGTGCACCGGCACCTGCGTCTAGTTCGGAACCAGTCGGAGTTCGTTTCGAGCTCCACGTATTGTCGATAAAGGCCGTCCAATCGAAGGCACCCACAGCTGCCTGAATATCCGTGCGGCGTACTTCGGGCTCAAGCCGAATGAGTTTCGCGCGAAAAGAGTGATAGAGCGAAAGTGCGACTAGTCTTTCTGGATCAAGATGAATGGGCTGTGCATCGGGCACTAAACTCAATTGCTTGTGATCTTGGATAGTTTTGTAAGTGAGCGACTCTGCGCCGGTGTTGGGATGAATAATGAATCGATCGAAGTCAATGATCGGTCCGGTACCGCCATCACTCGCATTTTGAAACCGATTCGAGGCCAACCGCAGTGGTATTTCGGAGTCCCGTGTTGCGATTGAAGTCTCCGACATCCAACGGGGTGCGCGACCTACGATTCGGTTGCTAAAAGCCGCATTCAATTGCGGACTGGCCAATCTACGAAGGGGCGGAAGGCGAAGGGAATCCACTACTTGAGGAGCACTCAGTGCGACGACAGGCTGGTCGCTGTCTCTCTCGATGGCAACGGGAACTCCCAAGGCAGCCGCATCCGTTATTACTGTCGGATCGCTATTCATCCAGCGCGGCGTGAATTGCAGATTCGCGGGGGGCTCTGCGGAATGCAGTGGATAATGACCTGACAGCCCGCTAACAGCGCTGAATGCGCAGAGAAACAGATTCATTCGTCGTCGACGAATGTCATTGCGATTCGCTGATCTGTCTCCATGTCGAAGCATGTGTCGTAATCAAATAATTTTCTCGCTACACCAGAACCGGCCCGAATCGGTGCCCGAGCCGTTGCAGTTCAGCAAATCATGTCAGAGCTTCGCCCCGCCGCCCTTCCGTACACTGCCTCAACCGCCCTGATCGCTACAAAGCTAATTCGTCACACCCCTGACTCAGTCGTTAAACATTCGTAGAGAGGGAGTAAATCTAGCTGCGAGAACTAGAATCATAGATTCCATTCCGCTTGATCAGGAAAGATAGCCAAGCTGCGGCGTTTGCGGTGCTAGTGTTAGTAGCGACTGGACAACCGCAAAAGAGTATACATCCGTGTTGTTTAAGCAGCCCACTTATCCTGTATTGGCGACTACTAAAAGCGTTCGGCGCCCCATGACCACCACCGACCCCATCCACTCGGAGCCCCACCAAACGGACACAAGTCGTCCAATCGGGGACCAATCGACCGATGGGGCAATCGTTTACGTTAGTCCTGTTATTTCATTTGCTAAAGCGTCTCAAGAGATCCGCCAGCGAATGAAAGATGGGTTGAATCGTTCGTTAGACGACTTCTTATTTATGGTGGAGAAGAACCTTGGACCGAAGTTTTCATGCTTTTGGCAATTGCATGACGAACAATGGACTCCGATGGCCCTATATCCTTCCGGCGTTGTTGGTACCGAGAAACAGGAGTCTTTGCTCACCTTTCTCGGCTCGACACTCGATCGAACCCTAGCGGAAGATCGCACCGTTGCCTTTCTATCACTGCGCGTCGCCCGCGAGACCGTTAGTGAATTGGACTGGCCAAGGGACACTCCATCAAAGTCTCTGCAGGAGCCTCAGACGAACTGCCATGTACTGAGTGCGCCGATCTACTTAGATGAGCATCGCATTGGGGCCATCACCTGTTTGTTTGATGAAGCGACTCCTTCTTTGCACTATCGAACTGATTTGATGTCGGTCTTAGCCGGCATGAAGCGAGCAAGTACAAAAGAATCGAGCGGAGGGCATGCGACCGCGGACGCACAATCGATCGCACAAGCCCTGTCGACGGGTTCATCAGACTACGAAAACCTGTTGCTTCGTTGTGCGGCCAGTGCGAACTATCCAGAACTCGCATTCACAATCGTCAATGAGTTGCGGGACCTGCTTCGTTGCGACCGAGTCACCTTGGTCGATCGCCGAGGGGACCGATTTCGAGTTATGGCGGTAAGTGGCCAGCCAACATTTGACAAACGGTCCAGCACCATTCGTCAGATGGAACGTCTCTCGCGAGTTTCGGCGAGGTCCGAGAGAAGCTATTGGTCCACGTCCGATGAACTGCCACCGCAAATAGCAGAACCCATCTCGCAATATATTACAGAAACACGCTGTCGAGCGGTGGCCACGATTCCGCTATTTCACTCACGACTTCATCCTAATCCTACTGACCAGCAGAAGTTGAGCGAACTGGTCAACGAAGCCAACATTCGCGACAAGAAGAACATCGGAGTGCTCTTGCTAGAGACAATGGACTCAATGCCCGACGAGTCCCACATTGAGAGCATACTGCAAAGGGTGATGGGTGGCCTGACCGACTTCATTGCTACCAGCAAACAGCACTATAATTTGATTGGAATGCCCATCTGGCTGCAACTCACCTGGCTGACAGAACTCTTCACTGGTCGTACCAAGCGCAAAGCGATTGCGATCATGACCGCGGCCATTTTGGTTTTGGCTGCCCTGTTCATGATACCAGGCGAGATGCGAATTCGCTGTGAAGGGGTATTGAATCCTCGTGACGTATCGCTGGTATTCCCGCGCGCAGAATCCATCATCGAGAAAATCCTGGTTCGCGATGGCGAACGAGTTCAACAAGGGCAAGTCCTCGTTCGCCTACAATGTGTCGCAATGCGCACAGAATTGTACGAAGCGGAGAGCGAATTGATCGAAGTGGAAGAACGCTTCCATCGCTTAATGCGTAAGCTGAGTTTTGAAGATATTGAGTCAGACTCAGAAGACTCATCCGGTATCGAGGAATCAGAACACATCGACTTGGCAACTGCGCGAGAGCAGATGAAACCTCTGCGGGCGCGGGTGGAAGTACTTGCGGCCGAGTTAGCCAAAGTAGAAACGATCACGTCTCCGATCGAGGGAACCGTATATGCGTGGAACATCGAACAGAGATTGACTGGTCGTCCAGTCAACCCGGGTGAACGACTATTCAATATCGCCGCCGATGGCTCACCCCTTGTCTTAGAATTAGAAGCGGACAACTATCGCTATGGTTACGTAACACGCGCACAGCGCGAAGCAAAGCAACAGAGTCGGACGTTGGTGGTTGATTACCAATTAGCCTCGGACTCATCGCGTCAATGGAATGCCAACATCTACGAGGTCGCTCCGGCAACCGATCTGAATTCCGCAGAAGATGCGATACTGCCCATCAAGGCGTTACCAGTGGATTCAACGGAGGAATTATTAGCAGCCGGTGCGAAACCTGGGACGAGTGTCACTGCGATGATTCATTGTGGACGCGCGCCCCTGATTCAATGCAAGCTGTACTCGTTCTTTGACTGGTTCAAGTTTTCTTGGTTTCGATACGTTGGATGAGCTCAACCTAATTGAATTCAACAATCAACCTATCGAATACTACCGGAATCATTCCGTTGCGGAAGCGTGCTGATTTGGTCTTGAGTGCCGTGACCAACCGCGGTGCACGCCATTGGATCGCAAAAGATCCGCTGGAGTTGAAATATCACATACTCAATGAAGAAGAATTCATGGTGCTGCAATGGTTGCGTGAGCCCATTGCATTTGAACAGCTAAGAGCAAAATTCGAAAAGCAGTTCACGCCCCACCGGGTGAAGTTTCGCGAGTTGCAAGACTATTTGATCAGCCTCCACCAGAAGTCCCTTCTTATTGCTTTGCCGGGCGGACAGGGGAGATGCCTCGCTGAATTGTCCAAACAGAAACAGCGTAGCCAAATATGGCAGTCCCTCAAGCAGTTTACTCATTGGAAGTTTAGGGGCATCCATCCGCAATGGTTGCTCGATCACTTCGGTGGCCTCTTTCAATGGATTTTCAGCTGGGGCGTAGTAGTAGTTGTCCTTTTCTGCGCGTGCGTCTCTATGTTAACTGCACTGGTCTTTGCCCAAGACATTCGCAGCACCATTCCTTCGTTTGCCGCATTCTTTGGTCCTGGCCAATGGATTCGGCTGGTATTGATCACATCGCTTGCCAAGATAGTACATGAATTTGGTCATGCACTGGCTTTGCGAAAGTATGGAGGGCGGTGTCACGAAATCGGTGTTATGGTGATGTTTTTTATACCGACGCTCTATTGCAACACGTCCGAGAGCTGGTTGCTAAAGAGCAAATGGCAACGAGCGGCGGTCGGTCTGGGCGGAGTCTATGTTGAATTGATTTTGCTCTGCATGGCAACCATGATTTGGACTTTTGCTCACTCACAAGACCTGCAGCTGTGGGCACTGCAAGTGATGTTTGTTTGCTCCGTCTCCGCAATCCTACTCAATGGCAACCCCTTGATAAGATACGACGGTTACTTTGTACTGTCCGATCTTTTGGAAATTCCAAACCTATCGCAACAAGCGGGCATCGTTGTTAAGCAATTTGTATTGCGAAATGTCTGGGGAGCCAAACGCGAGGTGGATCCATGGACGCCCAGCTATCTGAAACGCTGGTTAGCGATCTATGCGATTGCCGCGTTCTTATTTCGCGCATTCGTTGTTGTCGTTATCGGCGTCATGTTGACCGAGTTTCTCAGTCCATTCGGTCTCGGCGGCTTTGCTGCTGGCATCTGTCTGTTGGCTTTTGCAACAATTCTGTTAGCACCTTGCTATTCGGTCTTGAAACAAGTTTTACAAACCGGATCAACTCTTCACATGCACCATCGACGCGGCGTCGTCGCAACTATCATCTCGATTGCTACAGTTGCCCTCCTGGTAATGATTCCCTACTCCTATGAGCTGTCTGCCGACTACGAGATGGGCATGGGTGACGCAAAAACAGTCTACTGCAATGAGAACGGAATACTCGAAGCGATCTTGGTTGAAGAAGGATCACCCGTTCATGAAGGTCAAGTAATTGCAGTTTTATCGAGCGTTGATCTGCTTGTAGAGAAGCTAAACCAGGAAAGTCAACTGCGTGAGGTTGAGGAGTCACTCGCGTCGATCATTCGCTCTACGATGGATCGTGCCTTGGAGCGAATGTCTGAGCTTCGCAAAAAGCAAACTCAACTCCAGGCGGGCCTTGAACTACTCGAGAATCGCATTACCGAACTTTCGATCCGCGCGCCTCATGACGGCATTTTTTATCGTGTACCAAGCCGAGCAAAAGAACCTCAAAGTGAGTATTCGCTGACGTCGTGGTACGGCCAACCGTTGCGGAAAGCGAACTTGGGTGCTTTCCTGACCAAAGGAACTCGCGTCGGTATCGTCGCCACCAAGACGACCCCGGTGGGCAAAGTAAAGATCGCTCAAAGGGACATTGCCCTGGTTGCTCTAGGGGCGAACGTTCGACTTATGCAATCGAATTATGTGCATGAGGTGATCAATGGAACTGTGGTTGAGATTGCATCTGCTGACACAAAATTTGACGAACTGCCTGAGAACTTACGTGCCCAGGAGGCAAAGCGAGTGGGCGATTTGGATGCTCAGGAATGGCGAGCATCCAAAGGAAACCTCGGAGACGTTCCGACGGCCAACGCATCTTTACTCGACGATCGCTACTTCATGGTAAGTGTCGCGATAGATGCAGGGGATACCACCACTTTCGGAACAAGCGGCACGGCGAAGATAAGCGCCGGCAAGCGAAGCATTGCATGGCGTATATCGCGTTGGATTCACAATACTTTTCGAGTACGACTTTGATTTTCCTCTCTCCTTGGAACTTGGTATTGGTTGGCTAGCTGTGACCCAGCTTTGGAAATGAACATGAACATGATGCGGCAATGGTTAGATTTCGTCACGCCTACCAAAAGACATCGATCGATCGCCGATGTTGCCGCTCGAGTCGTTCGTGTACAGCAGACAGTTCGCAACTGCAGCGATGCTGCGCTGCGGCAAGAGAGTCGTCGCTTGGAATTTGATTTTCAAGCGGGCCAATCAAAAGACGAAACGTATCCCATGGCGTTTGCGCTTGTTCGCGAGGCTACGCGACGTACTTTGGGTGTCGAGCATTTCCCCGTCCAGCTCTATGGTGGATATCAACTGATGCATCGTCGCATTGTTGAAATGGATACCGGCGAAGGAAAGACTTTAACAGCGATTCTTCCTTTGTACCTCCATTCGCTCATGGGTCGTGGTGTTTTCCTATCGACGGCGAATGATTACCTCGCACAACGCGACGCCGAGGAAATGAGCCCGATCCTCGAAAGATTGGGGCGAACGATTGGCGTGATCCAGTCCTGCATGGCAGACGATGAGCGACGTCTGAACTATCAATGCGACATTACCTACGGCACAGCCAGTGAGTTCGGGTTTGATATTTTGAAGGACCGCATGAAGCGTCGCAATGGTCAGGAGCATCTACGAGTGGGGCGTTCAAGGCTCTACGCCATGATTGTTGATGAAGCCGACAGTCTGCTGATCGACGAAGCCTCCACGCCGCTGATCGTCGCATCGACACCACCGGCCGTGGAATCCTCCGTAGAGCATGCCTTTCAGTGGGCCGCATCGCATGCTGACAAAGGACGCGAATCGATCCACTATGTGTATGAAAAGGGGCAAGACAAAATCTCGTTAACAAATGAGGGTAGACTCTGGGTTCAGCAACTCACCAAACGCACTGAATTGAATCAACTCAGCCTGCTCGATTGCTATGAGCACATGGAACGCGCCATCAAGGCGTTGCGCAATTTTCATCGCGATCAGCACTATATTGTGCAGACAGATCAAATTCACCTGGTCGATGAGCATACCGGTCGTTTTGCAGAGGGTCGTGAATGGCATGATGGCATTCAACAGGCAATACAAGCGAAAGAAGGAGTAGGTTTGACGATGCCAAGTGGTCAATTGGGACGAATGACACTGCAGACCTTTTTTGTCTCATTCGAACACTTATCGGGTATGTCGGGCACCATACGACACTCTGCCAACGAATTCAGAAAGGTCTATCAGCTTCGCTATGTCAACGTACCACCCCATCGCAAGAACCTGAGACGACGTTGGCCTCCACTCGTCTTCGCGTCTGAGAGAGATAAGTTTCTTGCGATCGCTGCAGAAGCCGCTACGCAGATACAAGCCGGGCGGAGCGTCCTTGTTGGTACGAGGTCGATCGCTGCGTCTGAACGGCTGAGTCGCGAGCTACGCAGTTTGGGCGTCGCACACCAAATTCTCAATGCTACTCAAAGCGAACACGAAGCGACAGTTATCTCACAAGCGGGACAAACTGGTCGAGTTACTATCGCCACCAACATGGCTGGCCGAGGCACCGACATTAAAGTCTCCGCCGCGGTAAAAGCAGTTGGTGGGATGCATGTCATTGTGTCGGAATTGCACGACTCGCCTCGCATTGACCGACAGTTGATTGGTCGCACCGCACGCCAGGGCGACCCGGGGAGTTACCGAATATTCTCATCGGACCAAGACGAAGTATTGCGCACCGCAGCTGGACTCCAGCGCGACGTAGATTCTCCGTCACGGTCCTCCACAGCGTCGAAGCGTATTTCCGCACGACACATTACGGTCGCGCAACAACGCGTGGAAAAACGAAATGAAATACGTCGTCGTGCCCTGTTCGAACATGAGAAGAAGCGACTTCAGCAGCTGCAGCAAAGTGGCTTTGATCCCTTGCTAGATATAGTTGAATAGTCTCTGGGTCCTACGATTTTTCGAGAGGCCGTGTATGCTTGTGAACCGGTAATAAAAGATAGTCGCCTTTCACACCGTGAAAGTTCTAAAAAAGCAGCGAATAACGACGCTACTTTCGCGGAGCGAAAGGCGACTATCTACCTCACTGCACCCTGACTTCAAAAATACAGACCTTTTCTTCACGCTCAAACGCGGAAAGCACTTTATTCATGGAATCTCTCTCTACATGGATTGAACAAGGGGTCACCTCGCTGCTGGGCGGATTTGAACAATCTGGCTACTTGGGAATATTCGTCCTAATGGCCATTGAAAGCTCCTTCATTCCCTTTCCGAGCGAGATTGTCATGCTTCCCGCGGGTGCTTTTGCTGCCAAGGGTACGCTTCAATTACCGCTGGTCATTGTGACCGGCACAGCGGGAAGTCTCGTTGGTGCGTTGTTCAACTACTTTTTTGCGAGGTACTTGGGAATCGGGTTTCTCGAACGCTATGGCAAGTATTTCTTTGTCAGCCAAAGCAATATTCTCAAAGCGCAAAAGGCATGGGACAAGCATGGCGAACTCACTACTTTCGTGTGTCGATTGCTTCCGGGAGTGCGGCAATTGATCAGTCTTCCAGCAGGGCTGGCGAGAATGCCACTTGGTCGTTTTTGCTTTTGGACCACCCTAGGTGCCGGTACTTGGGTGACGATTCTTTCGTTCACTGGCTTTTACTTTGGCGGCCAGGCCGTCGAAGTGTGGGGAGTGCACAAAGGAAAAATTGTGGGGGGAATTGCAGTGACCTGCGCAGTCATTGTGGTGGGCTACATCGTATTGCACGTGCGAAAACCAAGCACGAAATGACCGTTCGTAGTGGTGAAAAACTTGACTATGATATAGCCCGTTCCTCTTTCTGTGTTTCGGAGCTATCTCAATGAACTTGCGCCCTCTCGAGTCTTTGAACCGCGTCTTCTTGTATAAACAAGGCATTACCGTCCCTGGATGGCCGGCATTGACTACTCTGCTCGGGTCATTGGCGATCGTGATCGCTTTAACGTGCAATGGATTGTTTGCGTCCTCTGCGTCCGCGCAAGAGATTGCCACTGCAGACGCAACAACCGTGAGCGCAGAATCGGCCACCGATCTCAATGAGCGGATCGCGTCTCTGGATCGATATATCGAAGAGGCGAGACAAAAGTGGCAAGTGCCCGGATTAGCGGTGGCAATTGTCCAGGGAGACCAAGTGCTGTTGAGCAAAGGCTATGGAGTGCTTGAACAGGGCAGTGCCAAAACAGTCGATCAACATTCACTCTTTGCCATTGCCTCCAATTCCAAGGCCTTTACCGCTGCAGGCCTGGCCATGCTCGTCGATGATGGCAAGCTCCGCTGGGATGACCCGGTTCACATGTACTTGCCTTGGCTGAAGCTGTCGGACCCGCTGGCCTCCAACGAACTTCGAGTGCGAGATTTACTCTGTCATCGCAGCGGACTGGGAACATTCAGTGGCGATCTCCTTTGGTGGGGCACTCCCTATTCACCTCGCCAAGTCTTGGAACGAGCTGTCTATCTAAAACCCGCTTCCTCCTTTCGCGCTGAATACGGCTACTCCAATCTCATGTTTTTGGCAGCTGGCCAAGTGATCGAAGTCGTTGCGGGCAAACCCTGGGGTCAATTTGTCGAGGAACGCATTCTCGAACCGCTGGAGATGCATCGCACGGTTACTTCCGTGCGCGATTTGGTATCGCGAGGCAACTATGCTACTCCTCACAAAACTCTTAACGATCAATCAGCACCGATTGCCTGGATGAATTGGGACACCATGGCCTCTGCTGGTGGCATCATTTCCAGTGCCGACGACATGGCTAAATGGTTGCAACTCCAATTACGGAAAGGATCATTAGCTGCCGACTCGCGAATCTTCAGCGAACAAGCATCGCATGAAATGTGGCAAGCCCAAATGGCCATCCCCGTTTCGCGCGGCAGTAGCGGTCGAATGCCATCGACCCACTTTCGCGCATATGGGCTGGGATGGTCACTGTCCGATTACAACGGCAAAAAATTGGTGGGCCATGGCGGTGGATACGATGGTATGTACTCGCAAGTCTTAATGGTACCCGAAGAAAACTTGGGCGTTGTTGTGCTGACTAATAGCATGACCAGCATCGGCTCTGCAATCACCTATGAGGTGGTCGATCGATTTCTGGAGTTGCCGGCTCATGATTGGAGCGGCGAACAATTACAGTCTTTCCAAAAATCGCGAATTGAGTTTGGTAAGCGAGTCGCTGCTGCTATCAGCCCAGCGGTACCAAACACTTCCCCTAGCCATCCGCTCAGCGATTATGCGTCCACATACGAATGTCCGTTGTATGGCCGAGCAACTGTGGAGCAGGTCGATGGGCATCTAGTATTGAAACTCCTCCCTTATCCCGACTTGGTCGCCGACCTCGAGCACTTGCATTACGACACTTTTGTTATTCGATGGCGGAAGCAGTTCGCCTGGTTCGACGAAGGAACAGCCCACTTCGTATGTGATGCAAAGGGTCGATTTTCAAAGCTAGAGCTCGATGTCCCAAATGATGATTTATGGTTTTACGAATTGGACTTAAAGCGAGTCGATTAAACACCTGTGATGTTGATTGGATTGCAAATGCCCACCTCCGCACAATCGACACATCCGCCAATATCCGCAAAACCCACTCAGGTCTCACGAAGACATGAGTAGTGCAAGAAATGATAGGTCTTTGCTGTCGGGCGACTCGGACAACTGCGTGCCGTAGACGTTCGACTTATCGCGTCCTGAAGAACATTTTTGACGTATGTTCTCAGTATGCAAAATCAAGTAATCACCGACCCGATGGCTCTTTGTGAGTTTCTGGAGCCTTGGCGAGCTATCGCTGGAGGGCATCCCTTTCATTCACCTGATTGGCTTACGACGTGGTGGAAACATTACGGCGATGGGCATCAGTTAGCGGTGTTTACGACGAGCGACGACCGCGGCAATCTTCGTGCTGTAGCCCCCTTTTTCATGGAATCTAGTTCGTTTCGCACTCGCATTCGTTTTCTGGGTTCCGGGAATGTTTGTACCGACTATCAATCGGTTGCCATGTCGCAAGAGCATGGCGACGCTACCCTGGCAGAATTAGTCCGTGCCATAGACGAGACAACTCAATCACTTTCTAAATGGTCGGGCTGCCAATTAGAACTAGATGGCGTATCTCCTGATGCGAGTTGGTATCCGCAATTTTGCCAACAAATGCAACGCTGTGGCTATGCGATGCGCGAACAGCCCATTGAATCGACCTATGTTGTGCAGATCCCCAGTACTTGGGGTGAATATCTAGCGGAGTTGTCGAAAGGATTCCGCCGCAAACCGAAGAAGTGCTTGGCACGTTTTGAAAGCGAAGAAATAACCTTTCATTGTGCCAACGATATCGAGACTTTGCGAAACAAGTTGCCTCTGTTGTGCCAGCTTCATCAGAAGCGGCGGCAGACGTTGGGACAGCCGGGATCGTTCGCCGATCCAAGGTTTTTGCCATTTCTATTGGATGTTGCTCACCACTTCGCGCCGCGGCAGCAAATGGAATTGCAATGGTGCCAGCAAGGTGATCGCACGGTTGGTATGCACTTGATATTCCTCCACGATCGAACCGCATCGATGTATGTCTCGGGAATAGATCCCGAAGTATTGAGTATTGAACCGGGGCATCTCTTAGTAACAGGGTCACTATGTAATGCGATTTCGCGTGGACTCAATCGATTTGACTTTCTCCGCGGTGATGAACATTACAAACACTTGTGGAATGGTCAGCCCCGTCGATTGGTACGCACCTATTTTACTCCTGCGCGCGCCGTATCCTTGGCCTTTGAATCGGCGACCACGTGGGCAGAAAAGTTGAAGCATCAGGTCAAAATGACTTTCTGCGCGGCACAGGTGCAACCATGATCAAACCACCCATAGAAATTGCTGCATCCATTTTTGGCGCTCCGATGATTGAAACGGTGCCGCTCCTCAAGAACTCGAAGACCCAGGAAAAAGTCGCGAAGCCCACCTCCAAGGCTAACCCCAATCAAGACGAAGCTGATCTGCCTCACGATGATATTCAAATTTCTGAATATAGATCTGCTGAAGAGCTAGCAGCGCTGCGCGAGGAATGGGATCGACTGGTTGAGCTGAGTATTGAACCCAACCTATTTCTAGAACCACAATTTTTGCTCCCTGCACTCACGTGCTTTGCATCTAACGACACTCGCGTGCTGGTGGCAACCGCAGCCCGACGTGTTTGGCCTGCTGGCCCTCGCGTGATCTGCGGCATAATGCCCATTTCTTGCGTCACAGGATTGGAAGGCAAATTGGGGCGAGGCGCCAAGCTTTGGCTACACGACCAGTCATTTCTCGGACACCCACTGTTGAGACGCGATGCTGCGTTGCCGACATTTCGCGCCATGTTAAAGCATTTGGGCGATGCGGGATTTCGATCTCTCAACTTGCAGACTGTCCCTGGAGATGGACCGTTTCAACATCTCTTGGCAGAACACCTGCAGACCAGTGAATCGGCGTTCTTTGTTAGAGACATTCACCATCGTGCTGTGTATAGGCCGGCGGCTAGCACCGAAGATTACTTTGCACGCTGGCCTCGTTCCAAGCGTCAATCGTTGAATCGACTGACACGACGTCTGGACGAAATGGGTACGGTACAAACGCGCATTCCACAGAATACCGCCGAAGCGACCATTTGGATCGAACAGTTTCTTGAGATGGAAGCACATGGTTGGAAAGGAGAAATGGGAACAGCGCTTGCTTGCAACAAAAACTCACGAACGTTTGTACAACAAGTACTGACTGAATCGTTCGCGAAGGGCAAGGCCATGTTGTTGTCGTTGGAGCTAGATGGACGGCCGGTTGCAATGAAGTGCAATTTGCTCTCTGGCGATGGTGGCTTCGCATTCAAGATCGCTTTTGACCCTTGTTTGCATCGATATTCGCCTGGCTGTTTATTAGAAAAAATTAACATAGAGTGCCTATCCTCATTACCGCAGGTGCGATGGATGGACTCCTGCGCTCAACCCAACCATCCCATGATCGATTCCTTATGGACCGATCGCCGCATTCTACAAACCATCACTATCGGCACGCAGAAACGAGGTAGTTCACTCTCTATTGCTCTGCTACCGCTTGCTCGCTGGCTGCAACGATTGCGGAAGAAATGATGGCGTAAAAGTCCACGCTGGTCTGCCTCCGGACCGACCGTTATTTTCCTTTGTGTTTGAATGTTTTGAAATCGAGTAGATACTATGACCACTGAAGTATTTTCTACGCTACCTGCATGTGATTTCCCAATTGTTGCGCCAATTGCTGACGATCAACCACTCCACAAACTAAACCCTCAGACTTTTGTCGAGCGTTTCAATCGCAAGCCATTTCTGATCGAGCATAACCTAGCCGATAGCCCGTTGTTTGCACTGCCGCGATTGATTGAACTTGCTCAACAACTTCCATCCGATCGCATCGAATATAATGCTGGTAACCTGCCGGTGACTCAGGACCCAACGCAGACTCCCGCCAATGGACTATCCATTCCGGAAACGATTCGTCGCATTGAAGAATGCCAATCGTGGATGGTTTTGAAGAACGTTGAGTTGAGTGAACCCTACCTGCAACTTCTCAATTCGTCGCTTGAGCAAGTGCGCGAGATTACCGACTCATTTGTGCCTGGGATGTGCCGTCATCAGGGCTTTATCTTTATCTCGTCCGCCAATTCGGTAACGCCGTTTCACATCGATCCCGAGAACAATTTTTTATTGCAGATACGAGGTCACAAACGAGTTCAGTTGTTTGACCGTGAGGATCGCGAAGTGATGACGGAGAAACAACTGGAAGATTTTTTCACCGGTGCTCACCGTAACATCCCCTATCAAGACAGCTTTGCAGATCGTGGAGAGTGGTTTGAGTTGAATCCGGGCCAGGGTTTGCACTTTCCGGTTGCCGCGCCGCACTGGGTCAAGAATGGAGACAACGTTTCGATTTCTTTCAGTATTACTTTCCAAACCGATGACTCTCAACGTCGACAATCGCTGCATCGCGTGAATTCAAAGCTGCGATCGTTGGGAATTCAGCCCGCGAATGTGGGTGCCGCTCCGACTATCGATGCGGCTAAATGTGCAGCCATTGCAGCGGGCAAAACAGCATTGAAGCTATTTGGCCGAAAATAGGGGTCAAAAAGCGACAGCTCCCCTGCACGCAATACCGATGTGCTCACCGTATACTAGCGGTCCATCGATTGTATCTGATTGATTCCGCAGGGACCTCGCTATGGCTAAACCAAGCCCCAACTTGTCAAACACCCCCATGAAAGCCCCGCGCCGATCACTGGTTGATCGGGCGTTAGGTTGGGTAGAGTGGCTTGGCAATCTGCTGCCGCATCCCGTCACGTTATTCGCTTTGTTCGCGTTTGGCACTATTCTGTTGAGCGGTTTGGGAGCGTGGCTTGGCTGGTCTGTTGAAGACCCTCGCCCCAAGGGGACCAGCGGCATGAGTGCTGATGGTTTTGTGCATGTGGTCTCTCTGTTGGATGCCGACGGCCTGCGCCGAATCACGGTCAATCTCGTCAACAACTTTGTTCATTTTGCACCTCTGGGCACCGTCTTGGTAGCCTTGATGGGCGTCGGGGTTGCGGAACACAGTGGTCTGCTTTCTTCGGCCATTCGCTTGCTGATCTTTGGTGCGCCCAAGACGCTCGTCACCGCAGCGCTCGTGCTGGCTGGTGTCTTGTCCAATACTGCCTCAGAGGTTGGCTACGTTGTAATCATTCCCTTAGGGGCGGCGATCTACTATTCACTCAATCGTCATCCGCTAGCTGGATTGGCCGCAGCCTTCGCTGGAGTCTCTGGCGGATATAGCGCTAACTTATTGCTAGGAACCGTTGATCCGTTGCTGGCCGGGATCACCACTCCCGCGGCGCAAATGATTCGACCTACCTACGAAGTGAATCCAGCATGTAACTTGTATTTCATGATGGCGAGTACCTTCGTGGTCACTCTGGCTGGGACCTGGGTATCAGCAAGGATTGTGGAACCGCGTTTAGGTTCTTATTCGGGTACAGATGGCGATGAAGAATTCTTGGCGACGCCCTCGCTCGAAACTTTGACGCCGCAGGAAAAGCGAGGACTGAAATTCAGCGGGCTTTCGATCATTCTCTGCTCGCTCTTGCTACTCTATTTATGCTGGCCCACAACACCTCCAGTCGTGGCTGATGCGTCTTTGATCGCGCAGACAGATGTCGCCAGCAGCGAAACAGTCACGTCTTCGTCCGACCTTTCTGAATCATTGCCTTGGTTCGGAGCACTGGGGGTACCTGCCTCAAGCAAAGCGAAAACGCCAGCCTTCTTGGAAGGGATCGTCGCTATTATTTTTGTCGGATTTCTAATTCCTGGAATCGTCTATGGATGGGTCATGGGGACCATTCGCAGCGATAAAGATGTGATCCATTCCATGTCGAAATCGATGACATCGATGGGCATGTACATCGTACTTGTCTTTTTCGCCGCCCAATTCGTTGAGTATTTCAAATGGACGAATCTAGGCACGATCATCGCTGTCCAGGGTGCGGAGGCGATCAAGAGCATGAACTTAGACAATGCGGGGGTCTTCGTTTTGTTTATTCTGATTTGCGCTGTTGTCAATTTATTAATGGGCAGCGCGAGCGCCAAATGGACGTTTATGGCACCCGTCTTTGTCCCGATGTTAATGCTGGTCGGGGGTGCGATCCGCGTAGTGCGCCCTGATTCAGTTCGATTGATATTTAAAAAAAGAGGCTTCCTCCTAGAGAATGTTGGTTCTCACACTAACAGCCCAGGAAAGGAAGCCTCATGGATGTCCAAGATAACGCCGGAAGCA